>CANPZO010000018.1 GCA_947589005.1 uncultured Clostridia bacterium | reverse complement strand
ACATAGTATTTCTCCTCTCTTGTTTTCTATTTTAACATATTTCCTTTTTCTTGTCTACTTTTTTAGTATACATCCAACGAGAAGGCGGCCAAAGATGAAGCGAAGGAGGCCGAAGAAAGAAGACAGGAGCGCGTGGAACCGCTGGACGAGATTGCAAAAACAGCCGCCGAGCGAAGGTCGGAGTTTGTGAAAAACTTCCGGCCAGCAATGCCCTTAATGGAAATGGTGGTGCTCGACGCCATTTTAGAAACGATATACAATAGCACGGATTTTTATTCCCCCATAGCAGCGGGAGTAGCAGCGGCAAAGCTGCTGGTGGGAGATGTTACCGTTACGCAGCCGTGGGAGGTAGTCAAGGCGACATTGCAGAAAAAGACCGACCGAGGGCCAGAGCTGGACAAAGTTAAGGCTTGGCGGGCATTGACGGCATACGCCTATTATCTGACCGGCGACAACCAAGGGCAACGATACCATGACTACAATGGGAAATTCAGGAAAAACCCAAAACTGAACAAAATATACGATTTTCTCGGCAGATTGGGGTACGCCCCGGCGGAGGAGGAAATGAGGTATATAAACGGGACGCACGAGCTGTTTAATTGAGTTAGGAGTTGCGGGCCATGTTAATATTCAGCGAGCGGCAACGGACGAGCACCCAGCAAGGCTATAAAAATGCGAGGGCAATGCCCGAGCCTTTAGTGACCCGCAGAGGTGGACAAGTTAAAGGAGGAATAGCCAATGAGTGAAATTTACACGGAAAGTGACAGACCGAAATTGGTATATATATGTTCCCCGTATAGGGGAAACATAAGACGCAACACAGTGATAGCACGGAGAATTTGTCGGAATATTTTATTAAGTGACAGAGGCTGGGTCATACCGATAGCTCCGCATTTGTTATATACGCAGTCCTTAAGCGATAACGATGAAAAAGAGAGAAAACTTGGATTGAGAGTTGGGCGTCAGTTGTTAAACATATGTGATGAATTGTGGGCGTACATACCGGACAACGGCCCCACGGAAGGCATGGCAGCGGAGATCGCCATGGCGCGAAGTTTGAGCATCCCGATAAGGGAATTTGACTTCCCGCCGACAAAGAACGCGTTAGATATATAATGAAGAAAAGACGGAGGGTCACCCCTCCGCCTCGGCGATAAGTTTTTCATTGCGGAGTTTATACTCCATAAGCTCCAACACATAAGGTCTTATAGTGCGCCTGTCGCCCTCCCAGTCCTCGACGGTGCGCTTTGGCACACCGAAGTAGTCGGCAAAGGCATGCTGGGTCATTTTTGCCGCTTTGCGCAGCTCTTTCACGGTCTCCACGGTCAGCCCTCCTTTCTTTTTCGTAGCAAAAAATATATATAATTCACATTGCAACCATACTCCGCCGCCAATTTTGACGGGGCATGAGTAGCATCGTAAATTGCCAGTATTTCCCGCCGACAGTCAGCACAATAATTTCCACGGCGTATTGGCGCATCGCAATGGCGGCAGTTCCCGCCGAGGCGGGTGGCTCGCCTTGCGGCGTTTAGAGCGTCCTTATTGGCCGGGTACAACTCGCGGCGTCGTGCGGTGCGCCGTGCCCTTGTAACATTATCCATACGGTGATAATATTTAACCCCTTGTCGATTATCTAACTGACGGTGCATTTCGTCCCGACAGTTTTTGCAGTATTTTTGCTGCCCGCTTTCCACGGTGTATTTCGCTCCGCAGTTTTCACAGACGTCGGTGTCGCCGATATGTCGTGAATAGCCGTGCGCTGAATAGTACCGTCCCCGTTCACGTTGGCGTTCCAAACGGCAGTCGGGGCAGTACCATGCCCTGGGGCCACCCGAAAAGATGACCCCACAGGCACGGCAGACACGATTGTCGTATATCGCCATCAGTCCATCACCCGCAGTACAATGACATTTTCCAAATCCGCCGGGTTAAAATCCAGTTCACGGATTTGCTCGGGATAATCGCAGGCAACATCTATCATCACATCTTCCCAATCGAACAAATCTTTAGCTTTGGCGTATCCTTCGGTTAGTTTTTTGAATTCTGTTTCTTCTTCGGGGGTTGTGTCCCATCCGCGGGCATTATTTACGACATATTCTCGGGCCTTGTCCAGGTCAGCACCGCAAAGACAATCTTTCCCGTTGGACAGTGTCGGAACTACCCTGTACTGCTCGCCGTTGGTACAGATTATCAGGTCTTCGCCGAAAATGTCATAGTCTGTGGTAAAATAATATGTTGTCATTGTTAACATCCTTTCTAAGTTCGTAATTTTATTACACTACTTTATGAACTTGCCTTTCGTCGAGATTACTTATCCTTTAATTTCTCTGCGATAAGGCCGACAATGCCAATGGTTATTCGGATGATACCCATAAGGGCAAGGATGGCGCTGGCTGTAATTAAAATTTCTTTCATTGACTTTTCCTCCTTGACAAATTGAAATTTGTGAGGTATACTGTATGTGGTGGCAAGGGGCCGAAGCCCCCGCCGCTACGGTAAATGCTTGGCAATCCAAGCACTTGCTGTTGCAAACAATAAGTCGATGAAACCTTTGATTATAAGCGCTACCCAGCTTATTTGAGGTTTTTTCGACTTATTTTTTTGTTTGGACATTTTCATCACCTCCCTTTCTATGGTTTTATTATATCACGCTTTGCGTGATTTATCAAGTGCTTTTTGAAAATTTTTTTAAAAAATTTAAAATAGAATAGGCCGGGGCGAAAGAGCCCCTGCCGTGCTGGTATGGGATATTAACAAATCAACGAGGGGGATAAAAAATGCGAAAAAAGTATCGTGAGGTCAGGTATGAAATGGGAGACTACCTTGACGTGCAAATATACCCGGTGTTTCGTCAACCGATAGGCAGACGAAAGCCAAGGTTCAGGACGACCACTGAAACGCAGCGGCGGCTGAATGTTGAAAACAGCATCAAGTACGTGGACAGGCTGGCACATAAAAATTTCAGGCCGGGAGATTACGGGCTGGACCTCACATACAAAATCAAACCCACAGATGAACGCGAGGCCCTAAAGCACATTCAAAACTATATTCGGCGGCTGAAAAAAATTTACAAGGACGCCGGCGCAGAGTTAAAATATATTTACGTCACCGAACAGGGGCTACGAAACGGAAGGTACCACCACCACATGATTTTAAATTCGACCCCCCTGGTTACGCGGGACATGGTCGAGGATACGTGGCGGCGCAAAGATTATGCGGGGTATTGCGACTGTGACCGATTGCAATTTGGGCCGACTGGGATAGCAGGGAAGATAGCATATATAACCGGGCGAAAAAAAGAAAAGCAAGAGGCCCGTCGATGTGGTTTTCGCAGATGGAGCAGCAGCAAAAATCTCATCAAGCCGGAACCACGGAAAAGCGACAGTCGGTACAACAACAAAACGGCGGAGGCGTTGTTTGGGGATTGCGACAACAGACAAGCATGGGAGCGTTTATATCCGGAATATTTTTTCGCCGAGTGCGACCGGGTATATTATAACCCCATAAACGGGGGCTATTACATATCCGCCCGATTATGCAGGAAAAGGAGCGATGGAAATGATAAAGCCATACAGAAGTTACATAAGGTCAGTGTTACGGGACTATCCTCGGCTGGCCAAGGCGGTCAACCTGAGCAGGACAGAGCGAAAGCGAAGAGACGCAGTCGCAGCGGCGATAATTGATTTAGCCCCCCTGCCAGACGCCCCCGAAAGGCTCCGGGTGATTGACCTGGTATATTTTGATGGGCATTATACGATTGCAGGCGCAGCGATAAAATGTCATATATCTCAGCGGACAGCGGAACGATGGCAGGCACAGTTCGTCAAATCTGTTGCGGTGAAACTGGGATTGGACGATGACAGATGAAGGACTTTGCGAGGGCATTTTACAGGTCTGCATCCTGGCAAAAATGCAGAGAAAGTTTTCTTGCGTCGAAGATGTGGCTGTGCGAGAGATGCAAGGCGCAAGCCGCGACCATAGCCCACCACAAGATATACCTGACCCCGGCCAATATCAACGACCCGACGATAACGCTGAACTGGAACAATCTCGAGGCGCTGTGCCAAGATTGCCATAACCGCGAACACTCGGACAAAATGCGGCGCGGGCCCTACAGGGTCGCCGCCGACGGTAGCATACTCCCCCCTATGTCGTAATTTCATACCCCCGTAGGGGGACCGGCGCGGGGAGAAGAAAAAAACTCTCCGGGCACGCCCGCGCGAGGGGGCTGTTTTTGGCGTGCAAATTTTCTGTTGAAAGAAAAATATTTTTTTACGATTAAAAGGCGCGGATTTTTTTGTCATCCGTGGCCCTATTTTTGCGCCAAAAAAGAGGGGAAAAGAAAATTTTAAGTTGGCGGAAATGAACCCTACGACTGTGTTATCATGTGTTAAAAGGGGGGAAGGCCGTGGCAAAATCGAAGGAGTTTGTTTTAGACGACAAGGCGGTCGCCAGAGAGGTAAATGCCATCGTGCGCGTGTTCAAGCCGGTGCTGGAAAACGACCCCGGAAAAAAAGAAATGCTGAAAAAGCTGATTGAGGAGGCGGCGTTTCAAAAATGCCTGATGAGAGAGTGCCGCCGAAGACTGTTGACGGAAGAGCTGGTAACCACGGTGGAAAACGGGTCACAAAAGTACCTGAAGGAAAACCCCGCCGCCAAGATATACAGTGACAATAGCAGACAGTATAAGGACTACGTGAAGACGTTGATAGAGTTCCTTCCGCCGCCCGAGCGCAAAAGCAAGCTGGAAGAAATGATGCGCAGATGACGGATTACATCGCGGCGTACCTGGAGGCGATAGAAAGCGGAGAGATGACGGCGCCTACGGCGGTAGTCAAGGCGTACAAACGAATAAAAACCGGCATTGAAGAGGGCCGATATTTTTACAGCGAGACCGAGGTCCGGCGGGCGATAGATTTTATCGAAACATTCTGCCGCCACAGCGTGGGACGATGCGATTTAATAACACTCGAGCTGTGGCAGAAAGCAGCCGTCCAAGCGATATTCGGGACAATGAACCGCGAGAACCGCAGACAGTTCAGGGAGGTATTGATAGTAGTCGGCCGCAAAAACGGCAAGACCACATTTGTGGCGGCGATTATAGCCTACATGAATTACATGGACGGCGAATACGGCGCGGAGGTCTATTGTTTGGCGCCGAAACTGGACCAGGCAAACATAGTTTACGAGGCGTATTTACAAATGCTGCTGACAGAGCCGGAACTGCGGGAGATGTGCAAAAAACGCCGAAACGACATTTACATTCCGGCGACGAACAGCTCCACTCGAAGGCTGGCATTTAACGCCAAGAAATCGGACGGATTTAACCCGCATTTGGCGGTTTGTGACGAGATATCGTCATGGCCGGGCGAAAAGGGGAAACGGCAATACAACGTAATGAAATCCGCCTTCGGAGCAAGGCGGCAGCCGTTAATAATATCCATATCGACAGCGGGATATGAGGACGAGGGCATATACGACGAGTTGGTGGCAAGAGGTATCGCATGGATAAACGGGTCAAGCGAGGAAGAAGCGTTTTTCCCGCTGCTATACATAATCGAGAACGTGGGAAAATGGGACGACATGTCCGAGCTGAAAAAAGCCAATCCCAACCTCGGAGTGTCAGTTTCGGAAGAGTATCTGCTGGAAGAAATAAAAATCGCCCGAACCAGTCCGGCGGCGCGGGCCGAATTTCTGACTAAGCACTGCAACATAAAACAAAACTCCACACAGGCATGGCTACAGTATGAGGACGTGGAGGCGCTGTCGGGCGAGGACTTCGGCCTTGAGGACTTCCGCGGCTGCTATTGCGTGGGAGGTTTTGACCTGTCGAGGACAACCGACCTGTCAGCCGCCGGGGTAGTAATCGAGAGGAGCAACGAGCTTTACGCCATAGTGCAGGCGTATATAACCCGCGCAAGGTTGGAAGAAAAGCTGGCAAACAACGAAACGGAGTTTGCCGCATATGTGGAGCAGGGCGTTTTGAAGGTGTCCGGCGACGAGTTTATAGATTATCACGATATTGAAAATTGGTTTTTGGATTTGGTCAGGATATACAAAATCTTACCGTTGTGCATAGGGTACGACCGTTACAGCGCACAATATCTTGTCCAAAATTTAAAGGCGCAGGGCTTCAAACTGGACGACGTTCACCAGGGAACAAACCTGTCGCCGCTGATGTACGACTTCGAGGGATATGTCAAGGCCAGAACCCTGCACATAGGGAACAACAAGCTGTTAAAGCGGCATTTGCTGTATACGGCGGTGAAGGTCCAGACCGACAGCGAAAAAATAGCGCCAATCAAGCTGGACAAGAGGGAAAATATAGACTGCTTCATCGCGACAATAGCCGCGATGACCGTGAGGAGCAAATATTTCGGAGAGATAGGAGAAAGCCTAAAAAACGACCGGAGGTGAAAGCGTGTTTGAGGGAATTTTACGGTGGCTGAGACGCGGACGACGGAGCTACTGGATTGGCGGTCAGAACGATGAAGTTATTTCTCCGAGCAAAGCGGCGGAGAACGACATTGTTGATGCGATAGCGCACAAGGTGGCAAAACAGGCCAGTATGTTCGTCCCCCGAATAATAAAAACCTGTGAAAACGGCGAGGAGATAAGGGACACGAAGCTGGCCCGACTATTGGCAGAAAGGCCATGCCCGGAATATTCAACGGCGGATTTTTTATACAAGATGGTCAGCGACCTGTATCGCACACACAACGCCATCGCAATTATCAGGTGGAACAACGATTACACCGACATTGAGGCCGTGCAGCCGGTAAGCGTTACAAGCCTGCGGATTGTTGAAAAAGACGGAGAGCAGTTCGCAAGGTTTGTGTGGCAGTACGACGGAGAAGAATATACGCTTCCGATGAGCCAGGTGATACACCTGAAGGAAAGACTGAACTCGGGCCGATTTGTGGGAACATCGCCGGACCGCATTTTGGGCAAGGTGTTGGGACTTTTCGACACGATATGCAAATCCATCGCCAAAATCGCGCAAAATTCCGGCATGATACGCGGCCTGTTAAGGGCGTCGAACCTGGTGGACGAAGATAAAATTAAGGAGGACGTGGAGTATTTCAACGAAACATTCCTTAGCGCGGACAACAGCGGCGGCGTGGCGGCGCTGGATCCCCGTTACACCTGGCAGGAGGTCAATCAAAAGAGCGTACCCATACCGACCGGACCGGCGGATTTTTTCAAGCAAAGCATTTTGAGATATTACGGCATAAGCGAGGGAGTTATCCAGGGCACGGCGTCAGAGGCGGAGATGGTCAATTTTTATAACGGAGTGATTGCGCCGCTGGCCCTTCAAATGTCCATGGAGTTCACATATAAACTGTTATCCCCGAGGGAACGGGCACGGGGAAATCGGATAGATTTCAAAACCGCCCGCTTAGAGTATGCGTCGCTCCAAACGCGGGCCGAAATAGCCAAAGAGTCCCTTGACCGCGGAGCGTTGACGGTAAACGAATACCGCAGCCTAATCGGATATCCGCCGGTAGAGGACGGAGACGTCCGACTTGTGAGCCTGAACTACGTGAGGGCCGACAAGCAGAACGAGTATCAGGTGGGCGAAAAAAGCCCCAACGCGCCAAAAGAAAAGGCCGAAGGAGGTGAAGATGAATGAGAAAGTTTTTTAACCTCGGCCCCGTAAGCGGCGATAAAGCGGAAATTCGCATTTACGGCGATATCGTGGCGGATAAGGCCGCCAAATGGTCATCGGACGATAAATGCCCGTCGGATATGTACGACGAACTCGCCGCCCTCGGCGGCAGAGCTATCGACCTGTACATAAACAGCGGCGGAGGCGACGTGTTCGCAGGATACGCGATGTACAACTGCCTAAAACGGTACAAGGCGTTGTACGGCTGTCAAATAACCGCCCATGTGGACGGCATCGCCGGGAGCATTGCATCCTTGTTCCCGATGGTTGCGGACAAAACGGTCATGCCGAAAAATGCGTTTCTGTTTGTACATCAAGCATGGACGCGATGTGACGGCAATTGCGACGAACTCCGCAGGGCCGCCGACGACCTCGAGCGCATACAGGAAGGTATTATTCTCGCATATACGGACAACGCCGCCGAGGGCGTGGGGCGGGAGGATATCTTCGAACTGATGAGGGATGAAAGCTGGCTGGACGCAGACAGGGCGGCGGAGGTATTCAAAAACATCGAGCCGGCGCCGGCGGTGGACATCGCCGCAAAAATTCAGGACAGCGGGACGGCGTTGAGACCTCCCGCACAGGTACAGGCGGCCATTGACATGGCGGCCAGAGATAAAGTCAGGAAAATCTGCATAGCAGGAATTTTGAAAGGAGAGGTATTATGAACCTGAAAGAAATGTACGCACGCCTCAAGGCCATCGGCCTTGAGTGCGAAAACAAAACCGGAGACGAGCTTACCGCGCTGCTGCGGGAAGCTGAGGAAATCAAGAACAAAATCGACGAGGCGAGGGCCCGTCAGAAGCTGGCCAACATAGCCAAGGACATCGGCGACGGCGATGGCGGCGATGACGGCAATAATGGCAGCGGCGAGGCCGAGGCAAGGGGCGAGGCGCTTAAGGCCAAGAAAGCCGTGAGATACAGCGCCATGTCCATGGTGCGCCCCAATGCGGAGACCCATACCACAAAGGAGACGGTCCTCCGCCAGCACAGCGCGTCAAGCATCATTGACACCTTCCCCCAGGTATCCAGCGTACTTGACCTGGTGAACTTTGTGCCCCTTATAGGCGGCGAGAGCTTCACCCAGCCCTTTGCCAAGGGATACGGCGAGGGCGACTACACCGAGGAGGGAGCGGCCTACGCAGATACAAAGACCGAGTTCGGCAAGGCGGTGATAACAAAGACCAAAATAACCGCATTCGAGGAGGAAAGCGAGGAATACATCAAGCTGCCGGCCGCCGACTATGACGGACATGTCCGCAGGGGCGTGGGCGTGGCCGTGCGCAAAAAGCTGGCACGGGAGATAATGACCGGCGACGGAGCCGACGGCCATCTTCGCGGGATTTTCCACAATCCCGTTAAGGAAGACGAAAAAGTTATAAATCCCGACACCGACATCGAGGCCGAGGCCATAGACGACACCATCCTCGACAAGCTGGTATACGGCTACGGCGGAGATGAGGCCGTGGAGGATATAGGTTGGCTGATACTGAACAAAAAGGACCTTGAGGCGCTGGCGCTCCTTCGCGGCAAGGATGGCCGGAGACTGTACGACATAGTCCGCCGTGGCAACAGCGGAATGATTGACGGCATTCCCTACGTCATCTCCTCCGCATGCAAGGCGCTGTCCGACCCGGCCACCAGAGCGGGCGATTACTGCATGGCCTACGGATATATCAACACGGCCTATGACCTGGTGGCTTTCAGCGACATGGAGACCAAGAGGGACGAAAACTACAAGTTCAAGGAAGGCATCATCGGAAACCGCGCTTCGGCCTTTATGGGCGGCAACGTGGTGATGTACAACGGCATAAAGCGGCTCAAGAAGGCCGCCGGCGAATAATTCCAAATAATCCCAAAGGAGGATGGAGCATGTCCGAGGAAAGAGCGGCGGCGCTGCTCGCGAGGTGCAAACTGAGAGTGCGAAAGGCCAGCGACAGCGAGCTGGACAGGGATATAGAGCAATTGATTTCCGCCGCCGCCGAGGACCTTGTGCGATTTGGCGTTAAAAGCGAGGACGTAGACGAGGGAAGCCCGCTCATCGACGAGGCGATAATCGTTTTTGTACTTGCAAACTACGGGGGCAACCCGGATAGGGATAAGTTGATGGATGTTTATATGTCCCATTGCACGCGGCTGGTTTTCAGCGAGCACAGGAGGCCGACGACGGATGAGTAAAATTAAGGGCGACGTCGGAAGCTTGTCCGCGATAATAGCCCAAGAGCTGGAACAATGGCAAATGGACAAGGAAAAAGAGGTCAAGCGAGCGTTGACAAAACGGGCAAGGGAATGCAAGAACCGCATCACGCAAAGCAGTCCTGTGCGTTATGGATTATATTCAAGCGCATGGCGAGGGGAAGCAGTATACGAAAGTCAGCGGGCGATACGAATTATAATTCACAACCGTGATTATCCGGGGCTTACGCATTTGCTGGAATATGGCCACGCAATCAAGCCGGGTACCGGCAGAGTTTTAGGCATTCCGCACATAAAGCCGGCCGAAGAAGAAGCAAAGGCAAATGTGGAGGAGGACCTAAAGAAAATTTTCGGAGGTGCGTGATATGACCGAAAAGGAACTGAGGACGGCCCTTTCCGCCATACTGCCCACGGCGCGGACGGCCTTTACCGAGCCGGCAGAGCTGCCGTATATAATTTTTCTCCCCGAAAAAACAACGGCAATAACGGCGGACGATATGGCCGTCGCCCGCCGGGTGCCCTGGCGGGTGGAAGTGTATTCTCCCCGCCTTATACCGGAAATTTACGCCGAAATCGAAAAGGCGCTTGAGGGGCTGGAACTGATTTGGGACACCGACGAGGCCATCATAGGGGATGAAAAAACGATGGTAAAGTATTATTTCTTTGAAGCATGGGAGGCCCGCGATGATTGAGGTAATGCTGAACCTTTATGACCGGACAGCGGGCGATATGTCCGCCGCCGGCGAACGCACGGCGGGGCGCACGGTTTACGCCGCCCTGCGCAAGTGCGGACAGAAAGAATTTTATAGCGCCCAACAATACGGCGCAAAGCCGGACTTTGTGGCGGAGGTTTGGCCCGACGAGTACCGGGGCGAGGGCTATGCGACAATCAACAAAGACACTCGGGAATACGGCATCTACCGGGTTTTCGACCGTGAAAGCACCGGCAAGCTGGAATTATATTTAACAAGAAAGTTAGGAGGAATAAACAATGGCAACAGCTAAAAACAAAATCAAATTCGGACTTAAAAACGCATACGTGGCGCCCATCACCCGCGCCGAGGACGGTACGGCGACGTATGATACACCCCGGCAGGTCAAGGGCGCGACGGAGCTGAACCTGACCGCCAATGTGGAAACGGCGAACATTTCCGCCGACGACGACCCCATGTATGCCCAGGCTGTGGACGACAAAGGCTACGAGGGAGATTTCATAGTTCAGGTGCTTTCGGACGAGGACAAGGTAGACCTGCTGGGTTGGAAAACAGACCAGAACGGCGTCCTCTACGAGCCGGACAACCCGGTAAAGAAAGAGTTCGCCTTCCTGTGCGAGTTTACCGGAGACGTACACGCGATACGTCACGTATTCTACAGGTGCATAGCCGGTAAACCCGACATTGCGAGCACGACCAAGGGCGGCGGACTGGAAAGCAAACCCGACACCGTGCCCATGACCATGACAAAGGACCCGCATACCGGAATTTCCCACGCGGTATGTACGCCGGCCCAGAAAGAGCAGTACGATGGCTGGTTCTCCAAGGTTTATGAAATACAGGAGGCTGAAGCCTGATGCGCAAGACCGTGACCATAGGCGGCAAAGCCATCGTTTTGGACAACAACGCCAGCCTTCTCTACAAGTACAAAAAGGAGTTTGGCGCGGATGCGTTCGCAGACTTCAACGCCATAGTGAACGCCATCGGCGGGCCGCTGACAGAAGAGGTAGGACTGCCGGTGATGCGGCTGACCTACATAATGGCCAAAAATGCCAACAAGGAAATCAAGCCGTTCGAGGATTGGCTTGAGGAAATCGGAACCTTCCCCATAACCCTGATGCCGAGAGAGGTGTGCGAGCTGATGAGCGACACCTTTGAGCTTCACAACACAAAAAACTCGACAGCCCCCGAAGCGGAGGCGACGGGGGAGAACTGACAGCTGACAGCGTTATAGCCATGGCTCTTATGCTTGGTATAGGCGTTGAGGGCATGGAACATTTCACGGTCGGCGGCATTGCCGATTTGCAAAAGGAAATTATATGGCTGCGTAACCCCGAGGCCAGGGTGTACACAGCCACACAGGAAGATTTTGACCGGCTGGCATCAAGCCGGTAAAAAAAGACAGGCGGGCCGTCCGGCCCGCCCTTTTGTTCGAGGTGAGACTAATGGCAGGCGAAATAAAGGGCATTACCGTGGAAATAGGCGGCGATACGTCGGACCTGGCAAAGGCGCTTACCGCGTTGAATAAGCCCATAAAATCTACGGAAAAAGAACTCAGGGAAGTCGAAAAACTGTTGCAGATGGACCCGGGCAACACGGTGGCGCTGTCCCAGAAGCAACAGCTGTTAAATCAGCGTGTCGATGAAACCCGAAAAAAATTGGAGACGCTGAAAGCCGCCAAAAAGCAGGCTGATGATGCCATGGACAACGGCACCAAGGTCAACCAGGAAGAATATAGAAAATTACAGCGGGAAATCGAGCTTACCGAGCAGGAACTAAGGAAGGCTACCGCTGAAGCGAATAAATTTTCAGAGACCGGCGAACGAATAAAGGCCGTTGGCACCAGGATAGAGACCGTTGGGCAAAAGGTCAAAGAAGCGACAGACGCTTTCAGGCCGCTTTCGGCGGCGATTTTGGCCGTGGACGCGGCGGCGGTGAAAGTCGGGGCGGACTACGAAAAGCAGATGTCCAAGGTACAGGCCATAACCACGGCGGGAACCGAGGACATGGAGAAACTCAAGGCCGCCACACGGGACATTGGCATAAGCGCGGAATTTGTCGCCACGGCCACCGAAGCGGGCGAGGCCATGGAATACATGGGGCTTGCGGGTTGGGACACCGGGCAGATAATGGCAAATCTGCCGGCGGTGCTGAACACCGCAACGGCCGCGGCCATGGATTTGGGCGAAACCAGCGATATCATAACGGATTATTTGACGGCGTTTAACATGAAAACCGACGAGGCCGCACGACTGGCAGACGTTATGGCCTACGCCCAGAGCAACAGCAACACAAGCATCGAGCAACTGGCCGGCGCGTACAGAAACTGCGCCGCCAACGCCAACAGCATGGGCTATGAGGTAGAAGAAGTAACCGCTGACTTGGCGATGATGGCAAATCAGGGACTTAAGGGCGAAAGAGCGGGAACGGCGTTAAACGCGGTTTACCGTGACCTGACCCAAAAAATGAAGAACGGCGCCGTCGCCATAAACGGCCACACCGTCGCCGTTCAGGACCAGGCGGGCAATTATCGCAAGCTGTCCGACATTATAACCGACGTGCAGGGAGCCACCGCCGGCATGGGCACCGCCGAAAGGAACGCCGCATTGATGGCCGTGTTCACCAGCGAGAGCCTCCGGGGACTGAACCTGTTGCTTAACGCCGGAGGCCGAGCCAGCGCAGAGTTTGCCGCAGAGCTGAGAAACAGCTCCGGTGCGGCGGAAACCGCGGCGGCGGTTATGCGGGACAACCTCGCCGGTGATATAGACGTCACCAAGGGAAAACTGGAAGCCGCAGGACTGGAAATATACGATGTCCTCGAGCCCGCCCTTAGGTCGGTTGTGGGCGTCGCGGGCGACGTGGCGGGAGCATTTGCCGAGATGGACAGCGGAACGCAAAAGCTGATAGTGACGGCGGGGAGCCTCGCTGCGGCGGTGCCGCTGGCGGGAACGGCCATAGCCGGACTGACCAAGGTGGCCGGTATAGCGGCAAGCGGACTGAGCGTATTGGCGGCGCACCCGGTGGTCGCGGGCGTGGCCGCGCTGACAGTGGGCGTGGTAGCCTTGACCACTGCCTTTGGGGACGAAATGTCGGCAGAGGAAAAAGTCATAGCGGCCCACGACGAAAACATGAAGGCGCTAAAGGAAGAACAACAGGCCATCGAGGATAGAAAGGCGGCCCAGGACAAGGCCATAACAGCGGCCCTGACCGAAGCCGTGCATCTCGAAGACCTGTCGATAGAGTTGGAAACCCTTGTGGACGAAAACGGCAAAGTGAAAGAGGGCTACGAGGACCGCGTACAGTATATTCTCAACGAACTTAACGGAGCCTTCGGGACAGAATATAAGCTGATAGACGGCGCCATAGCAAAATACGATGAGCTTAAGGACAGCCTTGAGACAAACATTGCAATGATGAAAATACAAGCTGTCATGGCCACATTGGAGGACGATTATAAGACCGCCGAGGCAAGTATAGACAGATACGCCTCGGCATTGACGAGAGCGACTGACGAGCAGGAAAGGCTGAAAACAAAACTTGCCGAACTCAATGCCGAGTCCCAAAAACAGGAGAATTTTCTGACGGACAAGGTGGAAGAAAGTTACTATTATACCGAAACGCAGGAATATCGGGACAAACTGAACGCATTTGAGGAGTTGCAAACAAAAATAGAGGCGACAGAGGACGCCTATGCCAAGGCAGTGGAAAAGGTAAAGACCGCGCAGGCAAAATATGACGAGGCCGCCGAAGACATAGCTGATTATTCGGCCCTGAGTACCGCCGCCATGACGGGAGACCTTAACACGATAAACGGGGCGCTGGCCGAATGGAGCGGTAATGTCGTAAGGGCGACGGACGCCAATACAAAGGCATACGAGAGCCAGCGGGACGACATGAAAAGCAGTCTGACCGAAATGGTGCAGAACCTTGCGTTTTATTCCAAACAAAGCGGAGACGTGGGAGAACAGGGCGTAAACCGCACGCGGCTGGCTATCGAAAGTCAGCTTGAGGAATTGGCCAAGGTCGGCGGAACAATCCCCCGGTCAATCGCTGACAATCTCTCTGCGGCGGGGGTACAGGTGCCTGACGCAGTGGTAGACATAATGGGCAGAACGCAGGCCGCCGCCATAACCTCGGCGCAGGAAATGGGCGGAGCCTTCGGGGATAATTATCTGGCCAGCCTAAACTTCGGAAAAATTGCAACAGCGGCGGCGGAGGCCGCGGTAAATATCGGACAAAGCATCGATGCGGGCGCAGCCCAAGGCATGACAAACAATTCCGGCGCGGTTGAGCAGGCTGGCGCAAGCATCGGCAAGGCGGGTACCGACGGCGTGGCCAAGGGAGCGGAAGTAAATTCGCCATCCAAAGCCACATACCGCACTGGTGTATTTGTGGCCCAGGGACTGGCCCTCGGCATAACAGCCGGCCGGTCACAGGTCATTAACGCCGCGGCGAATGTGGCGACAGCGGCCATAACCGCCGCAAAAAAGAAACTGGAGATACACTCGCCCTCGCAAGTAATGAAGGACGAGGTAGGCGCCATGACCGTCGCGGGCATGGCGGAGGGCATCGAGGAGAACCGCGGCCTTGTGGTAAAAGCCGCCGAGGGCGTGACGGCGGAGCTGCTGACCGCCGAAAACCGTTACATTCAGGAAAAGGAGCGCATCGATAAAGAACACGCGGAATATGACGAGGCCCAAAGAGTAAAGCAGTACGAGGAAAGGCTGGCAAACGCCAAAACAGCCGCCGACAGGCAGGAAATCATAGACGAAGAGGCCCGCCGCCGCAAGGAAAAGGCGGACGACGAGTATCTCGACGAGCTTAAGGCGCTTGCGGAGGAAGAAAAAAATATTGCCAAGGAACGGGAAGAACAGGCCAAAAAGACGGTTGACACCTACGCCGATATGGTACAGGCCGTAATTGACGACTACGAGGACATGGAAGCCGCCATCGACAAAGCGGCGGAAAAGTTGCAGGATTACCGAAGCGACACCCTGTATAGGACAAACACGATAGAGGACAAGGACGGCAACGAGGTCGCGCGGTGGTACGACCTGCCCGACCTGTCGGAGAGTACAGACAATCTCAAGGAATATTACGAGCTGTTGGTGGCGGTAAAGGAGAAGGGCGCGGACACGGAGGTGTTCGACGTCCTCCGAGGAATGGACGTGGACGAGGGAATAACCTACGCGACGGTACTGCTTGACGCCACCGACGAGGAATTTGACCGCTACATGGCCCAGTGGCAGGATAAACGGGAGACATCACAGCAAATAGCGGCCCTGCTTTACGCAGACGAGGCCGAGGCCATAACCACAAATCTTGAGGCGGCGTTATCCGAGAGCATGTCCGTTTTTGCGGAATACGGGTACGACGCCGGAGAGGAGTTTATGGAAAACTTCCGTCAGTCGCTGGAACCGTTAAGGGACATTGTAAATTTTATGAACAATCACCTGTACGGCGGCAGCATAGACATCAACGGAGGTTCGGCAACGGGCGGAAATACGGTCAACTACAATGTGACCCAAAACATAACCGGAACGTCCGGCAGTCCGGCCGAAAATGCGGCGGCCATAAGCAGGTGGATACACACCATGGAGGTCACCGGAATGATGGGAGGTTAATATGCAGAAATTCAAGTTTGCAAATGACCGCGGCGAGATAGTCATAGCCAAGGGCAGCCCGTACATTTTTAACGATTACGATTTCGGCGGGTCCGCCGCATACCAGCGGGAGGACTACGCCGATACGGACGGCGACGAGATAGTCAGCGCGGTATACGACCCCCGAACGATAACCATCGACGGCCATATAATTGCCGGCACCCTTGAGGAACGGTTCCATTTGCGGCGAATGCTGTACAGGGTGATGGACGGCAAGACAGCGGGCACCCTGACATACGAAAACGATGCGGGGATATGGACCATACGCGCGGTCCCCCGCCTGCCAACGGTGGGGAAACCGGTGACAGGGGCGCTGATATCTCCGGCGGTATTTGAGTTTGAGGCGCCGTCATTTTACTGGACGGCGGCAAGCGAGAAGGTGGCGCCGCTTTACAGACGCCGGGACCTGATAACATTTCCCTTTTCGCTGCCGGCGGTCTGGACCGAAAGGCTGATGTCGGCGGAGGTGGTGAACGACGGCAGCCTTGACGCCCCTCCGGTCATAATCATCAACGGCGAAAAAGCGGCCGCATCAGAGCAGGTGGGGCCGCAGGAGGTCACGCCTCCGGGGATAACCATTACCGTGACCAATGCCGCCGGGGACACGAAGCGGCTTATCCTAAATTACAGTCCCGAAGAGGCGGAAACCGTAACCATTGACTGTGACGCAATGACGGTTACCGGCGACATAGGAGGAAACCTGATAAGGTATGTTGACGTTACGAGCGACTTCCCCGTGGTCAGCGTCGGAAAAAACACCGTGACGATGACAAATACCACGGGGCGTGTAATAACAGCTATTATGAAATGGCACGACAGGGAGGCGGGCGTGTGAATATAAGAGTTTACAATGCCGATTTGGTCACAAAGACAATGTTCCGCGCTCAGTCCCTGCAATGGACGAGGAAGTTTAAGGATTACGGCAGCTTTGAGCTGCACGTCAACAGGTCGGCGGCGGCGGACATAAAGGAAAACGATATTATTTCCGCCGACAAGGACCGTCTCACCGGCATAGTCAAGCGCATCGCCTGTAGCGACAACGATGTCGCCATAAGCGGATACGACCTGAAGGGACTGTGTAAACAACGGATAGACATAGGCGGACACAGCGGACGCGCCGGCAAAATTATAACCGATATGGCCGTCTCCGCGCTGACCGGGGGAAAGCGGGCCATACCTAACCTAAGGGTTGAGCCGTCGGAGGCGGGAGACGAAACCGTGACCGAAGACAAAACGGATGTTCTGGCGTCGAAAATTTTGCAGCTGTGCGACAGCGGCGAGTTGGGCTACGAAATTGTAAAAGACGGCGGAGAGCTGATTTTTCGTGTGCTTGAGCCGCGGGACAAAAGCCGCGAGCTGATATTTTCTCCGCAAAGGAAAAATATTTACAGCGTTGATTATGAGGACAATCGCCTGACCGGGGGAGTTACATTTGTTTATAACGTAAAAACGGAAAGAGCGGAAAACGAAGGCGACCCGGCCCCTCCGCCCACGGTGACCGAATACGATACCGGCGCGGAGGGATTTGAGCGGGTGGAGAGCTACACCACGGAAAGCGGGGACGAGGACGCCGTCAGAGCGGCGGCGGAAAAAGCCGTGGCAGACAGCAAAAACGAGGCCACAGTCTCGGCAACGGTAGGCGGAACAGGCTACCGAACAGAGTTTGACGTAGGCGATTACGTAACAGTTTCACCGGGCGTCATCGGCGGGGTAAAGATAGAGGCGGTGAAGCAGATAACGGAGATAAAGGAAATTTACGAGCATGGCAAGGTAACCGTGACACCGACCTTTGGCGTTAAGCCCAAATCCATTATAAGGAGGCTATTGGAAATATGATAAAATATAATTTCTACGACAACCAGACCGTCGGCGCGGACGACCTCAACGGCATAATAAAAAAATTTTACCCTTTGCCGGGATTGAAAGACCCGTTTGTTGACGGGCGGGCATATTATGCCGCCACGCTTAACAACATTGTCGGCGGAGCCTTACAGCGGGGAGTTGTGCCGGAGGCGGAGCGGGGCCTCAAGGTAAGCCGTAACGCCGACGGGGAATATATCGTGTCGGAGGGGACCGCCATTTTCGCCAACGGCCAGACGGCGGAGCTTACCGAGCCGGAGACCGTTTCGGTACCGTCCGGTCAGCGGAGCTACATTTATATAGTGGCTGACGCCGCCCAAAACAAAGCGTACCTGACCGCAGAGACAAGTCCGGCGACAGATGCGCCCGGCGTGGCATATTATGTGCCGTTGGCAGAGGTGGCCGCCGACGGAACCGTAGCAAGCGCGCGAATATATGCGACGCTTGCCGGCGCGACAAACGACGCGGCCAAGCATTTTGTAATAACGGTGCCATTGAAGGAATATCTCACCCCGAATTCAAGCGGACAGTATACGGGCACATTTAGCGAAAGCTACGACCTGGGCGGCAGCAACTATAATTTGCTGATAATGCGCCCGTCCGCCGTTTCAATGACGCTTATGCAAAAGGAGGGCGGCGTATGGACCTATGAATGTTACGCCCACGGCAGCAGCGACGACCGCCGAAAATACTATGACCGGGCGGTATGGCACACGGGGGTTGGCTGGCAGGGCTGCACGGTGGAAAGCGCGGGCGGAAACATTAAGATAAACTACACCGCAACCCGCGTGACGAAAAGCGAACCGACATTCGACCTGTGGGCGCTGGCGGCCAAGACAGCGGAGTAGGAGGCGGAATGATGATAATAGATATTGAAATAAAAAACGACAGGGTAATACTGCCGGGAGACCCCGGAGACACAGTGATAGTCAGCGGAGGGCGGAACTATTACGTTTTGTCCGGTATGTTTTCCTCGGACTGGGACGACCTGAGCAAGTATATCGTCATGCGCGTCAACCAAGTGACGCCATGGTACGGTTTTGCAATGACGCAGGGAGGAGACCCGCAGCTGTACACGGTGACCATTCCGGAAGCCCTTACATTCAGGGCGGGTCGGCTTGATTTCGGTTTCATAGGCAAAAACGAGGGCGAAGTACGAATATCAACAGCCTTACGCCACCTGCGCATCGTTCCCGGCGCGCACGAGACAGACGCGGTTCCCCCCTCCCCCGACGATAAAGCCACGTGGGAGGGATACATAGGAGAGATTGCGCAGAAATGGCTTGACCAAATCAACGAAGCCGCCGACGGCTTCGTAAAGGGCCCGGCCTCGGCGACGGACGGACGGGTAGCGGTGTTTGACGGGGCCACGGGCAAGCTCATAAAGGACGGCGGGGTGCCCCTCAGCGCCCTCGCCAAGCTCGCCTCTCCGACCTTTACCGGCACACCCAAGGCTCCCACGGCGGCTAAGGGCACCAGCAGCACCCAGCTTGCCACAACCGAATTTGTGGCCAGCGCGGTGAAGGACGTAACCGACCGCTTCCCCGTAAAGGCCGCCGACATAGCCGACAACGCTGTGACGGCGGACAAAATAGCGAGCGGGGCCGTCACCGAGGGGAAGATAGGCACCGGCGCGGTGTCGACGGACAAAATGGCAGACGGGGCCGTCACCGAGGGGAAGATAGGCGCAGGTGCGGTGACGGCGAGTAAAATAGCGAGCGGGGCCGTCACCGAGGGGAAGATAGGCACCGGCGCGGTGACGACGGGCAAAATAGCCAGCGGCGCGGTGACCGCGGCGAAACTGGGCCTCGGTGCCGTAACCGAGGAGAAGCTGGACGACGAGGCCGTCGGCACGGGAAAGTTACAGGACGGAGCGGTCACAACCAACAAAATCGAGGGCGGCGCCGTGACCGAGTTCTGCATCGCGGACGGGGCCGTGACGACCGAAAAAATTGGCCGCGAAGCCGTCGAAACAACCAATATCGGGTCCATGGCCGTCACCACCGAGAAAATTGACGACGGAGCGGTGACGAGCGAAAAACTGGCGGAAGACATTGCGGCAAATATGCGGCTGTTCACCGACAAGGGAACCTTTGTTAACTTTCAAGACATACTGGACGCCAACGAATGGGAGGCCGGTTGGACATGGAAAAGCCAGACGGTAACAACGTTTGCATTTTCAGAGGTTAACTATTATATAGGGGTCGGAGATTATATTATCGCCGTCAAGCCGCATCCCGCCGAAAAAATTGAGTCTCTGTATGAGGCCCTGAACGCCGGATATTTTCTCGTGGCGGACCAGCTGTCAGCCTATGCCCACACGGTGAAGCTCGAAAAACGCTTTCCCTTAAAGGCCGCCGACATAGCCGACAACGCTGTGACGGCGGACAAAATAGCGAGCGGGGCCGTCACCGAGGGGAAGATAGGCACCGGCGCGGTGTCGACGGACAAACTGGCAGACCACGTGGTGACGCAGGAGAAGCTGGCCACAAAGTCGGTGGGCAACGACCAGATACAGCTCGGCTCCATTTCAAACGGCAAGATACAGGACAAGACCATTACCGGCGGCAAGCTGGCGGACAAGACCGTCACCGGCGACAAAATCGCCGAAAGGACGGTGGGGCTGTCCAATCTTGAGCCCGGCTCGTCTGCCAATACCGTGCTTGTGACGGTATATGAGAACAACCAGTACGAGACCCACTGGCGGCAGATAGACAGCTCCATGATCATGGACAAGCAAATTCAAAACTCCGACATCAAGGATAATTCCATCGTCGGCAGTGAAAAGCTCCAGGCCAAGTCGGTGACCGGCGGGCGCATCGCGGACAAGACCGTGGGCACGGACCAGCTGGCGGACAAGTGCATAAGCGCCGACAAATTGCAAGCCGGCAGCGTCACCCAGGCCAAGATACAGGACAAGGCCGTAACCGAGGGGAAGCTGGCGGACGGCGCGGTGACGACGGGCAAAATAGCCGCCCGCGCGGTGACAAGCGAAAAGCTGGCGGAGGACGTCGCGGCAGATGTGCGGCTGTTCACCTACAAGGGAGCCTCCGCTAACTTCGAGGACATAATGAACGCCAACGAATGGGAGGCCGGTTGGACATGGAAAAGCCAGACGGTAATATCGTATTCGGACGACAGCTATTATATAGGGGCCGGAGATTATATTATCGCCGTAAAGCCGCATCCCGCCGAAAAAATTAACCTGTACGAGGCCCTGAACGCCGGATATTTTCTCGTGGCGAGCCAGCTGTCGTCCTATGCCCGCGTGTTGAAGCTCGAAAAACGCTTTCCCGTAAAGGCCGCCGACATAGCCGACAACGCGGTGACGGCGGACAAACTGGGAAGCGACGTCAAGGTCGGGTCACTGGCCGACCTGACAACAAGGGACAAGAGCAGCGCGGTGGCGGCGATAAACGAGCTGCGGCTGCGCGTGGACGAATTGACGACCAAGCTCGGCCAATTACAGTAAGGGGAGATACGACATGACAATAACATTGGACATGATAATAAAAATCGGGGCGGTGCTCGCCGCCTTGGGCACAGTGGGTACGGTTGCGGTAGCAATATTGCGTTGGTTTGTAAGGCAGGAAAAACAAGACGCGGACATCGCCGATATCCTTGGGGAACAGCGGGAAATTAAGGAAGAACAATGTGTGATGAGTTATGCGATATTAGCCTGTTTGGACGGGCTTAAGCAGCTCGGAGCCAACGATAACGTCACCGACGCCCACAACAAATTGGAAAAACACTTAAACAAAAAGGCCCACGACGTGGCCTAAAAGAAAGGATGATAAAAATGAAAATTGACTGGAAACGCAAATTAACCAGCCGGAAGTTTTGGGTGGCGGTGGTTGGCTTCGTGACCGCCATAATGATTGCCGCAGGCGCAAAGGACAGCAGCGTAACCGAAGTGACGGCCATTATTATGGCCGGCGCCACCCTCATCGCCTACATAATCGGCGAGGGTATGGCCGACGCCGGAAACAACGGCGCAGAGCTTGAGGCAATAGAGCTTGGCGAGGCCGTAGGAGGCAGCGAAAATGACGATTAAAGAAAACTTATGCCCCCCCGCAAACTACAAATTGAAATCCCCCTACGCCATGACGCCGGCCGGCATCTGCATTCACAATACGGCCAACGATGCCAGCGCAGCCGCCGAAGTAAAGTATATGCTGGGGAACAGTTCTAAAACGAGCTATCATTACGCCGTGGACGATAACGAGGCGGTACACGCTATACCCGACGACCGCAACGCATGGCACGCCGGGGACGGCGGCAGCGGAGCCGGTAACCGCAAATACATCGCCATTGAAATTTGTTACAGCAAGAGCGGCGGCCCCAAATTTGAGGCGGCCATGAAGAACGCCGCCGAGCTCACAGCAAAGCTATTGAAAGAACACGGCTGGGACATATCCCATGTTAAGAAGCACCAGGATTTCAGCGGCAAATACTGTCCGCACCGTATACTTGACGACTACGGCTGGGGGTATTTTGTGGACCTTGTCCAAAAGGAACTTGACGGGGCACAGGCGGACGACCCGACACCGATTTTGACCAAAGGCGCAACGGGCGAGGCCGTAAAGCGGATGCAGGAACGGCTCAACGCATGGGGGCTCGATTTGGAGGTGGACGGCTCCTTCGGTCCAGCTACCCTCGCGGCGGTCAAGGATTTTCAGGCCCGCCATGACCTGGAAGTTGACGGCAGCGTCGGGCCGTTGACGTGGGCAAAACTGCTTGAGGAACCGGTAAAAGCCCCGAACTTCACCGACACAGCAGGAAGTTGGGCAGAAAAGATAATTGACCGGGCTGCGGAGCTGGGACTTGTGAACGGCTACGAGGACGGCAGTTTTCAGCCAACCAAGCCCGTGACCCGCGCCGAGGCCGCCGTAATTGCCGTCAGGCTCTACGACGCATTGAAAGCCATGTGATATTCGGCATCGACGTGTTGCATTTCGTGTTGCATGGCGGTGTAAAATTGGCTTTTAGGGTGTAAAATCCACCAGCGAAATGTAAAAAGAAACATACACAAAAATCCCGTAGTTATGGGGAAATCTGAATTTCTCCGATAACCACGGGATTTTCATTTTGGTGCGAGAGACGGGACTTGAACCCGTATGGTCAGACCACACGCACCTTAAACGTGCGCGTATACCAATTCCGCCACTCTCGCATATAAAAGGCGGATACCTTTTGTCTCGCGACTGTTTAAGTATAGCACACTCGTTGCCTTTTGTCAAGCCCTTTTTTTAAATTTTTTCAGATTTTTGGCGGACGCGTGAAAAATTTTGAAGATTTCTCTTGACAAATAAAAACAAATCATGTATAATATTTCAGTATCCTTGCTTTGGGCATTGTCCCAAGGCCAAAAGACCAGAAGGAGGTGTAAAAATGGCTGAAATTATCAATAAGTATGAAACCATTTTTGTTCTTGACGCCGCTCTTGATGAGGAGAAAATAACCGCGCTTTCTGAGAGATTTCAGAAGCTTATCGCCGATAACGGCACGGTTGAGAGCGTCGATGTGTGGGGCAAGAGAAGACTTGCTTACCCCATCAATTACAAGACAGAGGGTTATTACGTGCTCGTAAACTTCAGCTCCAATCCCGAGTTCCCGAAGGAGCTTGAGCGTGTTTACGGCATCACCGACGGTGTCATCCGTACACTGACTGTCCGCAAGGACGCGTAAGGGAGGCGAGTAAAGATGCTTAACAGCGTAAATCTTATCGGCAGATTTACCCGTGACCCCGAGCTGCGCAGCACTCCCAGCGGAGTGAGCACCTGCTCCTTCACCATTGCCGTTGACCGCAACTTCGTCCGCCAGGGCGAGGAACGTAAGGCGGACTTCATCAGCTGCGTGGCGTGGAGACAGACTGCGGAGCTCATATCCCGCTTTTTCAAAAAGGGCAACCTTATCGCCCTTGAAGGCAGTATCCAGACAAGGACTTGGGATGACAACGAGGGTAAACGGCATTACGTGACCGAGGTGGTCGTTGACCGCGTACACTTTATTGAAAGCCGGGCCGCCCGCGAGGCTCATAACGGCGGCGGGTACGATGGCGGCGGCTACGACGGAGGCTATGGCGGACAGCAGGGCGGCTACGGCGGAGGTTACTCCGGCGGCCAGCAGAACGCCGCTCCCCAGCCCTCATCTTATGAGACAAGCTACGGCGGCCTTGGCGACCCGATTTCGCCCATAGGCACAGAGGACGATTTGCCGTTTTGACGTTATCCCATTCACTATTTTTTAGAAGGGAGTTTTAGCCATGATGGAGAGAGAAAAGACTGAAAGACCCTACAGAAGCCGCAAAGCCAAGAAAAAGGTTTGCCAGTTCTGTGTGGACAAAGTTCAGCAGATAGATTATAAGGACGTTGCCAAGCTTCGCCGTTACGTGTCCGAGCGCGCGAAAATCCTTCCCAGGAGAATTACCGGCACCTGCGCCAAGCATCAGCGTCAGCTCACCGTCGCGATAAAGAGAGCGAGACACATCGCGCTGCTTCCGTTCTCGGCGGAGTAAGGGGCCGTAAAAAAAGTCGCGCAGAGCGTTCAAGGGCTGAACGACTTAATTTAAGGCAGATTTGAGTATTATATAATCAATCAAGAAATAAAATAACTGTATTGATGTAGAAAATTCGCCCTTACGAGCGAATTTTCTCGTTATTATGCCCTTGAACAACGAACGAAAATCACCCTCGGCGGCGTCGGGGCAAAGCCCGTCTGCGTTCCGACATTTCCTGCGGAAATGCCGTCACTCGAAGGCTTGCCCCTCCTTTTTCGCAAAAGGTCACGCTACGTCGTCGCGAACTCGGTATCGCTTTATGCAATTTTTGCAAAATTGCATAAATGGCTCACCTCATTGCTCCTCCTTCTCCCCACAAACAACTCCGTTGTTTGTGGGGATCCCTATGCTATTCGGGCCTAAAGCGGCCATCGCGACGGCTTTGGCTCACTACAGACCTTTTGCGAGGTTTTTGTCCGTCATGCTAAGCGGCGGGCTGAAGGCAGCCCGCCCTACGCTACTTTGTTAAGGTAGTGTAGGGCGGCTTGCCCTCAAGCCGCCGACTCACAGAGATGGACAAACAAGCCGCCGAAGGCGGTACCGCTCCACACAAACAACGAAGTTGTTTGTGTGGAAAAGGAGGAACAGCGGCGCGAGTCATTGTTCCGATTTTGAAAAAATCGGAACAAGCGATGCAACGCTTGTTCCGACGCCGTTCTTCACGATTTTTTCGGCCGGCCCCCGTGCGGCCATGTTACAAAGTGAGTTTTTTACGGATTATTAATATTTTTTCTCGAAAGGGAGTTCCTTTCGAGCTTTTCCCCTCGTGCAGACTTTGTTTGGGGAGTTTGTCATCAATCCGCCCTTCACGGAATATACTTTTCCCGGGAGGTGTTTTCACATTGTTCGCAGCTTACGCGCTGGCAATTGCCGCGGCCCTTGTCCGCGCTCCGGCCGGTTACAGCGACGTGCTGATAAACATGGGCTATTCATGCGGCCCGGAGCCTGCCGAGGTGGTGGAGCTGACCATACCGGAGGAGTGGGACGCGGTCTATGAGCGTTACAACGCCCTTCAGCTTGAGGGAGGCTATGACCTGCGCCCGTATAAGGGCTGCGGCTGCACCAGGTACACGTACCTGATTGAGGATTTGAACGCAAGGGGAAATATACTTGTTCACAACGGCGTCGTCATCGGCGGCGACGTGTGTTCGATAACGCTGGACGGCATTATGCTCCCGCTGAAAAAGCGGTAGAGCCGAACCTGAGATGAGGAACGGAAATGAGACTTGACAAATACGTTGCCGACGCTATGGGTCTGACCCGCAGCGAGGCCAGAGAGCTGATAAAGCGGGGCGGGGTCACCATGGACGGGGAGCCCGCCATGGCTCCCGCCGCCCATGTGGACTGTCAGGAGGTTCTTTATAAGGGAGAAACGCTGAAGCCAAAGGGACTTGTTTACCTTATGATGAACAAGCCCGCCGGCGTGCTCAGCGTAACTGAGGACAAAAACCAAAGGACGGTCATGGATTTGCTGCCGGACAGCTACCGGCGGTCGGGGCTTTTTCCGGCGGGGAGACTGGACAAGGACTCGGAGGGGTTTTTGCTGCTCACCAACGACGGTATGCTGGCCCACGAGATACTCTCGCCGAAAAAGAAGGTGGGCAAGACCTATGAGGTCGGGCTCGCCCGCGAGCTGGACGACGAAAAAATATATATTTTAGAGAACGGGGTGGACATAGGCGGCTATGTCACCAGCCCCTGCACGGTGGAAAAGCTGGGGCCGCGCGCCGCCAGAATTACCATTACCGAGGGCAAATATCATCAGGTCAAGAGAATGTTCAAGGCCGTGGGCAACCGTGTTGACGCCCTTAAGCGTGTGTCCTTTGCCGGTTTGGAGCTGGACGGGTCTCTTGCCCCCGGAGAATATAGAGAACTTTGCACAAAAGAGCTTGACAAGATTTTACGTACTATACAATAGTTACAAATAAATTTATTGATATTTGTACAATAAGCGAATTTGCAATTGACAAAATTTGTGTTATCATAATAGTAACATAATTTAAAAGGATATTATGTATTTATATGTTTAGGAGGGTAAAACCAATGGCAAGTTTAAGTTTGAAACACATTTACAAGAGATACCCCGGCGGCGTTACCGCGGTAACCGACTTCAACCTTGAAATCAAGGATAAGGAGTTCATCATCTTCGTAGGTCCTTCCGGCTGCGGAAAGTCCACGACTCTTCGTATGATTGCCGGCTTGGAGGAAATCACGGAGGGCGAGCTTTACATCGGCGACCGTCTGGTAAATGACGTCGCTCCCAAGGACAGAGATATAGCGATGGTTTTCCAGAACTATGCTCTGTATCCCCATATGTCCGTATTTGAGAACATGGCTTTCGGCCTTAAGCTCCGCAAGACTCCCAAGGAGGAAATAAATAAGAGAGTTCACGAGGCTGCCCGTATCCTTGATATTGAGCATCTGCTTGAGAGAAAGCCCAAGGCTTTGTCCGGCGGTCAGCGTCAGCGTGTGGCTCTGGGTCGTGCCATCGTGCGTGAGCCCAAGGTATTCCTGATGGACGAACCTCTGTCCAACTTGGATGCCAAGCTCCGTGTTCAGATGAGAACCGAGATAACCAAGCTCCATCAGCGTCTGCAGACCACCTTCATCTATGTTACCCACGACCAGACCGAGGCTCTGACGATGGGTACCAGAATTGTTGTTATGAAGGACGGTATCGTTCAGCAGGTTGACGCTCCCCAGGTGCTTTACAATTTCCCCTGCAACGTGTTCGTTGCCGGTTTCATCGGCTCTCCTCAGATGAACTTCTGCACCGCCAAGCTCTCTAAGAACGGCAACGATACATACGTGGAATTCGGCGAGGGCGAGAAGGTTAAGCTTACCGCCAAGAAGGCTGACGCCTGCAAGGATTATGTGGGCAAGGAAGTTATCATGGGTATCCGTCCCGAGGATATGTATGATGACGCTCAATCCCTGGGCGAGTTTAAGGATACGACCTTGGCCGCTTCCGTTGAGGTTACCGAGCATATGGGCGCCGAGACTTACCTGTATCTCAGCGTTGACAGTATTCCTTTCACCGCTCGCGTTAAGCCCACCAGCACCGCCGAAAGAGGCCAGGATATCAAGGTTTGCCTTGACCCCGAGAAGATACACATCTTTGATAAGGCTACCGAGCGCGTTATCACCAACTAAGTTAAAAAATAATGTTAAAAGTCCCGCCGCAAGGCGGGACTTTGGCGTATGTGGCAAGAGTCAAGACCGCCCTTTGACGAAAAAATAATATCGCATAGAGAAATCAAAATAAACGGAAAAACGGTCGTCGAAGATTTAGCAAGAGGCGGATTGTGATACGCCCGAGCATTTATTTCCAAAAACCGCACAAAAAGCAGAGGTGTTTTTTGTGCGGTTTTCACGAAATTTTAAAATATGAGAAAAAAATATAAAAACCGCTTGCAAAATTTTGGCGGCTGAGGTATAATGTTAAAGCTGTGACATGACATACGATGAAGCGGGAGGTTGCCGGCAAAAGGCCGGGTTTTTCCGTGGAGAATGTCCGGCTCGCGAAGCCGGGCGGCAGTCACTGTACAACATGATAAAGCTTTGCGTGCATCGAAGTTTCGATGATGGGACTACGGTTCCCGCGCCCATCTTCATGTAGTACCCGGAGCATGGCGTCCGGGTTTTAGTATGGCAAAGGGTGAAACGCCCGGCGCTATGTACAGGTGTCGCATGAGTCACAAATAACTTATTATTATTTTATTAGGAGGCACATGTATGGCAGCAAAGCAAAAAATGAGAATCAGGATCAAGGGTTACGACCACGTTCTTCTCGACCAGTCCGCGGAAAAAATCGTGGAAACAGCCAAGAGAACAGGCTCCACAGTCTCCGGTCCCATCCCCCTGCCCACTGAGAAAGAAATCGTTACCATTCTCCGGGCCGTCCACAAGGATAAGGACAGCCGCGAACAGTTTGAGCAGCGGACTCACAAGAGATTGATCGACATTCTCAACCCCACCCCCAAGACGATGGAGGCTCTCGGCAAGCTGGATGTTCCCGCCGGCGTGAGCATCGACGTGAAGCTCATCGACAAGAGTAAGTAAGTTTTGGATCATTAAGGTGATGTTGGCTGAGGCCAACCAATAACCGTATAAGGAGGACAATTTTATGCAGAAGGCAATCATCGGCAAGAAAATCGGTATGACTCAGATTTTTGACGCCACAGGCAAGGTAATTCCCGTTACTGTTATCGAAGCGGGCCCCTGCCCCGTCGTTCAGAAAAAGACCGTCGAGATAGACGGTTACGAGGCGGTACAGGTAGGCTTCGGCGACAAGAAGGAAAAGCTCTCAAACAAGGCTGAAACGGGCCACTTCAAAAAGGCCGGCGTAAGCGTGCGCAAGGTTCTTAAGGAGCTGCGCCTGGCCGATATAAGCGGCCTCAACGTCGGCGACGAGATAAAGTGCGACGTGTTCGCCGAGGGCGACAGGGTAGACGTTACCGGCACCAGCAAGGGTAAGGGCTACGCCGGCGTTATCAAGCGTTTCGGCACCCACCGCCTTAAGGAAACTCACGGTACCGGCCCCGTACACCGTCATCCCGGCTCCATGGGCGCCTGCTCCACTCCCTCGAGAGTTATGAAGGGCAAAAAGCTCCCCGGACATATGGGCGCCGAAAAGGTCACCGTTCAGAATTTGGACGTTGTCAGAGTGGACACCGAGAGAAACCTCATCCTTGTGAGAGGCGCTGTTCCCGGACCCCGGGGCGGCATCGTCACCATTAAGAATACAGTAAAGGCTTAAGTGCCTAAACGGAAAGGAGATGCTAAGTAATGCCTACAGCAGTATTATATAATATGCAGGGAGGCAAGGTTGGCGAAATTGAGCTCAGCGCCGCCGTTTTCGGCGCCGAGGTCAATGAGAGCGTCCTTCACGACAGCGTTGTGAACTACCTTGCCAATCAGAGACAGGGCACCCAGAGCACCAAGACCCGCACGGAGGTTAAGGGCGGCGGTAAAAAGCCCTACCGTCAGAAGGATACCGGCCGCGCCCGTCAGGGCAGCACCCGTGCTCCTCAGTGGACAAAGGGCGGCGTGGCTTTAGGCCCCAAGCCCAGAGATTATTCCTACAATCTTAATAAGAAGGTCAAGAAGCTGGCTATGGTGAGCGCGCTTAGCAGCAAGGCTGAAGAAAACAGCGTGCTGGTAGTCGAGGGACTTGCCATGGACGAGGCTAAGACAAAGACAATAGCCGCTATGCTCAAAGAGATGGGCGTCAGCGAAAAGGCTCTCATCGTGACCGCCGATATGGAGAAGAACATTTATCTTTCCGCCCGCAACATCAAGGGCGTGGACGCTTCCTATGTGGGGATGCTCAATGTTTATTCCGTGCTGGCTCACGACAAGCTGGTTCTCGCTAAGGAAGCCCTTCCCAAGCTTGAGGAGGTATATGCGTAATGAATTCCTACGATGTTGTTAAAAGACCTATAATCACCGAAAATTCCATGGATCAGATGGCCGACAGGAAGTATACCTTCGAGGTTGCCAAGGAGGCCAACAAGATCGAGATAAAGAACGCCGTTGAGGAAATCTTCGGCGTGCAGGTCGAGAAGGTGACCACCATGCGTATGCTTGGCAAAATCAAGCGCATGGGCGCCAACTCCGGCAAGAGACCCGACTGGAAAAAGGCCATCGTCAAGCTCACCGAAAGCAGCAAGACGATAGAGTTCTTTGACGGCTTAATGTAAGAAGATAGGAGTGAAAACAAATGGCAATAAAGAAGTATAAGCCTACCTCTCCCGCCCGCAGACAGATGACTGTGTCCACCTTTGAGGAGATAACCAAGACCACTCCCGAGCGGTCCCTGCTGGAGCCTCTCAAGTCCAAGGCCGGAAGGAACTCCTACGGCAGGATTACCGTTCGTCATCGGGGCGGCGGAGTAAAGAGAAAATACAGAGTCATCGACTTCAAGCGCGATAAGGTCGGCGTTAAGGCCAACGTAATCGCCATAGAGTACGACCCCAACAGAAGCGCCAATATCGCTCTCGTTCAGTACGAGGACGGCGAAAAGAGATACATCATCGCCCCCAACGGCGTTGGCGTAGGCGACGTTCTGGAGACCGGTGAGCACGCGGACATCCGTCCCGGCAACACCCTTCCCCTGGACGCCATTCCCGTGGGTACGGTTATCCACAACATTGAGCTTCAGCCCGGCAAGGGCGCCCAGCTTGTACGCAGCGCCGGCGCCGCCGCCCAGCTCATGGCGAAGGAAAACGGCTACGCTCAGGTGCGCCTCCCCAGCGGCGAGGTCCGCATGATAAGCCTTGTGTGCAAGGCTACCGTCGGTCAGGTGGGCAACCTTGACCACGAGAATGTTTCTCTCGGCAGCGCCGGCAGAAAGCGGCACATGGGCTGGAGACCCACCGTCCGCGGCGTTGTTATGAACCCCAACGACCATCCCCACGGCGGCGGCGAAGGCAAATCGCCGGTCGGCATGCCCTCTCCCGTTACTCCTTGGGGTAAGCCCGCTCTGGGCCTTAAGACCCGTAAGCACAAGAAGGCCTCCAACAAGTTTATCGTTAAGGGCCGCAAGCAGAAGTAAGGCCCGATTGAGAAAGGAATGAAAGTATGAGCAGATCTTTGAAAAAGGGTCCCTTCGTGGAACCCAAGCTTTTGGCAAGAGTTGAAGCAATGAACGAAGCGGGCGAAAAGAGAGTCCTTAAGACCTGGTCCCGCAGCTCCACTATATTCCCTGAATTTGTTGGCCATACGATAGCGGTTCACGACGGACGCAAGCACGTGCCCGTATATGTGACCGAGGACATGGTGGGACACAAGCTTGGCGAGTTCGCCCCCACCAGGACCTACAAGGGCCATCAGGGTGCAAAGAGCTCCAAGTAGAGCAATTAAAGTAAGGAGGACAAACACATGGAGGCTAAGAAAGAAGCCAGGGCAGTGCTGCGTTATGCGCGCATTTCCCCCAGAAAAGTCAACATTGTAAATGACCTTATCCGCAACAAGCCCGTTGACGAGGCTATGGGTATTCTCTATAACACCCCCAAGGCGGCCAGCGAGCTCCTTATAAAGCTCCTTGGCAGCGCCGTTGCAAACGCCGAAAACAATTTCGGCATGAGCGGAGACAACCTCTATATTTCCGAGATATATGCAAACGAGGGCCCCACCCTCAAGCGCATCCGTCCCCGGGCAAAGGGCAGAGCCTTCCGCATCATGAAGAGAACAAGTCATATTACGATAGTTGTAAAAGAGAAAGAGTAAGGAGGCGTAGTTATGGGTCAGAAAGTTAATCCTCACGGCATAAGAGTAGGCATTATCAAGGATTGGGACTCCAGATGGTACGCCGCTGACAGCGCGTTCGGAGACAATCTTGTAGAAGACTACAAGATCCGTGAATATCTTAAGAAAAAGCTTTACAACGTGGGCGTTTCACGCATCGAAATCGAGAAGAAGGCCAACACGTTGCGCATCACCGTTCACACCGCTAAGCCCGGCCTTGTAATCGGCCCCAAGGGCGAGAATATCGAGAAGCTCAAGGCCGAGGTCAGCAAGCTCACCGATAAGCAGGTGTATATCAATATCGCCGAAATCAAGCAGCCCGAGCTCAACGCTCAGCTCGTGGCCGAGGGCATTGCCGCTCAGCTTGAGAAGCGCGTATCCTTCCGCCGCGCCATGAAGGGCGCCATGCGCGGAAGCATGAGATTTGGCGCCAAGGGCATCAAGACCATGTGCTCCGGCCGTCTGGGCGGCGCCGAAATCGCCAGAACAGAACAGTATCACGAAGGAACAATTCCCCTGCAGACACTCCGCGCCGACATCGACTACGGTTTCGCCGAGGCCAATACCACCTACGGCAAGATCGGCTGCAAGGTTTGGATCTACAAGGGCGAAATACTTCCCGAGAGCAAAAAGAAAACTCAGGAAGGGGGACGCAAATAATGTTAATGCCCAAAAGAGTTAAATACAGAAAGCAGTTCCGCGGCCGCATGACAGGCTCGGCCCAGCGCGGCAACAAGGTCACCTACGGTGATTACGGCCTTCAGGCTCTTGAGCCCGCCTGGATAACCAGCAATCAGATCGAGGCCGCCCGTATCGCCATGACCCGCTACACCAAGCGCGGCGGTCAGGTATGGATAAAGATTTTCCCCGACAAGCCCATAACGGAGAAGCCCGCCGAGACCCGAATGGGTAGCGGTAAGGGCTCGCCCGAATACTGGGTAGCGGTCGTTAAACCCGGCAGAGTAATGTTTGAGATCGGCGGCGTAGCCGAGGATGTGGCCAAGGAGGCTCTCCGTCTCGCTATGCACAAGCTCCCCATCAAGTGCAAGTTCGTCGCCCGTGAAGCAGAGGAAACGGAGGCTGAAGCTAATGAAAATTAACGAGATCCGTGACATGAGCACCGAAGAATTACAGGTTAAGCTTGCAGACCTTAAGAAGGAACTGTTCAATCTGAGATTTCAGCACGCGACTAATCAGCTTGACAACCCCATGCGCATTTCCGCCACAAAGAAGGATATCGCCAGGGTGAACACGGTCATTCGCGAAAAAGAGCTCGGCAGTCGGCAGTAAGCATAGGAAGGAGGAAAAATCATGACCGAAAGAAATTATCGCAAGGTAAGAATCGGCAGAGTAGTGAGCGATAAGATGGATAAGACCATCGTTGTCGCCATCGAAGACAGCGTAAAGCACCCTCTCTATGGCAAGGTCGTTAAGAGAACCGTTAAAATAAAGGCGCATGACGAAAACAACACCTGCGGCGTAGGCGACCGCGTAAAGGTTATGGAAACCCGTCCTCTCAGCCACGACAAGAGATGGAGATTTGTAGAAATCATAGAGAAGGCGAAGTAAGTCCTTTTCTAAGGAAAGAAGGAGTGAATTAAAACATGATCCAACAGCAGACTCTGTTAAAGGTTGCCGACAACACGGGCGCTAAGGAGCTTATGTGCATCCGTGTGCTTGGCGGCTCCCTCAGAAGATATGGCAATATTGGTGATGTTGTAGTTGCTTCCGTTAAGAAAGCAGCTCCGGGCGGAATGGTAAAGAAGGGCGACGTCGTAAAGGCAGTTATCGTGCGCAGCCGCAAGGGTGTTCGCAGAGCTGACGGCACCTATATCAAGTTTGACGAAAACGCCGCCGTTATCATCAAGGAAGATAAAAACCCCAGAGGCACCCGTATATTTGGACCGGTGGCGAGAGAGTTGAGAGACCACGAGTATATGAAGATACTCTCCCTTGCCCCCGAGGTTCTCTAATGGGAGGTTAAGGCAATGAATAACATTCACATTAAAAAGAACGATACCGTTGTCGTTATCAGCGGTGAAGATAAGGGCAAAAAGGGCAAGGTCCTCAACGTCGATGTGGCCAACAACCGCGTTATCGTTGAGAGCGTGAATATGGCCACCAAGCACAAGAAGCCCCGCAAGCAGGGCGACATCGGCGGCATCATCCATCAGGAGGCCCCCGTCAGCGCCACCAATGTTATGCACGTCTGCGACAAGTGCGGCAAGGCCACCCGCGTGGGCTATGTCACCCTTGGCGACGGTACAAAGGTCCGCGTCTGCAAGAAGTGCGGCGAGACCTTTGAGAAATAATTGAAAGGAGTTAAGTAGCTATGTCAAATATAAAAACCTTATATACCAACGAGGCTGCGCCCGCTCTTTTCAAGAAGTTTGGCTATAAGAGCACCATGCAGATACCCAAGCTGGAGAAGATAGTTGTCAACATCGGTCTGGGCGAGGCTAAGGATAACCCCAAGGTCATCGACGCCGCCGCCGGAGACCTGGCCAAGATAACCGGACAGAAGCCCGTCGTTACCAAGGCCAAAAAGAGCGTTGCCAACTTCAAGATACGTCAGGGTATGAACATCGGCGTAAAGGTGACCCTTCGCGGCGAGAAGATGTACGAGTTTGTTGAGCGTCTCTTCAATGTCGCTCTTCCCCGTGTAAGAGACTTCAGAGGCATAAATCCCAACGCCTTCGACGGCAGGGGCAACTATTCTCTGGGCATTAAGGAACAGCTCATTTTCCCCGAAATCGACTATGACAAGATAGACAAGATAAGGGGCATGGATATCATATTTGTTACCACGGCTAAGACAGACGAAGAGGGCCGCGAGCTGCTTACGCTCCTCGGCGCACCCTTTACCAGAAGCTAAGGAGGTAAGAGATAATGGCAAAAACATCTATGAAACTTAAGCAGCAGCGTAAGCCCAAGTTCAGCACCCGCGCTTACAACCGCTGCAAGATATGCGGCCGTCCCCACGCCTATCTCCGCAAGTACGGCGTTTGCCGTATCTGCTTCAGAGAGCTGGCATACAAAGGTCAGATACCCGGCGTTAAGAAGGCAAGCTGGTAAAATATAGCTTTTGGAAAAGGAGGTTTACTCAATGCAAATCACAGATCCTATCGCGGATATGCTCACCCGTATACGGAACGCGAACTCCGCGAAGCATAAAGCAGTCGATGTCCCCGCTTCCAACATGAAAAAGGCCATCGCTCAGATACTCCTCGACGAGGGCTATATCAAGAGCTTTGAAGTGGTCGATGACGGAAATCAGGGTACCATACACATCGTTCTCAAGTACGGCAAAAACAATGAAAAGGTCATCTCCGGCCTCAAGAGAATTTCCAAGCCCGGCCTCAGAGTATACGCCGGCAAGGAGGAGATACCCTCCGTTCTCAAGGGCCTCGGCGTGGCTATCGTTTCAACGTCCAAGGGCGTTATGACAGATAAGAAAGCAAGAGCGGAGAAAATCGGCGGTGAAGTTCTTGCTATCGTATGGTAGTGGAAGGAATTAGGTGGTGAAATTATGTCAAGAATAGGAAGAATGCCTGTCACCGTACCGGCCGGCGTTACCGTTGATATTGCCGAGGGCAACGTCGTTACGGTCAAGGGGCCCAAGGGCACCCTCACCAAGCAGCTTCACGGTGACATGATAATAAAGCAGGAGGCCGGCGTGGTCACTGTCGCCCGTCCCAGCGAGGACAAGGCGCATAAGAGCCTTCACGGTCTTACGCGCAGCCTGCTCCACAATATGGTAGTCGGCGTTACCGAAGGCTTTACCAAGGAGCTTGAGATAAACGGCGTAGGTTACCGTGCTCAGATGCAGGGCAAGACCCTGGTGCTTAACCTGGGTTACTCTCATCCCGTTGAGTATGAGCCCGTCGAGGGCATTACCATCGAGTGCCCCTCTCAGACCAGCATCCTCGTCAAGGGCGCTGACAAGCAGACCGTAGGCCAGGTTGCCGCTGAGATTCGTGAGAAGAGAGGCCCCGAGCCTTATAAGGGCAAGGGTATTAAGTATGTCTCCGAGCGTATCATCCGCAAGGAAGGCAAGGCCGGTAAGGCTAAGAAATAAGAGAGGAGATTGGCGAGATGATTAGTAAGCCCAATAGTAATAAGGCGCGGCTCAAGAGACACCGCCGCATACGTAATAAGATCGTTGGTACAGCTCAGCGTCCCCGTCTCAACGTATTCAGAAGCCTTAACAATATATATGCCCAGATCATAGACGATGAAAAGGGCGTGACTCTCGTATCCGCCTCCAGCCTTGAGTTTAAGGAGGAATACGGCGGAAACGTCGCCGCCGCCGAGAAGGTCGGCAAAAGCGTTGCCGAAAAGGCCAAGGCGGCCGGCATAACAGAGGTAGTTTTCGACAGAAGCGGCTATATCTACCACGGCAGAGTAGCGGCTCTGGCACAGGGCGCCCGCGAAGGCGGCCTGGAGTTCTAAGGAAGGAGGAGCGAGAATCATGGCAGAACAGATAAACGAGCAGAAAACCGAGCAGCAGGCTCAGGAGCAGACTCAGCAGACCGAGCGTCCCGCCAGGGCGCCCAGAGGCGACCGTGCTCCCAGGGGCGACAGACCCAGGGGCGAGCGCAGAGACCGCCGGGACAACCGTGACAAGGGCGACCCCAACGGCGTTGAGCTCATCGAAAAGGTCGTAAGGCTCAACCGCGTTGCCAAGACCGTTAAGGGCGGCCGCACCATGCGCTTCAGCGCGCTGGTAGTAGTCGGCGACGGCAAGGGCAAGGTCGGCTGCGGCATGGGTAAGGCGGCGGAAGTTCCCGACGCTATCCGCAAGGGCATTGAGGACGCGAAGAAGAATATGATTTCCGTCCCCCTTGTCGAGGACACCATCCCTCATGAGATAATTGGTGAGTTCGGCGCTGGCCGGGTGCTCATCATGCCCGCTAAAGAAGGTACCGGTATCATCGCCGGCGGCAGCGTCCGTGCGGTAATGGAGGCAGCCGGCATCAAAAATATCCGTACAAAGTGCCTTCGCAGCAACAATCCCACCAATGTGGTTCGGGCTACGATGCAGGGCCTTGGCTCTCTGAAGAACGCCGAGGATGTGGCGCGTCTCAGAGGCAAGGACGTCAGCGAGCTGTAAGGAGGAAGAAACGATGGCACAGCTTAAAATAACGCTCGTCAAGAGCACTATCGGCAGAAAAGCCGACCAGATAGCCACTGTTAAGGCTCTGGGCTTAAAGAAAATTCGCGACAGTGTGCTCCAGGCTGACACACCTCAGACGAGAGGTATGATCAACAGGGTAAGTCACCTTGTAACAGTTGAAGAAATCTAAAGGAGGTGTGGCAAATGAAACTTTACGAGCTTAGTCCCGTCCCCGGCAGCAAGACCGAGGCCAAGAGAAAGGGCAGAGGCCCCGGCTCCGGCAACGGTAAGACGGCCGGCCGCGGTCATAAGGGCCAGAACGCCCGCAGCGGCGGCGTAAGACCCGGCTTTGAAGGCGGTCAGATGCCTTTGTACAGACGTTTGCCCAAGAGAGGCTTCACTAATGTCTATGCAAAATCTTACGTTGAAGTAAACGTATCCGAGCTCAATAAATTTGAGGATGGCGCCGTTGTTGACGCCGCCGCTCTTAAGGAGGCGGGAGTCATCTCTAAAATAATGGACGGCGTTGTTATTCTCGGCAGAGGTGAACTCACCAAAAAGCTGACGGTAAAGGCCGCCAGAGTGACCAAGGGGGCGGCTGAAAAGATAGCCGCGGCCGGTGGTCAGGTGGAGGTGATCTAAAATGCTCGAAACTATTCGCAATGCATGGAAGATCCCCGATTTGAGAAAAAAGATACTTTACACACTTTTGATGCTGGTAATATTCCGTCTTGGCAGCGTGATACCCGTTCCGTGGCTTGACGCCGGCGTGGTACGCGGCTGGATAGACGGGGCCAACGGCGCTGGCAGCACCCTCTTTAACCTGCTGGACACCTTCTCCGGCGGCAGCTTGTCCAACGCCACCATCTTCGCAATGTCCATCACCCCCTATATCAACAGCTCCATTATCATGCAGCTGCTGTGCGTTGCCATCCCCGCCCTTGAGCGTATGAGCAAGGAGGGCGAAGAGGGCCGCAAGAAGATAACCAAGATAACCCGTTACTTGACGGTAGGTCTTTCGGCCCTTCAGGCTTGGGGCCTGGCCATCACCCTCAAAAACCAGGGCGCCGTTTCGAACGTAAACGGCATCCATCCGTGGTTGGTACTCATCACCATCATTCTGGCGTTTACCGCCGGTACGGCCTTCCTTATGTGGCTGGGTGATGAAATAACCGGCAAGGGTATAGGAAACGGTATTTCAATGCTTATTTTCGCCGGTATCGTCTGCCGCGTTCCCACTATGGTACAGCGTGCGTGGAACACCTTCATGGGCGGCAGCCAGAAGCAGTGGTGGATGCTTCTCATCCTCCTCATCTATATTCTGGCTTCCATCACCTTCGTTGTACTCATCAACGAGGCCGAGCGCAGGATACCAGTTCAGTACGCAAAGCGCGTAGTTGGGCGGAAAATGTACGGCGGTCAGTCCACCTACATTCCCATCAAGGTCGCCATGGCGGGCGTTATACCCATAATCTTCGCCATGAGCATTATGACTTTCCCCGCGACGCTGGCCACGCTGTTCAGCAAGCAGAGCGGCATCCTCTATAACATCGCCGCTTTCATTGTGGGCAACGGTCAGGGCGCGGCAGCTATTCCCAGCAGAATATTCTATCCCCTGGTATACTTCCTTCTGATAGTTGGCTTCACGTATTTCTATACGTCCATCACCTTCAATCCCATCGAAGTATCCAACAATATCAAGAAAAATAACGGTATGGTTCCCGGACTCCGTCCCGGCAAGCCTACCAGCGACTACATTTCCAAGGTCCTTTCCAGGATAACCCTCGTGGGCGCCTGCTTCCTGGGCCTGGTTGCGGTCGTTCCCATCGTTATCAGCGAGGTATTCTCCAATCTGTCCAGTCTCAGCTCTCTGGCCCTCACCGGCACCAGCCTGCTCATCGTCGTAGGCGTTGCCCTTGAGACAGTCAAGCAGCTCGAGAGCCAGATGCTCATGCGTCACTACAAGGGCTTCCTTGAGTAAGCCGTGGGCGAAGTGAGGTTATCAGTATGAAGTTGACGATAATGGGACCTCCCGGGGGAGGCAAGGGCACTCAGGCCGAGCTTTTGGAAAAGCGGCTCGGTATAGTCCACATCTCCACCGGCGCCATAATCAGAAAGGCTATCAGTGACAAAACGCCGTTGGGACTGGCGGCCGAGAAGTATATTGACGAGGGCAGCCTGGTTCCGGACGACGTGGTCATTTCAATGGTCAAGGAGCGCATATCTCAGCCCGACTGTGAGGCGGGATATATCCTTGACGGTTTCCCCCGTACCATTCCTCAGGCCGAGGCAATGGAGGGCATGGGCATCGATTTGGACTGCGCCCTTAACATCGTCGTCGAGGACGACGCCATCGTGGAGCGTCTCAGCGGACGCAGAGAGTGCGCGGTCTGCGCCGCCCCCTATCATGTGAAGTACAATCCCCCCAAGGCGGAGGGCAAGTGCGACAAGTGCGGCGGCGACCTGATAACCCGTGCCGACGACGTCCCCGAGACCATACGCCAGCGGCTCAGGGTGTACCACGCCCAGACCGAGCCGTTGAAGAGGTTTTACGAGGAGCGGGGCCTCCTTCGCACGGCCAGAGGCTGTGAAGAGCTCAGCGACACCACTCGCAATGTTCTTGAAGCTCTCGGGGTGCGGCAATGATAACTATCAAAACAAAATCCGAAATAGAAAAAATGGCCGAGGCGGGTAAAATCGTCGCGGCGGCCCTGGAAAAGGCGGGCGAGGCGGTGCGGCCGGGTATGTCTACGGCCGAGCTTAACGCCGAGGTGGAAAAGGTCATTCTTTCCCACCACGCCGCCCCCTCCTTCAAAGGGTATCACGGCTTTCCGGCCTGCTGCTGCATTTCGCGCAACGAGGTCGTGGTTCACGGTATCCCCTCCAAAAAGGAGATACTCAAGGAGGGCGACATCGTCAGCGTTGACGTGGGAGCTTACTATAAGGGCTATCACGGAGATGCGGCGCGCACCTTCCCGGTGGGGGAGGTAAGTCCCGAGGCCAAAAGGCTCATCGACGTTACCCGGGAGTGCTTTTTCCGGGGGGCGGCCATGGCCGTGTCGGGCAACCGTATAGGGGACATCAGCGTTGCCGTTCAGACCCTCGCCGAGGAAAACGGCTTTGGCGTGGTTCGCGCCCTTGTGGGCCACGGCGTCGGCAAAGACCTCCACGAGGCTCCCGACGTTCCGAATTTTGGCCGGGCCGGTCACGGAGTAAGGTTGGTCAAAAATATGGTGCTCGCCATTGAGCCCATGATAACGGCCGGCGGCTTCGAGGTCAATTTTGACCGCCGCGACGGTTGGACCTGCCGTACAAACGACAAAAGCTGGGCGGCACACTATGAAAACACCGTGGTGGTCACGGACAACGGGCCCGTGTATCTCACCTTGAACTCGTAGGTGAGAGCATGAAGGCGGGCGCGTTGGTCAGGTCTCTGGCGGGCCACGATAAGGGTTGGCTTTATCTGGTCCTCCGCGTTGAAGCCGGCTTCGTCTGGGTGGCGGACGGCAAACACCACACACTGGCACAGCCGAAAAAGAAAAGTCTAAAGCATCTCGCTCCCATGGGCGCGGAAGCGGAGCTTTCGGCCGTCGGGTGCGACGCACATATCAGAAAGGCAATTAAAAGGCTTAAAGCTCAATAAGGAGGTTGTCACCTTGGCTAAGGACGATGCGATAGAGCTGGAAGGTACCGTACTGGAGGCTCTTCCGAACGCGATGTTTCAAGTGGAGCTGCCTAACGGCCATAAGATACTGGCCCACATTTCCGGCAAGCTTCGTATGAACTTTATAAGGATTTTACCCGGTGACAAGGTTACGGTGGAGCTTTCCCCCTACGACCTCACCCGTGGACGAATCACATGGAGAGCAAAATAATCAATCGCCAAACACAAGGAGGTAATTAAGATGAAGGTAAGACCCTCTGTAAAACCGATTTGCGAAAAGTGCAAAATAATCAAAAGAAAAGGCAAGATCATGGTGATCTGCGAAAACCCCAAGCATAAGCAGAAGCAGGGCTGATCATTCCGCTGCGGGCGCGGCTGAAGCCATGGGATTTCCCACGGCTGCCCAAAACGCGCATCACCCCTCTTTATTAAAACAGTTTTTAAAGCTTCGGCAGAGTCCGAAGGCAGAATTTTTGGAGGTGTATTGAAGGATGGCAAGAATAGCCGGTGTTGACCTGCCCCGTGAAAAGCGTGTTGAGATCGGTCTCACTTACGTTTACGGCATAGGCAGAAGCAGCGCGAACAAAATCCTTGCGGAAACAGGTATCAACCCCGATACCAGAGTTAAAGACCTCACTGAGGACGACGTAGCCAAGCTGCGTGAAGCCATCGACAAGGAATACGTTGTCGAGGGCGACCTCAGGAGAAACGTGGCGCTTGACATCAAGCGTCTCATCGAAATCGGCTCCTATCGCGGCAGCCGCCACAGAAAGGGACTTCCCTGCCGTGGACAGAGAACAAAGACCAACGCCCGGACCCGCAAGGGACCCAAGCGTACCATAGCAAATAAGAAGAAGTAAGGAGGAGAGAGTATGGCTAAGACAGTCAAGAGAACGGTTCGTAAGCGCAGAGAGCGCAAGAATATCGAACGGGGCGCCGCCCATATCCGCAGCACCTTTAACAACACTATCGTCACCATCACCGATGTTAACGGCAATGCTCTTTCCTGGGCAAGCGCGGGCGGCCTTGGCTTCCGCGGCAGCAAGAAGAGCACTCCCTTCGCGGCGCAGACGGCCGCCGAGACAGCGGCCAAGGCCGCTATGGAGCACGGCCTCAAGGTGGTCGAGGTGTTTGTAAAGGGCCCCGGCGCCGGCCGTGAAGCCGCTATCCGCGCTCTTCAGGCAGCCGGTCTTGAAGTGACGTTTATCAAGGACGTGACCCCCATTCCTCACAATGGCTGCCGTCCTCCCAAACGCAGAAGAGTCTGATTTTAGAAGGAGGTTACCGAAATGGCAAAAAATATGCAGCCCGTCCTTAAACGCTGCCGTACCCTGGGTATCGAGCCCGGCGTTATGGGCGTGGACAAGAAGAGCAACCGCAATCCCGGACCTCAGAGAAGAAAGCAGTCCGAGTACGGTCTCCAGCTCAATGAAAAGCAGAAGGCTAAATTCATTTACGGTGTGCTTGAAAAGCAGTTCAGAAAGTATTTTGAGCTGGCTGAAAAGAGAGAGGGCATCACTGGTGAAAACCTGCTGGCCATCCTCGAAAGCAGACTTGACAACGTCATTTTCAGACTTGGTCTGGCCGATACCCGCCGTCAGGCCCGTCAGATAGTTACACACGGTCATGTGCTTGTCAACGGCAAGCGCGTAGACATCCCCTCCTACCTGGTAAAGACCGGCGAGGTCATCTCTCTTAAGAGCAAGACCGCGACCTCCGAGTGGATGAAGGGCATCGTTGAGGCTAACTCCTCGAGAGCCGTACCCAAGTGGCTCAGTATGGACAAGAACACTCTCACCGGAACTGTTACAGATGTACCCAAGAGAGATGATATTGACTTTGAAATAAGCGAAACGCTTATCGTTGAGTTGTATTCCAAGTAATAGCTTCCCTCGGTCAACTTATTCACATTTAAGTAAATTAAGTAGGAGGGTTTAACTATGACAGACTTAAGATTTGAAAAGCCTCGCGTAGAACGTGTGTCGCTCAGCGAGGACGGTTCCTATGGCAAGTACACTGTGGCGCCTCTTCAGAGGGGCTACGGTACTACCCTGGGCAATTCCCTTCGCAGAATGATGCTCTCTTCCCTGGAAGGCGCCGCTATCACCTCGATAAAGATAGACGGTATCCAGCATGAGTTTTCCACTATCCCCGGCGTCAAAGAGGACGTCAGCGAGATAGTACTCAACATCAAGCAGGTTATCATCAAGCTTCACGGCGACGGTCCCAAGACCGTTTACATCGAGGCTGAAGGCGCCGGCGAGCTTCGCGCCTGTGACATCAAGTGCGACAGCGACATGGAGATCATCAACGGCGACCACCATATCGCAACCCTTAACGATGACGCAAAGCTTTATATGGAACTTACGGTAGGCAAGGGCCGGGGTTATGTTTCGGCCGAAAAGAACAAGGCCATGAGCCAGCCCCTTATCGGGCTCATACCCGTGGATTCCATATACACTCCCGTTCATAAGGTGAACTACACCGTGGAGAACACCCGCGTAGGGCAGAACACCGACTTTGACAAGCTCACCATCGAGGTGTGGACAAATGGCACAAAGACCGCTGACGACGCTATCAGCCTTGCGGCTAAGATCATCAACGACCATATGATGCTCTTTATCCAGCTCACCGATGAGGCCATGAACGTGGAGACAATGGTCGAAAAGGAAGAAACCAAGAAGGAGAAGGTTCTCGAGATGACCATCGAGGAGCTGGACCTTTCAGTTCGTTCCTACAACTGCTTGAAGCGCGCAGGTATCAACACTGTTGAGGATCTGACCCAGCGCAGAGAAGAAGAGATGATGAAGGTCCGCAACCTGGGCCGCAAGTCTCTGGACGAGGTCTGCAACAAGCTCCAAAACCTCGGCCTCAGCTTTGCTCCCGAGGAAGACTGAGGACACCATTCATCAGGCAAAAAATCAACCGCGGTCTATTGAACCGTTATAGGAGGAAATATCAATGGCTGGAACAAGAAAGCTCGGTCGTACCACCGACCACAGAATGGCTATGCTCCGCGGCATGGTAACGGCTCTCCTGGACAACGGCAAAATCGAAACCACCGTGACCCGTGCGAAGGAGGTTCGCGCTCTGGCTGAGAACATGATCACTCTCGGCAAGAGGGGCGACCTTCACTCCCGCCGTCAGGCCCTTTCCTTCATTACCAAGGAGGATGTGGTCAAGAAGGTGTTCGACGAGCTGGCTCCCAAGTATTCGGAGCGTCAGGGCGGCTATACGCAGATAATCAAGACCGGCGTCCGCCGGGGAGACTGCGCCCCCATGGCCATTATCAAGCTTGTGGACTGATAAAAATAAAACCCAAAAACCGGCGCACGAGGCGCCGGTTTTAATTTGGGGTTGACACGTACTGAAATACGTGCTATAATTGATACAGGGGGTGGATAGATGAAGAGTTATTCCTCACGGGAAGTAATAAAAATACTAAAGTCATATGGATGGTACGAGGTTATCTGTGTTGGGGACCATCATCAGTTCAAGCATCCGGATAAAAAGGGCCGGGTAACAGTTCGCCATCCGGTAAAAACTATGAATATAAACGACCTTAAAAGTATAGAAAAACAGGCCGGTGTGAAGTTTGAATAGGGGGTATTTATTGTGAAAAAGCCTGCAATGTACAGTTATTATGCAGTTTTGAGCTTTTACGAGGGCGGAGTGAGCGTCACATTCCCGGACCTGCCGGGCTGTGTATCTCACGGTGAGACAGAGCTCGATGCCATCAGAGGCGCTAAGGAATGTCTCGCGCTCCATATGTACGGCATGGAATGTGACGGAGAAGAAGCCCCCGTCCCGTCCAGCGCAGCCTCCATAGAGCATGGTGAAGGCGAGGCCGTCATTCTTGTGGAGGCCATGATGGAGCCCATGCGCAAAAGGGCGGAAAACAAGTATGTCAAAAAGACCCTTACCATTCCACTGTGGCTCAATGACGCGGCCATAGAGCAGGGAGTCAATTTTTCCCAAACTCTTCAAGAGGCGCTAATGTCAAGGGTTCAGCTATAAGCGATTAAGAAATATAGATTGACAAACGCCGTCATACGTGCTATAATACAACTTGCGAGAGGGCCGGACAGTCGCGGGGGCGCGGCGGCGCCGCAGCGTGCCGCCCGTCAATGAGGAAAGTCCGAGCTTCACAGGGCAGGGTGCCGGAGAAATCCCGGCGGAGGCGACTCTAGGGAAAGTGCAACAGAAATAAACCGCCGCTTATGCGGTAAGGATGGAAAGGCGGGGTAAGAGCCCACCGGCCTCGGGGTAATCCGAGGCGCTCTGTAAACCCCACCCGAAGCAACGCCAGCTGGAACTATGACTTGCCCGGTCCGTTCCGAAAGGCGGCAGGAGCCCTACGGAGACGTAAGGCGTAGATAGATGACTGTTCAAGACAGAACTCGGCTTACAGACCCTCTCGCGTACAAAAGCCATTCGCTTTGCGAATGGCTTTTCAGAACGCTGACCTTTGTCAGCGTTCTTCAAAGGGGGACCCGCGCGGTCCCCCTTTGATAGAACCCCTCCGCATCGGGCGCTTGCGCTTACGAAAATTTGTCTGCGGACAAATTTTCTGCCCCGATTAAGGTGTAAAATCCCGGGTACACGCCCCGGGATTTTACGCTTTCTATCGAAAGGGAGTTCCCTTTCGAGCTTTCCCCCTAACACATAGGGTTTGTCAATAGTCCAAGGAAATCTGCAAAGCGAATAGCTTACATTATTTGCGTCAGCACAGCGGGGCGAATATCCGCAGAACGCCGTCCACTATCCACTTGCCCAGGCCAGTGCCGATATTCTCGAGAGTTTTTTCCTCACACAGGCTTTGCGTGGCAAGGAAGTCCGCCCTTAAATCCTCCAGAATGGACGCGCCGCAGAACAGTGAGTTGTTCTCGAAATGGAGGAAAAGGCTGCGGTAATCGAGATTTACGGTACCCACGGTTCCCACCTTGCCGTCCACGATACAGCCCTTGGCGTGGACAAAGCCGGGTGTATACTCGTATATCTTCACGCCGGCCTCCAGCAGTACCGGATAAAAGCTGTTGGACATACGGAAAACCAGCTTTTTGTCCGGCACGCCGGGCATTATTATCCGCACGTCAACGCCTCTGCGCGCGGCTCTGACAAAAGCGTCCAGCAGGGCCTCGCCGGGCATAAGGTAGGGAGTGAAGAACCAGGCGCTGCTTTGGGCCTGAGACAGCAGGTCAATATACAGCTCGTTGCTGACGGCGCGGCTGCCGAGGGGAGAATCGTAATAGCTTATAACATAGCCGTCGGCGTCCTTCGCCTCCGCCTTGACAGGAGCGAGAAATTCATCGGGAATTGGGTCGCGGGAAAAGGCGTTCCAGAACTTTGCGAACATTCGCGTGTAGGCGCCAACGGCCTCGCCGCTGAGACGGAAACCGATGTCCTTCCAGTGGCCGTGCTTGACGACCCTGTTGATGTATTCGTCCGCGAGGTTCACGCCGCCGCTGAAGGCGGTTTTGCCGTCTATTATGAGCATTTTGCGGTGGTCACGGTAATTGAGGGTGCCCTTGATGGTGACAAGCGGATTGAAAGCTATGCAGCGTATGCCCTTTTTCCTGAGCTCGTCGGCGCTTTTTCGGGTATAGGTCGAAATGCTGCCGAGGTCGTCGTACATTACCCGCACGTCCACGCCCTGGGCGGCCTTGCGGGCCATTATTTCCGCCATGGAATCCCACATATGCCCGCTTTCAACTATGAAATATTCACAGAAAATAAATTTTTCCGCCTTTTCCAGCTCCTCGAGCATAACCGGAAAGAGGTCGTCTCCGAGAGGGTAATATTTTGCCTCGCGGTTATGGAGCAGAGGAAAGCCGGTATATTCCGAAAGGCAGCCCACGGTTTGAGCCAGGCGCGGGTCGGCCTTCGCCAGCTCGACGAGACAGTCCGTCTCCTGCGCGGGCGGCAGCTCGACAGCGTCCAGATGCCGGCGCAGGGGACGGGTGGTGCGCTTGTTGCCGAAGCACAGATAAAGCAGGGCGCCCGGTATGGGGAAGGGCAGTATTACCAGCAGCCACAGTATCTTGTAGGTGCCCTCGTCCTGCTTGGTAATGATGTACAATACCAGAAAAAAGGCCATCAGTGACAGAGCGAAGTTGATGGCCGCCGCCCAAGGCGCAAGCCAGCTGAACAGCAGGATTAGCCACAGCACCTGTATGAGCACAGCGGGGATAACGGTAAGTATACGCCTTACGATTTTGTTCATTTTCCGCACTCCTTTGTAGGTAATAGGTAATATTATAATTATACACCGTGTACCGAAATTTGTCAAGATTATTATTGAAAATTAATGTTGAAAAATGTCCGCGACTGTGCTACAATATAATGGTATGTGAAAAAATGACAGTCAGCGGTGAGGCGGAAAAAGCGCCGCCCTGACGAACGGCTGCCGGTTCTTTTCCGCACTATGACTTATGCCGCCTCGGGCGGCGGAATGGAGAACGATATGGACTACACAGTATTTAGGGACTTGGCAATAATAATTTTAGCGGCCAAGATATTTGGCGTTGTTGCCGCCAAATTCCGCGCCCCGCAGGTCGTGGGCATGATAATAGCGGGCATCGTCATCGGCCCGAGTGTGCTCGGCCTTGTGAAGCAAAGCGACTTTCTGCTGCAAATGGCGGAGATAGGCGTTATGATGCTGATGTTCGTGGCCGGTCTGGACACGGACCTGAAGGAGCTTGTAAAGACCGGCCCCGCGGCGCTGGCCGTGGCCTGCGCCGGAGTGTTTGTGCCGCTGGCGGGGGGCTGGCTGCTTTACAGCTGTATGTACGGCTTTTCGCCCGTCGGCAGCCTTGATTTCTACAAGGCGCTGTTCACCGGCGTCATAATGACGGCCACCTCCGTTTCCATAACCGTTCAGGCCCTGATGGAAATGGGGCGGCTTAAAACCAGAGTGGGCACGCTTATTCTCAGCGCCGCCATAATCGACGACGTCATCGGCATCATCGTGCTGACCTTTGTTATAGGCTTCAGAAATCCCGGCTCCAATCCGGTCGGCGTTGTGGTGAACACGGCGCTGTTCCTGGCCTTCTGCGCGGCCTTCGGCTTTGCCTTTTATTATCTGTTCAAGTTCCTTGACGCACGGTATGAGCACCGGCGCAGGATACCCATACTCAGCCTTGCCCTGTGCTTCGGCTTTTCCTATGTGGCCGAGCACTATTTCGGCATCGCCGACATAACCGGCGCTTATGTGGCGGGCATAGTCCTCTGCAACATACATGACAGCAAATACATTGCGGAGAAAATGGACGTCAGCAGCTACATGATATTCGGCCCCATATTTTTCGCCGGCATCGGCCTTCGGACCGACCTTTCAGGGCTTGGGGGCGTTCTGATATTTTCGCTGGCTTTCGTGGCGGTGGCGCTCGTGACCAAAATCATCGGCTGCGGCTTGAGCAGCCGCGTCTTCGGCTACTCCTGGTCCGACGCGCTTAAGGTCGGCCTCGGCATGATGACCCGCGGCGAGGTGGCCCTTATCGTCGCCCAAAAGGGCCTGGCCGTGGGGCTTATGGAGGAAAAATATTTTACGGCGGTCATACTGCTCATCATAATTTCATCTATAACTACGCCCATTCTTCTCAAGCTCACCTACCGCAGGGAGGAGGTGCCGCGGCACCACGGCAAGCTCCACTCCGACAAAAATTTACAGAATTTGACATAAATCTCTCGCTGAGATTTACAAAAATTGTCAAAAGGTGTTGACAAGCGTCACAATATGTTGTATAATATAAGCGTGGCAACACAAAGATTTGTAGGAGTTGGCCGCTATCGGCCAATAAGCGGTTTGCAGAAAGGAGAGTAATTATGATCTGCAGACATCTTGACGCCATGGGCAGAGTGGTCATTCCCCAGGAAATGAGGGAAAAGCTTGGCATCACCCACAATACGCTGCTGGATATTGCCCTTAAGGGGGGCAAGATAATCATATCCAAGTCCGGGGCGAGCTGCGCCGTCTGCGGCGGCACTGGCGACATTCTGGAGGGGACGAAGGTTTGCACGGGCTGCGCCCGTGAGATAGCCGAAAGGCTGGGTAAGTCATGAATATTATCCCCGACGACTGCAGGACGGGGATAATGGAAATAACCCCCGCTTATCTTGAGGAGCGCGGGCTCGGCGGCGTGATACTGGATATCGACAACACCCTCATTGGCCACAATGTTCCCCTGCCCACGGCGGAGGTGATGGGGCTGTTGGAGGAGCTGCGCGGGGCCGGTATCCGCCTTTGCGTAGTCTCCAACAACCGCCGTGGCCGTGTGGCCGCTTTTTGTGAGAAGATAGGCGTTGAGGATTACGTCTGGGACGCACTCAAGCCCGCCGCGGCGGGCTATGAAAGGGCGGCGCGGCTTATGGACCTGCCGCCGGAAAAAATCGCCGCCGTTGGCGACCAAATCTACACCGACGTCTGGGGCGCGCGGCGGGCCGGCTGCTACGCCGTGCTGCTGCGCCCGATACACAAGGGAAAAGAGGGCCTTTTCATTGCCTTTAAGCGGCTGTTGGAAAAGCCCGTGCTGTTTTATCTGAAATGTAAGGGTATGATAAAATGAATATTACCGCGAGGACCTTGCCGCTGGGTGTTATCGGCCATCCGATAGCCCACTCCGTTTCGCCCGAAATACACAATTTCATCCTTGACTGCCTGGAGATGAACTATTTTTACTGCGCCTATCATGTGCTGCCGGAAAATCTGGCCGACGCCATGAAGGGGGTCCGCGCTCTGGGCATAAGGGGGCTCAACGTGACCATCCCGCACAAGGAGGAGGTCGTTCGTTACTGCGACAGCCTCGACCCCTACGCCGAAAAAATAGGCGCGGTCAATACCGTTGTTAACAGGAACGGCGTCCTTCGGGGCTACAATACCGACGCGCCGGGCTTTATTATGAACCTTGAGCGTCATGGCGTCAGCGTAAAGGGCAAGAACGTGGTCATTCTGGGAGCGGGAGGGGCCGCCAAGGGCGTGGCCGCCGCCGTGCTGGAAAACGGAGCCGCCGGCGTTCGGGTGGTTAACCGCACCTATGCCAAGGCCCGGCGGCTCGCCGACGACCTTCGGGACCCCCGCATAAGGGCCGCTCATTCCGCCGTAGGAGCGGAAATACTCATAAACACCACCTCCGTGGGCATGAAGTCCGATGAAACACCGTTTACGGATTTTGATGCTCTGGATAAAAACTGCGCGGTCTGCGATATAGTTTTCTGCCCCAGGGAGACCGCCCTGCTGCGCATGGCCGCCGAAAGGGGCTTCAAGACCGTGGGCGGAATAGGTATGCTGATATATCAGGCGGTTATCGCCTTCGAGCTCTTTACTCAGGCAAAGGTGGGGGAGGATATAATTGAAAAGCTGTTCCGCCGGCTTGAGATGAAACGCTCTATCGTCCTGACCGGCTTTATGGGCTGCGGAAAAAGCGCCGTAGGGCGGGAGCTTGCCCAAATGACGGGCGCCGTCCTCATAGACTGCGACGACTATATAGTTAAGACCGAAAACCGCACCATACCCGAAATTTTCGCTCAGGAGGGCGAGAGCGGCTTTAGGGATATAGAAAGCCGCTGCATCCGTGAGCTCAGTGAAAAAAAGAGCGCCATAATCTCCCTTGGCGGCGGCGCGGTTCTGCGCGGGGAAAACATCGACCTCCTGCGGGAAAAGTGCTATGTGTTCCGCCTGAAAGCCGATGTGGAAAAGATACTGCGCAACACCGCGGGCGACGCCGGCCGTCCCCTCATCAAGGGCAAGTCCCGCGCCGAGGTGGAAGCCATGCTGGATTATCGTGAGCCGTATTACGCCAACTGTGATTTCACCGTGGACGTGAGCCATATGTATCCAAATCAGACCGCAAAAAGGATATTGGATATAGTTATGGAAAACGGCGAGAAAGTCGCTCTGTAACTTTGATTCACATGGGACGACAAAAAATGGCACAGAACGTTCAAGGGCATAAAACAAAAAGAAAAACCGTCTTTTTTAAAAATGATATGCACCCCAAAAGTTAGACACTTTTGGAGGTGCATATTATTATGGCAAAAAAGGGACAAATTTTAA
>CANPZO010000017.1 GCA_947589005.1 uncultured Clostridia bacterium | reverse complement strand
GGCTGCATAAAAATAGCGTAGCAGTCAGCAAAACTACTACGCTATGAAAAGTCTAACTTTTTGGGGTCACATCAAAAAGGCGGTTTTTCCACATTAATTCATAGCTTTGATACACATAAGTATGCTTTAAAGAAAGCCTTTTAGCCCAAATGGGGCCCCCACAAAACGGCGAAGCCGATTTTGTGGGGAAAAGGAGTCACAGCGAGGTAAGCCGTGTTTCGATTTTTAAATCGAAACTTGCGATACCGAGCTTGTGACGACGCAGGTCTGCGCTATTTTTTCCCGGCCCCTCGTTGCTAAATCACTGTACTTCGGTGAATATGAATACCTGGTTCTTGGACCGGTCGCGGTTCTCCTGGGTTACGGTGCCGTCCTCGTTGCAGGTCAGATAAAGGTCGGAATGTTTCATCCTCAGCAGATAACCGTCGCCGCTCTCCTCCATATAGAAGCACTGGTTGTCGTTCTTGGAAAGGGTCCAGGTGATGAGCTTGCCACCCGCCTCGGTGCTGCCACCGGAGATGTCCACGGCCTCGCCGCTGGCGGTGTCAACGATGGTGAAGGCGTCGCCCACGGGAGTGAGCATCCAGCTTGTCGCACGGGCGCGGTCGTCAGTGGCGATAAGGCCCTCTTCCTCGTTGTTGTTCAGGTGCATACCCGTGCCGTCGATGCTGACGTTGTAGTACTTGATGTCGGCGGCCTTCTCGACGGGCTCTATCTTCCAAACGGCGGAGTCCGCGTTCTGGCAGGCATAGGGCTTGAAGTCGTCGCCGACGCCTACGGTCATGGCGTCCACGCCAAGGTTGTAACGCTGGCTCATGAGCTTGTAGCCGCCCTCGGCCTCGATGAGCATAAATCTGTCGTCAACGGCCCACTCGCCGCCGTATTGGGTGAGCTCCTTGCCGTAAAGGGCGCTGGTGTGGAGCTGAACGGGAATACCGCTGTACTTGTTGGTGAACTTTACAAGTCCGCCGAAGTTCTCAACGCTAAACTTCTGATTGTCGGCGCCGGTGTAAGGCTCGAGAGTGATGCGGGCCTGATTTTCAGTTGAAGAATTCTCAACGGTCCAGGCAAGGCCGGACTTTGAGTCGGTTATGCTGTAATATTGACCCATGTCCAGCTTAAGCGCCGTCTCAACGTCGCCGTAGGCGTCGATTTTGGCCTTGATGTCAAGAATGAACTGCTCGTACTGTGCAAACTCGGCGAAATGCTCCTTGTCGGCCCTGTAAAGCAGACCCTTGAGAACCTTAAGCCGGTTGGGATAAACCTGACCTACGGCCTCCTCGGTGTCCTTGTCAAGGGTGGTAAGATAAAGCCGGTGCAGCTCGGCAAGGTCCTCGGACTTGTTGTTGGAGCCGTAGCCGGAAACCGGAATGGCGTCCATAGCCTCGGCCCACTGCCAGATGCGCTCGTCCTCGAGCTGGTTTGTGTCAAGGATATGACCCAGCTCATGGGCGAGGGTCTGTATCACCTGAGATTTGTTGGGCTTCCAGTTAAGACGCGCCCAGATGGTGTCGCCGCCGCCGTTATAGTTGTTGGCGTTGTCGCCGTTCTTCCAAATCAGGCGGTTGACATACTGCCTTATAGCGTAGGGGAAAGCGCCGAGGGCCTCGATCATTCTCTCTACCATCTCGGAATTTTCCTCGTTGCTTACCATGGTAAACTTATGAATTGTGCCGGGAACGTCGCCGTCCATTTCGACCTCGTATATCCAGCACTTTTCTCTTGCGCCGCGCCAGATGTCGTAGTTGTCATCGACATACTGGTTGACTATCTTGTAGTTGGCGCTGGTCTGGTCGGCCTTGTCGCCGGTGACCTGGAAATAGGCGGTGTAGGCCATAACGGTCTTGAGCATGGCCGCCTGAAGCTCGGGCGCGGCGTTGTTATAATCGTTTTCGGTCAAATAGCTTTCGGCGGAGTTGGCCACGGTGTAGCAGCAGGGGAGAGCGCCGAACATATAACGCTTGAAGCCGTCCTGCTCTGCGGCGGAAAGGAGCTTAAAGCCCTCGGTGTTGACCACGCTTTTGAGCAGAGACTCGCCCTTGACCTCGATTATCCAACGCTGAGAGGGCAGACCGGTCTGTTCATTCTGAACAATGGTGCCTCCGCTGGCGTCCATATACAGGCCGGAGTGCTGTACTTGAAGCTCGTATTCGCCGGGGGCGGCTTCAATAAATTTCCACTGCTGATTGCCGCCGCCGTTGGTGGTATATATGATGAGGCCGGTTCCGGCGTCCTTGGAGGCGCTGGGCACATCGATGGACTTGCCGCTGGCCATATTTGAAATGTTGTATATGCCGTCGCCCATCTTGCCGAGACGCCAGTAAACCTCGTTGCTCTCGTCGGCGTCGACGGTGGTGAGATTGGCGCTGTTTTCATGGGAGAAGTCCACGGCGGCCAAAAGCTTGCCGCTGCCGGCGTTCTTGATGGTATAGTACATACCGCCCAGGTCGCCGTCGGAAGTGGTGATGGTTACGGTGCGGTTGACCGCGTCCCAGGCCACGTCCTTGTCAAAAGCCTCCGCGATGGCCCTTACGGGCAGGAATACCGTCCCGCCCAAATTCATGGGAGGAACGACGCTGCCGTTTACGTCGGTGGGCACAAACAGGCTGCCGTTTATGTAAATGTTGATGTTTTCTCTCAGCTCGGAATCAACGACCTCGCCGATGAAAACGCTGTTGGTGGCGCCGTTCCAGTCAACGTCCAGACCGAAGGCGTTTGCCAGCGCCCGAACCGGAAGATAGGTGGTTCCGTCCTTAATGAAGGGCGGAACAGCCTCGCCGTTGACGTTGGTGGGCTGAATTTCAATCCCGTCCACGATGATCGAGACCGAGTCGTCGGCCGCGAGGACAGGGAACGCCGCCAATATCATTGCCATGGCAACGATAAGGGCTAAAACCTTTTTCATAAAAATTACCTCCAATGTATTTTTTACGATTAAAATCGTTAGTTTTATTTTAACACAAAAATTTTTTAGTGTCAATACAATTTTAAAATCTGCGTGAAATCTCTTGCCTTTTTGGAATAAATGTGATATAGTACAAGTCAAGGGGGCGTTTGAATGAAACCAAACATAAAGAACGGATTTTACAGCCTGGGCAAAATGCTGGCGGCGCTGGTTGGGGCGTTTTGTTACGCCTTCGGCATAAATATGTTCATTTCCGGCCTGGGACTTTACAGCGGCGGCATAATGGGCCTGTCCCAGCTCATCGGCAATCTGCTGCAAAACGTGGCTGGCCTGCCGAAATACAACATCGCCGGCGTGATATATTACATTATAAATATACCGATTTTTATCATGGCCTACCGCTCTATCGGGAAAAAGTTCATTCTGCGGACCCTAATCTGCGTTACGGCCATTTCCGTGTTCACGGTGCTTATCCCCACCCCCGCCGTGCCAATAGTGGAGGAAAAGACGGTCAACTGTCTCATCGGCGGCTTCATCTCCGGCTTCGGCATAGGTCTTACCCTGCGCATGGGCGGCAGCTGCGGCGGCACCGATATTATCGGACTTTACTGCATAAAGCGCGATTTTCGCGTCAGCGTGGGCAATATCAATCTGGCGGTGAACATTGTCCTCTACGCTCTGTGCATGATATTTTTCAATGTTGAAACAGCAATTTATTCCGTCATCTTCGCGGTGATGAGCTCCATAGCCCTTGACCATACATATTCCCAGAGCATCAACGCCGAGGCCACCGTCATCACAAAGCGGCATGGCAGGGAAATCGCGGAGGCGGTCAACAACCGTCTTGTCCGCGGCGTTACCTCGTGGGAGGGAAAGGGTGCCTATACTGACGAGAACACTCAGATACTCTGCATAATTCTCAGCAAATATGAGCTCACCGCCCTGCGGAACATGATACGCGAGATAGACCCTCACGCATTTGTCATCGTAAAGGAGGGCGTAAAGATAGAGGGAAATTATTTGAAAAAGCTGGGCTGAGCAATATTAAGGAGGTATGAAATATGGCGAAATTCAGCGCCGGAGATATGATTTTGGAGTTCCCGGAAAATGGGAGCGAAAGGTTCGGCATGAGACTGAGGCCGGCGGGAACCGAAGCGGCGGAAAATAAGCGGGACCGCGCCGAGCGGCCTGTGGTGCAGTGCAAAATACTGGGAGACAATTACCCCTCGTCCTATATGCAGGGCAGCTCCATGATGGAGTCCGACACCGTCCGCAGGTTCAAGTTTGACCGTGAGGAGCTGGAAATGACCGGCGGAAAAACGACGCTCAAAACAAGGATCAGGACGGCCGAGGGGATAGAAGCCGTATATGTGAATGAATTTTCCGAAAACGGACGGTATATAACCGCCTATACGGAAATAATAAATAACTCCTCCGAGGCAATAACTCTCGAAATGCTGGCGAGCTTCTGTATGTACGGCATTTCGCCCCTGAACGGAGGGCCCGCGCCGGAGAGCTATGTGCTACACCGTGCCAGGAGCAAGTGGAGCCGGGAGGCGAGATTTGTGGAGGAGCCGCTGGAGGACCAGCTCCTTGAGGACAGCTGGAACCTCTGGCATATGCGGAGCCTCCGCTTCGGGCAGGTGGGTTCCATGCCGGTGAAGGATTACTTCCCCTTTGCGGCGGTGGAGGACAGGAAAAACGGCCTTATCTGGGGCGTTATGATGGAAAGCCGCGCCTCGTGGCAGCTCGAGGTGTTCCGTGACGACGAGGCCGTGGGCATAGCCGGCGGACAGGCCGACAGGGAATTCGGCCACTGGATGAAAAACCTGGCCCCCGGGCAGAGCTTTACGACCAACAAGGCATACGTCAGTGTTTGCAGAGGCGGACTCGACGACATTGCCGACCGGCTGCTGGACGCTCAGCGTGACGCCCTTGACGTGCCGGAGAGCGAGGAGAGCCTGCCGGTGATATTCAACGAATACTGCACCACCTGGGGCTGTCCCTCTCAGGAGAATATTTTCTCGATTTTGGAGACCGTAAAGGGCCGCGGAGTGGACTATTTTGTGGTGGACTGCGGCTGGTTCAAGGAGGAGGGCGTGAGCTGGGACATCAGCATGGGAGACTACGTTCCCTCAAAGGCGCTTTTCCCCGACGGAGTGGAGAATGTGGCGGCGAAGATACGCTCTTACGGTATGCTGCCGGGCATTTGGTTCGAGCCCGAGACCGTCGGACGGGCGGCGAAGGCGTATGAGCTTTACACCGATCATATGCTTAAGCGTGACGGCCTTACCCTGACCACCCGCGTCCGCCGTTTCTGGGACATGAACGACCCCTGGGTGCGGGAATACCTAAAGGACAGGGTGATAGACTTCCTTAGGGACAAGGGCTTCGGCTATGTGAAAATAGACTACAACGAGACTATCGGCCTTGGCTGTGACAATGCCGACTCCCTCGGCGAGGGACTGAGGCGGAATATGGAGGGAACGGAGGATTTCTTCCGGCAAATGAGGCGCGAGCTTCCGGAGCTGGTCATTGAAAACTGCTCATCCGGCGGCAACCGTCTGGAGCCGGGCTTTATGGCGCTCAGCTCCATGGCGTCCTTCTCCGACGCCCACGAGTGCGTGGAGATACCCATAATCGCCGCCCAGCTTCAGCGGCTTATACTGCCGCGTCAGTCGCAGATATGGTGCGTTATCCGCCGGAACGACAGTCTCCGCCGTATCGCCTATTCCGTGGCGGCGACCTTCCTCGGACGTATGTGTCTCAGCGGCGACGTAACCGGACTGACCGGCGAACAATGGGCCGTCATCGACGGCGGCATAGCCTTCTACAAAAAGGCCGCTCCGGTAATCAAAGACGGCGTCAGCCGCCTTGTGGAGCGCCGCGGTCTCAGTGACCGTCACCCCCGAGGCTGGCAAGCCTCCGTCCGCACCGGTAAAAACGGCGATATTCTGGTCGTGGCGCACAGCTTTGCCCTGCCGCCGGAACGCGCCGAGATAGACGTCCCCTCGGACTTCGGGATAAAAGCGGTCTACGCCGAAAACCCCGATGATATCAGTCTAAGCGGCGGCAAACTCGAGATAAGGCTCGGCGAGTTTGCCGGCTACGGGATTTTGCTGGGGAGATAAGGCGAAGAAAATCCGCTCTCGTGAGAGCGGATTTTCTTCGTAAATATTCTATAAATTAAAGCTTTTATGAATGTTCGGCGTGATTTTCGGACGGCTTGATGAGGTTGGCGCAGTATTGCAAAATATCCTTCCTCGTAACTATCCCGATAAATACGTTGGTATCGTCTATCACCGGCACAAAGTTCTGATTTATCGCCAGCGACATTAGGTCCTCGATATTGGAATTAACACCGATGGGGGCCTTTTGCGAATGGCGCTTCACATCCTTCAAGGGCGTCTGTTCCGCCACTCTCAGGTCAAAGCCGCACAGGTCCTTGAGCGCCCAGAGTATGTCGCCCTCGGTGAGAATGTCCGTATACTCGCCCTGCCGGTTGATGACCGGCACCGCCGTGTAGCGGTGGTATTCCATCTTTTCCATGGCCTGACGCAGGGTAAAGTCGTCATATAAGTAAACCACCTGATTTTTAGGCGTGAGAAATCTTAATATATTCACACATGATCACCCCCTTGTGATACGAATATATCAAAATTTGACGAGCTTGTTGACAGCTCTGGGGACGGCGTCCTTGCTGTTTTTCCAGTCGTCGTCCTTGTGATTGAAGTCGAATTTTTTGGTGAACCAGTTCACGTCCTCGTTCAGGGCTTCCAGCATTTCGTTTTGGGTGTTGACGATGAAGCCGGCGAACTCGTCCAGACGTTTGCCGCTGAGCTCCGAGGACGCGGCCTTCAGCACCAGCAGCATATGGGGCAGACAAAGCCCCTTGGAGCTTTCCAGCTTTTTGCGGAACTCCGGCTCCTTGTCCCAAAGATAGACCAGATTGCCCGCTGCGTCGGAAAGGTGGCTGTTCAGCTTGTCGCAGACCACGCAGCCGCCGATGATTTCCTCCAGCTCCGAGGTGACGGCCCCGATGTTTTTCCTGGCGGCGAAAAGACCGCCCGGCTTGCCCTTTTTGCCCAGACGGGCCACTATCTCGTTCAGGTGCGTGTCCAGCATAAGCGCCAGACCGAGGGTGCCCCCGCCGGCCTCCATCATATGCAGATGGCGGCGGCAAAAGCCCTTTTTATTTGTCATTATCCTCACGTCCGGCTCCATTTTCGAGGCCCCCATGAAGTAATCCACCGCGTCGTGCTCCAGCTTATCCTCAAGGGTGCACATGACGCAGTCGCAGTCGCTGTTAAGCGCGTCGGTCAGCGGTATGCTGTAAATTCTCTCTTTCATTTTTTACCGGCCTTAAGGCCATCCCTCCCATTGTCTTTTGTCTTTGCGAAGCAAATCTATAAAAATATTATATCATAAAATAAACGGCAGGTCAAGAAATTTTTAATGACCTGCCGTATTTTATCTCGCTTTTCTGAGACCGTCCGTCTCACGGGCGCGCTCCTCGTATTTGTGCTTGGTGGCCATGCCGCCGCGGATGTGGCGCTCGGCCTTGTTGCGCTCCAACACCAGCTTGGCTCTGGCCGCCAGGGGCGGGTCTATCTTTTCCAGTCTTTCGGTCACGTCCTTGTGGACGCTGGACTTGGACAGAGAAAAAACCTTCGCCGCGCTTCTGACGGTGGCGTTGTTTTCGATTATGTAATTGGCCAGCTCCACGGCCCGTTCCTCAATGTAATCCTTCATACCGATATCCCCCTTTTTGTTACAGCCTATGAGGGCCCGGCGGGGGATATGATAAAAAATATTTTCCGGCGGGGGCTTGATTTTTTCGACATTTTGGGCTAAAATATAAAATAGGTGAAAAGCATATGAAAACATTACGCATTATGGGCGTTGACCCCGGCATAGCCATAGTCGGTGTCGGAGTGGTGGACAAGACCGGTAATTCCTATAGGGACGTGTTCAACGGCGCCGTAACCACCCCCGCACATACCCCCATCGAGCGGAGACTCATGGACATATACATACAGCTTAACGGGCTTTTGGACAAATACCGGCCCGACGCCATGAGCATCGAGGAGCTGTTTTACAACAACAACGCCAAGACCGTAATTGCCGTGGGGCAGGCCCGTGGGGTCATTCTTCTGGCGGCGACGCAGGCGGGCGTGCCCATTTTTGAATATACTCCCCTTCAGGTGAAGCAGGCCCTCACCGGCTACGGCAGGGCCGAAAAAAAGCAGATACAGCAGATGATGAAGGCGATGCTGGGCCTTGAGGCGGTGCCAAAGCCCGACGACGTGGCCGACGCGTTGGCCATCGCCGTCTGCCACGGCAACAGCGTGCGCTTTAACCAAAGCGCCCTTGAAACGGCGCTGAAAGGCGGTGGAAGTTTATGATAGCTTATCTCAACGGGAAAATCGCCGCGAAAGGCGAAAACCATATCATAATGGACGTGAACGGCCTTGGGTTCAGGGTTTTCATGCCCTCCGGCGATATCGCCCGGCTTCCCGGCGCCGGCGGCGAGGCCAAGGTATATACGTATTTTTATGTGCGCGAGGACGCTATGGAGCTGTACGGCTTCCGCTCCGAAAGCGGGATAGAATATTTTACAAAGCTCCTTTCCGTCAGCGGAGTGGGCTGTAAGGCCGCGCTTGCCATACTCAGCGCCTTGCCGCCGTCGGAGCTGGCCATGGCCATAATCGGCGGCGAGACCAAGGCCATAACGAGGGCTCAGGGAGTGGGGACGAAGATAGCCCAGCGAATAATCCTTGAGCTTAAGGGAAAGGTGGACACTCAGGACGCGATAGGCGTTCCGCAAGGGCAGGAGAGCGGCTACTCTCCCTCGGCTGATGTCAGCGCCATCAACGCCCTTATCGCCCTTGGCTGCTCTCCCAGCGAGGCTCAGAAAACCGTCACGCAGATACCGGCGGCGGGCATGAGCACCGAGGATATCATTAAGGAAGCCCTTAGGAGGATGAGCAATGGAATTTGACGACAGAATAATTTCCGGCCGTCAGCTCAACGGCGACAGCGAGCTGGATTACACCATACGCCCCAGGACGATGGACGATTATATCGGACAGGACAAGGTCAAGGACAGCTTAAAGATATATATCAAGGCCGCCCTCGAAAGGGGGGAGGCTCTGGATCACTGTCTGCTCTACGGCCCTCCGGGCTTGGGCAAAACCACCCTCGCCGGCATAATCGCCAACGAGATGGGGGTCAATATTCGGGTCACCAGCGGGCCCGCCATTGAAAAACCCATGGATTTGGCGGCCATACTCACCAATCTCGGGCCCCAGGACGTGCTTTTCATTGACGAGATACACCGTCTTTCACGGAGCGTGGAGGAGATACTTTACCCCGCCATGGAGGATTTTTCACTGGATATAATCATCGGCAAGGGCCCCAGCGCCCAGTCGGTGCGGCTCAGCCTCCAACCCTTTACCCTTGTGGGCGCCACCACGAGGGCGGGGCTGCTGTCCGCTCCGCTCAGGGACCGCTTCGGCGTTATATCGAGGCTGGAACTCTATAACACCCACGACCTTATGACCATAATCAAGCGCAGCGCCGGCATCCTCGGCATAGAGATAGAGGACGGCGGCGCCGCGGAGATAGCCTCCCGCTCCCGCGGGACGCCCCGCATAGCCAACCGCCTGCTCCGACGGGTGCGGGATTTCGCCCAGATAATGGCCGACGGAAATATTACGAAGGAAATTGCGGACAAGGCGTTGAGAATGCTGGAAATAGACGGCCTCGGCCTTGACGCCGTGGACAAGCGCATGATAATGTCCATCATTACCACTTTCGGCGGCGGCCCCGTGGGACTTGACACTCTGGCCGCCACCATAGGCGAGGACGCCTCGACTATCGAGGACGTATACGAGCCGTACCTTATGCAGCTGGGCTTCCTCAGCCGGACGCCGAGGGGCCGCTGCGCCACAAAGCTGGCCTTTGACCACTACGGGGTGCCTTTTGACGGAAATAAGGGAGACCAGATCACCTGGCAATAAATTTTACAAAAATGTTACATTTGTTTAACGTAAGTGTAATATTAATAGATTATAATGAAATCCGTCGAAATATATAGCAGAGGTGATTTTATGAGACGGTTTGCCGTGGCATTTTCGGCGGCTTTGATGCTGTTTGCGGCCGGCGCTCACGGGGCGGACATGGAGCTTACATATGACGGTTCCGTCCACAGCTACAGCGCCGACGACATATATCTTGAGGTAAACGGAAAACGTGTGGCGACAAAAGAGATGCCGCCCATTATGATAATGAACCGCACCATGGTGCCCGTGCGCGAGGTGTTCGAGGCCATGGGCGGGAAAGTGGGCTGGAACGCCGACACAAAGCAGGTCACGGTGTCCTACGACGGCATCGAGGTAGCAATGACCCCCGGCAGCCGCGAGGTGTACCTTGGACGTTCCCGGATAGTCATATCCGACGGTGAGCCCACGCCCATGATAATCAACAACAAGACCATGGTGCCCATTCGCATGGTGGCGGATATGCTGGGCTTTTCGGTGGGCTGGGACGGCGACAGAAGGATAGTTTCGCTCAATTCCACCGACGAGGGCTTCTCCGATAGCGAGCCCGTCACGCCCGAACCTCCGTCCGGTAAGGCGGATAAGGGGGTCATCTCCGAAATCGAGGTGGAGAAGAGCGGCTCGGCCGAGCTTGTGTATCTGGTTTACGGCAATCCGGTCAAGCCGGGCATCGAGCGTTACAGCAACAGCGAGAGGGTCGTTTTGGACTTCGCCGGAGCGCAGCTTGGCGAGGGGGTCTATAATCTCAGCTATGGCGGCAGCATAATAACCGGCGTCCGCGGCGCCAACCATGACGACAAGGCGCGTATAGTGCTGGACGTAAAGAGCCAGCCCAATATTGAGATAAGCCCCACGGAAAACGGTCTTGTGATAGTTGCCACTCCCGCCGGTAAGAATTACACCACAAAGGTGAATGACTTGCAGAGCGGCCAGACCTTTGACCCCGCCGACATACCCGACACGACAGATGAAATCGAAAGCTCGGACGACGATTTGAGCCTGAGCACCGACGGCCTTGTGGACACGACAAATAACATTGCCTTTGACTATAACACGGTCGTCATTGACGCGGGTCACGGCGGCAGCACCGGAGCCTCACGGAACGGCGTTCAGGAGGACAAGATAACCCTGGCCATCGCTCTTAAGGTGCGGGACAAGCTCGAGGACGCGGGCTATAACGTGGTTATGACCCGTGAAAAGGATGTGAGGGTTGAGCTTCAGACCAGAGTCGATATTGCCAGCAAGCCCACCGACGGCAAAAAGATACCGGCCATATTCGTCAGCGTCCACTGCAATTCCTTTGAGGAAAGCCTTGCCGTCAACGGCACCCAGGTCTACTATCATCCGGACTCCAAATACGGCACCATACTGGCGGAAAATATATATAACAGTGATGTGGCCGTTACCGACCTTAAGGGGGCGAATGTCCACGACGGCTCGACCCTGTTCGTGATACGCAAGACCCTCCAGCCCGCCGCTTTGGTGGAGACGGGCTTCCTCACCAATGACGGAGACAGGGCCTACCTCACCAGCGAGGACGGGCAGGACGACTTCGCCGAGGGCATAACCCAAGGCATAATCCGGACCATGGAAAAAATGAAGGCGGACAAGGGCATAGATTAAGTCAAGACCACCAGTTGAACCGGTGGCTTGCACAGCCCCTAAAATGTGCTATTACAAGCTTAACCCCTGTAAGGGGCGCAGAAGTTTGACACTGCATTACTATCACAGGCAGCCGCTCACGTGCGGCTGTCTTTTTTGCCTACTTATTCTTGCCACCCGTAAACGGGTCGATATATTCTTTCATGCTTATTTGATCCGCTGCATAATCTTCTTCAAGCTGGTTCCTTATGTACTCAGCTATTATTTTTTTGTTCCTTCCCACCGTATCTACATAATAGCCTCTGCACCAAAAGTTTCTCGACCCATACTTATATTTTAAATTTGCACGCCGGTCAAATACACTCGCGAACTTTTCCCCTTGAGATATCCCATAAACTGTGCTATACTTATATATGGTGGTATACTCACAAGCATATGTATATGGTCAATACATGCTTCTATTATTTCTACTCCTTTCTGTTCACAGAGTTTTCTCAATATCTCCACTATATCTTTTTTCAGTTGACCATATATTTCTTTTCTTCTGTATTTTGGCGCAAACACTATATGATACTGACATCTGTATTTCGAGTGTGCCGTGCTTTTTATCTCATTTTTATCTTTTTTTATCATTGTATAAAACCTCCTGTCGATATTTTAGTAATGCGGTCGCCAAACCACTACTATTATATCACAGTAGGTTTTATTTCCACGCCTGAAGGCACCAATTTAAAGAGAGCGTTCACGTTGAAGTGAACGCTCTCTTTGTTGATGAAAGGATTTAAATTATCAAGGTTCTATACTATAAATAGTGGCACCAAAACCGTCTATCAAAAAAAGAGAGCATATTTGAAAAAATCCTGTATAATGAATTTACCCCTAAACTCAGACAGGAGGAAACAAACATGCTCTCTATCGAAAATTATACTACAGAAATTCTTGATTTGCAAGAGGCAATCGTAAAAAATATTGAAACCGCCGCAAACAAGCTGACGGTTCATGCGGAAATGCCCGTACATGCGGAAATGCCCGTAACAGAGCACATCTGCCCGGCCTGCGGCTGCAAGACTTCCCGCGTCCACGACTACCGCTCCCGTCACATAATGGTCTATCAGTGGCTGGACGCAGCCTCACTCTGGCATATGCCTTAAATGCCGCTGCACCGACTTGCGGCAAGTGCTTCCCCGAGAAAAACACCTTCGTCGCCCGACGTCGACAAATGATGCTGCGTTTTACCTCTAAGATTATTGAATCCCTGAGCAACGAACGTTTCTTTTCTTCCGTCGCAAGGGATAAGGGAGTTTCGATTTCGTCTGTTACCAGGATATTCGACGTGGTGGAGATGCCCCATCCCACCGAGCTTCCGGAGATTTTCGCCATAGACGAATTTAAAGGCAACACCGGCGCTCTAAAGTATCAGTGCATAATTACCGATCCGTCGCATGGACAGCTGTATCTCTCTCACGAGCTTCGGCAGGCGTATCATTTAAAGGAGAGGTTTTATAAGGTTCTGGACACAAAAGAGCCGAAAGTATCATCGAAACTCATGGGTGCTTAGATACTTGAAGCGCAAAGCAGTGGGTTAATTGAGTATGAAAACCGTGGAAACACGTTTATCGCCTGGGGAAAAGGTATACTCAATTCCTTTAAATACGAGCACACAAACGGCTTTACGGAAGGGTGCAACAACAAAATTAAGGTCTTGAAGCGGAATGCGTATGGTTACAGTAACTTCAAAAGGTTCCGCAATCGGATATTATTTATGCTTTATTGGCGAGATAGTGAACAAAATGCGGCATAAATTCATATGAAAAACAGGTCCCGCCTGAGCCGACGCCTGTTTTGTAAATTCTTTGCAGGATTTTGCACCACTATTCTTGACATAGAGCCTGAAAAAGGGCCGCCGCAAAGCGGCAGCCCTTAATTGCATTACAGTGAGATTATTCCGCGCTGAGGTCGGTGGCCTCAACGTCCTCATAATATACGCTGTCGTCCTCCCAATCAAGGGTATTTACCCACTCGTTATCGGGATAGATGGTCCTGTAGGCTCTGCGAAGCTCACTGGACTCCGCTATATCTTCATACTCATAGAGGATATAGGTCTCCTGTACACGGCAGCTTATCTGAGCGTTGGTGCCGTTCTGACGGGCAAGAACAAGCTGGCCCTCGCTGATGGCGCCGCTGCCCACGTTCTCAATGCCGGAAATATAGCCTCTGCTGTCGTAGTCAAGCCTGTAGCAGTTACCGCCAATGGGCTCGGCCACCAGGTTGTTGCCGCCGACATTGATATCCATGGTGGAGAAGTAGGTCATGTTCTGAATGTTCTCAACACGGCCCACGAAGTAGCGCTGAACAATGTTGTTGCCGCTGTGGTTCCACGGATCCTGACCCCAGAACTCATATCTGCCCATCGGGAAGATGTATCTGTGGTCGGGATTCTTTCCGCCGTCAAGCTCGTTGCCGGTGGGATTGTTCCAAGCGTCATTGTAGAATATGCTCTGAACGGCCGCGATTTTGTTGTCAACTCTTACAAATCTTATGATATCGCCGCGGCGCCAGAAGGTGCTGTTGCCGTCACGGTACCAAACATTGTCATACTCGGAGTTGAAGTCCGCATACTGAAGAGTGCCGCCCTCATAATAAGCAAGCTGATATACGGTCTCGCCGTTCTCATACTTTTCAATTACGCGGTCAACTATCTTTATGCCGTCCCAATAGCAGTTCTCGTTGAAGTTGGTATTGGCGCTGCTGCCGCCGACGGCGTCGGGGCCATCGTAGAATACCACGAAATCCGCGGTGGGCTTGTCGCCCATGAAGTAGAAGTAGCCTTCAAACCAATAGGCGGCGCTGTCGTTGTCTCTCAGCTGAGAGGGACGGGATACCCAGAAGGAGCTGCCTTCGGACTTATTCACGCCCTCCTGAGACCACATGAGGATAGTATTGTCGGTAACATATACGCGGTTGTCACTGCGGTGGAAGCAGCGGTAAGCGGTGGAGTAGTAAAGGCTGTCGCCGGTGCCGTCCGAGGAAGTCTTACCTCTCTTGACAACGCAGCGAATATCGTTGTTGCCGTAGCCCGTATCAGTCGTAGCCGCGCTGACGGTAGCGCCAGTGGCGTTCATGGTTATCTCGGAGATGTTGCCGCTGCTGTTAAGCTTGTAGAGTATGCCGCACCGGGCGGGGTCGGGAACCTCTCTGCTCAGACGGCTCGACTCGGTATCTCTCCTGCCGAACAGGGGATTGGTGGGGTCGGAAATCAGACTGAACAAATTGGAACCGCTCATGGTCTCGCCGTTGAGCTTAACGGTATTGGCAAGATTGTAAATGGCGATGGTGCCGTCAGACTTCAAAATCTTGATCATGTCGCCGCCCTCGGACATGGAGCCGCTCTTGTAGGCTATGAACATACCGATGTTCCTGGTGACCTTCTGCTCGGCGTCATAACCGGCGATGCGTCCGTCGTAGGTAAGGAAGAACGTACCGGAATCGCCCACGGAAAGCTCGCCGCTCTCCTCGATGTAGCTCACAACGTCATAGCCCTTGCCGTTAATAACGTACTGGCCGGCGTCGTTTACGGAGCGGATAGTACCCTCGACCTTGTCGTTGGATACTATGGCGGTTCTTACGAGGCTATCCTTATCCTTGCTGACAGCCACGTTAAGAACGCTGTTCTTGTCTATCATATTGAAGGTGACGGGGGTGCCGCTGCCGTCAACCAGCTTTACCTTGTAATCCTCGTCCTCATCCTCGATGAGCTTTACGGAACGAAGGCCGGTGGTAAAGGTGGGATAAGCGTTTACGCTTCCGCTGGCGGCAGAAGATGTAAGTACGGTCAATATCTCATAGGACAGTATATCAACCATGTCGTATACGCCGTCACGGTCGTTGTCCACAAGGGTAACCTGTCCGTATTCGGGATTGAAGTCCGCGAGAGTGAAGTCCGTAACGGCAACGCCATTGTAAATAACCACAGGGGTCAGGCTGATTTTAGCCTGGTGAGTATTCTTCTCCCTGTCGTTTCTCCAGTAATGGATTATATACCTGGAGGAGGTGAGCTCAACATCGTCTATGTACTCGGCGTTTATCTTGAGGTACTCGTTTTTGCTGGACTCTACCTTGTAGGAAATTATCACGCGCTTGTCGCTGTACTCGGACTCGATGGCATAGAAAGTAACGTAGTATCCAAGGTACTCGTCGATATTGGTGTCGCCGATGTTGAATACCTCGTCGCCGATGCGTACCTCATCCTTGTCGATGGTGGTCTCACCGTCGATGGCGGTGCTGCTATTTTCCTCAACTATACCGCTGATTTCCTCAACATCAAAGTAGGTGTTGAGTATGTTTTTGCCCTCCACTATCTCATAGGTGACATCGCTGGTGCCGTCGCCGTAAGAGGTGGCGGTCATCATATCTACGGTAAGGGCATTGTAAACTATCTTGGCCACATCGCCGCGGGTGATATAAGAGCCGACGGTAAGGCCAACGCCGGAGGTAAGCTTAAGCTCCGAGGCCACCTGAAGGTATCCCGCGGGATAGCCGCCCTTGGCGATAGAATAATAGTCATAACCCAAAGCGCCGAGTATCATCTTTACGGCCTGCTCATAGGTGACCGGATCATCGGGATAGAAGTATCCGTCGCTGTAGCCGTCAACTATGCCCATGCTGCGGGCGTAAGCAACGGCGGCCGCAAGGGGATGTCCGTCCATATCCTTATACTGAACATCGTCCAGGGATACGACGTCGCCGTAATCGGTCACGCCGCGGAGACGAACGCTCACAGCAGCCATTTCTGCTCTGGTCATTGTGGAATAGGGATGGAAGCTGCCATCCGTGTAGCCGCCCATTATGTTAAGGGCGCCCAGTATGCCTACCGGGGTCTCATAGCCTGTTCCGTCAACGTCGGCAAAACCGGTCTGACCGGCGGCGAAGGATGTGCCCACGCCCAGCGTCAGAAACATTGACAGAGCTATGACCAAGCTAATTACACGTTTCATGCTGTGTTAACCCTCTTTCTTATTTGTTATAGAGATTGCTGATATTGTATATAGCAACCGCAGCCTGAGCTCTTGTGGCCCCGGCCTGAGGCTCGAACTTTCCGTCGCTGCCGCTGATAACGCCGCTGTCGGTGAGAGCCGTTACGGCCTCTACGGCATAAGCGGAAAGAGAATTCATATCGCTATAGGCAACGCCGTTGCCGCTGCGGTAAAGATTGACGCCGTTGCTGCGGGCGGCTCTGTATATCATGGTAGCCATTTCCTCGCGGGTGACATAGTCGCCCACGCCGAAGGTACCGTCGCCGCGGCCATTGGTTATGCCGGCCTTCTCAGCACTGGCAACATAGACGTAATACCAGGCGTTCTTATCGCAGTCTGAGAAGGAGCAGGAGGCCGTCATATCAACAAGGTTAAAGGTGTTAACAAGCATCTTCATGAACTCTTCCCTCTTAAGAACTCTCGCGGGGTCAAACTTCATGTTGCCGTTGCCGCTTACGATGCCCTTTTCGGTAAGGCTGAGAACCGCGGGAGCGGCCCACTCGTAACCGGCCATATCGTCATAGTAATCCGTTATTATCTTCTTCTGTCCAAGGGGGTCGGGACGGACGGAGCTTCTGTCAACGGTAACGGAGCCGGAGCTCTTGCTGCCGCTGCTTCCGCTGCTGCCGCTTCCGCTGCTGCCGCTTCCGCTGCTGCCGCCGCTGTCCTTGTCGCTGTTCTTGTTGTCGAGGTACTCGTCGTACTTATCGACCGCGTCCTTATAGGCTCTTATCCAGGTGTTTTTGAGCTGCTCAAAGCTGTAAGCGGGAAGCTTCTCGTCGCTGGACACCCTCTTATACTCGTCGGTATCGGCCTTCATGGACTTGCCGAAGTAATTCTTGATGGTGGAGTTGGCGGTTACTTCCTCCAGCTTATCATCGGTCATCTCTTCCTTAAGATCATCGGGGAGCATATCGGCAAGGTCATACAGCACCTCGCCTATCTCAAGCCAGCCGGCCTCGTTTATACGCTCGATGGTAAGCGCGTCGTCAAGGCAGTTCTGGATACCCTCAACGCTGGGCTCATATCCGTCCTGTTCTCTCACGGCGCGGAAGAAGTCGGTGGCGTTGGATATCATCTTATAACGGCTGTCCTCCGTGTCAAGGTCGATAATTCCCTTCACGTCGGCAAATTCCTTGAACATTTCTTTGTAGCCAAGGTTAGCAACCTTCTTGGAGATAGTGTCGTTATCAACATAGGTGACGAGCAGAGCCTCGTCCGCAAGGGCGCCTATATCGGCCATTCCAAGCTCGCCGTTTTCGTCCGCCGCGTCCTCGCGATGGTCGATTATGTACTGAGCGAACTGGAGCTTGGCGGACTGGCTGAGGTCCTTGTAATAATCGTTTTTGGAGCCGGCCACGTCAAGAGTGAGGGGGTTGCCGTCAAAGGCCCTTACAAGGCTCTCGGCGCTGGCGGAGCTGCCGACTATGCTGTCCATGATGGCCGCGCGGTCCTCGCTGCCCATATAGGACACCTTGGCGCTGGCAGCGTTGTTGGCGGAGGGTATTCCCAAGGTCACCGTATAGGTGCCGGTCGGAAGCTCGTCGGGCATAAGCACCTCTATAGACGACGAGGCTTCGGTGGCCTGGCCGTAGGCAAACGCGACGGCGTTTTCGTAGGTCGCCTTATTGCTGCCGGAGGTAACAATGGCGATGACGTGTTCTCTGGCGTCATACTGTCCGATAGTGTAGGAAACCACGATGGTATCCTCAATTATCTGGCACTCATTGATGGCGACGGTAGAGGCAAAGGCCGCGGGCATAACGGCAATCACCATCGCGATGGCGATGACTGCCGCAAATATCTTTTTAACGGAAATCATTTTCTTACTCATTTTCTTTCCTTCCTCCCTTTCGGCTTACTGCGCGCCGTATATGGTGGCGGCATAGCTGTCGGTCGCCTCTCCGTATACGTAGAACGGATTGTCGGCGTCACTGAGGAAAACCACACAGCTGAACCGGGAAACGTCCTCTCCGGCGGGCACCATTATGGGTATCGACACCGCGCCCGATCTGGATATCAGGTCGCCGTCCGGCGTTATCGTGGCGGTACGGCTGTTCACCTCTGTGGTGGCTATGTCAAAGAGCTTACCGTCCTTGAACAGAACGGCGACGCCGTTGAACTTTATGGGAATGGTGGAATTTACGCTGTAGCTGACAACACAGTTATAGGGTACGCCGGCGGCGGGTATCTCATTGTGGGTCGTCCAGCTGCCGGGGGCCAGCTCCTCCTCGATGACGGCGTCGCCTATCTCGTCGATATCGGCGATGGTCTCAACCTCGTATATAACGATATCGTCGGCATAAATGGAGCCGTCGTTTATCTTATCGACATAGAGGAACAGGCCGCGCTCGATGGACGTGCCCCTGAATACGCAGAGGTCCTGCTGCCAGTCATGGGTTATGTCACGGCCGTTGCTGCCGTCGGCGCCTATCTCGTTTCTGTGCGGCTCGCCGGTATCGATGTCACGGCAGCCCTCGATGTGGCGCTGTGAGCTGTTAAGGTTGGCGTCGCCGTTAAACTTCCACCAGGCGGAATACACATAAGTCTTTCCGACGTCAAAGTTGTGACGCCAGATCATGGTGCCGCTGAGAAGCTCAACGCAGCCGTTGGACTCGTGGCCGTCGTCGGTCACATAACTCCAGGCGGTGGCGCCTCCGTTAAATATAAGCACGTCGGTTTCACCGCTGGTCGCGTAATTAGGCTGAGTATCAAAATGGCCCAGCTGCGCCGCGACGTTTGTCGCGTCGGCCTTTACGCGGTAAGTTTTGCCGTTATATGTAATTACCTTACCCGGGGCGACCGCCTGAGTCTCCTCTTCCGCGGCCATTATCCCGACGTCCGCCGAAAGAGCGGCAACCTCATCTTCGGCGTCGTAAGCCGCCTCGTCAAGGCTGTTGGGAACTTCGGTAAGCTCGTACTCAGCCTCAACTCCGTCAACCTGCGCAAAAGCCACCATGTTAAGCATAAACATGGCGGTTATCAGCGCGGCGATCGACCTCGCTTTGTTTCTTCTCATAGAGAGTCCCTCCTAAAAGATTTGGAAATTTTAACGAAGCGTTAACATTTTAGTAATGCTATATACATATTTTACAGCAAAATTTAAAAAATTGCAAGAGCAAAGTTAAATTTTTTTTGTTAAATATGTGTAACAACGCTATACCACGTCTTTATTATACAATACTATCCCCCATATGTAAATAATGATTTTTGTTTTTTCTAACAAATTGTTAAATCTATATAAATATAAGTCCATTTTTTTGTATAAATCGCACAGGACTTTTCTTACCTGTAAATTATCGCGGCTCCGTTTTTCAAAGCGGTTTTTGTAATTTATGTAAATACAGGCAAAAAACATGAGAATTGCGGCGGATATCCGCGCTTTTTCATGTAAATTTTGGTTGCCGTTCCCGTACCGGGATCGGCTTACATTATTTACATGGAGAAAAACGGGAACTTTTGTGTTATTATGGTGTTAACGGCCGAAAGGCCGAACCATCTATGAAAGGAGAATATTTTTGAAAGGCGGAAAATTAATATCTTTACTGGCGGCTCTCGCTCTGGCGGCGCAGCCGGCGGCGGCGGCCGTGCACACCGTGCAGAAGGGCGAGTCCTACTGGCTGATAGCCAAAAAGTACGGGGTGTCGCTGGAGGAGCTGCTGAGGGCCAACGGCGCGGACGAAAGCTCGGTGCTGAACATAGGCGACAGGGTCACCATTCCAGGCGGCGAAAGGGTGCACGTGGTGTCAAAGGGCGACACGTACTGGCTTATAGCTCAGTGGTACGGCGTGCCGCTGGAGGAGCTGCTGAGGGCCAACGGCGCTGACGAGGGTTCGGTGCTGAACATAGGCGACAGGGTCATCATTCCCGGCGGCGAAAAGGTGCACGTGGCGTCAAAGGGCGACACGTACTGGCTCATATCCCGTTGGTACGGCGTGTCGCTGGAGGAGCTGCTTGAGGCCAACGGCGCTGACGAAAGCTCGGTGCTGAACATAGGCGACAGGGTAATTATCCCCTCCTCCCCGGCTTCACAGCCCGAAATTGAAACGCCGGCTCCCAATGTGCCGGACCGGGGGAACGGTCCCTACGTTACATATACGACCTATACGGTCAAATCCGGAGACACTCTCTGGAACATAGCGATAGAGTGCGGAATTCCCTTCGACGAGCTGCTCAGAGAAAACGGACTCAACGAAAACAGCACCGTCCGGGACGGAACGGTACTCAGGGTGCCTGTCCACAACGTGCCCGTAAAGTACGCCCCGGAGGGATACGGCGAGCTTTTGGACTGGTGGACCGAGGCCCAGTATGTGGTGCCCATCGGGGCGGTGTTCACCGTGACGGATTTGGCCACGGGCAAAAGCTTTACCGCCAAACGGACCATCGGTTCGAACCACGCGGACTGCGAAACGCTGACCGCCGCCGACACCGCCAAGCTTAAGGAGATTTGGGGCGGCAGCTTCAACTGGGGCAAACGGGCGGTCATAATTACATATAATGGAAGAAAAATCGCCGCCAGCGCCGCCGGTATGTTCCACGCCGGCAACGAGTGGGCCCCCGGCGGGGTCTGGACCGACTGGCGCAGCGACGATTACGGGCCGGGTATCAACTACGACTACGTAAAAGGCAACGACGCCAGCGGCCACTTTGACATACATTTCTACGGCTCCACCCGCCACAACAACGGCGCCGCGGACAGCGGCCATCAGGCCAATGTCTTAAAGGCGGCGGGATATTAACATCGGAGCAAGTCTGACTTCGCTTGCGGCGGCTTTTTACGCTCCGCAAAAAAGCCGCCGTTCGGCCGCTCCTCCTTCTCCCCACAAAGCCTGACGGCTTTGCGGGGGCCCCGAAATTATTCGGGCGGTTAGGCACGCGGTTCGACTAACCTCGACTAACCTATACTTAAGGCAGTATTCTCACGACCGTGCCCACCGGCGTTATGTCGAACAGGGCCTCCACATCCTCGTTAAACATGCGCACGCAGCCGTTGGAAGCGTTGTTCCCGATAGAGGACGGGTCATTTGTTCCATGTATCCCGTAGCCTCGGCGGCTCAGCCCCAGCCAGCGGGTCCCGTAGGGTCCGCCGGGGTTGACCTGCTTGTTTATCACGGTGAAAACTCCCGTGGGGGTGGGCGTTTCCTCCTTGCCCACGGCAACGACATATTCGCGGAACACCCTTCCGTTTTTGTATACGGTCATCCGCTTTGCGCCTCTGTTTATAACAATTTCCACCGGCGAGGGAGCCAGAGGGATACATATCACCTGTCCCACCTGCAGATTTGTCGGAACGACGGACGGATTTGCCGTCAGCAGCTCTCTCTGGCTCACTCCAAAGGCGGCGGCGATACTGCCAATGGTATCGCCCCGCCTTATCACGTAAAAATTCTGCTCCGGACAGTCAGGCTCGTCGCCTATGGGCTGAGCGATGCACAGCCTGTCGCCAACCTGCAGATTAAATGGGTCCGCGTCCGGATTGAGGTTTTTTATGGCCTCGACGGTCGTACCGAAGCGCAGGGCTATTTTCGCGAAGGTGTCCCCCGCCCGCACCGTATAGGGCACGGAACCGATGGGACAGCTTATTCCCTGAGACGGCGGCTCCGGAGGCCGGGGCGTCTCGCCCTCCGCCCGCAGGCATATCCTCTGCCCCACCTGAATGCGGTCGGGGTCAACGTCGGGATTTATCTCGAGCAGCCGCCGCAGCGGTATTCCCGTTTCCCGGGAAATAATATAAAACGTATCCCCGGGTCTGATGGTGTAAAATTCCAAACATTCCAAAAAAATCACCTCTGAGCCATAGTATGCTCAGAGGCGTTTTTACGTTACCGATAATTTTCATCCTCAAGCAGCTCCCCTTCGCCGTAGGCGCCGACCGCCAGCCGGTCGCAACGCTCGTTCATCGGGTTGCCCGCGTGCCCCCGCACCCAGATATAGGTCACCCTATGTATCTCCATAAGGCCCAGCAGCCGCTCCCACAAATCCACGTTCAGGGCGGGCTTTCCGTCGGATTTCTTCCAGCCCTTCCTTTTCCAGCCGAGGACCCATCCCTTGGTCACCGCGTCCACCAGATATTTGGAGTCGCTGTACAGCTCCACCTCGCACGGCTCCTTAAGGGCCTCGAGGCCGGCGATGGCGGCCAGCAGCTCCATACGGTTGTTCGTGGTTAAACGGTAGCCCCCGGAAAATTCCTTCTCGACCCCGTTATACCGCAAAATGGCGCCGTAGCCGCCCCTGCCGGGGTTGCCGCTGCAGGCGCCGTCGGTGTACAGCTCGACTTTTTTCATGCGTCAGTTACCTCGCTTGTATTACGCTTAAGCACATGGGCTCAATCTCTGAGCCGGCAAAGAGCCCTCTTTTCTATTCTCGAAACATATGAACGGCTGATGCCCAGCCTGCCGGCCACCTCCCGCTGTGTAAGAGGCTCGGTCCCGCCAAGGCCGTAGCGCAGGAGTATTATCTCCCGCTCCCGACGGGTGAGCAGATTGCGCACCCGGTCGAGCACCCGCCGTATCATGTTATTTTTGTCCATTTCCTCGCATATATCCTCGTTTTCCGCCTGTATAACGTCCATCAGGCTCACCTCGTTGCCGTCGTCGTCATGGCCGATGGGCTCCTGAAGGGAGACCTGGCCGGCGTACTTCTTTTCCCTGCGGAAATACATAAGTATCTCGTTTTCGATGCAGCGGGAAATATAGCTGGCAAGCTTGCTGTTTTTGGACCGGTCAAAGGTATTGACCCCTTTTATCAGGCCGATGGTGCCGATGGATATAAGGTCGTCGCCGGTGGAGGCATCGGCGTATTTTTTCACTATGTGGGCCACCAGCCGGAGATTGTGCTCGATAAGGACGTTTTTCGCCGCCCTGTCCCCGCCGGCCATAAGCTCCACATACCTGTCCTCCTCCTCCTTGGTGAGGGGCTTGGGGAAGCAGGAATCCTGGAGCTGGCCCGTCATGAACAATCCGCTCAGGCAACTGAGCAAAACAGATAAAACCATAGTAAAACCTCCCTATGGAGCATACTATGAGCCTGAGTGGAAAAACGTGACTTTTATTTTTACGCCAAAGCCCCGTCCAGCATATCGGCGATTTCGTCATACTCCGAAACGCCCACCATCTTTCCGCAAACGGCGCCGTTTTTGAAAACCATAAGGGTGGGTATGCTCATAATGCCGTATTCCATGGCTATCTCGGGCATATTGTCCACGTCGGCCTTGACGGTCTTGACTTTGCCCTCATAATCGGCGGCGATATCCTCCACCGTGGGGGCCAGCATACGGCAGGGGCCGCACCATGTGGCGAAAAAGTCCACCAGCACGGGGAGCGCGCTGTCAAGGACCTCGGGTCCGAACTGGTCTTTAGATATCTCTGTCATGTTTATTCCTCCAAATAATCAGATTTTTGTTTCAGGCCGAAAAAGTCGTTCTGCCTTAGAGCCTCATAAGCTATTATTGCGGCGGAATTGCCGAGGTTAAGGCTGCGGGCGCCCGCCGCCATGGGTATGCGTATGCAGCGGTCCGGGTCCTTTTTCAGCAGCTCCTCAGGGAGGCCGCGGGTCTCCTTGCCGAAGAGTATGTAATCGCCCTCACTGAACTCCGCCTCGGTATAGGGCCGGCCGCCCTTTGTGGTGGCATAAAAGTACCTGCCCCCGGCGGTCTTGGCGAAAAAGTCCTCCAATCCGTCGTAACAGCGTACATCCACCATATCCCAATAGTCCAGCCCGGCCCGCTTCAGCGCCTTGTCGCTGATGTCGAAGCCCAGCGGCCGCACCAGGTGCAGCCCCAGTCCCGCAGCCGCGCAGGTGCGGGCGATGTTGCCGGTGTTTTGCGGTATCTCAGGCTCCACAAGCACAAGATTAAGCTTTGGCCTGCCCTTTATTATTTCATTTTTGCGCTCGAAAAATACCCCTTCCTTAACGCCGTAGGCGCAAAGCACCAGCCTCGGGCTGTCCAGCATATCCATCATGGCCTCAAGGGGCGTAAGTCCGGCCAGTATCACATCCGCCCTCGACTTATCCATGCCCTCAATATCGGCCCTCTCCTCCGGAGCGGTGTCATAAATATTACGGTAGAGCGCGGCCACCGTCCCGCGCTTTATCTCAAGGCCGTTGAGCTCGTCCGCCTTGAGCTGGCGCTTTTTGTAAAGCTGGCCGAGAGTGCGGGCGCTACCGCCCACGCCGTATACCGTCAGGCCGCGGGCCTCTTCTATCCAGGGTATCGCCTTTATTTCGGAATAAATATGAGAGTACATTTCCTCCTGAGACCTGCCTCTGAACCGATCCGTCATCATTACCGCGCCGCAGGGAGTGCTGACGCTTCTGACCAGCTCACGGTTTTTTACCAGCATTATCTCAGTGCTGCCGCCGCCTGTGTCGAAAATCAGACCGTCGTCTATGGGCAGAGTCTCCTTCACCGCCAGAAAAGAATACCGGGCCTCCTCCTCGCCGGTGAGTATGCGGAAGTCTATGTCCGCCCTCGCCTTTGCCGCGTCCAGAAAATCCCGGCGGTTTTTGGCTATGCGCACCGCCTGGGTAGCGGTGGCTATCATCTCGTCGCAGCCCGCTGAGGCGGCGGCCAGACGGTACTGCTCAAGGGCGCGGACCACCCGCTCCACCGATTCCGCCCGCAGACAGCCGTCGCTCATGCCCTCTCCCAGGCGCACCGTCTCCCTCAATTTCAGGAGAATTTTCCACTTTCCGTCAGGCATTACGGCATTAACGGACATACGCAGAGAATTGGAGCCCAAATCGATAACGGCAATATTGTGAATTCCGTCGGTCATTCGCCTCACCCTTTCCGCATAACAGTAGCTGTCCTTGTACATATTTTACAACAATTTCACAAATATGTCAATGAAATTTAAAAAATTAAATTAATAAAAAGGTTGATTATTTTTTTAAAATACGCTATAATGTAAATGAGGTGATTTATATGGCAACAAATAACGGTGCTGTTGAGAAAAAGCGTTTTCCATATTTTAAAGCCATCCTGGGCGTGATTATCGTCGCAGCGATAGTGCTTATCGGCATAGCCGTGGAAAAGCTGATTCCGAAAACAGTTCGGGACGTGAACATAAACAAAAAAGAGCTTTCGGCGGAAAAGGTTACATATTTTAACGTAAAGCCTCTCGGCACGCGGATAATGGCCGTGATAGCCGGCGACGGCACTGTACGCCTGGCCTTTGAGGAATGTCTCAGCTGCTACTACAACGACCGCGGCAAGGTAAAGTTCAAGGACACTGGCTCCTCGGTGGTCTGCGAGGGCTGCGGCTGTGAGACAACTTATGACGAGATGGGGCTCCTCAGCTCCGACTGCACCCCCTATCCCATACTGAGCGACTACAGGATAGAGGACGACCACACCATCATGGTGCAGAAGGATTTTCTTGAGAGCTGCAAGACGCTTTTGGACGACTTCCGCTCAAAGGCCGAAAATCCTCACTGGATATATCCCGAAAGCGAATACATGAACATGGAGATATCCGAGAACGACGACCTGGCCGTGAAGTACGACGAGGGCGGCGACCCCTATGTTCCCGAAAGTCCGGTCACCACCGAGTCTCTCAACAACAGGGCGGAGGATATAACCAAACTCTATAACGGCTACGAGAGTTATGTGACCCTCTATTCCTCCGCCGAGGATATGGCGGCGTTCAGCGAGCTGTACGGGGAGTTCGACGATTTGTGCGCGGAGTTCATGGACAGTGAGGTCACCTCCGAAAGGGCCGCGGAGATAAACCGGCGGTTCACCGCCATCGAGGAGGGAATCCGCGACATAGGCGGCAGAGCTATCGAGGCAAGCGGACAAGAGGGCGAATAAATATGAGCCGGTCTGAACGATTTAAAAAAATTCTGTGCGCCGCCGTCGTTTGCGCCATTCTCGCGCTGACCTTTTCCTCCTGCGGCGACAAGGACAAAACGGCCGACGTAAAGAGCGAAAAGGTAACCGCCAAGGATGACAAGGCCGATAAAAAGGCCAAGGATGCCGCCGCGAAAGCTGAAACCGAAGTTGAAACCGAAACGGAGGCCGGAGACGTCCCGGCCCCCGTAATTTCGGAAGAGGGACAAGCCCCCGAGGAGAGCGACGTCCCCGCCGAGGAGGCCCAGCCGGGGACGCCCGCACCCGAGGCCGCGACCGCGCCTGTTCCGGAGGAGGTTCCCTCTCCCGGCTCAGGCTCCGGCCCCGCCGTCACGGTGGACCTTTCCGGGGCGAAAGCCGCGGCGGGAGAGCTGGCCGCGCTGTTTGCGGCGGCCGACTATGAAAGCGCCAAAGGTCTTACGGCCGAGGGCAGCCAGGCCTACGCCTATATCGACAGGAGATGCGACGGCAGTCCCGCCGCCATTCTCAGTCCCGATACCTACGCGAGAATAAAGGCTTTGGCAAACCTCGCCGACATAGACATAACCACCGGCGAAAATCAGGCCCTTCTCGCCTCTTATGCCCGCCGCCTTACCGCGTTCAACACCTGCTCCTCCGGCGAGGCCGCGGTTGTCGAAAACCGTGTTCAGGCGCCGATTTCGGTATTCATGCCCGAGATAAAGGTGGGCGCCGCCTACAGCGCCGCCGAAAACTATCTCACCTCCATCGGGACCGACATGGAGACCGTCAATGCGGCCGCCGGACAGATGACCGACGGCGAAAAAAAGGCTTACATGAAAGGGCTGGCCGACGGCTTCGCGGACTACGCCCTAAACGGCGGCATAGATATGTCCGTCAAGGAGGAGCTGCGCTATGTGCTAAGCCTTGAGCAAATCGGCGGTGAGTGGCTCGTCACGGATATAAAATATATCAGCGAATAAAAAAATCTTGACAAATTATGCGAGATTATGACAAATCATAAAAGGTTGACAAGGCCGCCGTATCCGTCGCTTTGACCTTAATGGCTGTTAAAGTAAATAAAAATCCCCCTTTTGGTTATAATAAGCCCGAAGGGGGATTTTTTATGAAATACGCGGTTTTTCTTATACCTATACTGACGCTCACCGCCTGCGCCGGCGGACCGGCCGATGACGCCGACAAAAGGCCGCCCGTTTCCTCCGAGAGGGAGCTGCCCGAGGAGCCGCCCGCGCCCGCCGAGGTGACTGTCGGCGAGGCTTCCACTCCCCTGCTGGACGACAGCGAAACAAGGGTGGAAAATATAAATCTGGCCTGCGGAGCCATAGACGGCTACGTTATGGAGCCCGGCGGCAGCTTCAGCTTCAACGACGCCGTAGGCCGCCGCAGCGAGGAAAAGGGCTACGGCGACGCGCCGGTGATAGTGAACGGCCATAAGGAGCAGGGCTGCGGCGGAGGGGTATGCCAAGTCAGCTCAACCCTGTACATGGCGGCCCTGAGCGCCGGCCTGCAAATCGACGAGCGCCACCCGCACAGCCACGGCGTTCCTTACGCCCCCGACGGCAACGACGCCACCGTCGTTTTCGGCCAGAAGGATTTGGCCTTCACCAACAATACCGACGGCGTCCTGACCATTTCCATGTGGACTGACGGGGCGGATGTTTTTTCGACGATAACCCGGAAAAGCACTTGACAAAAGTGCGTTTCTGGGTTATAATGTTTTTAATGATAATAATTCCTATTATCTGCACCTAAAATTATTTGAAAGGATGATTTTTTATGAAGTACGTATGTCCCGTTTGCGGTTACATCCATGAGGGCGACAATCCTCCCGAGAAGTGCCCCGTGTGCGGCGTTCCCGGCAGCAAGTTCACCGTTATGGAAGAAGGCAAGCTGACCTGGGCCTGCGAGCACGTTATCGGCGTGGGCGCCAAGGGTCAGATTGACGAGAGAGTATATGAGGGCCTTAAGGCCAACTTTGAGGGCGAGTGCTGCGAGGTAGGTATGTATCTTGCCATGGCGCGCCAGGCAATTCGCGAGGGTTATCCCGAGGTCGGCGCTTTCTACGAGAAGGCCGCCTATGAGGAGGCCGAGCACGCCGCCAAGTTTGCCGAGCTTCTGGGCGAGGTGGTTACTCCCTCCACCAAGAAGAACCTTGAGCTTCGCCGCGACGCCGAGAACGGCGCCACCGCCGGCAAGCTTGAAATAGCCAAGCTCGCCAAGGAGCTGGGCTACGACGCAATCCATGACACCGTTCACGAAATGGCTAAGGACGAAGCCCGTCACGGCTGCGGCTTCGAGGGCCTGCTCAATCGCTATTTCAAGTAATCGCGGAGGATACATAGCATGAAAAAGTATGTATGCCCCTGCGGCTATGTCTATGACCCCGAAGTTGGCGACCCCGACGGCGGTATCGCTCCCGGTACCGCCTTTGAGGATATCCCCGACGACTGGGTTTGCCCCGTTTGCGGCCTCGGTAAGGACGCGTTCGAGGAAGAGTAAATAACGTACATATGAAAACAACGGAGACGGCTAAGGCTGTCTCCGTTATTTTTGTATAAGCGGCAACGCGGGTTTTCCGCCAAGCCGCCCGGCATTTTGCGAAACTTTACGCCCGTCTTTCGCGGGCCGCGGCGGGCTGAGGGCAGCCCGCCCTACTGCTTTTATTATACGAGGGGGACGGTACAACTAACAGTACCGTCCCCTTTTTTATGTTTTTATGTTATTCCATCTATGTCATAGATCGGCAAAAATTTAAGGGCGGGATTGCCCCCGCCCCGTGTTATGTAGCTGTTACAGTCCCAGCAGTTCCTTTTTCTTTGCGTCAAATTCCTCTTGAGATATAACGCCGCTGTCCAGCAGCTCCTTAAACTTTTTCAATTCATCGGCTGTGGAAACGGCAGGGGCGCTCCCTTTTTCAGAGGCCGCCTGTTTCTTGGCCCATTCATCAGCCCATTCCTCAGCACTCAAGGCGCGAAGTGATGTGGAACCGCATTTGGGACAGCGGTTGTAATCAACAATTTTGTCAAGCTGTCCCTGTGCATTGGCGTTGTCAACCGCGCTAGCCGCATATGCGCCTCCGAGAGCTCCGCCAAGCGCGGCAACACTTGACAAAGTCGCGTTCCTTGCATGTCGATTGTTTTGATTTAAGTCGTTCACATTGTAAGAGAACAAATGGCCACATACGGAGCACTTTCTGCGAAATACCGAGTCCACTATAACCTTTGCTTTTCCGTCAGCGGTAAATTCCAAGCCCATTCCCTTGTACTTTTTTAAACATTCCTTGCACTCATACACTCGTTGACCGTTAACTTTTGTTTGAAGAGGCCAACAGTCAAAACTAAAAGTGTTCAAATTTTTGCCGCAAATACAACATTCTACTTTTGCCATAATAATCACCTTTCTTTCTTAAATGAGCATACAGCTCTTTGTTTAATACAATTATATCATCTTACACTATGTTTGTCAAGTGTTATTTACGCTGTTTTTACAGTGTAAATAAACAGTGTATCTGACAGACGATTTTTTCTGTATAATAATAAAGAGGTGATTAAAATGTTCGAGATAAAAAAGATTGATTACATTAATAAAACCTTTCGTATGCCAGTTGATTTAGTAGACAAATTAGAGGTTTTGGCGCAAAACAACGGGGTTTCACTAAACAATCTCATTGTGCAGTGCTGTGAATATTGCCTCAAAAACCTAAAGCCAGACAAAAAATCGTGAGCGCCGCACTTGCAAAAGACGCTTTCGGTGAAATAAAAAAACAACGGAGACAGCCGAAGCTGCCTCCGTGTTTTATACAAATCGAAACCTGCATCTTTTTCAACGCTTCCCCTTGCGGAAAATCACCTTACAAAACACGTAATTCAAAATCACCACGATGACGTTGGAAATTATTTTCCAGAGCATGGAGTTCATCTTCAGCACGTCCACCGCGAGGAACATTATTCCCACGTCCAGAGCGCCGGTCAGGACACGGCCGCCAAAAAAGCCGCCCATCTCCGCCAGTATCCCCTTCAGGGAAAAGTCCCTGCTCTCAAACACAAAGAGCTTGTTGGTGACAAAGGCGAAAAGCACCGACACCGCCCAAGCGATTGCCGTGGCCGCCACATTCGGCACGCCCAGCCGCTCACAGACGTAATAGGCGGCGGCGTTGACCGCCGTGGTAAGTACGCCGAATATCAAATACATTACAACCGTTTTGTCAAGCTTCGGAATACGCTTCATCACTGTACCCTCTCGGCTTTTTCGGCGTTGGTATCGGCTATGATGTAGTGGGGGCGCTTTTTGACCTCAAGGTAGGTTTTGGCCAGATACTGACCGATTATGCCCATACAGAAAAGCTGCACCCCGCCGATAAAGGTTATTATACAGGCAAGCGAGGCCCAGCCGGCCACCGGATCGCCGAATATCATACGTCTCAGCGCCAGAAATACCACCATTACAAGCGACAGGAGCGTGAGCAGTATTCCGCCCACGGAGGCTATTGACAGCGGCACCTGGGAAAAGCTGACTATGCCGTCTATGGAGTAGAGCATCAGCTTCCAGAAATTCCACTTTGTCTCTCCCGCCGCCCTCTCGATATTCTTGTACGGCAGCCAGCAGGTGCGAAAGCCCACCCAGCCGTAGATACCCTTGGAAAAGCGGTTGTACTCCCCCATCTTAACAATGGCGTCCACCATTTCGCGCTTCATCAGGCGGAAGTCCCGGGCGCCGTCCACTATCTCGATATCCGTTATTTTATTGATTATCTTATAGAACATACGGGCGAAAAAGGAGCGCACCGGCGGCTCTCCAATACGGGTAACCCGACGGGTGGCCACGCTGTCCCATTGGCCGGACTCTATCTTTTTCACCATTTTCGGCAGCAGCGACGGCGGGTCCTGCATATCCGCGTCCATCACCGCCACAAGGTCGCCCCTGGCGTTGCAGAAGCCGGCGTACATGGCCGCCTCCTTGCCGAAGTTGCGCGAGAAGGAAATATACTTCACCCTCCTGTCCTCCGCCGCCAGCGACTTGACGATTTTAAGGGTACCGTCCTTAGAGCCGTCGTCCACAAAAAGCATTTCGATTTCATACGCGCTCAGCTCCATAGACACCCTGTTTATCTCGTTATAAAGCAGCTCCACCGACTGCTCCTCGTTATAGCATGGAATTATCAGGCTCATCAGCTTCATGACGCCCACCTCCGTCCATCAGTCTGTAAGAATTATGTTTTTGCCGTCGATATTCTGAGGCATTATCCAATCCGACACAAAGGGATACTGGTCAAAGTTGAACAGCTTAGACCTCTTGTCGTCCAGCACAGAGCGGGAAACGTACACGTCCGGGCCCTCGCTCTCGCTGATATAGTTAAGTATGTCGGCGGTATTCCGATGCTGAAGCACCTTGAAGCGGCCCATATCCGCGGTCACGGCGGCGGCGGTCAGCGCCACGGCCGCGGCCATGGCGGTCACCGCCCTTCCGTCAGGCGCGATAAGCCGTCCCAGACGCACGAGGGTGAAGCCCACGCCGGCCACCGTAACGAAGTACGCCGGCATCATAAGGCGCAAAAGAGGGTTGCTATCGACGTTTATAAGTATTTGGGAAACCGCCAATGTGTGCATCGTCACAAACAGCAGGCATACGGCGGAAAACCTTACGCCGCCGCCGTTCTCATTCCCGAAAAGCCTTTTCCTGTATAGGGCTGTCTCGGCAATAAGCGATACCGCCAGCGCCGCCAGACAGGGGGCGAAGTCCCAGGAATTGTCAAAAATATGGTTTTTGAGCTTAAAGGCGTAAAACAACGGATCCGACAGCACGTCGGAAAGGGAAATGTAGTCATTGGCCGCGTAGCCTCCGGTGTAATGGGAAACCCCGCTGCCAAAGCCGTACATCAACACGCAGGCGGCAAGCACGCCTATCACCGCGTAGAGCTCCCACGAGGTCAGCAGCCTCTTAAGGCCGGGGCGCTCACCCCTGAACAAAAGGTATATCCCATAGCAGGCCGCCGCCACAAGAAAAGCCGCGGGAGTGACATTGCTGGAAAAGCCGAAAAGGAAGCCGCACACCAGCATTACCGGGCAGAACCACACCCCCTTCGGCAACTTTCCGCCCCTGAGCTTGACCCCGAAGGGCAGAAGAAAAAGCGCGGAGAATATACCTATCACCAGATAGTTGTGTATGTGTGAAAGCGCCAGCATCAGCGAGTCGCAGTAGGGGCTGAGATAAACGAACAGGAACACAAGGGAAAACGCCATTCCGTCCTTTGCCCTGAGCCTGGGACGGCGGGCCAGAACAGCCGCCGTAATCAGGTATATGATGCCCACGGCCATGAGCGTGTCGAAAAGGCGCAGGACCGTATCGGCGCCGAAGCTGAATTTGTAGTCGAAAATCGTGTCCGCGGCGTAGGCGTACATATCGCTCAGCCGGGCATTGTAACCAAAAGCATAGCTTGCGGCGGACTGCCAGTTGGGGAACATCCACGACTTCCAAAGCACATCCTCGGCCGTGGCGGTCATCAATACATAAGTAAAAGCGCAAAAAATCACCGGCAGAGCATACAGCGCCACGCTGAGCAGTCTGCCCGGCAGTTTTTCGGATTTCATAAAATCATCTCCCGTGGGCGTCTTTTATACATCACAGACATTTTATCAATTATGGCAAAATTTCGGCGGCGCATAAGATAAAAGGTAAAATAAAGCCTATGGCTTTATTTTACCACAACTTGATAATAATTGCAAGTCCTTTCGGAATAATTTATATAATACATAAATCAAAAAAGAAATCCGCCCGCGGGCGGATTTCTGACCGACACGGCCATAAGCCGGAGGTCTTATTTTTTTACGGATTTATAAATTCGGTATATCGCGTACACGGCGAGGCACACACCGGCTATTATCAGAAGCCATACGAGCAGCGTGCCCAAAATTCCCAACAGCCACGCCCCCGCGTATACCACAATGCCCGTTTCAATAACGCCTATAAAAATACACCAGAAGATTTCGCCGGCCATCGACTTAAGGCCGTTGAAATATATAACATGGAACATTTTATGATATATTATCCAGTTGATAACCGAAAAGGCTATCAACAAAACACCCATAAGCACATCCTTATCACCCCTTCAATTATTAGTGCGCCCATGTCCCTTATCAGAAGTCAATATCCTCGCCGTAGCCTTCGGTGTCCTCAATCATACCCTCGCTCGGAGCGTAAGTGACGCCTTTTACCTTTCCGTCCGCGTCGGCGTCCACTATCATGGCGTTGGCCCCGTCGCCGCTCTGGAATATGTACCTTGTTTCATTACCCGCGTCATAGGGTATTTCGTAAAAATCAACAAGTGTAAAATCGTCCGCTATCTTCTCCTCCGCCCCGTCAGCCTCGTCGCCCAGGCCAATGCCGAACACGGTGTATTCGGCCCCGTGGTCCTCGTCGCCGCTGAATATGTGTACCGACGTCACCGTGCCCTCGTCGCACACGAATACCATTTCGTCGAGGTCGGGATATACCCCGAATTCATTCTTTTCGAAGCCCAGATCCTCAACAAGCTTGTCCTCGGTTTCGCCCAGATAAGAGCTTACCTCCGTCCTCGAGGCGTCCTTCTTCTCCCCGTCTCCGTCCGTTCCGCCGCAGCCCGCCGCGCACATGGCCACGGAGGCCGCCGCCGTCAGCGCCAGAAGTTTTTTAAGTACAGCTTTCCTTTTCATTTTTACATTTTCCTTTCTTTATATTATTTACTCCGTCTTTGAGTAATTGAAAAGCTGTCGGCTCAACCGACAGCTTAATTTTATCACAAAATTTACACTTTGTTTTGTACTGACAGTACAATTTTCAGGCTCAATCCACTCCGCCCGTGAATATATAAATCATAAACACCGCAAAAACCGCCGCCAGCGTCAGGGCCGCCGGAAGAAAGACCCGCATAAACCGCGAGCAGGTCATATTGTAGCCGAAAAACCTGAGCACGCCCATAAAATTTGTCCACAAGACCGCCGGTATCAGCACAAATCCGGTAAAAAACAGCAAAAACTCAAGCGCGCCCCTCGGGGCGGCGTCGCCATATACCATGGGGGCTACGAATATGAGGCCGAGAAACAGCCACGGGAGCAAACGGCATACGTCGCCGCGAAAGCTGTCCTTACCCTTCGAAAGCGCGGCCCTGACCCGTCTTAGCTCCGCCCTCAGTTTTTTCACGCTTTTATAGCGCCGCCGAGGATCCATTCTCATGCAGACGGAGCTCACCCGTCCGATAGGACCGTCGGCGGGGATATTTTCGCCGCCGGTCAGCATAGTCCTCATCAGCGCCCCGAGAGAATACACGTCCGTCCTGGCGTCGGACTGGGAAAAGCCGTACTGCTCCGGCGCGGCGAAGCCCGGCGTCCCCAAAAGCCGGGTGTCCCTGTCCTTGCCGGGCTCGACGGCGCGGGATATGCCGAAATCCAGTATTTTGGGCCCGTTATCGGTGAGAATAATGTTGCCGGCCGACAAATCTCGGTGGACGAAGCCCAACCCGTGGAGGACCTCCAGGTCGTCGCAAAGGGCCTCGACCACGGAACATATCTCCGCCTCGGAAAATTTCATTCCCCGTTCGAGGGCATCGGCCACCGTTTCTCCGGCCACAAATTCCTCCTCCACCTCGCCGCCGGCGACGGTCTCTCTCAGTCCGTAAATTTTCGGTATACGGCGCAGTCTGCCTTCCGCGGAAAGCCGCGCCAGCACCTTATAGATGAAGAAGCTGTCCCTGTCAACCTCCTTACGGACAAAAAAGACGCCGTTTCCGCTCCGCACCAGAGCGGTGGAGCCGTCCTTGTTCAGAGGGAACGCCTCCTCCGCCTCACGGCGAAGGAACCGCTCGGTCACATTTTCCATGGCGACACCTCCTAAAAAACTCTTTACAACTATTATAGACTTGTGATATACTGTTTGTCAAGAGTATGATTTACGGAGGTGCAAGATGAAAACCACTGACGAGCTATTGAAGCTGCTCGGTTCCAGCCGGCGCATCGGGGAATATTTAAGCGAGAACGCGGACGATTTGACCGAGCCCGACCTGACGTCGGCTCTCAACTCCATGCTGGTAAAAAAGGGCCTTACCAAGGGTCAGGTGGTAAGGCGGGCCGACTTGTCGGAAAATTATGTGTACAAGATTTTCGCCGGCGACCGCAGGCCCGAGCGGGACAAGCTGCTGCGCCTGTGCTTCGGGCTTGGGGCAGACCTCGGCGAGACCAGGGGGCTGCTGCGTCTCGGAGACTGCGGCGAGCTGTATCCGCGCCGCCGCCGGGACAGCGCCATAATTTTCGCCATTAAGGAGGGGCTCGGCCTGATGGAATGTAACGAGCTGCTCTATGACCTTGGCGAGAAAATATTGGAATAGTCGGGGCTGTAAAAAAAGTCGTGCAGACCGTTCAAGGGCTGAAAACCTTTATTTAAGCCAAATTTATGTATTGATAAAGTCGGCAATACAATCAAATTTATGAATTGATGTGGAAAAACCGTCTTTTTATGAGAAAAAGACAGTTTTTCTTTTTATTTATGCCCTTGAACTACGAACGAAAATCACCCTCGGTAGCGTCGGGGCAAAGCTCGTCTTTGCTCCTCCTTTTTCGCAAAAGGTTACGTTCACGTCGCCTGCTTTGCCTCACTACCAACCTTTTGCGAGGTTTTTTGTCCGTCATGAGGGGCGGCGGTCATGGGGTCCCCGCAAAGCCGATAGGCTTTGTGGGGAAAAGGAGGAGCAGCCGAGCGAGCCAAACGGTGACTTTTTTGCGGAGCATAAAAAGTCACCGCAAGCTAAGCGAGGCTTGTGACGACGCGGCAGCCCGCCCTACACCACTTTGTTACTTTGGTGCTCCGTAGGGCGGTTTGCCCGGGGGCCGCCGAAAAAATTTAAAAGAAATCGGAACAAGCATTGCATCGCTTGTTCCGATGTTGTTCTGCGCGACTTTTTTTACAGCCCCACTTTAACTCTTATAATACTGTGCCTGGGCGTTCCAAAGGCGGGAATAAAGCCCGTCCGCCGCGACAAGCTCACGGTGGCCGCCGGTTTGGACGATTTTGCCGTCCTCAAAGACCATTATCCGGTCGCAGAACACGCAGCTCGACAGCCGGTGAGAAATATAGACCGCGCCTTTTCCGGAGGTGAAGCCGTTGAAGCGGGTATAAATCTCGTACTCCGCCACGGGGTCGAGGGCGGCCGTCGGCTCGTCCAGCACCATGAAGGGCGAATCCTTGTACAGGGCCCGGGCCAGGGCTATCTTCTGCGCCTCGCCGCCGGACACATCCATTCCGCCGTCGTCATAGTCCTTGTAAAGCACGGTGCCAAGGCCCTTTTCGAGGGTTTGGAGCCGGTCGCCGAAGCCCGCCGTCTCAAGGGCGGAGTCCGCCTTTTCGCCGTCGTATTCCTCGGCGGAGGCCACGTTTTCGCCCAGAGTAAAGGGGAACAGGGCGAAATCCTGAAACACCACGGACAAAAGCCGCATATACTCCTTAAGCTCAAACTCCTCGATGTTCACCCCGTTCAGCAGTATCTCCCCCTCGCCGGGGTGGTAAAGGCGGCACAGCAGCTTGATGAAGGTAGTCTTTCCGCTGCCGTTCAAACCCACGACGGCCACCCGCTCGCCCTGTTTCAGTGTGCAGCTGATGTGGTTAAGGGCGGGCGAGCCGCCGCCGGGGTAGGTGAAGCTCACGTCCCTGAACTCAAAGGTCATGTCCCCGCCCTCGGGCACGGGACGGTGGCCGCCGGTCTTTCCGTCGTCGAGAGCCATAAAGCTCAGGGTGTCCTCCATGCGCTTGCAGTCGGCCTTGAGCATGGCCCACTGGGACACAAAGGTGGAAAATGAGGACCAGAAGCTGTAGATGGACGAGGCGAATTTTACCACCTGACCGGCGGAGAGCGCCCCGCCCACGGCACGGAGAATTACATAGACATAGGACGTCCCCTGGAGTAGGCCGGTGAAGCCGCTGCCAAAGGCCGAGGTTCTGCGGTCAAAGCGTTTGTATTTCAGGCGGCTCTCCCGCTCCTCTTTGTCGGCGGCGACGGCCTTCTCTATCATGGGCTGGGCGTGGTAAACCCGTATGTCCTTGCCCATTTTATAGTCCACCCCGTTGCCCCACAGATAGTATGAGGAGTGGGAGCGGGCATTTTCGTAGCTGTCCACCAGCTTGCGGTTCTTTTCGCGGAATTTTCCCCGAAGCATGGCCATCCCCACGGAGGCGAGGGCCGTTATCACAAGGTATGCGACGCTGGCCGGACTGAGGCTTACCATGGGCACGATTATCACCGCCGCCGTTATCATGCTCGCCAACTGGCCGAAAATCACCATGAAGATCCGTTCCGTCACGTTGACGATGTTCCAGCCGTGCATATCGTCGGTGTTTACGCGGTCGCGCAGCTTGTTGACGGCGGGGCTGTTCAGTTCCTCGTAGTCCATGGACAGGGTCTTTTCGCACCGCATGGCGAGGAACATATCCTTTAAATGGTTGGCGTGGCCGTTATCTATCTGCTGGGCTATCTCGAAAACGAACCGCAGCACCAGCCGGAGGAGCAGCACCTTGACCACCGTCGGTATTATCGCCGCCAGTCCCGCGCCCGCGACCAGCCGGTCCAGCACCCAGGCCCCCAGCAGGGTGTCGATGTAGGGGGTCAGGCTGTCGATGGCGGTCTCCACCGCCATTGCCGGCAGGAGAAGGGGCTCAAGCCGGCCCGCGAGCTTAATTATCCTCCACATTTCCTTCATCTTGGCCGTCCCCCTTTCCTTCATTATAATAGTGGCTTTGCAGCCGGAACATATTGGCGTAGCCGCCGTTAAGCGCCATCAGCTCCTCATGTGTGCCGACCTCACAGATCTCGCCCCCGTCAAGGAACACTATCCGGTCGCAAAATCTGGTTCCCGCCAGCCGGTGGGAGATGTAGAGCGCGGTTTTGTCCTTTGTAAGCTCGTGGAACCTGTGGTAGGTCTCGCTTTCGGCGATGGGGTCAAGGGCCGCCGTCGGTTCATCAAGAATAAGTATCGGAGCGTCCTTGTACAGGGCGCGGGCCATGGCCAGCTTCTGTGTCTCGCCGCCGGAAAGCTCCAGCCCCTCGTCGGTAATCGCCCGGGTCATGGGCGCGTCGAGCTTATCCTTGAACTTGGCCAGGTCCGCCAGCTCAAGGCATTTTGCCGCCCGTTCCATATCCGGCGCGTCCGACATGGCGATATTCTCCGCCACCGTATGCGGCAACACACACATATCCTGAAATACCGCCGAAATTTTGGAAAATCTTTCCTCGGGCGGAACCCTCGTCGCCTCGGCCCCGCCGATTTTCACGCTGCCGCTCGTAGGCGCGTAAAAGCCGCACAGCAGCTTGACGGCGGTGGACTTACCCGCGCCGTTCACGCCGATGAGGGCGATGTGCTCGCCGGGCTTTATGGTGAGGTCAAAGTTTTTCAGCACGTCGGTTTTGCCGTCGTAGGAAAAGCTCACGTGCTCAAACCTGACCTCGGTGCCCCTCATGGTCTCGGGGTTTTCAATCTCCGGGTCCTCATACTCCATAAATTCCCTGAAATAGCCGATGTCCTGCCGCCAGCGTATGAGCATATCCACCCGCCAGGCCAGCTTGTCGACAAAGCCCGAAAAGGCCGCTATTGCCCCGAAGTACAGCACAAAATCCCCCGCCCCAAGGCCGCCCCGGGTAAAGCGCCACACTAAGTACGCATAGGCAACGCCGTCCCGAACCGCCCAGAGGAAGGCGTCGGAAAAGTGCTGCTCCACATAGCCGCTCCGCTGCCTGTTGTACACCTTCACGCCCCGGTCGGCTTGGGTGCGCATCTTGTTAAGGAACATATCCTTAAGCCCGTAAAGGCGTATGTCCTTGCCGTGCTTGGGCTCGGCGCTCTTTTCGGTAAGCACCCATTTCTGCTTCTGTATTTTGGCCTGTTCGTCACGGTAACGGTCATAGATGACGCTGCCGCGCTTCATCATTAAAAAGGTCACCGCCGAGGCCGCCAGCAGGAACACTACCACCAGCGGGTGCAATGAGCCGATTATCCAGCCGAATGAGGCAAAGCTCAAGAAAGTTGTCATAAGCTGCACCATGTCCCAGCATATCTGGGCGAGGTTGCCGTTCAGCACCACGCCCCGGGCCTTCCAGTAGCAGTTTTGGCCCTCGTCGCTTTCAAGGCGGCTGTAGCTCTGGCTCATGGATTTGTTCACTATACGGCGCATATACCTCATCCGCAGGTCATAGTAGGAGCTGTCCTCCTCGGAGGCCGCCCAGCCGTGGGCGGCGTTGAGAATGATAAGCCCCATTGTGAGCGCGATGAGCGCGGGCAGCAGCCTCCCCCACTCCATGGGGGCCGTGGCCAGCTCCACCGCCGCCTTGGGCAGGTATATGCCCACCACATTCTGACCGGCGGCGCAGACGCCCTCCAAAATCAGCACGAAAAACAGTCCCCTGCTGCTGCGGTAAATATCCCTCATCACATAGGCGATGTTGGACAGGGTGGTCATTACCCCCTGTTTTTTTGTTTTTTCGGTTTTTTTCATTTCCCCACCCCGATGTCAGATTGTTTTCAAAAGTTATTGTAGCATAATTTTTAAAAGTTGTCAATATGTTTAGTGAATTTTGTTTGGTTATTTTTTGCAAGAAAATGCCCCCGCCGCTTCCGCGGCGAGGACGAGGTTCAACCAAAGCTGTGCACATATTTTTCAATATTAGCGCAGAAGCGCCGGGCGTCGGCAAGCTGCTTTTCCGCATCATCTCTTCCGATTACAAAAAAGTCCTGATAATCCGACGTCTGCCGCACTTGAAATGCGTCTTGAATTATTTCGGAAAGCTCGGCGTCAAAAATCTTTGTTCTTATATAATTCTCCTGAAAATACGATATAACGCCTGAATGTTTTTTTCTGTCCGCACCGTCAAGAGCCATTACCGCCCTTGCGGAATGAAAGACCGCATAATACGAACGGTTTGCGCTATCCGCGTAAAATCCGCTGTTCAGGCTAAGTTCCGCAACGCTAAGGCAATTCCTGGCCTTCTCCAGCCTATAACGAGCCAAGTCAAGTCTTTCATTATCCATAAACCCGTACCCCTTCGGCGTCAATGTTTTTATAAAATGGCAGTACGGTCTTATACCTTTCGTACATCCCTGAGCTTTGCAGAACCGGCGAAATAAACACGCCGTTTTCCACGTTTATCGCCGAACAAAAACGGGAAATCTTTCTCCTGTAAGACGCCAGCTCCTCCGGCGGCAAATTCACAAATATCGCCACGTCTATGTCGGACTCGTCGTCATAATCCCCACGGGCATACGAACCGTAGAGTATAACATTCTTCAGCTTGTCGCCGAATATCTCTTTGGATTTGTCAGTCAACTGACTGAGCAGCCGATACATCTGTGTTTTCTCACACATACTGCCGCCCTCCTTGCCTATTATTCTATATGCCACTTGACGCCGCTGCGGGTGTCCTCAAGCACTACGCCCATGGCCTTGAGCCGGTCGCGTATTTCGTCAGATTTCGCCCAATCCTTATTCCTGCGGGCCTCGGTCCGCTCGGCGATAAGGGCCTCCACCTCGGCGCTGATGTCGGTTTTGGTCTCCTTTTGCAGCAGGCCCAGTACGCCGCCCAGCTCCTTCAGCATTTTCAGGCAGCACTCCGCGTCCCGACGACTGAGATCCTTGTCGGAATTGATGAAGCGCACCATTTCAAAGAGGACGGAAATTGCGTCGGCGGTGTTCAGGTCGTCCTCCATGGCGGCCACAAACTTATCCCTATAGCCCTCCATGGCGGCGCTGATGCCCTCGTCAAGGTCGCCGTCCGCGATTGTGCTTATCAGATGCTCGAGGCTGCCCACGCAGTTGTACATACGCTCCAGGCCGGTCTTGGCCGCGTCCATGAGCTCGTCGCAGAAGTTGATGGGGCTGCGGTAATGGGCCGACAGCATAAAGAAGCGTATCACCTCATAGTCGTACTTTTTGGCGATATCACGAACGGTGAAGAAGTTGCCCAGAGATTTGGACATTTTTTCATTGTTCACGTTTATAAAGCCGTTGTGGAGCCAGTAGTGCGCAAAGGGGGCGTCGTTGGCGCACTCGCTTTGGGCGATTTCGTTTTCATGGTGAGGGAAAATAAGGTCGAAGCCGCCGCTGTGAATGTCGATGGTTTTGCCGAGGTAACGGTTGACCATGGCGCTGCACTCGATGTGCCAGCCGGGACGTCCTATGCCCCAGGGACTTTCCCACCCTATCTCGTCGTCCTTGCGCTTTTTCCAAAGGGCGAAGTCCATCGGCTCGCGCTTGCCGGGCTCCAGCTCCTTGCGGACGCCGCTTTCGAGGTCCTCGAGAGGCTGATGGCTGAGCTTTCCGTAATCCTTGAAGCTCTTTGTGGAAAAGTACACGTCCCCGTCGGACACGTAGGCGTGGCCCTTTTCGATAAGAGTCTTTATCGTCTCGATTATGGCGTCGATGTTTTCGGTGGCCCGTGGGTGTACGGTGGCCTTGCGAATACCCAGACCCCCGGCGTCCACGAAGTATTCCTTTATGTACTTGTCCGCTATGTCCTTTACGGTGCAGCCCTCTTCTTTGGCCTTGTTGATGAGCTTGTCGTCCACGTCGGTGAAGTTCTGGACAAAGGTCACCTTGTAGCCCCGATATTCCAGAAAATTGCGCAGGCAGTCAAAGACGATAAAGGGTCGGGCGTTGCCCAGATGAAAATAATTGTATACCGTGGGGCCGCAGGAATACATTTTTACCTCGCCCTCGGTTATGGGAACAAATTCCTCTTTTTTCCGCGTAAGCGTATTGTAAAGCTTCATAGTCATTCTCCTTTGCCGGTATTAGTTTTTTCCGTTTACTATTATATATCAGTTTTGGGAAAATTACAACAGGGAAAATGAAAAATTTTTTCGGGCGCAAAAGGGGGGCTGTAAAAAATGGCGCAGACCGGCGTCGTCGCAAGCCTTGCTTCGCTTGCGGCGGTTTCTTTAAAATTTTCTCGGCGGCTTGAGGGCAAGCCGCCCTACGGAGCAAAGTGGTGTAGGGCGGGCTGCCGCCCGGGTATAATTGCGGTTTTTCAATACACAAAAAAGGGACGGCGAGCCGTCCCTTGTTCACTAATTTTAGTCATTAAAAAGCATGAGCTCTGAAATCTCGGGTAAATTACAACCCACATATTCATAAACCAGATAAGGGTCATTGGGGTCATTCTCATAACTTATATAAGTCACAGGCTCAACAACCTCAAGCTTTACATATCTGGCTGTCACTTTCCTTCCCAAATCAAACGAAGCGGCGCAACCTGTTTTTCCTTCTCTTGCATCAATCAAACTCCATTTTTGCATATCATCGGATACCAACAGCTCCCATGCCCCGCCGCCGGTGTTGACCGCACGGCCATCTCCGTTTTCTTTCATTACATCGAATTTTACCACACCCTCCGTCGGTAAAATAGAATATTTGCTGAATGTTTTATCAGCGCCAAGGTCAAAAACAGCGCTTGAACCATCGCCGCAGCTCCACGAGGTATCAAAATCATTGTCAACAATATTCATAGCGCCATTCTCAGCCTTTTCGCCGGTATACTCCACCACCTTTGCGCCATATAATATATTGTCCTTATCCCATACAAAATTGACAGTCGCATCAACATTTTCGGTGAGAAAATTGTCCTTATAGCCATCAAAGCCATTAAACGTCCACTTGCCGCTATCAAGGTCGCTGACATACTGCTTACGCAACTGCTCCATATTATCAAAGCCGGTAATTTTCTTAACCACAGCATTAAAATTGGCGTCGTTGTGGGCAGTCCCACCATCGCTTTCAATAAGACCGTGCTTGATGTCCGAGTTAAGGGTGTCGATAAGACCGAGCTGGATGTCGCCGTTATCAGTTATATGTGTGGGATAGAAATAGTCCATATAGGCAAAAAACCACTCGCATTTTCCGTAAGGCTCCCAACCCCAATCTCTTACCTCGCTATCATTTTTGTCCAGTTCCTCAGCCGCTTTCTGTCCAACATAGGTTGGAACAAAATATCTAAATCTCCCGTATTCGGCCAGATTTTCGTTCCACCAGGACAATTCCGCAGTTTTGTAGTCAGTGGCCGCGTGGGTCAGTTCATGAGTTACCGTCAGCTTATCTTCTATTATCTCCGGTTTGTTAAGCCTTACCACATGCTCACTTGTTGTTCCCCCTTCGACTTCAATGACATTGACCGTATGTCCGTCCTGAACAAAGGAGTCAACGACTTCCCCATCCCAATAATCCATACGTGCCACCAGTGTCTTTTTCTCATTACCCATTACGCCCCATCGCGCCATAAGCTTTGGGTACAGGCTGAAAAGACGCTTGATCTCCTCTGTATCAGAATTAGATACTCCACTCCAGTCACCGGTCAATATAATATTATACACCTCAGGCGACCGGAGAAATACGGTTCTGGTTCCACCGTCCCAATTTACATCCATGCCGAAAGCCTCGCTGACCGCCCTGACAGGGATATAGGTGCGGCCGTTAAGAATGAACGGAGGCACGCTGTTGCCATTGGCGTCCACGGTTTCAATTCGCCTATTGTCTACGTACACCTTTACCTGGGAGCTGTACGGAGCAACTATATCTCTTGAACCGATGTAAACAGTATTTGTGTCGCCTTCCCATGCGATAGGACTGCCAACCACCTTCGCCAAGGCTCTTGCGGGCAGATAGGTGGTGCCGTTCTGCAATATTGGCGCAAGGACGCTGCCGTCCGTATCAACAAAGACAATGGACTTACTGTCTATCACAATATCCACATCATCAGCGGCGCTGACCGTCGCTACCGGAGCTAATGCCAGTACCATTGCCACGCACATAAGAGCGGCCATAAGCTTTTTGAATTTTCGCATTTGCGTTTCCCTCCTAAAATACATTTTGACATTCACTAAATGTCAACTTGATATTATTATATCATATATTAAAATTACTGTCAAGCACTAAATGTCAAAAGGGAGAAAAAACTTCATGTTTAAAAACAAAAGTTCAGATGGCTGGAATAATATTTGCGGAAAAAACGTTTCCGTCCTGCGTCAGGCTCAAACTCCGTGGATGTCCCAGCGGGCTTTGGCGGAACGGCTTCAGCTCATGGGTATAGACGTGGATAAAAACGCCATACAACGCATAGAATGTGGGAAGCGTTTTGTCACGGATATTGAGCTTAGGGCGCTTGCGAGTATTTTCGGGGTTTCATGTGACGAGCTGGTCAGCATTGACATGAAATAAAAAGGGGCCGGTTTCGCTTAAGGACCGTCCCCTTTTTATTATTTTATTTTCGGCTTTGCGACGATTGCCGCGACAAAGGCGAAGAATATCACCGCCGCGATGCCCGCGGCCGTGGCCGACAGGCCGCCGGTGAGCACGCCCAAAAAGCCGTCCTTTTCCACGGCCCTTATCACTCCCTGATACAGGGCGTGACCGAAGCCCAGCAGCGGCACCGTCGCTCCGGCGCCGGCAAACCTTTCAAGAGGCTTGTACGCCCCTATAAGGGACAGAAAAACCCCGCCCACAACATAGCCGGTCAGGAGCCTCGCCGGGGTCAGCTTAGTCTTGTCAATGACTATTTGGCCTATTACGCAGATAATGCCGCCCACTAAAAACGCCTTGATGTAATCCATAAACACTCTCCCTTTCAATTTTTAATTAGTGTTTACGGAAAGAGTGTTTTTATTCGTCAGATATTGGGTATCTGCCAGTCTATGGGAGAACGAAGCACGCTTATCAGAGCCTCGTTGGCCTTGGCGAAATGGTTGCAGCCAAAAAAACCGCGGCTTGCGGAAAGAGGGCTTGGATGGGCCGCCTCGAATACAAAGTGGCGTTCCGTGTCAATAAGCTCCTTCTTTTTCCGGGCGTTGTTGCCCCAAAGGAGAAACACCACCGGGTCATCCCGCCGGTTAAGAGCCGAAATGACGCTGTCGGTAAATATCTCCCAGCCCTTGCCCTTGTGTGAGTCGGCCTCGCCGCGCCTGACGGTCAGGACCGCATTGAGGAGCAGGACGCCCTGCTTTGCCCATGGCATCAGGAAGCCGTTGTTGGGTATAAAGCAGCCGAGCGAGTCCCGGAGTTCCTTGTAAATATTCATGAGAGAGGGCGGCGCGGGCACGCCGGGCTTGACGGAAAAGGCCATGCCGTGGGCCTGTCCCGGCTCGTGATAAGGGTCCTGACCTATGACGACCACCTTCGCGGCGGCGTAGCCGGTGACCTTCAGGGCCGAAAACATATCGTACATATTGGGGTAAACCTCGTAGCGAGAATATTCCTCCTTGAGAAATTCCCGCAGCTTCAGATAATATTCCTTTTGAAACTCGCCGCCGATTATCTCGTCCCAATCGTTGCCAAGCCTGACCATGGTATCAAACCTCCGCTCCGCCGCAAACGCGGCTCAGTTTTGCGCTCTATATAAATTTTTCCATTATCTTATTTTCAAACACAACTCCGCGCCGCTCGGTCTTTTCTACGCCGCAAATCGAAAAACCGTTTTTAAGGTAAAAATCCCGGCCGGTCTTGCTGGCGGAGAGAAAGACCCGCCTAAGCCCGCGCTTCCCGGCCCAGACCTCGGCCCTTTCAAGCAGGGCGGTGGCAACGCCCCGGCGCGTGAAGTCCGGATGCGTAAAAAGGCGGTTTATGTAACCGTCCCGCTCGATGCAGATAAATCCCACGGGGCGGCCCAGCTCCTCCGCGACAAAGGTGACGTGGAGCATGAGCGAGCGGTTGAGCCTGGGGACGTCCATTTTTTCCGGAGCCCATGCCTCCAGCTCCTCGGGGCTGTAATCCCCGGCGGCCAGACGGTGGACGGACTCGTACAGAAGGACCGCCAGCCTTTTCCCCTCGCCGGGATACATACGGCGTATTTTCATTGTCTACACCAACCTGATACAAGAGTGCCCACATACTTGTCGTATGTGGGCGCACTTTTTATTTATACTTTCTTTTCCTAGCCGCTTCGGACTTCTTTTTACGCCTTACACTGGGCTTTTCGTAATGTTCTCTTTTACGAACTTCGGAAATTACGCCCGCCTTTGCGCAAGAGCGTTTAAATCTTCTAAGGGCACTATCTAAAGATTCGTTTTCCTTAACTCTTACCTCGGACATCTCTAACCCTCCCCTCGCAGCTCCTAAAGAAATAGTTACCGCATATAGTGACATAATAATTATACCACATAATTGCAATATGTCAAGTGGTTTTTGCAATATTTTTTGCTAATATTATTCAAGCTCACAGTAACGGTCGGCGACGCTCAGCATGAAGCGGCGGGCGTTTTCCAAATCCGTACCGTCGGGGCGGCCCTTGTTGAGCCCGCCGAAAAGCCTGAATATGGCGAACTCGTCCAGTCCCTTGCAGCCGAAGGAGCCAAGTACTGCCCGGCTTTTACGCTTAAGCAGTCCGGCAAGGGCGCTGTTGTTCTTTTCAAAGCTGCCGGTGCCGCTGGTGGAAAACACAAAGGTGGCCGTCCGTCGGCCGACGCGCTTTTCCGCCAGATTTATGAGCTTGGCCGAATGTTTGCCGAAATATATGCCTCCGCCGAAGCCGACGACGTCGAAGCCGTCAAGCTCGTATTTGGCGGAGCCCTCCACGGTGACGACCTTCGCGGGCACCGCCTCGGCCATAGCCTTGGCTATTTTCATGGTGTTTCCCCTGTGGGTCGAGTCAACAATAATGAGGACCTTCACGCTATCATCCCCCAATTTGATATGGTTTATCAGCCCGGAGGCCAGGCGAGGCCGCGGCCGCCAAGCATATGGAAGTGGAGGTGTCCCACGGTCTGGCCGCCGTCGGCGCCGCAGTTGTTCACTATGCGGTAACCGCCCTCGGCTATGCCCTCGTTAGCGGCAATTTCCTTGGCCGCGAGGAAGATGTCGGCGACGATGCCGGCGTTTTCCGCCGTAAGCTCGTTGGCCGAGGCGATATGCTCCTTCGGCACGATGAGCACATGCACCGGCGCCTCGGGATTTATGTCCCGAAAGGCGTATACCTTGTCGTTTTCGTAAACCTTGGCCGAGGGTATCTCCCCTGCGATAATTTTACAGAACAGGCAGTCCATATTATCATTCTCCCTTCTTATATTTCTTTACGCCCCTATCTGCTTTGCGACTATCTCGTCCACAACGGCCAGGGCGTTGTCTATCTTGTCGGCGTCCCTGCCGCCGCCCTGGGCCATGTCGGGCTTGCCGCCGCCGCTGCCGCCGGCGATGGCGGTTATCTCCTTGATTATCTTGCCCGCGTGTACGCCCCTGTCCACGGCCTCCTTTGTGGCCATAGCCACAAAGGTTATCTTGCCGTCATTATTGGTGGCGAGGACAACCACACAGCAGGAATTGCGCTCCTTAACGGCGTCGCCCATTTTCTTCAGTTCGTCAACCGACGCCCCGTCGTTTTGAGTGACAAAGAGTGAAACTCCGCCTATTTCTCTGGCCGCGGCCATGAGGTTGTTGGCCTTGGCGTTGGCCATCTGCGCGGCCACCGCCTCGGCGGCTCTTTTCGCCATCTTCAAATCATCCATCAGTCCCTCGGCCTTGTGGGTCAGCTCGGCCTCGGAGGTCTTGAGGGTGGAGCAGAGACTGTCCACAAGGGCGTCCCTCTCCCCTATATATTTCAGCACGCCGCCGCCGGTGATGGCCTCGATACGGCGGACTCCGGCGGCAACGCCGCCCTCGGAAAGTATCTTGAACAGACCGCACTGAGCCGTATTTGTCAGGTGGGTGCCTCCGCAGAATTCAACGCTGTAGTCGCCGGCGGAAACCACTCTCACCACATCGCCGTACTTTTCGCCGAACAGGGCGATGGCCCCCAGCTTTTTGGCCTCGTCTATGGGAAGCTCCTTAACGTCCACGTCGATGGCGTCGAGTATTTTTTCATTGACTATACCCTCGACGGTCTTTATCTGCTCCGGCGTCATGGCCTCAAAGTGAGAGAAGTCGAAGCGGAGCTTTTCGGCGGAAACAAGGGAGCCGGCCTGCGCCACATGAGCGCCCAGCACATCTCGCAAAGCCTTGTCCAAAAGGTGTGTGGCGGTGTGGTTGCGGCAGATGGCCGCCCTGTTTTTCGCGTTGACCTGAAGGGTCACGCCGTCCCCGAGACTGAACGTCCCCCTCTTTACGGTCACCTCGTGGAGGTACAGGCCGTCGCCGGTCTTGGTGGTATTTGTCACCTCGGCGGCCGCGCCGTCATTGAATATTACGCCGACGTCGCCGACCTGACCGCCCATCTCGGCGTAAAAGGGAGTTTTTTCGGCAACGATAAGTCCTTTTTCGCCCTCGCCTATCTCGGCGCTGACCTCGCCCTCCGAAACTATGCCCGAAATTACGGACCGGGCCTCAAGGCTATCATAGCCCACAAACACGGTAGCGGAGGCGTCCTCAAACTCGTAGCTCTCGTCTCCCTCCCAGCTGGAGCCTTCCTTCCTGGCGGCTTTGGCGGCGGCCTTCTGCTCGGCCATGGCCCTGTTGAAGCCCTCGACGTCCACGCCGAGGCCCTTTTCCTGGGCCATTTCGATTGTCAAATCCAGCGGAAAGCCGTAGGTGTCGTGGAGCTTAAAGGCCATAGCGCCGGTCAGCTCCTTATTTCCGGCGGCCTCGGCCTCCTCTATATACTGCTCGAGCACCACAAGACCGCCCTCTATGGTGGCGTCGAAGCGTTCCTCTTCCTTTTCGATGATGCGCTTGATGTACTCCCGCTTTTCGTCCAGCTCCGGATAAGCGGACTTCGAGGAGTCGATGACCGTATCGGCCACCTCGCTGAGGAATCGCCGGTCGATGCCCAGCAGCTTGCCGTGTCTCGCGGCCCTGCGCAGCAGCCGCCGCAGCACGTAGCCCCGGCCCTCGTTGGAGGGGATAACGCCGTCGCTTACCATCATCACGGTGCTGCGGATGTGGTCGGTAATTACGCGGAGAGAAACGTCGGCCTTTTCGTTTTCCTTATAGTTGACGCCCGCGATGCGGGAAATATGCCTCATAACGTCCTGCACGGTGTCCACCTCGAAGAGGTTGTTGACGCCCTGCATTACCACGGCAAGACGCTCAAGGCCCATGCCGGTGTCGATATTGGGCTTGGGAAGGGGATTGTAGTTGCCCTGCTCGTCCTTGTCGAACTGGGTGAACACCAAATTCCAAACCTCCATAAAGCGGTCGCAGTCGCAGCCCACGCCGCAGGTCGGAGAGCCGCAGCCGAACTCCTCGCCGCGGTCATAGTATATCTCCGAGCAGGGACCGCAGGGGCCGGTGCCGTGCTCCCAGAAGTTGTCCTCCTTGCCCAGACGGACTATGCGCTCGGGCCTTACGCCGACCTCGTTGACCCAGATATCGGCGGCCTCGTCGTCGTTTTCATATACCGAAACCCAAAGCTTTTCCTCGGGTATTTCCATCACCTTGGTGAAAAATTCCCATGCCCAGGCCGTGGCCTCTCTCTTAAAGTAGTCGCCGAAGGAGAAGTTGCCCAGCATTTCAAAGAACGTGCCGTGGCGGGCGGTGTGGCCCACGCGCTCGATGTCGGGGGTGCGGATGCACTTTTGGCAGGTGGTGACCCTGCGCCGCGGCGGGGTCTCCGCCCCGGTGAACCATGCCTTCATGGGCGCCATGCCGGAATTTATCAATAACAGGCTGGCGTCGTTTTTTGGCACCAGCGAAAAGCTGTCCAGCCTCAGACAGCCCTTTGACTCAAAAAAGCTCAGGAATTTTTCCCTTATCTCGTTTACTCCCAATTTTTGCATCTATTGTCAACTCCAATATAAAAATACTGCTTTATCTTTGTTATTATATAATTTTATTGCGGTTTTGTCAATACGTTTTTTGATGAATTTAGGCACGGATATATCGCTCGCATTCAAAGGCCCCGCCGAAAAAACGGTACGGCGGCGCGTCTATCAGCGCGTCTAATTCAAAAAGCCGCTCCGAGAGCGGCTTTCAGATTGTCGAAAAACAAAAATGTAGCTTTGATAATGTAGGGGCGGTCATCGGCCGCCCGCCATTAAACGTTTATATTGACAACGATAAATGATATTACAATCAAATATATTCATAAAATCGTATATTTATCACCATAAATCCGTGCAAGCGGGAGCGCAATGCGCTCCCCTACAAAATCCGGCAAAGAAATCGACTTTATCGACAGTCAAAAAGCCGCTCCGAGAGCGGCTTTTTCTTAAATATTACATATTACCCTGAACCATATCCAGAAAATACTTGTGCACCGACAAATCTCCGTCAACCTCTGGGTGGAAGGATATGCCCAAAACATTTCCGCGGCGGGCGGCCACGATGTTGCCGTCCACCTTGGCGAGCACGTCCACATCTCCGGCGGCGCTTTCGATATAGGGGGCGCGAATAAAGGTCATGGGTATTTTGCCAACGCCCTTGAAGTCCTCCTCGGCGTAGAAGCTGCCGAGCTGACGGCCGTAGGCGTTGCGGCGGACGGTGACGGGCAGGGCGGCGAAATAGACGTTTTCGTCATTTGACAGGCGCTCGGCCAGGAGTATCAGCCCGGCGCAGGTGCCGAAAACCGGCGTCCCCGCAAGTATTTTTCCCCTCAGCGGCTCGAACAGCCCAAGCTCACGCAGGAGCTTGCCCTGGACGGTGCTTTCGCCGCCGGGCAGCACAAGGCCGTCGAAGGGGCGGTCAAGGTCGGCCTTTTCCCTTATCTCGAACACCTCGGCCCCAAGCCGGCGAAGCATTGCCTCGTGCTCGGCAAAATCTCCCTGAACCGCTAAAACGGCAACGGTCATTTTATTTTCCCCTCTCAGCCATCAGGAGCTCGATTTCCTGTTCGTTGATGCCGACCATGGCATCGCCCAGATTTTCGCTGAGCTGGGCGATGAGCTTGGCGTCGGTGTAGTTGGTGACGGCCTTGACGATGGCGGCGGCGCGCTTGGCGGGGTTGCCGCTCTTGAAAATGCCGCTGCCCACAAAAACGCCCTCGGCGCCCAGCTGCATCATAAGGGCAGCGTCGGCGGGAGTGGCCACGCCGCCGGCGGCAAAGTTTACAACGGGGAGCTTGCCGTTTTCGTGAACATATTTTACCAAATCATAGGGCACCTGAAGGAGCTTGGCCGCGTCGAAAAGCTCGTCCTCGCGCATGGAAACAAGGCGGCGTATCTCGCTCTGCATCATGCGCATATGGCGCACTGCCTGGACAACGTCGCCGGTGCCAGGCTCGCCCTTGGTGCGGATCATGCTGGCGCCCTCGTTAATGCGGCGGAGAGCCTCGCCCAAATCCTTGGCCCCGCAGACAAAGGGCACCTTGAACCGGGTCTTGTCGATGTGATATTTGTCGTCGGCGGGAGAAAGAACCTCCGACTCGTCTATATAGTCTATCTCAATGGCCTCGAGGAGCTGAGCCTCGACAAAATGCCCAATGCGGCACTTGGCCATGACCGGTATGGAAACGGCCTCCTGTATGCCCTTTATCATGGCCGGGTCGCTCATGCGGGAAACGCCGCCGGCGGCGCGTATGTCGGCGGGTATGCGCTCCAGCGCCATAACCGCGCAGGCGCCGGCCTCCTGAGCTATCCTGGCCTGCTCGGGAGTGGTGACGTCCATTATAACTCCGCCCTTGAGCATCTGCGCCAAATTTTTATTAAGCTCGTAACGGTTGTCCATTTATATCCTATCCTTTCACTATGTAATCTGATATTCTTACATATTATATCACTGTTTTTCGGGCCTGTCAACTACTATATCTCCAAAAAGTTTTGTAAATTTACACTAATTTTTTTATTCGAGGTTTAAATAATTATGCAAAAATTAAATTATTATGTTAACCAGCGTTTACATAACTTGAAGGCCGGCATAAGTTTTCCACAGGTTTTCCACATAAAAAAGTCCCTGTTTTAGGTTATCCACAGAATTTTTCCACAGTTTCCACAGAAAGTAAAGTTCAAATGTGGATAAATTATAAACCCCCAAAGCACGGCATTTCGGCGCGGTTGACATAATTATTTGGCGGTTTTTCCGCCGGTTTTCAACATCCCCCTGTGGCAAATTTCGACAAAATTCCACACCGTTCTCCGATGGCTCGTTTTCGTTAAAAATTGCGGTTTTGAGAGCAAGAAACGTGATTGACTTTTTGTTACATGGATATTGAGGCCAGCCGGCAAAAAAATCGTGCAGAACGACGTCGTCGCAAGCCTCACTTCGCTTGCGGCGACTTCTCTTAAATTTTTTCGGCGGCTTGAGGGCAAGCCGCCCTACACGACGGACAAAAAGCTCGCAAAAGGTTGGTAGTGAGCCAAAGCCGCAGCGAGGGCCGCTTTAGGCCCGAAGCAGGCGACGCGAACGTGACCTTTTGCGAAAAAGGAGGGGCAAGCCCTCGAGTGACGACTTTTCCGCAGAAAATGTCGGAACGGAGACGGGCTTTGCGATAAGGTATAATATTTTTCGCAAAATCAGAAAAGAGCAAAAAATATAGACATGCTCACAAAACTCTGGTAGAATG
>CANPZO010000016.1 GCA_947589005.1 uncultured Clostridia bacterium | reverse complement strand
TGAGTTCGGCCTTCTGCTCGTCGGTGAGCTCGGGCTTCTGTACCTTTTCGGCCTTTACAGCGCCCTCGGGCAGCTCGGCGTCAGGCTTGGGATAAAGGCCGTGCCTCTTGCCGCCGAAGCCGCGAAGGTCGCCGCTTTCGATTTTGGCGAGAATTTCGTCGTACTGCTCCTGTGTGAGCTCGCCGGAGGCCAGCTTTTCATCGAGGGTGGCCTTGGCGTTCTCGGTGAGTTCGGCCTTCTGCTCGTCGGTGAGCTCGGGCTTCTGTACCTTTTCGGCCTTTACAGCGCCCTCGGGCAGCTCGACGTCGGGATAAAGGCCGTGCCTCTTGCCGCCGAAGCCGCGAAGGTCGCCGCTTTCGATTTTGGCAAGGATTTCGTCGTACTGCTCCTGTGTGAGCTCACCGGAGGCCAGCTTCTCATCGAGGGCGGCCTTGGCGTTTTCGGTGAGTTCGGCCTTCTGCTCGTCGGTGAGCTCGACCTTCTGCATTTTTACCGCGGCGGGGCGGACCTTTTCGGCGGGCACACTGTCGGCGGCCACGGCGGTCAGGCTGACGGCGGCCACCAAAGCCGCGGCGGTCAGACCCAGAGACATACTCTTAAAAAACTTCATGTGAATTACCTCCTGTATTTTTATTATGGCTTCATTTTAACGCCGTTTTGTTAAAATCGTGTTATGGTTTTGTTAAAATCGCGTTATGACTTTAAAAACGAAAAATGACCCCCGCGCTTAAATGTAGTACTCTCCGCCGCCGAGAATGTCCTTGCTCTGCTGGACCAAATCGGCCAGAGTGACGCTGTCCACATAGTCGGCGATGGCCTTGTTGAGACCTTCCCAAAACTTGAGGGTGGTGCAGATGGACTTGCGGGGACAGATGTTGGTCTCGCCGTCGAGACACTCGATAGGCGCAAGACCGCCCTCGGCCAGACGCAGTATCTCTCCGGCGGTGTAATCCTCCGGCCTGCGGCTGAGACGGTAGCCTCCCTGAGCACCGCGCACGCTGCGCAGCAGTCTGGCCTTGGAGAGCACGCTCACGATTTGTTCAAGATATTTTACGGATATGTTCTGACGCTCGGATATCTCCTTTATGGTTATGTTCTTTTCGGCACCGGAATTCAGCGCGATATCAATCATTGTTCTGAGGGCGTACCTGCCCCTGGTGGAAATTTTCATTATACTCACCCCGTCCGTTTATCATATGGAAATTGTATGATTTAATTTTATCACGATAAACGGATTTTGTCAAGTATATATTTGCAAAATATAATTTTTAAAAAAATGTAACATTTTTTTAAAAACAGTTGATAACAGGAAAAATTTATGGTAGAATAAAGCCAAGGCTTTATTCTACTTTGATTTTTACGAAAGCCAAGGCTTTAGTATTAAAGGATAATGAAAGATATAAAAGGGGAGATAAATATGACGACGGCGGCAAGGCGCAAGGGTAAGCTCTATTCCCTGGGCGAGGAGATATTCAGCTCCGTGACCCACGGCATTGGCGCGCTTATGGGCGTCGCGGCGTTGGTGCTGACGGTGGTTTTCGCGGCTAAGGCCCACAATGTTTACGGTGTTGTCAGCGGCGCTCTCTACGGGGCGACGCTTATCATACTTTTCACAATGAGCACGCTTTATCACGCCATCGCCGCCCGGGGGGCGAAGAAGGTTTTCCGCGTGATGGATCACTGCAGCATATATCTGCTGATTGCGGGCACGTACACCCCTATAGCCCTGTGCAGCGTCCGTGAGCACGGGGGCTGGGTGCTTTTCGGCGTTATTTGGGGAGTGACGGCGCTTGGCATAGTGCTGAACGCAATAAATATGGAAAAATTCAAGAATATCAGCCTTATCAGCTATATCGTGCTGGGCTGGGCCGCGGTGGCCATGTGGGGCACCATGCGGGCGGCCATCGCCCCGGAGGGGATAGCCCTGCTGCTGGCCGGAGGCATAGTATATATGCTCGGCGTGGTGTTTTACTGCCTTAAAAACGTGGCGTATATGCACTCCATCTGGCACATATTTGTCCTCGCGGGGAGCATCCTGCATTTTTTCGCGATACTGCTTTATGTGGTGAGATAACGGTGCGTCCCCGGCGGGACGCGCTTGGAATATGAAAGATAAGAAAGGAAGATAATTTTGCAACCTCTGCCTGCCTGTATTACGCAGCTTGTGCTGCTTTTAGTCTGTGCGGTCATTACCGTCATGACCGTGGCCCTGGAGGAGATAAACATAACCGCCCTCAGAAAAGAGGCCGAGGACAGCCCCGCCGCGGACAAGCTGCTCCGCCTGAAGGAAAATGAGAGCCGTATGGTGACGGCGTATCACTTCTGGTCGGCGCTTATCTATGTCTGCGTGGGACTTCTGTCGGTCTTCTACGTTGAGGAAATCAGTATCATTCCCGGCTGTGCCGCGGTGCTGGCGGCGTCCTTCGCCGCCGTGGTAATCGGGCGGCTCGCGCCCGCGAGGATAGCCCGCAAAAGTCCCGAGGCCATAGCCGGGGCCTGCTACTGGCTGATGGCCGGCTTTATGGTTATAAGCATACCCTTTGTGGCGGCGGCCCAGTGGCTGGCCCGGGTGGGAGCGGCCCTGTTCGGCGTGGATCCCGACGAGGAGCTGGAGGACGTGACCGAGGAGGAAATACGCATGATGGTGGACATAGGCACCGAAAGCGGCGCCATTGCCCCCGAGGAGCAGGAGCTCATACAAAATATCTTCGAATTTGACAATATGTCCGCCGCCGACGTTATGACACACCGCATCGACGTGGCCGTGCTTAAGTTAGAGGACGACCCCCGCGAGTGGGAAAAAACCGCCCGCGACACGGGCTTTTCGAGGTTCCCCGTCTGCGGTGAGTCCATAGACGATATCGTGGGCGTCGTTCACGCCAGAGAGCTGTATGAATTTTTGTACGACGGTACGGGCGATATAAAGAACATAATACGCAAGGCATATATCGTGCCGGAGACAGTTTCCACGGACGTGCTTTTCCGCAATATGCAGCAGGAGAAAAATCACATGGCGGTTGTGGTGGACGAGTACGGCGGCTTCAGCGGCATAGTCACCATGGACGATTTGCTTGAGGAGCTGGTGGGCCACATAAACGATGAAAAAGAAGAACAGATAGAGCAGGATCCCATAATTCAAATCGACGCGAATACTTGGGAAATCGACGGCACCGCTCCCCTTGACGAGGTGGCGGAGGCTTTGGGCGTCAAGCTGCCGGTGGACGAATACGACACCATAGGCGGTCTTATCTTCGCCCAGATGGACACCATTCCGGAGGACGGCTCCACCTTTGAGATAGACGCTTACGGACTGGCAATGAAGGTGGTTAAGATAGCCGAGCGCCGAATTGAAAAGGTTATGGTCTGCGTCATCGAGGAGGAAGCGGAAAACGGTGAGGAAGAACAATAAAACCGACCGCCGGTTCTCGGGGAAAACATTGCTTGAGCTTTTCGCCGCGGCGTTTATATTGCTGGCGCCCTCTGTGCCCGGCACGGACGGGTGGGGGCTTTACGCCTTGTTTATCCTCATGTCGGCGGTCTTTGCGGTAAGACTGACGGAAACCAAAAAAGTACATATTTCCGTAAACGCGGTCCTGGGCATATTCTGTACGGTGTATGCTCTTTTGGCGCTGTTTTGGGCGTCGGGCCCGTATTATCACGTTCGGCTGATATTCACGCTGCTGAATGTGGTTTTGGGGGGCTTGCTGGCGGCGGACTATTTCGAGCAGGAGCGCGGCTCGGGACTGGGCGAACGCCTGGCCGGTCTGCTGACGGCCTCCGCCTTTATCTGCGCCGCCGGCAACATAATCGCCTGGGCGGTGTTTGACGGATTTTCCATGGCCGCGCCCTTTTGCAGGGGTCTTGGCGACAACGAGGCCCTTGGCGCGTTCATGCTGGTGGGCATGGTTTGCTGCGTAAGGACGCTGCGGCCCAGGACGGTAAAGCGCAAAAAAAATAAAAACCTGGGAGTAATGGCCGCCGCGGGGCTGCCAATGCTGTTTGTGCTGATAATGAGCCGCTGCTTCGTGACCGGCATTTTCGCGGGCATGATAATGGCGGTGTATTTCTGGAAACAGAGCCGCAGAGGGCTTTGCGCCGCCGGCGGCGGAATTGCCGTGCTTTCGGCGGTGGGACTGGCGCTTCTGGGCCGGCTCTCCCCGCGGCCCTTTGCCGACGGGCTCATCAGCGGCCTGACCCATCCCGCCGGTCTTGGCGGGGGAGGCTTCATCGTCCGGCAGGGAGAGCTGCAGTCCGAGTTTTATCAGGCTTCCGGCCTCGGCGCCGGAGCCGAGCTGGTGTCCTCTCTGGGACTGGCGGGTCTGCTGGCGGCCCTGGCCTTTGTCGGCTGGGCGGGCTATATGGCCGTGAGCCGGAAAAGCTGGATATCCGCTTTGGGAGCGGCCTTCTGTGTGTTTATGTTTTTTGTGCGGCCCTGCTCGTATTCTCTGCTGATGGTCACAGGACTTTTGGTTTACGGCGAGTGGAGACAGGGCGTTACCGGTGCGGTAAAGCTTAAGAACCGCAGCTACGCTGTGGCGGCGGTTTTGGCGGCCGCGGCGGTTTTGGCCTGCATACTGACGGCGGGGGAGGCGTTCAAGTCCGCGGGCGTTTACGCCCTTAAGCGGGGCGACCTTCGGGCGGCGGCGGACAGCCTTGGCAGCGCGGCCAAAATCGACCCTCTGGACGGGGAGAGCTGCGCGGCGGCGGCCGAGGCATACCGTGAGCTTTACGATGACGGAACGGTAAAAAACGACATTGTCAATTCCGAATACTATATTAAACTGGCGATCGAAAGGGAGGAGCGCCGCGCCTTGTATTACGCCCTCTACGCGGATATTAAGGCCGCCGGCGGCAGCTACGGCGACGCCGTGGAGCTGGACCGTCGGGCGCTGGAGCTGGCCCCTCTTTGGGACGACTGCCGGGTCAATATGGCGGGGCACCTTTTTTCCATGATACAGACCTTGGAAAAGGGCAGCTTCGCGGCCCAGAGCTGCCATATGGAGATATTGTCCCTGGCCGACGAGATAAATGATTTGGAAAAGAAAAAAATAGTCAGCGACTATGAGGCCAAGGCCCAGCCCTACACAAGGGTGGAATACAACTATGACGACGCCGGTGCGGGCGAAAACGACGGTGAAAAATCCGGTGAGGAGGCCGATGAATGAAGGCGGTCGTACAGCGGGTGAGCGAGGCGTCGGTAACGGTGGACGGCCTTGTAAAGGGAAAGATAGGCCGGGGCTTTATGGTGCTGCTGGGCGTGGAGCGGGGCGACAGCGAGGCCCACGGCGACTATATCGCCGATAAGCTGGTCAAGCTCCGCATTTTCGAGGATGAGAACGGCAAAATGAATTTGGATATAGGCAGCGTCGGGGGCGATATGCTGCTCATAAGTCAGTTTACCCTCATAACCGATATCCCCGTGGGCAACCGTCCCTATTTCGGAGGGGCGGAGGCTCCGGAGCGGGCGGAGGAGCTTTACGGTTATGTGTGTGCCGGTCTGGAAAAGCGGCTGGGCAAGCCGGTACAGAGAGGCGTTTTCGGGGCGCACATGGAGGTGGCCCTCACCAACGACGGCCCGGTCACAATAGTTATAGACAGTCGGGATAAGATAAAATGAAAAAGCTTGTTTACAACATAAAAGCGGCCTTCCCATACACTGTGCCGGTTTTGGTGGGTTATGTGTTTCTTGGCATAGCTTTCGGAGTGCTGCTGTCTCAGAGCGGTTACTCTCCGGCCTGGGCGCTTGGGATGAGCTGCTTTATTTTTGCGGGCTCCATGCAGTTTGTGTGCGTGGATTTGCTCTGTTCGCCCTTTTCTCCGGTGAGCGCGGCTCTTATGGCGCTTATGGTCAACGCCCGGCACTCGTTTTACGCCCTGTCCATGCTGGACAGATACCGGGAAAGGAGGTTCAGGCCGTACTTGATTTTCGGGCTTACGGACGAGACCTACAGTATTCTCTGCTCCACCGAGCCTCCCGAGGGGGCGGACCGGGATTTGTTTTATTTCCTCGTGACGGCCATGGATCAGCTTTACTGGATAACCGGCACCATGATAGGCGCGGCGGCGGGAAGGCTGCTGCCCTTTGACACCGAGGGCATAGACTTTGTGATGACGGCCCTGTTCATTGTGATTTTTGTGGGCCAGTGGGAGGACGGCGGAGGCCGCGTGCCCGCGGCGGCGGGCGTGGGCCTGACGGTGGTATCGCTGCTGATTTTCGGGCGGGAGGGCTTCCTGATACCGGCCATGCTGATGATACTTTTGGCGCTGACCCTGCTGCGCGGGCCTATTGAAAGGGGGAAGGCCCAATGACGGGCATACAGGCGTTTGCTACCCTTGCTGTCGTCGCGGCGGTGACGCTCACGCTTCGGGCCTGGCCGTTCCTGCTTTTCCCCGGAAATCGGGAAACGCCGGAATTTTTGAAATATCTGGGGAGGGCGCTCCCCTATGCCATAATGGGTATGCTGGTGGTCTACTGTCTGCGGGGAATAAAATTCTCATCCCTTGACGGCTGGGCGCCGGGCCTCATAGCGGCGGCCTTTGTGGCGGCGGTACACAAGCTCCGCCACAGCCTGATTTTGAGCGTTGTCGGCGGCACGGCGGTGTATATGGTGTTGATACGCGTTATGTAATGGGGCTGTAAAAAATGGTGCAGACCGGCGTCGGGGCAAAGCCCGTCTTTGCTCCGACGCTTTTTTCTTGCGAAAAACGTCGTCGCACGAGGGCTTGCCCCTCCTTTTTCGCAAAAGGTCACGTTCGCGTCGCCTGCTTCGGGCCTAAAGCGGCCCTCGCGACGGCTTTGGCTCACTACCAACCTTTTGCGAGGTTTTTGTCCGTCATGCGGGGCGGCGGTCATGGGGCCCCCGCAAAGCCGACAGGCTTTATGGGGAAAAGGAGGAGCAGCCGAGCGAGCCAAACGGTGACTTTTTTGCGGAGCATAAAAAATCGCCGCAAGCTAAGCGAGGCTTGCGACGACGTGGCAGCCCGCCCTACACCACTTTGTTACGTTAGTGCCCCGTAGGGCGGCTTGCCCGGGGGCCGCCGAAAAAATTTAAAAGAAATCGGAACAAGCAATGTTACGCCTGTTCCGATGTTATTATGCACGATTTTTTTAGACAGCCCCGTGCCTCCAGATTACATAGTTAGTTATTGAATGTTACGTTCACACTTCCCGCGCATTTGTCGGTCATTCAAACAGAGTCTCTATTTTTTCCTTTATCCTGTCCCAAATCGAATAGCCGTTGTCGATGACGGCGGAGGTTATGCCCCTTATCCGGCTGCCCAGCTTGGGGAGGCCCGGCAGAAAGTCGAAGGGCAGCTTCAGCACTATGTTCACCCGGCCGCCGCGCTCCATTTTGTGGTAGCGGCGCAGGGAGGCGATAATGTCCGCCAGCAGTATTGCCAGCAGCAGCAAGGCGGTTATATTGAGCCATGAGTCGGGGAAAAGGTCGGTCAGAGTGGCCACCGCCGGATGCAGACACTTCACCGCGAACACCGCCATGATGCCGAAGGCCATGCTCCCGAAAAGGCAGACGCGGCCGTTGAGGTTCACGGGCCAGTCGCTGTAGTCCCACCACCGGGCCCCGTAAATGCGCTCTATCCACCATGAGGTCAGATATTCCAGCACGCTGCAGGCGCCCATGGCCCCGAGAAATATAAGTATCGGATTGTCCACGCCGCTGAACATCGTTATGTTCATAAGAGAGCCGAGGCCGTATATTGGGCAGTAGCAACCGTACAGCATACCGCTGTCCACAAATTTTTTGTTTTTGATAGAGTATATGGCGGTCTCATAGGTCCAGCCGATAAAGCTGTAAACCATAAACCATATAAATAGCCGTGACATAGCCTCACCTCCGTCATTTACGCCGCGAAAGCGTCGGTTTCGGCCTGCCGCATGAGCTGACAGCGGCGGATGTAACGCCTTAGCTCCGTGTAAATATTGCGGTTGAAGGTCTCGTAAAGAGAGCAGACCTTATCCACAAGGCATATCACCCAGCCCGCCCCGCAGGTGGGGGGCACAGGCGTCAGCGGAAACATATGGCGGACGATTATATTGGCCTCCACCTCGGAGACCTCCGTGTCACGCCGCGCGTTCGCCAAAGCCGTGGAGGGATGGCTGAAGCCGTGGAGACCGTTTTCGTTGTTATAATGGTGCCAGTCGTAGAGAAAATAGTCATGGAGCAGCGCGCCCCGAAGCAGTTCCCTCTTCTGTCTCAGATGCTTGAGCAGCCCCAGCCGCCGGGACAGCCTGAAGCTGTAATAGGCCACCGCCGCGCTGTGGAGCAGCACCGAGGTGTCGCCGTGCTGTATATGGCTGTCGCTGAGGCCCAGCCGGGTAGTGCTGAGCAGCTCCGTGAAAATGCCGCCGAAGCAGCGTTCGATATCCCTTCCGCTGGCACGGAACATATTTACCATGGCGTCCACCCGCTTTCCGTAAAAACAAAGAGTAGTAATTGTCATACTTACATACATTATAGAACTTTATAGCCGCTAAGTCAATGGTAAATTATACAAAAATAATTGACAGCTTTGTGCAAATAGTGTATAATGGACATAGAGGAGGAAGGACCGATGTATGTTGGCATAGACGTGGGCGGCACGGCCATCAAGGCCGGCGTCGTGGACGATAACGGAAATATACTGGCGCGGAGCAGCGTGGACAGCCGGCCGGACAACGGGGAGGAAATGGTGCGCCTGATGTATGTGGCGATGACGCGCGCCATGGACCGGGCCGTGGTAGGCAGGGACAGCGTAACGGCTGTGGGCATTGGCAGCAGCGGGCTTTGCGACAACCGCCGCGGCGCCATAATTTACAGCCCAAACATCGCCTACAGCGACACTCCCGTCAGAGAGTATTTTATGGAGCGCGTCGATGCCCGTATCGACGTTGACAACGATGCCAACTGCGCCGCCGCCGGGGAATATTTTGCCTCGGGCGGAGACGGGGGGACCTTTGTGTTTGTGACCCTCGGCACCGGCGTGGGCGGCGGGATAATCGTGGACGGCAGACTGCTGCGCGGGGTCAACGGCGGAGCGGGGGAGCTGGGCCACACTTTGCTTTACCCCGGAGGGAGGCTCTGCGGCTGCGGACGGAAGGGCTGTTGGGAAGCCTACGCCAGCGTTACGGGCCTGATAAACGACGCAAGGGAGCGGGGCGGCTGGTTCGCCGCTCAGCCTGAAATAAACGGCCGCACGCCCTTTGAGGGGGCCGCGGCGGGCATACCCGAGGCCGTGGAGGTTCGGGACCGATGGATAGAGAGGGTGGCCATGGGGGTCAACAACCTTGTGAATATTTTCCAGCCCGACCGTCTGGTCATCGGCGGGGCCATAAGCAGGGAGGGGGAGACCCTTCTGGCCCCGATACGCAGGTTTGTCAGCGAAAACGCCTACACCCGCGGCGTCCCCGGCATAAGGCAGACGGAGATTTCCGCCGCCCGGCTGGGCAACGACGCGGGCATAGTGGGAGCGGCGTTTTTGCATAAAATAATTTAAAAGGAGAGAGAAAAATGAAACTTAAGGGAATGGAACATCTGGCCATCATCAGCGAGGACACAAAGCGGCTTTCGGACTGGTACAAGCGGGTTTTTGAGCTGGACTGCGTCTATGACAACGGAAAGGGCACCTATTTTCTGGCCTTTCCGGACAAGAGCATGATCGAGTTTATACCCGCCACCCACCCCTCGCAGGGCAAGCCCGAGGAAAAGCTGGCGGGCGTGCGCCATCTGGCCTTTGCCACTACCGACTTTGCCGCCGCCGTGGAGCAGCTGAAGGCCGAGGGCGTGGAGGTCATACACGACGCCGCCACCAGCGACAAGGGCATATCCACATTTTTCTTCCGTGACATCGACGGCAACGTGATGCACCTTATAGACAGGCCCGTGCCGCTGGTGTAAAATGAGGATTGCCCAAAAAATCGTGCAAAAAAGCGCCGCCGCAAGCCTAACTTCGCTTGCGGCGGCTTTTTTTATTTGTTCGGCGGCTTGTTTGTCCATCTCTGTGAGTCGGCGGCTTGAGGGCAAGCCGCCCTACACGTATAAAATGACACCGTAGGGAGGGCTGCCACGCCGCCATAAGCCTCACCTTCGCTTGCGACGACGCCGGTATACGCCATTTTTTTACAGCCGCTCAGTTAACACCCCTACGGATTAGACCGGAAAGGGGCTTGTATATTATCATGGTGATTATGGAGACGCCCAATCCCTTTATTATGTTGAAGGGGGCCACCGCCCAGACTGCCATTGACGCGGCGCTTGTTATGTGAGGGTTGATTTCCGCGCCCATGGAAATTATGGCCTCCAGCGGCAAACCGAAAAGCTCGGAAAACTTGGGTATCAGATAGATTGCGTTGAAGGCGCTGCCGAACACGGTCATGCACAGGGTGCCCGTGAGCAGCGACACCGCCGCCATGCCGCGGGTCTTTTTTAGGTGGTAGATAACAGAGGCCGGAACCACCATTGTGCAGCCGATGAAAAAGTTGGCGAAATCACCCACAAAGGCGGTGGACGTGCCCTTTATAACCAGCTTGATAAATATCTTCACCAGCTCGATGACCACCCCGGCGGTGGGCCCCAGAGAAAAGGCCCCGATGAGCACCGGTATCTCGCTCAGGTCCGCCTCGTAAAAGGAGGGGGCTATAAACGGAATGGGGAACTCAAAGAGCATGAGCAGTCCTGCCGCCGCCGCGAGCATGGCGCAGGTGGTGGTCCTGCGCGTGGCGCCGAGACGGACCAGCCTGCCCTTGAGCAGAGTCCTTTCGGCGAGCACGGCCAGCCCGATTATGATGGCCGCCGCCGCTATGCACACAAGGACAAAGGAAATATTTTTTTGAAGCTCCTCAAAAAGCTTGTTCATGATAAAACCTCCGATAAATTTGATAGAATAAAAATAAGCTCCGACAAAAATCGGAGCTTCAAGTAATTTCGCGCACACAAAACACCTCTCTTCTCTCATCCGGACTATACCGTCGGTTTCGGAATTTCACCGAATCGGCCCGGCCAAGCCGGGTTCGCGGACTATACCGCCGGTAGGGAATTGCACCCTGCCCCGAAGAATATTAAACTGTCACGGGAACTCCCGCGTACACCAATATAATAGCACGCTTTTTAGAATTTGTCAATAGAAATTATATATTTTTTACAGCTCGACTATGGCCTCGGCCTCGATGAGGACGCCCTTGGGGAGCTTGGCCACCTCGACGCAGGAGCGGGCGGGGTAGGGCTCGGTGAAAAACTGGGCGTAAACCTCGTTTATCGCGGCGAAGTCGTCCATGTTTTTGATGAATACGACGGCTTTTACGGTCTTGCTCACATCCGCGCCGGCCGCTTTGATAAGGTTTGTCAGATTGGTCAGGGCCTGACGGGCCTGGGCCACGGGCCCCTCGGGTATGGCGCCGGTGGCGGGGTCAAGAGGTATCTGGCCGCTGGTGAACAGAAAGCCGCCCGCCTTGATTGCCTGAGAGTAGGGGCCGATGGCGCCGGGAGCGGTGTTTGTGGTGATTTTTTCCATGTCAAAACATCCTTTCAAAAATATTTATCTTAATATTCGAATTATCCTGCTTGTGAAGTGGGTCGATTTTTTCGGCACCTTGTCGAAAAAGTAAAAGAACACCAGCGTTGCGACAAGGGCCGCAAGGGCCGCAATGTCGGCGATAAGGCTGTCCGAGGTGAAACGGCTCACCAGCAGATAAGCCGCGACGGTTATGATTATGGGCAAAATATAGCCCACAAAGGCCAGCAGCAAAAACGCGCCGGAGTTCATCTCCACCTTGACCATGTCTCCCACCTTGGCGTCGAGGCCGTTGACGGCCTTCATGGTGGTGGAGGTGGGCTTGCACCCTCCCTCGCAGCCGTTGCAGTTTTCGCCGCAGGACGAGACCCGACGCACCCGCACAAGGGCGGTTTTTCCCTGAATTTCAACTACCTGTCCTATTTGATCCATAGTGCTGCCTCCTATTGGTTGAGAAGTTCCCGCGCGTTTTCCAGCGCCGCGGGAGTAATGTTGTCGCCCACCATTATGCGGGCCAGCTCACGCACGCGCTCCTCGCCGTCTATGGGCCGGACGGCGGTGCTGAGGCCGCCCTCGGTCTCCAGCTTTTCGATGAGCAGATGGTGGGACGCAAAGCCGGCTATCATGGGCAAATGAGTTATACAAATAACCTGATGGGACGCGGCCAGCTCACGGAGCTTCCGGGCGATTTTTCCGGCGGCGCGGCCGCTTACGCCGGCGTCAACCTCGTCAAATATGAGCACCGGCACCTTGTCCACCTCGGAAAACACGGTTTTCATGGCCAGCATTATGCGGCTGAGCTCGCCGCCGCTGGCAATTTTACCGAGGGGCCTCGGTTCCTCGGCGGGGTTGGTGGAGATGAGCAGCTCGACCCGTTCCGCGCCCTTTTCCCACAGGGGGCAGGGGGTAAACAGGGGCTCCACCCGTGTTTTCGGCATATCGAGAAAGGCCAGCTCGCCGCATATATTTTTGCACAGCTCCTCCGCCGCCTTGCGGCGCAGGGCCGAAAGCTCTCCGGCCGCCGCCTGAGCCTCGGAGCGGAGCCGCTTTTCCTCGGCCTCCATTTCGGCTCCGTGCTCTCCGGCATAAACCAAAGCGTCAAGCTCCGCCTTCGCCTTATTAAGGTAGGCCAGTATCGCCGGTATGTCTGCCCCGTACTTGCGCTCCAAACGGTATATGACGCCTATTCGCTCGTCCACGTTTGTCAGCTCCTCCGGGTCGAACTCCAGACCGTAGGCGTAGGAGTTGATGTCACGGCGGAGCTCCTCCAGCTCGTAGTACACGCTGCCGAGCCTTTCGCCGGCCTCGGCCATGGAGGGGTCAACCTCGACGATTTTTTCCAGCGCCGACAGAGCGTCGCTGACGCAGTCGTAGCCCTCGTCTATGCCCTGACCGGCGATGCGGGCGTTTTCGGTAAGGTCCTCGGCGTTGCTGAGCAGCTTTTGTCTGGCGGTGAGCTCCTCCTCCTCGCCCTTTTTGAGGGCGGCCTCCTCGATCTCCTTTACCTGGAATGACAGAAAGTCGATGCGGGTCTCCCTTTGGGCCGCGCCCGTCCGCGCCTCCTCCAGAGCCTTTTCGGCCTCCTTCCAGGCGCGGAATTTTTCGGAGTAGGACTTGAGCGCGGCGGCGTATTTGCCGTAGCCGTCGATAAAGTCGATGTGGGCCGACGGGGTCAGAAGGGCGGTGCCGTCGTGCTGGCCGTGGATGGCCACCAGACGGCCGCCTATTTCCTTAAGCGCACTCAGGGGAATGGGTTCCAGCCCAAGACGGCAGGTGTTGCGGCCGTCGCGGTGGAGCCGGCGGTACAAAATGACCGTGCCGTCCTCCTCGGGCTCAAGGCCCAGCTCTTCGAGAAAGGGGTTCAGCTCCGGACAGCGGAACACCGCCCGAACCGAGGCGTAGTCCGCCCCGGCCCGTATCAGCTCACGCTGGCCCCGGCCGCCGAGCACCAGATTTATGGAGTCGATGAGCAGGGATTTCCCCGCGCCGGTCTCTCCGGTGAGGACGTTGAAGCCCGGCCCGAACTCCACCTCGGCCTTCTCTATGACGGCTATATTTTCGATTTTAAGCAAAGTGAGCATATCGTCACCTCTTTGACCTGATTGCCGATATCATTCCTCGGTCATGCTTCTCAGCTTGTACACCAGCCGGCGGGCGCTTTCCTCGCTGCGGACCACCATGATTATGGTGTCGTCACCGGCGATGGTGCCCACGACCTCGGGCAGCTCCATGGCGTCGAGGGCGGCGGCGGCGGCCTGGGCCATACCGCTAAGGGTCTTGACAACTATATTGTTTACGGCGTATTCGATGGATACGACGCTCTTTTCGAAAATAATGTTAAAACGCTCGTTCATATCTGCGTCACTGTTTATTCCGCTCTGAGCGTAAACGTAGCGGCCGCTTTCGTTGAGCCGCTTCACGATGCGCAGTTCCTTGATGTCCCTTGAAACCGTGGCCTGGGTCACGTCGTAGCCGATTTTGCACAGGGCGTCGGTGAGCTCCTGCTGGGTCTCGATGCTGTTTTCGCCGATAAGCTTGAGTATGGCGTTCTGCCTCTTTATTCTCATGAGGTACCTCCTATATATTTGTCAGCTTTTTCCTGACGAGCTCGTAAAAGTCTCCTCCCGGTTCCTCCGCGAGGCGGGTAATGTAGGGACTTTTGCGTATCTCCGCCCTGTCCCCGCTGTGTAATGTGCCTATGTTGCGCCCGTCAACGGTGATGAACGCGTCCTCTCCGGCGGAAAGGCTGATTGTTCGGTCCGTGGGCAGCACCATCGGCCTGGCGGTGAGATTGTGCGGACAGATGGGCGAGAGTATGAAGATGTCCATGTCCGGGGCGGCAATGGGCCCTCCGGCGGACAGGGAATAGGCCGTGGAGCCGGTGGGCGTCGCCGCCACAAGACCGTCGGCCCTTACTCTCGTCAGCGGGCGGCCGTCCATTTCGGCCTCGATAGTGTGGAGCCGTCCCGCGCCTCTGGAAAGCACCACGTCGTTGAGAGCGTGGTGCTCGGCCTCGAGGCTGCCGTCCGCGCGGCGGATGCGGCAGGCGAGCATGGTGCGCTCACGGTACTTCACGTCCGAAAGGATGAAGTCGGCGGCGCGTCCGATATCACCGGCCTCCACCGTGGCGAGAAAGCCCAGTCTGCCGAGGTTTATCCCCACAAGGACGTTGCCGTAAGGGGCGCAGCGGCCGGCGGTGCTGATGATGGTGCCGTCGCCGCCGAGGGTGACAACCGTGGGACAGAGGGTAAAAAGCTCGCTGTCCGGAAGGGCTTTCACCGGCAGCAGACCGCCGCCCGCAAGGTCGCAGTATACCGCCGCCCGTCCCGCAAGAGCCTCCGTCAGGCTCAGGGCGGCCTCTCGGGCGCTGTCCTTTTCAAAGTTTACCACAAGGGCTATGCTCTTCACGGTGGGGCCTCCTTTCACGGCGTCTGAAATAAACCGTTGTATAATTATACAATAATTATACAACGGTTTTGCATAAAGGTCAAGTATTAATTTTTGTTCACGTATTTTTTATCTCTCTTTTGTGCCCGTGTCAAAGGAAAATTTGCATAAAAAGGGCGCAGCCTGTCTGCGCCCCTTAAGATGCTATTTTGCGTAGTCGGTGGTACGTGTCTCGCGAATAAGGTTGACCTTGATTTGGCCGGGATATTCCAGCTCGCTCTCGATTTTTTTGCATATCTCCCTGGCGATAAAGCTCATATCCTCGTCGCCCACCTGCTCGGGCTTGACCATAATGCGTATCTCACGGCCCGCCTGAATTGCGTAGGAATTGTTGACCCCGTTGAAGGAGTTGGCAATTTCCTCAAGCCTCTGGAGACGCTTTATGTAGGTCTCGATGTTCTCGCGCCGGGCGCCGGGCCGGGCCGCGCTGATGGCGTCGGCGGCCTGTACGATGCAGGCGATAACGGTACTGGGCTCCACGTCGCCGTGGTGAGCCTCGATGGCGTGAATGACCTCCTTGCCCTCGTGGTATTTCTTGGCCAAATCCACGCCGATGGTGACGTGGCTGCCCTCGATTTCGTGGTCTACGGCCTTGCCTATGTCGTGGAGCAGACCCGCACGCTTGGCGATGGTCACGTCCACGCCCAGCTCACCGGCCATAACGCCGGAAAGATAGGCGACCTCCATTGAATGTTTGAGCACATTCTGCCCGTAGCTGGTACGGAACTTGAGCTTGCCCAGCAGCTTGATAAGCTCGGGATGAAGTCCGTGAACGCCGGTGTCAAAGGTGGCCTGTTCGCCCTCCTGCTTGATTGTGGCGTCAACCTCCTTCTTGGCGCGCTCCACCATCTCCTCAATTCTGGCCGGATGGATGCGTCCGTCGGTGATGAGCTTTTCAAGGGCCACGCGAGCGACCTCTCTGCGAATCGGGTCAAAGCCCGAAAGGATGACCGCCTCCGGCGTGTCGTCGATGATAAGGTCGATGCCGGTAAGGGTCTCAAGAGCGCGGATATTACGTCCCTCGCGGCCGATTATCCTGCCCTTCATCTCGTCGTTGGGCAGTGAAACGACGCTGACCGTCGTTTCGGCCACGTGGTCCGCGGCACATTTCTGAATGGCGGTGCTGATGATGTCCTTTGCTTTTTTATCAGCTTCCTCCTTCGCCTGAGTTTCAATTTCTTTGATCATGATGGCCGCCTCGTGGCGGACCTCGCTTTCAATGTTGCGCAATAAATATTCTTTTGCCTCTTCCGCTGTCAAACCGCTGAGCCTTTCCAGCACCTCGGTCTCCTTTTTGTGAAGCTCGTCGATCTCGGCCTGCCTTGCCTCGGCGGCCTTGATCTTCTTGTTCAAAAGCTCGTCCTTCTTTTCGAGTGCGTCGGTCTTTTTATCAAGATTTTCTTCCTTTTGCTGTATGCGTCTTTCCTGTCGGTTGATCTCGTTGCGGCGTTCTTTGAACTCCCGCTCGGCCTCGTTCTTGGACTTAAGTATCTCTTCCTTAGCCTCCACAAGGGCCACGCGCTTTTTATTTTCGGCCTCGGACGCGGCCTCGGACAGGATTTTATCGGCCTGCTCCTCGGCGCTGCCTATCTCGGCCTCCGCAATCTTTTTTCTATGGTCAATACCTTTTTTAAAACAGATAAAACCGGTTATCGGAATTAAAACCAGGAGGACTACAGCAACGGCAATAAGAACTGCTTCCATTGAAACACCTCCTTCATATATATTAAATTTTTATGCAAAGGGCACAAAAATACACTCTTATTATAAACGGTTTTTTCTCGCGTGTCAAGTGGTTTTTGCGAAAAATTTATAATTTGTACATATCTTGCGGTAATGTATGAAAAAAGGGGTTGTAAAAATACTTGTTATGTAATCTGAAGGCACGGGGGGCTGTCGGAAAAAATCGTGCAGAACGGACGAAAATCAGCCCGCGCAGGCGGCCCCTGCCGCCGAGCAAGCCCTCCCGACGGCGTACAACAGGTACGCCGAGGGTGATTTTCGTTCGTAGTTCAAGGGCATAAAAATGAGAAAATTCGCTCGTAAGGGCGAATTTTCTACATCAAATTATCGTTTTATTTTTACTGATTGGTTATATAGTGCTCAAATTTGCCTTAATAAAAGTCTGCTGCCCTTGAACGTTCTGCGCGACTTTTTTTACAGCCCCTTCTTAACTTATGAGTTGAATAAGCCGGTATACATACCCCAGACGCAGGCCCACCGCCACAAGGGAGAGCAGCACCAGTGCCGCCGCGCAGACAATAATAAATACCGTCATATTTTTTTCGGCGGCGCGCAGCCTTATCCCTATGTGGAAGAGCACCACGGCGATAAGGATGCTGGCGTAAACGAGGGCGAATTTGGGGGTGACATTGCCGCCGTAAAGTATGATAGTTATCGTCCAGAGCACAAAAAGGAAGATACCCGTGTAAAGCATGAGACCCTTGCGTTCCTTATACGCCGCCCAGACCGCGAAGAAGATGGCGCCGGCTATGCTGCCCCAGAAAAGTATTTTCTCAAAGGTCAGCGCGCCCATGGCCGTGGGCCCGCTCATACCCATGTTTTGCAAAAACAGCAGCAATATGGCATAGAGCACCGCCAGCGAGGTGACCAGCACCGCCGCGTCCGAAAGACGTTCCCGCTCCTGACGGCGGGTGGCTTTTATATTGTCCGAGGCCGCGCTTTTGGCGGCCCTGTTTTTCTTTTTCATTGCGTTTCCTCCTAAGTCATATTGTACACCGATATATATTTTATATCAAAATTTTTATAAAGTCAAGAAGTTTAGGAAAAATTTCACAATAAAGTATGGACAAATTTAATTTTTTGTGAGATAATTAGATACGGTAAGAGTCGGGGCCGGAGGTTGGCCGTGGGGATAATTCCGGCGGTTGCCGACATAGAGATATGATATTTAAGGAGAACAGCATATGAAACGCACGACTATAAAGGAGCTTTACCGGTCGCAAAGCCTTGCCGGCGGACAGCGGGTACGGGTGGCGGGCTGGGTGCGCAGTATTCGCGCCTCCGGCGCGTTCGGCTTTGTGATGCTGAACGACGGCAGCTTTTTCGAGGGACTCCAGGTGGTGGCCGAGCAGAGCCGCCTGAATAACTATGACGAAATAATTTCACAAAACGTGGGCGCGGCCCTGTGGTTCGAGGGGGAGATACGCCTCACCCCCGAGGGCAAGCAGCCCTTTGAGCTGGTGGCGGACGGGGCCGAGGTGGAGGGCGCGTCCACGCCGGATTATCCCCTTCAAAAGAAGCGCCACAGCAACGAGTACCTCCGCACCATAGCTCACCTGCGGCCAAGGACAAACCTGTTTTCGGCGGTTTTTCGGGTGCGCGGCGTGCTGGCCTTTGCCATACACAAATTTTTTAACGAGAGGGGCTTCGTCTATGTGCACACCCCCATCATCACCGCCAGCGACTGCGAGGGTGCGGGGGAGATGTTCCGCATAACCACCCTCGACATGGAAAATCCGCCCAAAACCCCCGAGGGTACGGTGGACTGGTCGAAGGATTTCTTCGGCAAGGCCGCCAACCTCACCGTCAGCGGCCAGCTCAGCGGCGAGACCCACGCCATGGCCCTTGGCTCGGTTTACACCTTCGGCCCCACCTTCCGGGCCGAAAACAGCAACACTCCCCGCCATGGGGCGGAGTTTTGGATGGTGGAGCCGGAGATAGCCTTCGCCGACCTTGAGGACGACATGGAGCTGGCGGAGTCCATGCTTAAATATATCATAAAATACGTGCTGGAGAACGCTCCCGAGGAAATGAAATTTTTCAATAAATTCGTGGACAAGGGGCTTTTGGAACGTCTCAATTCAGTTATTAGCTCCGACTTTGCCCGGGTGACCTATACCGAGGCGGTGGAGCTGCTGAAAAACAGCGGCGAAAAATTCGAGTATCCGGTTGACTGGGGCGCAGACCTCCAGACCGAGCATGAGCGTTACCTCACGGAAAAGGTCTTTGGGCGGCCCGTGTTCGTCACCGACTACCCCAAGGACATCAAAGCCTTTTATATGCGCCTGAACGACGACGGCAGGACCGTGGCCGCCATGGACTGCCTTGTCCCCGGCGTGGGCGAGATAATCGGCGGCAGCCAGCGCGAGGAGCGGCTTGACCTCCTGACCGCCCGAATGAAGGAGTTGGGCCTTAAGGAGGAGGACTACTGGTGGTATCTGGACCTGCGCCGTTACGGAAGCGCCCGGCACGCGGGCTTTGGACTGGGCTTTGAAAGGGCCCTGATGTATATAACCGGCGTGGCAAATATCCGCGACGTGCAGAGCTTTCCGCGCACCGCCGGAAACGCCGAGTTTTAAATAGCGAAGGGAGTCTTAAGCATGAATCTTTTACTCATAATTGCGGTTGTGGCGGTAGTCGTGGCCCTTAACCACTATGTGGGGGCCTGGGCCGGCTTTGTGGCCGTCATACTCATCATAGGCGGCTTCTGCGTGCTGAAATGGGCCGATATCCTTATGATAAGGGGCAACGGCATCTATAATAAGGGCGACCGGAAAAAGGGCCTCGAGCTCATGGAAAAAGCCTATAATACCGGAAAGCTCAAGGGAACCATGGTGGTCTATTACAGCTATTGCCTAATTCGGGAAAATATGAATGAAAAAGCGCATGAAGTATTGGATAAGTATATAGCGGAGGGCAAGGGCACTCCGGCGGACCTTTGCCGCGCCATGCACAACAAGGCCATTCTCCTTTGGAAGGACGGCCGTCTTGACGAGGCCTTTGACACCATGAAAAAGGCCCATGAGTCCCGGCCCGCCTCGGACACCTACGGCACCCTCGGCCTGTTCTATCTGGAAAAGGCCAAGGCCGAGCCCCAACTGTCCCAGGAGGCGGAAAACTTCCTGAAAGAGGCTTACGAATACAACTCCGACGACCGTTCCATCGCTGACAATATGGGCACTTTTTATCTGGAAAAGGGCGAGCTCGACCGGGCGGCGGAGGTTTACAAGGCCCTCCTTGCCCAGCCCCAGCCCAGTCCGACGCCCTACTACCGTTACGGCCTTGTGCTGGAAAAGCAGGGGAACTATGAGGACGCCGAGGATATGTTCAATAAGGCCCTGCGCTGCTCCTTTACCGGCGTGACGGTCATAAAGCGCGACGAGGTGACCGAGGCCCTCGCTCGGGTGGAAAAGCTTTACGAAATTGCCGAAAAGCCCGCAAACGCCAGGAAAAACGGAGAAGAGTAAAAGCCCCGCTGCGGTCAGGACATGGATTTTTGGCTAAAATAACGGTTGCAATTTTTCGCGGCCTGTGATACGATAAGAAAAAACATAATGGAGGAACATCTATGAAAGCGGTAGTTACAGTAGTCGGCAAGGATAAAACCGGCATAATCGCCCGGGTCAGCGGCTTTCTCTATGAAAACAACATCAACATTCTTGACATAAGCCAGACCATAATGCAGGATATCTTTACAATGATAACGCTGGTGGACACCACCGAAAGCAGGCTGGACCTGGCTCAGCTTCAGTCCGGACTGGAAAATGTGGGCAGGGAGCTGGGCGTGTCCATCTCCATCCAGCGGGAGGACCTGTTCAATTCCATGCACCGCATTTGACGAGAGGAGCGCGCCCTGATGCTTAACGTAAATCCTGTTGAAATTATCGAAACCCTGAATATGATAAAGGACGAGCACCTTGACGTCCGCACCATAACCATGGGCATCTCCCTCTTTGACTGCGTCAGCGACGACTGGCGCCGGGCCACGGACAAGGTCTATGACAAAATAACCCGTCTGGCCGAAAATTTGGTCTCCACCGGCGAACAGATAGAGGCGGAATTCGGCATACCGATTGTGAACAAGCGCATTTCGGTTACGCCCATATCTCTTATCAGCGCGCCCTGCGGCCACAGCATAGAGTTCGCGAGGGCCCTTGACCGCGCCGCAAAGACCACCGGGGTCAACTTCCTCGGCGGCTACAGTGCTCTTGAGGCCAAGGGCTATTCCAACGCGGACAGGGAGTTCGTCGCCTCTATACCCGAGGCGCTGGCGACTACCGACTTTTTATGCTCCAGCGTAAACGTGGCCACCACAAAGGCCGGCATCAATATGGACGCAGTGGCCCAGATGGGGCGGGTGATAAAGGAAACCGCCGCCGCCACCGCCGACAGGGGCGGCTTCGGCTGCGCCAAGCTGGTGGTCTTTGCCAATGCGGTGGAGGACAATCCCTTTATGGCCGGGGCCTTCCACGGAGCGGGCGAGCCCGAGTGCGCCATCAACGTGGGCGTCAGCGGCCCCGGCGTGGTAAAGTGCGCCCTCGAAAGGGTCAGGGGCCAATCCTTCGGCGTTGTGGCCGAGACCGTTAAAAAGACCGCCTTTAAGATAACCCGCGTGGGTCAGATGGTGGCGGAGGAGGCCAGCCGGCGGCTGGGCGTGCCCTTCGGCATTGTGGACCTTTCCCTTGCGCCCACCCCCGCCCGAGGGGACAGCGTTGCCCATATCCTTGAGGAAATGGGGCTTGAGCAGTGCGGCGCCCACGGCACCACGGCGGCCCTCGCCCTGCTGAACGACGCCGTCAAAAAGGGCGGAGTAATGGCCAGCAGCTATGTGGGCGGCCTCAGCGGGGCCTTTATCCCCGTCAGCGAGGACGCCGGCATGATAGCCGCCGCCGAAAACGGCTGTCTCACCCTTGAAAAATTAGAGGCCATGACCTGCGTGTGCAGCGTGGGTCTGGACATGATAGCCGTCCCCGGCGACACCTCCGCCGAGACAATAAGCGGCATAATCGCCGACGAGATGGCCATCGGCGTGGTCAACACCAAGACCACCGCCGTCCGCGTCATTCCCGCCGTGGGGAAAACGGTGGGGGAGAGTGTGGAGTTTGGCGGTCTGCTCGGCACCGCCCCCGTAATGCCCGTGAACGGCGCAAGCTGCGCGGACTTTATCGCCCGCGGCGGACGGATACCCGCGCCGATACACAGTTTAAAAAACTGATAATGCCTGTTTTCCTCGACGATGGATTTGTGCGGCCATATCATATTATATAAAAAATTCTTGACAATGCGCATAATGCGTGTTACAATATATATGACAGGAGGGTATAGCCATGAAGTTCCGCGAAATTGACGCTCTGCTCAGACAGGACGGCTGGCGTCAGGTCAGGGCAAAGGGCTCTCATTATCAGTATGAGCATCCCACCAAGCCCGGCAAGGTCACTGTCCCTCGTCACAACACGGACTTCAAGCTCAAAACCGCCAAATCAATTCTCAAACAGGCCGGAATTGAATAAGTCCCGACCATAACGCGCATATATTGTAGTGGAGGTATGATTATGAAACTTGTATATCCCGCTTGCTTTTATCCCGATGAGGACGGCTCATACACGGTTGTTGTTCCCGACTTAAAGGGCTGCGTAACCGAGGGCGCGGATTTTGCCGACGCTCTCGCTATGGCGGTTGACGCCGCTTCCGGCTGGGTGCTGGCGGCTCTCGAAAACGGCGAGGACATACCAAAGGCCAGCCCTAAGGTCGCGGCTGACGAATATGACGGCGGTTTTGTCAACCTGATAGTTCTTGATATGGACAGCTACGCCGAAAAATACGGCAACAAGGCGGTGCGAAAAAACTGCACTATACCTGCATGGCTCAACACCCGTGCGGAGGCGGCTCACATAAATTTTTCCGAGGTGCTTCAGGAGGCTCTTCAGGAAAAGCTTATGGTTAACTAAAAAATCGCAGTGTAAGGCGGCCCCCGAACGTCAGGTTTTGTTCTGACATTCGGGGGCCGTGCCGTTATTAAATTATTTTTATTTCCTCTTTCATTATCCGCACCACGTCGGCGGCGCAGCTATGGTCGTTGTCGCTGACCACCCAGCGGGCGGCGGCCCGCGCGGGCGGGGTGCAGTTGGCCACGGTGAAGGGGTAGCCCGCAATCTCCAGCATGGAAACGTCGTTTTCATTGTCGCCCACGGCCACGACCTTTGACAACTCGAAGCCCAGCCGTGCGCAGTATTCCCGCAGGGCCTGACCCTTGCTGGCAAGGGGGTTAAGTACCTCGTAATACACCGGCGCGGACTTTAACAGCCTGAACACTCCGCAGTCGGCTGTCCTTTCCATCAGCGACTGAACGGCCCCGGTGTATTCCGGCTCCTGCGAGAAAAGTATCTTTTCCCACGGATATGGCAAAGTCCGCCAGTCGGCGGTCAGGTGGGGCAGCTGCTCGTTGGTCATGTTGCGGACGGTGGCGGAATTTTCCTTGCAGAAGTACACCTTCGCGTCCTTGTATATTGTTATGCCCGTCTCCGGCAGCAGCCTGTCCGCGGCCTCGGCCAGCTCGCGGCCGCCCTCGGGCAGGGTTACGTTATATATCAGACCGCCCCTTTCGCAGTCAAAAATGCCGCTGCCGTTGCCGCAGATAAGAGGCAGGGTAAGTCCCAGCTCGCGCTGTATCCGCACCAGTCCGGCGGCGCTGCGTCCGCTGGCGATGCAGACTTGGCCGCCGAGACCGCGCCACTCCTCAAGGGCGGAGCGGTTCTCCGGCGAGATGTTCCGTTTACTGTCCAGAAACGTGCCGTCCATATCAATTACCATTAAAAAGCCTTTAAAATCCATAGTCAGCCTCCTTTGTTCACAAATATTTTACACCAATTTTATTACATTTACATTACAAGAGTTGCTTTTTTCAAAATTTGTAGTATAATCTAAATGATGGCGCTACATAGGTTGATTTGAAGGCGGACACGGAAAGACCGAAAATTGACCGGAGAATTTCCTTGCCCGCAAAAGCAAGGCCGAAGGTCTGTGTCCCACCGCAGGAGAGGGATTAACAAAGCGCGTTTCGGCGCGAGTACCTTGACGCGATAAGGAGAAATTTTAAGGGCACATTTGACAGTATTGAGTTTGCAGACAGCGACGGAAGCGGCAATGGAGGTAATGTATGAAAAGCTACGAGATTTTTTTGAAGACCATCATCGACGTTAAGAACTTCGTAAACGCCATCAACGATTTCGAATTCGATGTGGACCTTGTGAGCGGCAGGTATGTGGTGGATGCCAAAAGCATCATGGGCATTTTTTCCTTAGACCTGTCAAGACCCATAACCCTGAGAGTTTTTGCGGACGACCTGCCGGACGATGTGACGGCCAGATTTGAGGCGGCCATCAGCGATTTTATGTTCAGGGGCTGAACAACAGGGGCTTAACAATGGAGATGTTAAAAGTAGATGTAGAAGAACTCGCTCTGTAACTTGGAGGCACAGGGGCCGGCCGAAAAAATCGCGCGGAATGAACGAAAATCAGCTCGCGCAGGCGGCCCCTGCCGCCGAGCAAGCCCTCCCGACGGCGTACACAGGTACGCCGAGGGTGATTTTCGTTCATAGTTCAAGGGAATAAAATAAGAAGATTCGCTCCGACGAGCGAATCTTCTACATAATTAGATATTTATTTCACCGAACGATTAGACGATACTCATCTCTGGTTTGCCCTTGAACGATCCGAGCCATTTTTTTACGGCCCCTTTTAACAACTTGATGCAGGAGGAAATTACATGAGAATATATCCCGCTATCGACATACGCGGCGGCAACTGCGTCCGCCTGCTGAACGGAGATTACGGAAAAGAAACGGTTTACGGCTCGTCACCGGCAGACATGGCCGCGAAATGGGAAAAACTGGGAGCGGACTTCATACACGTTGTGGATTTGGACGGGGCCAAAACCGGCGGAAGTGAAAACCGCCGGGCCGTTGCCGACATCTGCCGGAGGGTCGGCGTGCCCGTTCAGCAGGGCGGCGGCATACGCACCCTCGCGGACGTGGAGGCCGTGGCCGCCTTGGGGGTAAGCCGCATAATAATCGGCACAGCCGCGGTCAAGGACCCGGCCACCGTAAAGGCCGCCGTTGAAAAATTCCCCGGCCGTATAGCCGTGGGCATCGACGCCAAAGACGGCTTCGCCGCAACCGACGGCTGGACCGAGGTCAGTCAAAAAACGGCCGTGGAGGTCGCCCTCGAGATGAAGTCCCTGGGCGTGGATACGGTGATATATACCGACATAGCCACCGACGGCACTCTCGCGGGGCCAAATGTGGCCGCCATGGAGGAGATGGCGCGCCGGACCGGTATGCGCGTTATCGCCAGCGGCGGCGTGGGCCGGGAGGCCGATTTGGAGGCGCTGAGCCATACGGGAGTAGAGGGCGTTATCGTGGGGAAGGCCCTGTATTCGGGGGCTTTGAAGCTGGAAGAAATTGTACATAAGTGGGGTAACTGATATGTTTGTTGACGAAATAAAATTTGACGAAAAGGGCCTTGTGCCCGCCGTAATTCAGGACGCCGCCGACGGGCGGGTGCTGATGGTGGCCTATATGAACCGTGAGTCGCTGAAAAAGACCATAGAGACGGGGCGGACCTGGTTTTACAGCCGTAGCCGCCAATGCCTGTGGAACAAGGGCGAGACCAGCGGCAGCTTTCAGGAGGTAAAGGAGATACTTGTGGACTGCGATATGGACACCATTCTTGTCAAGGTGACCCCCGCCGGGCCGGCCTGCCATACCGGAAACCCCACCTGCTTTTACCGCAAGGCCGGTGAAAACGGGGAGCTTACGGAATACGAGGCTCCCGCCGCGTCGTCTATCCTCGACGAGGTGTACGCCGTGGTGAAGGATCGTATGGAAAACCCCAAGGAGGGCAGCTACACCAATTATCTTCTGGACACGGGCATCGACAAAATACTCAAAAAGGTGGGCGAGGAGTGCAGCGAGACCATCATCGCCGCCAAGAACGACGAGCCGTCGGAGATAGCCATGGAGACCTCGGACCTGCTTTACCACCTTATAGTGATGATAGCCGAGCGGGGAATGACAATGGAGGACGTTTACGCCGAGCTTAAGCACAGACGGTGATTGGGCTGAACGGCTTAATTTAAGCCAAATTTGAGAGTTTTATAATCAATAAATAAAAATAATGAATTATGAAGAAAATTCGCCCTTACGAGCGGATTTTCTCATTTTTATGCCCTTGAACTACGGACGAAAAGTTTTTTGTCCGTCATGCTACGCGGCGGGCTGAGGGCAGCCCGCCCTACACTACTTTGCTACATTAGTGCTCCGTAGGGCGGCTTGCCATCAAGCCGCCGCGAGCGAAGCGATATTTGCGACGACGACGTTCTGCACGATTTTTTCGGCCGAATCCTGTGCCTCTAAATTACAAAGCGAGTTTTTTACGGCCTCTTTTTTATAAAAAATTAACATTAGAAACGGCTTTTTTTATGCAAAAATCTTGACAACAAGGCGTCCAAAATAGTATAATATAAGATAGTATTCTTAGATTGAGGAAAGGAGTGAGACCAAAATGACGTCGCGGATATTTGCGCCACCGGGCACCCAAGACGGGCTGCCCGAAGAGATACGCATGAAAAGGTATGTGGAATCCGTTTTTATGGACCAGTGCCGCTGCTTCGGCTACGGAGAGGTCCACACTCCTGTTTTTGAATATGGCGAGCTCTTTGAAAGGGGAGTTGGCCCGGTCACGGATATAGTGGAAAAGGAGCTGTATACCTTCACCGACAAGCAGGGCGAAAGCCTGGCCCTCCGCCCCGAGGGGACGACGGGAATAGCGAGGGCGGTCATACAGCATGAAATGTATAAGGTGCTGCCTCAAAAGCTCTGCTACAAAATAACCTGCTACCGTCAGGAGGACCCGGAAAAGGGACGGCTCAGGGAGTTCCACCAGATAGGGGCCGAGTGCTACGGCAGCCCCAATCCCCAGGCCGACGCCGAGGTCATCACTTTGGCATATACGGCGCTGAGGGCCATGGGCATCGGTAATCTGAGCCTCAACATCAATTCCCTCGGCTGCGACGGCTGCCGCCTGGGATATATAAACACACTGACGAGGTATTTGCTGCCTTACGCCAACAGCGGGGAGCTTTGCCCCACCTGCGTCAGCCGTATGAGCCGCAATCCTCTGCGGGTCATGGACTGCAAAAATCCGTCCTGCAAGGCCATTGCCAAAAACGCGCCAAAGCTCATAGATTTTCTCTGCTCCGACTGCCGGAGCCATTTCGAAACGGTGAAGCGGCATCTGAAGGCCGTGGGCATAGGCTTCAACGTGAAGGAGCACCTCATTCGGGGGCTGGACTATTACGACCGCACGGTCTTTGAGTTCAAGGCCGGAGAGGGCGGCGCCACCGGCACCGTGTGCGGGGGCGGCCGGTACGACGGACTTGTAAAGCGTATGGGCGGGCCGCACGTTCCGGTGGTGGGCTTCGCCATCGGCGAGGAAAGGGCCATAATCTCCATGCGGGAGAGCGGCATCGAGGAAATACCGGCGGAGCCGCCGCTGGTTTACGTTGCGGCGATGGACCCCGCCGCAGCCGGCCGAGGCGCCGCAAGGCTGCGCGGACTGGGGCTTTACGCCGAAAGGGACCTCATGGGCCTGGATTTGAACTCACAGCGCACCGCCGCCAAAAGCTCCGGCGCGAGCTGGCTGGTAACGGTCAGCGAAAACGAAATCTGCCTGAAAAATCTGAAAACCGGCGCCGAACTGCTGCTCCCCGCCGACGGCTGGGACGAGACGGCGAGAATAATAAACGACTAAGTTACATCGGGAGGAATATATATGGAAAACATCAAAGGAATGAAGAGAACTCATATGTGCGGTCAGCTCCGCGCCGAGCACGCCGGCATGACGGTCAGGCTTTCGGGCTGGGTGGCCCGGGCCAGGAACATGGGCGGCTTGATATTCGTGGACGTCAGGGACCGAAGCGGAATAAGCCAGCTTGTGTTCTCGCCGGAAAACGAGGCGCTTTTCGAAAAGGCCGGCGAGCTTAAGAGCGAGTATGTAATTGCCGCCGAGGGTCTTGTGCGTCCCCGCGAAAGCGTGAATAAAAACATACCCACCGGCGAGGTCGAGGTGGAGGTAAGGGAGCTGCGCGTCCTCTCGAAGAGCGAGGTGCCCCCCTTTGTTATACAGGACGACGTGAAGGCCGGAGAGGAGCTGAGGCTCAAGTACCGCTATCTCGATTTGCGCAGGCCCGAAATGCAGCGGACTCTCGAGACACGCCACCGCGTAACTCAGATAGCCCGAAAGTATTACGACGAAAACGGCTTTTTGGAAATAGAGACCCCCATACTTTGCAAGTCCACTCCCGAGGGGGCCAGGGATTACCTTGTGCCCAGCCGTATCTATCCCGGACGCTTTTTCGCCCTGCCTCAGTCGCCCCAGCTTTACAAGCAGCTTTTGATGCTGGCGGGCATGGACCGTTATTTCCAGATAGCGAAATGCTTCCGAGACGAGGACCTTCGGGCCGACCGTCAGCCGGAGTTCACCCAGTTGGACCTTGAAATGTCATTTGTGGACGAGGACGACGTAATGACCGTCAACGAGGGCTTTATCAAGAAGGTTTTCAAAGAAATACTTGACGTGGACGTGGAAACTCCCCTGCCCAGACTCCCCTACAGGGAGGCCATGGAACGCTTTGGCAGCGACAAGCCCGACACCCGCTTCGGTATGGAGCTGGTCGATTTGACGGACAAGTTCCGCGGCTGCGCCTTTACCGTCTTTGCCTCCGCCGCCGAGCAGAAGGGCCACAGCGTCAGGGCCATAAACGCCAAGGGGCTTTCCGACAAGCTGACGCGAAAGACTTTGGACTCTCTCGTGGAGTTTGTCAAGACCTATCGGGCCAAGGGCCTTTCATGGCTCATAGTCGGCGAGGAGGAGATAAAGGGCTCCGTCGTGAAGTTCTTCACCCAGGAGGAGCTCCGCTCCATCGCCGACAGGATGGGCGCGTCGGCGGGAGACACGATACTCATCGCGGCCGATAAGGACAGCGTGGTCTACGCCGCCCTGGGCGCCCTCCGCTGTGAATTGGCCCAGCGTTACGGCCTTATAGACAAGACGAAGTTCAATCTCCTTTGGGTCACCGATTTTCCGCTGCTTGAGTACAGCGAGGAGGAGGGGAGATACGTGGCCATGCACCACCCCTTCACCTGTCCCAAGGACGAGGATATAGAGCTGCTGGACACCGACCCCGGCGCGGTCAGGGCCAAGGCATACGACATTGTGCTAAACGGCGTCGAGCTGGGCGGCGGCAGCATACGTATACACGACAGCAAGCTTCAGAGCCGAATGTTCGAGGCGCTGGGCTTTACACCGGAGCAGGCCATGGAGCGGTTCGGCTTCCTCATCAACGCCTTCCGCTACGGTACGCCCCCTCACGGCGGCATGGCCTACGGCCTTGACCGCATGGTGATGCTCATGACCGGCAAGGAGTCAATCCGCGACGTGATGGCCTTCCCCAAGGTTAAGGACAGCGGCGAGCTCATGGTGGAGTCGCCGGGCGCCGTGGACCAAAAGCAGCTTGAGGAGCTTGGCATAGCGATAGCCAAGCAGGAATAACCCGTATCGGAGGGATAAAGTTGATAGAAGTTAAAAATCTTACCAAACGCTTCGGGGCAAAGGTGGCGGTGGACGATTTGACCTTCACCGTGCAAAGCGGCGAGATACTCGGCTTTTTGGGCCCCAACGGAGCGGGGAAGAGCACGACCATGAATATAATAACCGGCTGTCTCAGCGCCACCGACGGCAGCGTCAGCATCGACGGACGGGACATACTGGACGAGCCCTACAAGGCAAAGAAGGGCATAGGCTATCTTCCCGAGCAGCCGCCGCTGTATTTGGACATGACCGTGGACGAGTACCTGAACTTTGTGTACGAGCTGAAAAAGGCCAAACAGAACAAAAAGCGTCATCTGGACGAAATAAAGAAAACAACAAAGATAGACGATGTGAGCAAACGCCGCATACGCAACCTGAGCAAGGGCTACCGGCAGAGGGTGGGCCTTGCTCAGGCGCTGGTGGGCAACCCCGCGGTGCTTATCCTGGACGAGCCCACGGTCGGTCTGGATCCGGCCCAGATAATCGAGATAAGGAACGTCATCAAGGAGCTGGCCAGGCAGCACACCATAATACTCAGCAGTCACATACTGCCGGAGGTCAGCGCCGTCTGCGACCGGGTGCTCATTATAAACAAGGGCCGGATAGTGGCCGAGGACACCCCCGAAAATCTGTCCAAAAAAGTGGGCGGCGAAAACGGTATCACGGCGGTCATCGACGGCGACCCCGACAAAATGAAGGCCCTGCTTGAGAAGGTGCCCGGCGTAAAGGGCGTCAACGTCATCGGCGCCCGTCCCGAGGGCGGCACGGAGTACATCATAAAGGCCGACGCCGACGTCCGCAGGGCCATATCCACCACCGTCATACAGCAGGGCGGCGCCATAATGGAAATAAAGCTGAACGAACTAAGCCTTGAGGACATATTTATAAAGCTTACGGAAAGTGAGGAGGAAAAAGCGTGAAAGCCATATTCAAAAGGGAGCTCATGGCCTATTTCACCTCTCCCATAGGCTATGTGTTTATAGGGGTTTTTGCCTTTATTTCGGGCATTTATTTCAATCAGTACATTATCGTTGAGGGCAACGGCGATGTGTCGGTGCCCATGTACAGCAGTCTGCTCATTTTAGTGCTTTTGGTGCCGGTGCTGACCATGCGCCTCATCGCCGAGGAGCGGGGCAGCAGGACGGATCAGCTTCTCCTTTCCGCCCCGGTGAGCATATGGGGCATAATATTGGGGAAGCTCTTCGCTGCCATGTGCGTTTTCCTGCTGGCTATGGTCACCTCCTTCCCGTATGTGGTCATTGTGGCGATACACGGCGTGCCCGTCTGGGGCGACATAATCGCCTCCTATCTGGGCTTTTTCCTGCTGGGACTGAGCTTCGTGTCCATAGGGCTGTTCTTTTCCTCAGTCACCGAAAGTCAGATAATCGCCCTTGTGGTCACGCTGGGCGTGCTTTTGGCGGTGTTCCTTATGGGCATACTGCCCACCACCGGCGTGAGCCTGCTGGATAAGGCCATAGAGCTTTTGGCGGTGACCGAACGCTTCAAGAGCTTTGTGGACGGAGTGTTTAAGCCCGAAAATCTGGTTTATTACCTCAGCCTGTCGGCCATGTTCGTATTTTTCACCGTGCGCAGCGTTGAAAAGCGCCGTTGGAACTAAGGAGGCGGGAAAGATGAAAAACCAGCAAAAGGAAAAAAATGTGAACAAACACGGCGTGAACAAGCGCCGCCTGAAATACGGCGCCAACAATGTTGTGCTCATAATCGCCTCCATAGTCATCTTCGTGCTTGTGAATTTCCTGGCGGAGGCTTTGTCCGAAAAATTCCCCGCCGCCCGTTTTGATTTGAAGGGTAACGGCGTTTTTGAGATTGGCAATACCACCAAAAGCGTCCTTGCCGATTTGGACAGGAGCGGCGGCAAAATCAACCTGTATTATATCCAGAACAGCGGGGACGAAAACGAATACGTCAAGGAGGTAGTGCTAAAGTACCTCGCCGGCAGCAAAAATCTGGAATATGAAGTAAAAAATATAAACAAAGACCCCGCCTTCGCGAAAAAATTTTCCGATACCGGCACAATTCAGGAGAACAGCATCGTGGTGGAAAACGCGAAGAACAGCCGCTACAGGATAATAAATCCCGAGGACATGATAGTATATGACGAAAGCGGCTCACCCTCGGCGGCCGACCTGGAAAGCCTGCTGACCAACGCCATCGCCTACTGCCTCAGCGACGAGGACACGGTGGTGTGCTTTGTTACGGACCATGGCGAGGTAGACCCGAGCGAGATGGGCAGCGTGCTGACGGACGAAAATATCAGCCCCACTACCCTGAGCCTTAAGACCGGCGAGGTGCCCGATGCGTGCAAAATGCTGTATATAATTTCGCCGATGGACGACTTTACCGCCGATGAGATAGACCATCTGGACAACTATCTGGAGCGCGGCGGATGCGTACAGCTGGCGGTGGAGCCTTTCTTCACCCTGCCCCGACTGGAAAGCTATCTGGCCGAATGGGGCGTCACCCTCGGCAACGACATAGTTGTTGAGAATGACCCCAATTACAAAGTTCAAAAGCGGAACGAAAACGAGCTGGATATATTCTACCCGCAGGTGGAGCATATCGACATAAACGGCGACCTTTTGGAAAACGGAAACGGCAGACCCGTTTTCTCCACTCTCTGCCGAAGCGTGAGCTTTGAGCAGGATATGCTCGGCGTGATTAACTGCGAGCGGGCGCTGCGCACCACACGTTACGGCAGCGGCATAAGCTTTTCTGATGATGAAAATGAGGAACCCCAGACCCAGACCGGAACCTACGCCCTGGCCCTTTATCTGGAAAAGCCCGTGGGCGAAAACTACGACAAGACCGCCAAGCTTCTGGTGGCCGGCAGCTCCTCCTTCTGGGGGGCCTCCAACTACGCCGAGGCCATCGGCCTTGATTTAAGCGGTATCCTCAGCGAGGGCAGCCTCGGCAACAACCGCTTTTTCGTGGGCAGCACCTATGAGATGATAGGCATCAACAGCACCCGTCTCACCATCAGCAGCAAGAGCCTTCGCTACAGCCGTCTGGCCATGACCGCGACCCAGCAGACTCTGTACAGGATAATATTCTGCTATGCTCTGCCAATAATCATTATTTTGGCCGGCCTTATAATCTGGCTGCGGAGGAGACATCTGTAAGGCGCGGGAGGTTAGTTATGAGCAGAAACGCAAGATTTATACTGAATATAGTTATCGTGCTTTTGGTGGTCGGCCTCCTCGGAGGCGGGGTGTACTACCTTACAAGACCGCAGAAAAGCCCCACCGTGGGAGAAAGCTACACGGACGACGACGTGGTGAAGATATATTCATACGCCCCGGAGGAGCTTGTGGGCGTGGACGTAAAAAATCAGTACGGAAGCTACAGCCTCAGGCGGGAGGGCGGCTCGTGGATTATGGCGGGCTTTGAGGGGGAGACCCTTGACGCCACCGCGCTGGACTATCTGGTGAACACCTTTTCCAACGTGACCGGCGGCGAGAACTGTATCGAAAAGGAACCCGAGGACCTGAGCGTTTACGGTTTGGACGAGCCGTCGGCCGTGCTGACCCTGACCACCACCGGCGGCGGCAGAACATTTAACATCGGGGCTGTTACTCCCGATGGCAGCGGCAGCTATTTCAACACCGACGCATCGTCCGATGTGTATATTATGGACAGCTACCTTGTGGCCGTCATAAGGCTGACGGCCGTGGATTATATGAGCATAGCCTCGAGCCTTGAGGCGGAGAGCATCACTTCGGTCCGCATAGAGGGCCCCTCCGGAACACTGGCCGTTACAATGCGGCCCACCGGTCCAAGGGATCAGTACAGCCTGCTCAGTTACTGGGACATCACCGAGCCCGAGCGCCGCAGCGCCTCCAACAACGACGTTACCACGCGGCTGCTCACACCCCTTGCCGAGCTGGAAAACGGGGTCTCCGGCGCACTGGAGCCCACTGATGAAAATAAAGCCTCAGTTGGCCTTGACAAGCCGGAATACACCGTAAAAATAACCGTGGACGGCGCTTTGATGACCTATGAGTTCTCTCCCGCCGCCGGCGGGTACCGCTATTATACACGCACCGGCGCCGACCGCATAATGAGGGTGGACGACGAGGACTGCGCCTTCCTCATGACCGGCTCATACGATGTGGCGGAAAAGCTGCTGGTGATGCTGGACATCGGCCTTGTGAGCGAGATAAACATCGACCGTCATGGCGCCGAGACCCGGCTTTCCGTCGTGGACGGGGGAGGGGATAAGCCCGCCTTCTACAACGGCGGGATACAGATGGACGAGGACGCTTTCCGCGAGTTTTATATGCAGTGCGTGGCGATTGATGTGAGCGGCGTTCTCGACGGCGACCCCGGCGGCGAGCCCGTGGGTTCCATCGAGTATGTGCTTTTGGGCGGCGAGACCATAAAGCTGACCTTTACTTCTTATGACGACCGCAATTACGCCGTGGGCGTCAACGGAGAAGAATATTATACCGTGGCTAAAAAGAGAGCGGACGCAATATTTGACCGGACGCCGGATCCGGCGCCGTGAAGCAGCCTTTGAAAAAGGAGGAGTTGAGCCTGTGGCCGCGAGGATAACAAAAGTTTACGAAAATTCCATAGCGGCCGAGCTCGGCCTTGAACCCGGGGACGTGCTTTTGGCCGTCAACGGCGAGGAAGTTCATGACGTGCTTGATTACCGCTATCTCATGAATGATGAGGAGATAGTGCTGAAAATTCAGACGCTTCAGGGCGAGGTTGTGGAGCTGGACTTTGAAAAGGACGCCTATGACGATTTGGGCGTGGAGTTTGAAAGCGGGCTGATGGACAAGGCTCAACGTTGCGCCAACGCCTGTGTGTTCTGCTTTATCGACCAGCTCCCGCCGGGTATGAGGGACAGTCTGTATTTCAAGGACGACGACACGAGAATGTCCTTCTTTCAGGGCAATTATGTTACCCTGACCAACCTTAAGGACGCGGACATAGACAGGCTCATACGCCTGCGCGTCAGTCCGATAAATATTTCGGTCCACACCATGAACCCGGAGCTGCGGGTAAAAATGCTCAAAAATCCCCGGGCCGCCAAGCTGCCGGATATTATGAGGCGCTTTGCGGAAAACGGGCTCATGATGAACTGCCAGATAGTCCTCTGCCCCGAGTACAACGACGGTGACGAGCTGCGCTCCACCCTTGAGGGACTTTACGGGCTCCGTGACAGCGTCATCAGCGTGTCGGTGGTGCCTTTGGGCCTTACCGCTCACCGTAAAGGGCTGACGCCCATGACGCCGGTCAGTACGGAAAAGGCCGTTGAGACGGTTAAAATCGTTGAGGAGCTGCAAGACAGGGCGCGTAAGGAGATAGGCCGGGGCTTTGTGTACGCCGCCGACGAGCTGTATATTAAGGCGGGCCTGCCGATACCCGAGGGCGAAAGCTATGACGGCTACCCCCAAATCGAGAACGGCGTGGGACTTATCGCCTCCCTCAAGGAGGAGTTCGCCGCGGCGCTCAGACTGGGGCCCGCAAGCCTCCCTGACCGTCGGGTGACCGTGATAACCGGCGTCGCCGCCGGGCCGCTGATGGAGACCTTCGCCGCGATGGTGACGGAAAAATATCCCGGCGTCACCGTGGATGTGGCGGTGATAGTCAACCGCTTTTTCGGCGAGAGCATAACCGTGGCGGGGCTGCTGTGCGGCTGTGACATTATGGAACAGCTCAGGGGCCGTGACTTAGGGGACGCGGCGGTCATTTCGCGGGATATGCTGAGGGATGGGACGGACGTGCTTTTGGACGACGTCACCGTTCCGCAGCTTGAGGCGGCCCTTCATGTGAAAATTGAGGCGGCGGACAACGACGGCTTTGATCTGTTGGAGAAAATACTGGGAGTGAGCTTATGAATATCGAAACCATAGTCGTTGGCGGTCTGGACACCAACTGCTACCTCGTCAGCGAGGGGAGAACCGCCGTACTCATCGACCCCGGCGACGAGGCGGAGAAAATTTTGGCCCGCGCCGAGGGACTGGATTTGGCGGCGATACTTCTGACCCACGGCCACTATGACCACATCGGGGCGGTGAACAAAATTAAAAACGCCGCCGGCGCGAAGGTATATATGCACAAAAGCGACCTGCGCATGGTGGGCACAAGGGACAGCCTCTGCTTCCTTACGCGGTCGCCGGCTCCCGAGACCTTTGAAGTGGACGGCTTCGTGAATGACGGGGATATTTTGACCTTCGGGCCGCTTAAGTTTCGGGTCATGCACACCCCCGGTCACAGCGGCGGCGGGGTCGCATATGTAATCGGGGACTGTATTTTTGGCGGTGATTTGATTTTCCGGTGCAGCATAGGCCGTTACGACTTCGGCAGCATGGAGGACGAGCTTGCTTCCGTCCGCCGGGTGCTGTCGAGCTTCCCCGATGAAGCGGTCATCTATCCCGGCCACGGGCCAAAGACTACGGTGGGATATGAAAAAGCGTATAATCCATACGTGAAATGAGGAAATTTTATGACTATAACAACAAAAGGGCATGAACTGTCAACGGCTGTGGAGCAGGTGGTTCAGCTCTTTTTTGACGTTCACTCCGACGTGGCAGCCGAAAGCGCGGTCGAGGACGGCCGCGCCGTGACCTCGGTCACAAATGACGGAGCGGCGGGGCGGGGGAGCTGGCCCATGCCGGAGGGGGCGGACAAAAAGGCCCTGTCCAATTCCATAAAAAAAGCCACCCTTTTGGCCTGTAAGGAGATTTCCGATATGCCAACGCCCTGGGGGATTTCCACCGGAATTCGTCCGGCCAAGCTGGCAAGGCTGCTGCTGGACGGAGGAATGACCGCCGCCGAGACCGTGAGGAAGCTTCGGGACGAATACTGGATAGAGCCGGAGCGGGCGAGACTTTGTCTCGAGGTGGCGGAAAAGGAGAAGGGCATCATCGCCATGGCGGGAGAAAAAGCCGTCAGCCTTTATGTGGGCATACCGTTCTGTCCCACTCGCTGCGCCTATTGCTCCTTCATTTCGCAGGCGCTGACCCACAACAACAAGTTTTTGCTGCCCTATGTGGACGCCTGTGAGCGGGAAATACGCCGCACGGGTGAATTGGCGGCGGAGCTCGGTCTAAAGCCGGTGACTGCCTACTTCGGCGGCGGAACGCCCACCGCTATTCCGGCGGAGCTGCTGGAAAGGCTGATAAAGACCTTAAAGGCGTCCTTTGATATGTCGGACCTTCGGGAGCTGACCGTGGAGGCCGGCCGTCCCGACACCCTGACCCCCGAAATGATGACAATGCTTCGCGAAAACGGCGTCCGCCGCATCAGCATCAATCCCCAGACGATGCACCAATCCACTCTCGACGCAATCGGCCGCCGCCACAGTCCCGAGGATGTGGAGCGTGCCTTTGCCCTTGCCCGCCGGGAGGGAATGGAAATCATCAATGCCGACCTTATTCTCGGCCTGCCGGGGGAGGACGTGAATATGCTGGCCGAGACCCTAAACCGAATAACCGCCCTCGGCCCCGAGGCCATAACCGTCCACACCATGTATCTTAAGCGGGCGGCACGGCTGCGGGACGACTTTGAAAAGCTCCGCTTCGCCCGCAACGTCAACGAGATGATGGAGCTGTGCCGGCGGCGCATGGAGGCTTACGGCGCGGAGCCTTACTATATGTACAAACAGAAAAACACCCTCGGCAACCTGGAAAATGTGGGCTTTGCCAAGCCCGGCAGCGAGTGCCTGTACAATGTCTACATAATGGAGGAGGTTCACTCGATTTTGGCCATGGGCGGCGGCGCGTCCACCAAGCTGGTCCGCGGCGACCGCATCGAGCGCGTTTTCAACCCCAAGGAGGCCGGAGATTATGTCAACCGCATTGACGAGATACTTGAGAAGAAGCAATTTATAAAGGAATTTTTGGGATAAACGAAAAAAGCCGCTCTGTAGCCCGTGGCGCAGAGCGGCTTTTTTCGGCCGCCTCATCTGTTGGTGATGTGCAGCTCACGCTTCAAGGCTTTTTGCAGTACGGCCGAAACATTAATACCGCTTTTTTCCGCCTCAAAATTCAGCCAGGAGGGAAGAGTTACGTTGCGGCGAACCGCCCGAGTATCGTTCTTTTTGCGGTACTCCGTAAAGTCCACGTCAACAAGCGTGATGAGGTCGTTTTCGCCTTCTTTTTTTACCGCCTTCATATCGGACGGAACGGGCAAAGGCTCTTTTCTGTCTTCCAGCTCTATCCCGACGATACCGATGGCGTCGCGGGCCATTTCCATTGCCTCCGCCAAGCTGTCTCCTTCGGTGTTTATGTTAAAGTCGGGGATATAGACCACGTAACCCACCTCGTCCGGCATTAAAACAATAGGATATGAATTTTTCATAATGTCACCTCTTTTTTTATTTGAGCTTTCGCCGTTTTATTATAGATTTTGCGAGAACTTCTTTTGTTTCGCTATGCCTTGGAATTGATTCGATCTCTCGGCCTTTTGAATAAACATCATGGGAACCGCCGTGCCGTATAAATTTCCAACCGTTGTTTTCCAGCAGCTTTATTAAATCTTTTGTTTTCATAATTATTCCTCCGATAATTATATTATACACATTTAATGTGTACTTGTCAAGAGGGAAAATTTTTGCGCAAAAAAGGTTCCAGCCAAATCGGAATGGAACCTTTTTTATATTGTCACCTATGTCCCTCGTTATAGACGTTGATACGGTTGAGGGCGCGTTTGAGCTTGAATTCCGCCATGCGAAGCTCGTAATCGCTGTTCTTGCGGGCAAGCTTTTCCTTGGCCTTTTCGAGCGCCCGCCGCGCGCGGTCGATGTCTATCTCGTCGGCCCACTCGAAAGTGCCGGCCACAAGGCGGACAACTCCGCCGGTGACGCTGACCATGCCCTGGGCCGAGGAGCCCACCCGGGTGGTGCCGTCGGCAAACTTTATCTTCGTCTCGCCGATGGCGAGAGGGGCCACATAGTCGCTGTGGCGGGCGAGGATGCCCACGTCGCCCTCGGTCGTGCGGGTAATGAGCCGCTGGGCGGGGCCGTCATAAAGCAGGCCGTCGGGGGTAACTATCTGAAGTTGAAAGTCCATTATAACAACTCCTTTATAGGAGAGATAAAATTTGAGCTTGTACTGATGACAAACCGGCCGAGATAAGGGTTAAGCCTGCTGCTTGGCCTTTTCGACGGCCTCGTCTATGGTCCCCACGAACAGGAAGGCGGATTCGGGCAAATCGTCGTGCTTGCCCTCGATTATCTCCTTGAAGCCGCGGACGGTCTCCTTGACGGGCACGTACTTGCCGGTCATGCCGGTGAACTGCTCGGCCACGCTGAAGGGCTGGGACAGGAAACGCTGTATCTTACGGGCGCGGCTTACGGTGAGCTTATCCTCCTCGCTCAGCTCGTCCATACCCATGATGGCGATGATGTCCTGAAGCTCGTTGTAACGCTGGAGCATCTGCTGTACGGCGCGGGCCACCTGGTAGTGCTCCTCGCCGACAACGTCGGGGGAGAGAATACGGGAGGTGGAGTCGAGAGGATCCACCGCCGGATAAATGCCCTGAGAGGCTATGGAACGGGAAAGCACCGTCGTGGCGTCCAGATGGGCAAAGGTGGTGGCGGGGGCCGGGTCGGTCAGGTCGTCGGCGGGTACGTATACCGCCTGAACGGAGGTGATGGAGCCCTTTTTGGTGGAGGTTATGCGCTCCTGGAGGGCGCCCATCTCGGTGGCGAGGGTGGGCTGGTAGCCGACGGCGGAGGGCATACGTCCGAGCAGGGCGCTTACCTCGCTGCCCGCCTGAGTGAAACGGAAGATATTGTCGATGAAGAGCAGCACGTCCTGACCCTCGCGGTCACGGAAGTACTCGGCCATTGTAAGGCCGCTGAGGGCGACCCTCATTCTGGCTCCCGGCGGCTCGTTCATCTGGCCGTAAACCAGAGCGGTCTTGTTGATAACGCCGCTCTCCTTCATTTCGTTATAAAGGTCGTTGCCCTCACGGGTGCGCTCGCCAACGCCGGAAAAGACGCTGAGGCCGCCGTGCTGCTTGGCGACGTTGTTGATAAGCTCCATTATAAGCACCGTTTTGCCTACGCCGGCGCCGCCGAACAGTCCTATCTTGCCGCCCTTGGCGTAGGGGCAGATGAGGTCTACGACCTTGATGCCGGTCTCGAGAATTTCGGTGGTGCTTTCCTGCTCGTCATAGCTGGGAGCCGGACGGTGTATGGCCCAACGCTCCTTGGCTTCGGGGGCGGGAAGATTGTCCACGGGCTCGCCCAAAAGGTTGAATATGCGGCCCAGAGTGCAGTCGCCGACCGGTACGCTGATACCCTCGCCGGTGTCGGTTACCTCCATGCCGCGGACAAGGCCGTCGGTGCTGCTCATGGCGATGCAGCGCACAACGTCGTCGCCGATGTGCTGGGCCACCTCCACCACGGTCTTGGAGCCGTCGGGACGGGTGATCTCAAGCGCGTTGAGCAGATTGGGCAGATTGCCCTCGGGGAAACGTATATCCAGAACAGGGCCTACAACGGATATTATTTTGCCTGTGTTCATTGCGGTTCATTCCTTTCAAAAAAGGTTGAGATGCGAAGCTCGGTTTTTTGGTTTTAAACATTGCTGCCCGCGACTATTTCGGTGATTTCCTGGGTGATGGAAGCCTGACGCGCCCGGTTGTAGCGCAGGCTCAGAGAGGATATCATCTCGTCGGCGTTCTTGTTGGCCGCTTCCATGGCGGCGCGGCGGGCGCTGACCTCGGAGGCGATGGACTCGCAGAGGGCGCCGTAAATTATGCCGCTTATATACTGAGGAACTATGCTGTTGAACACGGCCTCGGCCGACGGCTCGTAGATTATCAGCCCCGACTTTTCGCTGTGTTCGCCCTCGGGCTTTATGGGCAGCACCTCCATCGAGGCGGGCGTCTGGGTCAGCACGTTCACAAAGGAGGTGTAGCTTATGGTCAGCCGCCCGAAGTCTCCCCGCAGAAAGGCTTTGGCCAGCTCCTCGCCCATGGCGGAGCAGCCTCCGAGGGAAACGTCCTCGGCCACGGCGTACTCGTCGCTGAGGATTTCAAAACCCCGTCGGCGGTAAAGCTCCACGGCCTTGCGGCCGATGGGGAGTATTATATCTCCCTCCACGGCCCCGGCGGACTTGAACAGATTACTGTTGTAGCCGCCGGCGAGACCCCGGTCGCCGGCAATAACTATCCGGCAGGTGCGGGCGTTTTCGGCGGGCTCGCGGGTAAAGGGTGAGGTAAAGTCCCTGTTGCTGTGGCGGATATCCACCAGAGTCTGGCGCAGCACGTTGAAAAAGGGGCGGCTGTGTTCAATCCTCTCCCGAGCGTGGCGGAGCTTACCCGTGGCCACCAGTTCCATGGCCTTGGTTATCTGACGGGTGCTTTCCACGCTTTTTATCCGGCTTTTTATGGCCTTCATAGATTCTGCCATAGGTTTTTACCTCCCTTTGAGGAAGTTTTCCTTACATTCGGTAATAGCGGCCTTCATCATTTCCTCGGTCTCGGGACTGAGGGCGCCGGTGGACGCTATATTCTTGTAAATGTCGGGGTAGGTGGCCTCGGCGTAGCGGAAAAGCTCCGCCTCGAAATCGCGCACGTCCTCGACCTTTATGTCGGCCAGATAGCCGTTGGTGACGGCGTAAATTATCAGCACCTGATTTTCCACGGTGACGGGGGCGTTGCGGTCCTGCTTGAGAACCTCCACAATTCTCGCGCCCTGATCCAGTCTGGCCTTGGTGTCGGCGTCCAAATCGGAGCCGAATTGGGCGAAGGACTGAAGCTCGCGGTACTGAGCGTAGGCCAGCTTAAGGGTGCCGGCCACCTTTTTCATGGCTTTGAGCTGGGCGTTGCCGCCAACACGACTGACGCTGATGCCGGGGTTCACGGCGGGCATTACGCCGCTGTGGAACAGCTCGGTCTCAAGGAATATCTGTCCGTCGGTGATGGAAATTACGTTGGTGGGTATATAGGCCGAAACGTCGCCGGCCTGAGTTTCGATAATGGGCAGGGCCGTAAGGCTGCCGCCGCCGTACTGGGGGGACAGGCGGGCCGCCCGCTCCAAAAGGCGGGAGTGGAGATAGAATACATCGCCGGGGTAAGCCTCGCGTCCCGGGGGACGGCGTATCAGCAGCGAAAGTGCGCGGTAAGCCACGGCGTGCTTGCTGAGGTCGTCGTAGACGATGAGCACGTCCTTGCCCTGATACATGAAGTATTCGCCCATGGCGCAGCCGGCGTAGGGAGCGATGTACTGCATGGGGCTGAGCTCACTGGCGGTGGCGCTGACAACAATGGTATAGTCCATGGCGCCGGCCTTTGTGAGGGTGTCCACAAGCTGGGCCACGGTGGAGTTTTTCTGACCGATGGCGACGTAAATGCAGATAACGTCCTTGCCCTTTTGGTTGATTATGGTGTCGATGCCGATGGTAGTTTTACCGGTCTGGCGGTCGCCGATTATAAGCTCGCGCTGGCCGCGGCCGATGGGTATCATCGAGTCGATGGCCTTGATGCCGGTTTGCAGGGGTACGCTCACGCTTTTACGTTCGATTATGCCGGGGGCGGGACTTTCGATGGGGCGCCGTTCAGCGGTGTCTATCGGGCCTTTGCCGTCCACGGGGGCGCCCAGCGCGTTGACAACGCGGCCGATGAGGGCCTCGCCCACGGGCACGTCCACAACGCGGCCGGTGCGGCGGACGATGTCGCCCTCGCGTATGCCCTTGTCGTCGCCGAGAATAACCAGGCTTACGACGGTCTCCTCCAGATTGAGGGCCATGGCGGTCTCGCCGTTCTCAAACTCCACAAGCTCGTTGCTCATGCAGTTTTCAAGGCCGTGTACCTTGGCGATGCCGTCGCCCACCTCTATTACGTAGCCGGTCTCGGTCTGACGGACGGTGTTGGTGTAGTTTTTTATTCTGTCTTTAATGATTTTGCTTATTTCATCGGGCTTGATGTCCAAATCAGTCACCTACCTAACAATTTCTTTTTTTATCTCATCAAGTCTGCTTTTAACTCCGCCGTCTATCTGCAGGCTGTCGGTGCGTATGACAAGACCGCCCAGTATAGACGGGTCCACCTTGTTTACAAGGGAAATTTCACCGCCCAGAAGCTTTTTCAGCTTAAGGACGAGCTTTTCCTCGTTGGCGGCGGAAAGGGGGACGGCGGTGATGGCCGTTACCTCGGAGATGCCCTTATCCTTGTTGTAGGCCGCCTTATACTGCTTCGCCGTGTAACCAACGGCGGCGGCGCGGCGTCCCTCGGTAAGGAGCTTCAGAGTGTTGATGACGTAAGGGTGGCAGCCCTCAAAGACGCTGTCGATAAGGGCCAGCTTTTCCTCGGCGCTGACCTGTGGGGCGTCAAGGACGGAAAAGATGGCGGGATTTTCGTTAAAGCCCTCGCCGATGGCGTTGAGCTGGGCCAAAATTTCGGCCTCGACCCCGTCGTCCTTAGCCAGCGAATACAGAGAATTGCCGTAAATTCGTCCCGTGTCCCTCATCACTCTACCTCGCTGTCGATAACTCCGGCCACAAGGCGGTCATGCTCATCGGGGCTGAGCTCCTTTTCGATGACCTTCTGAGCGATGGACACGGCCATGTCAGCCACCTGACCCTGAATTTGAGACATGGCGTTTTTGCGCTCCTGCTCGATGCGGGCCTCGGCCTTGGTCATGGCGGCGGCGGCCTTTTCCTCGGCGTCGCGGACTATTTCCTCGCCGCGGATTTGAGCGTTCTTTGTGGCGGCCTGCATGATGCGGCCGGCCTCGTTTTTGGCGTCGGCCAGTTTTTCGGTGTATTCTGCCTCCATAGCCTCGGCGTTTTTCTGGGCGGCCTCGGCCTTGGTGTACATTTCGCCCACTTCGTCCTCCCGCTGCTTGAGTATCTTCTGCACGGGCTTAAAGAGAAAGTGACGTACCAGAAGAAACAAAATAAGCAGGTTGCACCAGGTAAAGATGAGCTGCCAGACGTCGGGCGGAATGGTGACGAAATCCATAAATTTTTCTCCCATGAATATCCTCCTGACTTAAAAGATTTTTAAGTTAGAAGTTAATTAAGGGCGCTGGCGAAGGGGTGCATAAAGAGCAGCAGCAGGGCGATTATCAGGGAATAAATACCCGTTGACTCCGCTACGGCGCAGCCCAGCAGCATGGTGGTGGTGACGTCGCCCTTTGCCTCGGGCTGACGGCCAACGGCCTCGGCGGCCTTACCCGCGGCAAAGCCCTGACCTACGCCGGGTCCTATACCGGCAATCATCGCCAGACCCGCTCCAACGGCCTCGGCGGCCAATACGATAGCTCTTGTGAGTTCCATAATTATTACCTCCAAAATGTTTTGATTATATAAATTTAATTATATACACTTAATTTGGACTGTGAAAGGAAAAAACAGGCGGATTACATAGACGCGAAGTTGATTTTTCTTTCACTCCTGAGCGTTGCTGACAAAAACCATAGTCAGCATACAGAAAATGTAAGCCTGTAAGCAGCTTGTGAACAAATCAAAGTATATCGACAGGAAAGCCGGCAGGCCCACCTGAAACAGCGGTATGTCCCCAAGCACCGGTATCCAGCCCAGCACGGCGCCGCTTAAGGCCGCCAGAGAACCGTATATAAGCGAGGTTATTACCAGTCCGGCGGCAATGTTGCCGAAGTGACGGAAGGACATGGAAATGGGGGTGGCCAGCTCGCTTATGATGTTCATGGGGGTCATTACCACGACCGGGTCGGCAAAGCCCTTGAGCCAGCCGCCCACTCCGTGATACTTGATTTTTGTGGCCTGTATCATCACAAAGGTCACCAGCGCCCAGCCCAGAGTGGTGTTAAGGTCGGCCGTGGGGGGCCTGAGACCCGTAAGGCTGCTCAGGGACGAAAAGGCCGAAAGCAGCAGAAGCGTACCGATGTATGGGGCCCAATGCGCGTTGCGCTTGCCCATGACGCCGGTAACCATGTTGGTTATCATTATTACGGCCTTCTCCGCCACAAGCTGGCGCTTGGAGGGGTTTTTCACCTTCAAATTCCGCCCCAGAAAGAAGCAGATAAGGGTGATGACCGCCATGATTATCCACATATTGACGATGGTCTCGCTGACTCTTATGCCGCCGAGAATGGGTATCTCAAACAGTATTTTAGGTCCGTGAACGTCTATGTTCATTTGTCATCGCCTCCCTGTTTTTTGCTGTTTTTTAAATTTATGGCCATGACAGCCAGCCGGGGAAAGAGCAGCGGTATCAGCGCCGCCCAGATATTAAATATGCCCGGGAGCTTTATCACGGCGAAAACATATACCGCCACCACCGCGAGCCGCAGCATATAACCGCCGCCCATGGAGGCTTGGGCCTTTTTTTCGCCCTTGTCCACGGCCCTTTCAATGCCTATGGCCAAAAGCGCCATGCTCAGCACGGAAACCGCGCAGCCCGCCGCCGTCCCCGCCAGACATCGGAGAAAGAAAAGGCTCATGAACCGGCTCAAAACCGCGAAAACACCAAGCTGTAAAACGCCCAGCGCCAGTATCATGGCCCCAAGCTCCTTAAGCTGTTTTTTCATTTCCGGACTCATCCTCGTCCTCCTTTTTGCTCATCTCGCTCATCTGGCGTATCATTTTCATCATACTCATAAATCCGCTTCCTATACCCAGAATAATGCCGATGAGGACAACGTAGTCCCCCAGGCCGAAGCGGTTTTTCAGCCAAAAGGCGGCAAAGATGCACAGCAGCATGGGCGTCAGTACGCCGATACCGAACTGGGACACCATTGTCAGGGCGGAGAAAACGGATTTTTTCATATTATTCACCTTTCAGAGGGCTGCCGCGCCCTCGCGGGAACGCATAGGCGTCGGGACAAAGGTTGACTTTGCCTCTTATTTTCCGACAAACAACAATGCTTTTTGTCGGGACGCCTCGTCCCCATAAGAACTTTTTCCGCATCGGGCGCTTACGAAAAATCAGTGGGTTGATTTTTCTATCCCGATTGAGGTATAAAATTCCGTGTGCGCCCCGAGATTTTATGCTTTTTATTGAAAGGGAGCCCCCTTAGAGCTTCCCATAATTCATGGGGCGTTAGTCTTATCTTTATTATAAGGATAATTATATATTTTTACGCGGGTGTTTGCAATGTACAATTTTACCAAAAAAACAGTACGATAAGGCCGTATTAATGGATGCCGTAAAGGGCGTCGGGGGCGGGGAGTCAAAGCCACTGCTCGGGAGGAGCCTCCCTCAGACCGAAGTGGTACAGAATGGCGTCGGCGATGCGGCGGCTGGCGTTGCCGTCGCCGTAGGGGTTGACGGCGTGGCTCATTTTGTTGTACTCGGCCTCGTCGGTGAGGAGCTGGTGGGCGAGAGAATAGATTACTTCCTCGTGGACGCCGGCAATCTTTACGGTGCCGGCCTCGGCGGCCTCGGGCCGCTCGGTCTCGCCGCGGAGCACCAGCACCGGCTTGCCAAGGGCGGGCGCCTCCTCCTGAAGGCCGCCGCTGTCGGTCATGACGAGATGGCAGCGGCTCATGGCGTTGTGCAGCACGTCCACGTCCAAGGGCTCAATCAGGTGTACCCTCGGCATACCGCCCAGCACCTCGTTGGCGGTGTCGCGGACGGCGGGGTTCATATGCACGGGATAGATAAGCTCCACGTCGGGGAATTCCCGCACTATCCGAGCCACGGCCCGACAGATGTTGTACAGCGGCTCGCCGAGGTTTTCACGGCGGTGGGCGGTCATGAGTATGACGCGCCTGCTCCAGTCGATGCCCTCCAGCGGGGTTCCGGCGAAGGAATAGCTGTCCTTTATCGTGGTCTTGAAGGCGTCTATGACGGTGTTGCCGGTGACAAAAATGCCGGACGGGTCCACCCCCTCCCTAAGGAGGTTGGCACGGTTGTTCACGGTGGGGGAGAAGTGCAGGTCGGCGATGGCGCCGGTGAGCTTGCGGTTCATTTCCTCCGGAAAGGGAAAGTATTTGTCTCCGGTGCGCAGCCCCGCCTCAACGTGGCCCACCTTGATTTGATTGTAATAGGCCGCCAGCGCCCCCGCGAAGGTCGTGGAGGTGTCGCCGTGGACCAGGACGAGGTTGGGCTTTTCCTCCCGGAATATCTCCTCAAGCCCCGTCAGGGCGCGGGTGGTTATGCCGGCCAGGGTCTGCCGGTCACGCATTATGTCCAAATCGAAGTCGGGCGTTATTTTGAACAGGTCCAGCACCATGTCCAGCATCTGGCGGTGCTGGGCCGTCACGCAGACCTTGCAGTCTATTTCCGGCCGCCGCCGCAGCTCGTATACCAATGGGGCCATTTTTATGGCCTCGGGCCTTGTTCCGAATACGGTAAAAACTTTTAGCATACTTTTCCTCTCATTCTTACGGGCGGTTTAGCCCTTTGTTTCTTCATTGCCGCCGGTTTTTTCGTCCCCGTTTTTGCCATCGTCGGTCTTGTCGCCGCCGTTGAGCATCTTGGGGATAAGCGTCATGAACAGGGCGAAGGCCACAAGAACTATCAGTATCGCCAGCGGACTTACGGCCCCGGTCCAGATGAGCAGCACGGCTATGGCGCACAGTATGATGCACATTACGTATATGACCGTCACGGCCTGTTTTTGACTGAGGCCGGCGTCCACCAGGCGGTGGTGGAGATGGCCGCGGTCGGGGCTCATGATGGGCTTGTGGTTCTTGGCCCTGCGCAGCATGGCGAAGGCCGTGTCGAACAGCGGCAGACCAAGTATAAGGAAGGGCACGGCCAGACTTATGACCGCGTAGCCTTTGAACAGGCCCTGTATCGACAGCGTGGACAGCATAAAGCCCAAAAACAGCGCCCCCGTGTCGCCCATGAACAGCTTGGCCGGGTTGAAGTTGTACGGAAGAAAGCCGAAGCAGGCCCCGGCCAGGGCCGCGGTAGCGAAGGCGATGTCCGGCTCGCCCACCAGCAGGGCTATACACAGTATGGTCACTGAGGAAATCGAGGACACGCCGCAGGCCAAGCCGTCAAGACCGTCCAGCAAATTTATTGCGTTGGTGACGCCCACTATCCACAGAATTGTCAGGGGAATGGAAAAATACCCGAGCCCCAGGTAGCCGTAAGCGTCGATGAATTTTGGCACGGCTATCATGTCTATCCTGACGCCGCTGAGCACGGGGAACAGGGCGGCTATTATCTGTATAATCAGCTTTAGCTTGGCGCTGAGGGCGTAAATGTCGTCGAAAATACCCATGATTATGATGATTATGCTGCCGAGAAGTATTCCCCTGAACGGCCGGTCGATGGGCACGAATATCAGCGCCGCCACCAAAAAGCCGGCAAAAATCGCCAGCCCGCCCAAAAGGGCCGTGGGCTTTTTGTGCATACGGCGGTTGTCCCTCGGCACATCCACCGCGCCTATTTTAAAGGCCAGCTTTTTTACCGGCGGCGTCAGCAGAAACGACACCGCGAATGCCGTAATGAAGGTGAAGAGAATACTTGTGTTATTCATCATAATTTCCACTCCCTTGAGTTACAGGATAAAGCCGACCTTTTTCTGTACCTTGCCGAGGGTGCGTCCGGCAATGCGGCGGGCAATTTCGGCGCCGCTCCGGTAAACGCTTTCGAGATAGTCCTTATTCTTCATGAGGTCGCTGTATTTTTCCTGAATGGGGCGCAGGCACTCGGCCGTCGCCTCGCCAACGGCGGCCTTAAAGTCGCCGTAGCCCTTACCCGCGAACTCGTTTACCGCCTCGTCGATGGACTTGCCGGTGGCCACGGAGTAGATGGTCAGCAGATTGTTGACCCCGTCCTTGCCCTCTCTGTAGGCAACCTCCGCTTCGGAGTCGGTGACGGCGCGCTTTATCTTCCTTATTATAACGTCGGGCGGGTCGAGAATATATATGCAGCCGTTGGGGTTGGGGTCGCTCTTGCTCATTTTTGAGGTGGGGTCCTGAAGCCCCATTATGTTTGAGCCGGCGCTGGGCGGGGCGATATATGGCTCGGGAACGGTGAACACGTCCCCGTAAATGCCGTTGAAGCGTTGGGCGATGTCTCTCGTCAGCTCAATGTGCTGCTTCTGATCCTTGCCCACGGGCACCATGTCCGCCTGATACAGCAGAATGTCCGCCGCCATAAGCACGGGATAGTCAAAAAGGCCGGCGTTTATGTTGTCGGCGTGCTTTTGGCTTTTGTCCTTGAACTGGGTCATGCGGCTCAGTTCGCCCATCTGGGTGTAGCAGTTGAGTATCCAGGCCAGCTCGGCGTGGGCCGGCACCTGGCTCTGAATGAAGAATACATTCTTTTCCGGCTCAAGTCCGGCGGCGATGTACTGGGCCAGCAGCGACAGCGTCCTGGCCCGCAGCTTGGCGGGCTCCTGCCGGAGGGTGATGGTGTGCATATTGGCTATCATGTACACGCAGTTGTATTCGTCCTGAAGATTGACCCAGTTTTTGAGGGCGCCCATGTAGTTGCCCAAAGTCAAACTGTCACCCGAGGGCTGTATGCCCGAGAGTATCACTTTTTTGTCCTTTTCCATTTAAATCACCTGTCAATAATTTTTTATAACGTCCGCCAGGATATTTATGCCCCTCACGATATTCTCGTCCGAGGAATTGGAATAATTGAGCCGGAACTCGGAATACTTTTTGTTCAAATCTATCATGCAGCTGCTGCCGGGGACAAAGGCCACCTTGTTTTCGACGCCGCGGTTGAAAAGCTCCTGCGAATCGAACCTCTCCGGCAGGGTACACCAAAGGAAGATGCCGCCCTCGGGGCGGGTATAGCCGCAATAATCGGGAAAGCTTTTGTCCATGGCGTCGAGCATGACGGCGCACTTGTGGCCGTAGAGCTCGCGGCTCTTCTGAATGTGGGCGTCAAGGTCGTAATGGGTTATAAACTCGTAGGCTATCATCTGGTTAAGCACCGGAGTGTGAACGTCCACTATCTGCTTTATTACCGCCATTTTTTCGAGAATGTCCGTCCTTGCGCTGGTAAAGCCCACCCGCAGACCGGGGGAAAGTATCTTGCTGAAGCTGCCGGCGTAGATTACGCGGCCCTTTTCGTCCATGCTCTTTATGGTCGGGACCTCCTCGCCGCGGTAACGGAGCTCGCCGTAAGGGTTGTCCTCCAAAATAAAGAAATCGTATTTTTCCGCCATTTCCAGCAGCCGGCGGCGCTTGGCAAGGCTCATTGTGATGCCGCTTGGGTTCTGGAAGGTGGGAATGGTGTAAAGGAGGCGGACCCTCCGCTTTTTCAGAATATCTTCAAACGCGTCCAGATCCAGTCCGTCCTCCGCCACCGGAACGTCCACGAGCACAGCGTTGTAGCTGCGGAAATTGTTCAGCCCGCCAACAAAGCTGGGCCTTTCCACCGCGACAATGTCGCCCTCGTTCACCAGCGCCCTGGCGGTCAAATCAATGACCTGCTGGCCGCCGGTGGTTATCACCACGCTGTCGCTGTCCTTGATAATGCCCTGCTTGACCATGCGCGCTTTCACAAAGTCCATCAGCGGGCCGTAGCCCTCGGTGATGCCGTACTGTAACGCCTTTACGCCGTTGTCACGGAAGATGCGGGCCGATATTTCTTCCAGCTCTCCGGTGGGGAACAGGTCGGGTGATGGCGCACCCCCGGCAAAGGAGATAATGGTCGGGTCGGCCAGCAGCTTAAAGGTGGCGCGGATGGCGCTGCCGGAAAGTCCCTCGGCACGGTCCGCGAATATTTTTGTCATAAATATCAGTCCTTTTTAGTTATTATTTACTATTGTTTACGATATTGCCGTTTGGCGCCGCTTCCGAGCCGCAGGCGAAGCAAATTTACGAGGATATTATACCATGAGCAAAAATCCTTGCTTGCAAGGGGATTTTTGCGAAGCCGTCAATATCGAGTTCGACCCGAAGGGTCGCAAAAAGCGTAGCTTTTTGGATTTGCGAAGCAAATCTACGAAGATATTATACCACAGCGGGAAAAAAATGTAAAGAGAAATTTTTTGAGAGTTTTCCGGAGGGCGTGGCGGAAGCAAAAAAATCTCCATTTTTGAAAATTTATTGAAAATCCCTATTGAAATATTGGGACAATTATTGTATAATAGTTAAAATGAAAAACTGCAATACCGAAAGGATGAGACCCATGAACATCTACAAGCTCTCCGAAATCAGCCCCGAAAAGCTGGATTTCATCATGAAGCGGGCCGAGATGGATATTACCGAGCAGATGAAGCTGGCGAAGGAAATTTCCGACGAGGTCAAGAGAGACGGCGACAGGGCCGTGCTGAAATATACGGAAAAATTCGACCATGTGGCGCTGGCCCCCGACAGGATAAAGGTCACCCCCGAGGAAATCGAGGCCGGCTACGCGAGACTTGACGCCGAGACCCGCGAGGCCATAGAGTACGCCTACAAAAATATTTACGACTTCCACGAAAAGCAGCTCCCCGAGGAAATGTGGTTCACCAACGTGGACAAGGGGCTGATGGTGGGCGAAAAGACCACGCCTATCGTGGACGTGTGCCTGTATGTGCCGAGAGGAAAGGGCAGCTTTCCTTCGGTAATGCTTATGCTTGGCGTCCCCGCGGCGGTGGCGAAGGTGCCCCACATCAGGGTGATTACCCCGCCAAACGAGAACGGCGACGTTGACGACGCCATACTCTGCGCCGCCAAGGTCATCGGCATAACCGAAATTTACAAGGCCGGCGGAATTCAGGCCGTGGCAGCCGTGGCTTACGGCACCGAGACCATACCCAAGTGCCACAAGATAATCGGCCCCGGAAATTCCTACGCCACAGCCGCCAAGCGCGTGCTGGCCCAGCAGATAGACGCCGGTCTGCCCGCCGGACCCAGCGAGTGCATAATCCTTGCCGACGAAAAGGCCGACCCCGAAAAGGTGGCCCTCGATTTGATGATAGAGGCCGAGCACGGCCCCGACAGCGCCGCTCTGCTGGTAACTCACAGCGCCGAGCTGGTGGAAAAGGTATTACCCCTTGTCGAGGCTCAGCTGCCGAAGCTCAGCGAAAAGCGCCGCGGCTTTGTGGAAACGGTGTTCTCCACCTACGGCGGAGTTATACTCACAAATTCTCTGGCCGAGTCGGTGCGGTTCGTGAACGACTACGCTCCGGAGCACATGGAGGTAATGTGCGAAAAGCCCTTCGAGGTTCTGCCCGATATCAAGAACGCCGGCGAGATACTCCTCGGCGAGTACACTCCGGTGACACTGTGCAACTTCGTCCTCGGGCCTAACGCCATCCTTCCCACCGGCGGCTTTGCAAAGACCTATTCGTCCGTGTCCGTAATGGACTTTTTGAAGCGCTCCAGCGTGGGCTACGCTTCCAAGGCCGGCTTTGAGATGGTTCGCGGCCACGCCGCGCGAATTGCCAGGGTAGAGGGCTTTGAAACTCACCGCCTGGCGGTTGAGGAGCGTAAGTGACCCGCGTAGGCGGCTCAATTTTGATTGATTTTCGAGGTGCAGCTTTATGATAACCGTGACCCGTGAGACTACCGAAAGTAAAATTACCGTCAAGGTTTATCCCGCCCCAATAGCGGCGGATTACCGTAAGAAAATAAATACGCCCATTCCGTTTCTCAGTCACATGATAGAGCAGGTGGTTTGGCGCTGCGGCTTTAATATCGAGGTTGAAGTACGGTTGGACAAGTTTGACCTGGCCCATGTGGTCTGCGAGGATTTGGGCCAGACTTTGGGGCGGGCTTTTTGGGAGTACGCCCAAGTCAACGACACCGTCGGCTTTGGCGACGGCGCCGGAATAATCGACGAGGCCAAGGCCGACAGCGCCGTAAGTCTCGAGGGGCGCAGCCTGTTCAGCTTCACCTCCGCCGTTGAGGTCCCCCCGACGGTCGAGGGAATGGCGGGCGAGGACCTGCTGGTGTTTGTGGACGGCTTCGCGCAGGGCGCGAGGGCTACGGTGCATATGGATGTGCTGAAGGGCGAAAATTCCCATCACATATGGGAGGCCGCCTTCCGTTCGCTCGGCGTGGCCCTTGGCCGGGCCTACGGCGACGACCCCGCCCGTCGGGGAATGACCAGCGGCGTTGCCGGAAAAATCACTTATACAGTGGAAAAAAATTGACATGAGGCCCGCGAAAATTCTTGACAAGTACAAAACAATAATTTTTGACATGGACGGCGTGATAACCAGTGAGCAGAACTATTGGAACATCGCCGCCCTGACAGCTTACGAGCTGCTGAATGACCGGCTGTATTTCGGCCGCGGCAGCGTCCCGGCCTCGGCGGGGGAGGAATGTCGCCGGATACGGGCGGAGCTTTTTGACGGCGACCGTTTTATCGTTGCGGTCAAGGAAAAGGGCGTGAATTCCAACTGGGATTTGTGCTGGCTGGCTTTCTGCTATCTGTCCGGCGGCATGGCTCCGTCGGAAATGACCGCCCATGTTTCCGGCGGGGACAGGCTGGCCTTTGAGCTGTACGAGGAGGCGGCGAAAATCGCGGCCGAGACCTTCGGCCTGCCAATTTCCGAAGCCGTCAGGAACGGCCCGTTATGGTCGAAATGCCGGGACCTTTTCCAGGAATGGTATCTTGGCGACAAATTCTACGAAAAAATGTGGGACGCCGAGTCCGCCAAAAAGGGCAAGCCCGGTATGTGGCAGACCGAGGACCCCATCGTTCCCGTGGCGGAGCTGCAAAGGCTGCTCAAGACCCTCCGTGACGGCGGCAAAACTCTCGGCATCGCCACCGGCCGCAGCCGGTTCGAGGTGGAAATGCCCCTTAAGCGTTGGGACTGTCTGAAATATTTTGAACCCCGCGCGTCCGTGGACTCCGACTTCCTTACCCGCGGCGAGGAAAATCTCCGCCGCGCGGGTATCGAGACCAGTCTTTCCAAGCCCCGGCCATATATGTTCCTTAAGGCCCTGTACGGCGCGGACTATGACGATGTGCGGCTGTACAGGGGCGATTATGACCCGTCTTTGATAAAAAGCGCGCTTGTGGTCGGCGACGCCGGCAGCGATATCCTTGCGGCCAAGGCCATGGGCGCGGATTTTCTGGCGGTGCTGACAGGCGTAAGCGGAGAACGTGCCCGAAGCTATTTTGAGGAAGTCGGGGCCGAATATATACTCCCGAATGTTTTATTCATGATGGACGAGTGACAGCGCCGCGATTCAAAGTGTTATTCTATGTTCGATAAAAACGGAGGTCGTTAATTATGCCGATTTGCGTTACCGCGCCTCTGACCAAGGCAGAGGCGGCCAAGCTCCGCGCAGGGGACGAGGTTCTCATCAGCGGCAGCATATACACCGCCCGAGACGCCGCTCACAAGCGGCTTTGCGAACTTCTCGACAGGGGAAAGCCTCTTCCCTTTGACATAAAGGACAGCGTGATATATTACGTTGGCCCCACTCCCGCCCGGGAGGGCGACGTCATAGGCAGCTGCGGCCCAACTACCAGCGGGCGCATGGATGCTTACGCGCCCCGGCTCATAGCTCTTGGCGAAACGGGAATGATAGGTAAGGGTGAGCGTCAGGACGCCGTCGTGGAGGCAATGAAGGAACACACGGCCGTGTATTTTGCGGCCATCGGAGGGGCGGGGGCTTTGCTGGCCAGCTGTGTTAAGACAAGGACGCCCGTTGCGTTCCCCGACTTGGGGGCGGAGGAAATCGTCCGGCTCGAGGTGGAGGATTTTCCCGCCGTTGTTGTGATAGACAGTCTCGGCAACAACGCTTACAGAACCCAGCGGGAAAAATACCGGCGAAAACGTGACGCTTGATTTACGCCTGACTCGCGGCTTGCCGCGATATATAAAATATATATAAAAATGAAAGGATGATAAAAATGGCACAGGTAACAAAGGACATGATAATCCGCGACGTGCTCGCGGTGGACCCCGGCACGGCCCAGTTTTTCTTTGAGATAGGTATGCACTGCTTGGGCTGCCCCAGCGCCAGCGGCGAGACCGTGGCCGAAGCCTGCGCGGTTCACGGAGCCGACGCCGACGCTCTCATTGCCAAGCTCAACGACTATCTGGCTAACAAGTAAGGCTTGAAAAAGTACAGCGAAGAAGCTCGCCGCAAGGTGAGCTTTTTTGCTGTGCTTTTTATATTTAACGCGTGTACGGCTATAAATTGGGAAAAGTAAAATTTTCCGAAAAAAATATTTGTCATGAATTTACAACGGCCGCGTAGGGGCTGTTTCGGCAAAAACACATTTTCTGAAATTAACGAAATATAGCATATTTTTGGACTATATATAGCGAATTTGCCTTTGCAATATGCTCTGCAACGTCAAATGCTTCCGATAACTTTCCTTATGGGAAAATCAACGGCAAAGCGTTATAACTGTGGTCGAGAAAATGTAATTGTGAGCGT
>CANPZO010000015.1 GCA_947589005.1 uncultured Clostridia bacterium | reverse complement strand
GCCCCCTCGCCGGGCTTCCCGGCCAGAAACTTCATTTTGGCAGAGACGAATTTGCGAAAAACTATTGACAGCACCTATTTTATATTCTACAAATAGGTAAAAATATCAAAAAATACAGGTTCGCTTCTAAAATCACGCAGGCAAAGCACTGCGAAATAACAGGTACAAGCTGACGAAGCTGGAGTCGGAGAAATGTGAAAAAAGTACATCGCTTTCTCTGCTTAATTTATTGGCTAACACGTTGAATATTGAAATAACCGAATTTTTTAAGGAGTGTGATTGATTATGCCGAGAACCCCTAACACCCATGGCGGCGGCGCATTAACTAATGCCCACGGGCTGTTATTTGAACAGACAACCTCCCTAGACGAAGCTCTTATCAACAGAGGTTATAGAGTTACCAACGAAGGAAAGGTTATAAACTCAAGAGGAGTGATATTAGGCTACAGCAGGTCAAAAAACAAGTTTATCCGTTATCTTGAGGAACATAATACGGATTTGAGCGTAAATTCTGATCGATTATTGCCCGACGATGCGTTTATAAATATCTTCAATACGACAATCTTTATTATCGAAAAGAAATATCAGCACATTGCAGGCTCGGTTGACGAGAAACTTCAGACATGCTTATATAAAAAGCGACAGTATACCAAGCTCTCTTCGCAAATTGGGTATGATTTAGTGTATACATACGTTTTGAACGATTGGTTTAGAAAGCCGAAATACGCCGACGTATTGGACTTTATCGAAGAAGTAGGATGCCACTACTTTTTCAACGAGCTGCCTTTGGGTTTTCTTGGAATTTAAAGGAGAAGTGAATGATAAAGCCAAGTGATTTTTTGGACGCCTTGGACAAGACTGCTGTATTGTAAATCTTTGGACGATTTTCGCAGGCAGGAAATTATCGACGCCCCGCAAGGGCATATCCTTAGCCACGTTGACCTTAAAAATAAAATGAATTAAGCACAGGGGAGTCGTTTGCAACAACAGCAGACGGCTTGCATGTTATTATTCCTTGGATAAAAATTGGCTACAAAAATTCAAAAAATAAATAATTCATGGGTAATACATGTATTATTTATATAAAAGGCGAACTGAAAACACATATTATAACACATGGCTAAATCGGATAACAGAGTGGGAATAAAAACAACAAACCGCAAAAATCCCCTTGCATACAAGGATTTTTGCTCATGGTATAATCGTTTTGAAGTAAAGCGACGTAACAAAATAAAAATTTGCAAAGGTGAATTATGGATAAATATTTAGAAATTAAAAAGATATTTGAATCACGAAAAGATAGAGAAAATGCTGCCGCAATGTCGGAGTATATGAAAAATCTGTTTGATTTTTACGGACTCCCCGCCCCTAAAAGGAAGGAAGTTTACCGTGACTTTATCAAGTCAGAAAAGAAAGTAAAAATGGTAGATTGGGAATTCCTGGATAAATGTTACGGTGATAAACACAGAGAGTTTCAATATTTGGTTTATGATTATCTTCTTGCGACAAAACAATATGTTTCTTTTGAAGATATGCCAAAAATTAAAAATTATATAACCACAAAATCGTGGTGGGATACAATAGATTTTTTATGCAAAGTAATCGGAGATGTCGGATTAAGAGATTCAAGGGTCAAAGACTTGATGATTGATTGGTCTGAAAGCGAAAATATTTGGCTGAAAAGAACCGCAATAGAGCATCAGCTTGGCCTAAAAGATAAAACAGACAAAGAACTATTGGAACAAATCATAGTAAATTGTTTTGGCAGCGATGAATTTTTTGTAAATAAAGCTATCGGTTGGGCGTTAAGAGATTACTCAAAAACCAATCCTAGATTCGTAAGGGAATTTATAAACAAATATAAGAATACCATGGACAGTTTAAGCGTTAAAGAGGCAAGTAAATATATTTAAAAATATTCCATGCCAAGGCATAAAGGAGCAAATTTCATGCTTGAAACAATGAGCGATTTTTTCAAAAACCGTCTTGAAGGCTACGATGAGCATATGCTGACCGAGCTTGAAGGCGCAAAAAATTTCTATCCCTATACTGCGGCGCTGCTACCAATGAAAAGCGGAGCCAACGTACTTGATTTAGGCTGCGGCACAGGGCTTGAGCTTGAGTACTACCTCGCCATGAACGGAGAAGCGTCGGTGGTGGGGATTGATTTGTCGCCGGATATGCTGGCGGCGTTAAAGCGGAAATTTCCGGGCCGCAAAATCAGGCTGATTTGCGGCTCTTATTTCGATATCCCTTTTGAAGCGGATTGCTTCGACGCCGCCGTTTCGGTGGAATCGCTCCATCATTTTGCCGCCGAAGCGAAGCTGGCGCTTTATAAAAAGCTTCACACCTCTTTGAAATCCGACGGGTATTTTATCCTTACGGATTATTTCGCGGAAAGTGAGGCGTTGGAGAAGGAGTATTTTGAAAGACTTTGCATATTGAAAAAGGAACAGGGCGTTGTTGACGACGCGTTTTACCATTATGACACGCCGCTCACCGTGGAACACGAAATAGCCGTACTTAAAGCGGCGGGCTTTTCAAAAGTCGAGGCGCTCCATAGCTGGGGCTCAACGTATTTGGTGAAAGCGCTTGTATAAACAGAATATAAGGTAAGCTTACGGCGTCGGGCAGAGATTATTTAGAGAATACATTTTGTATTATGACAGCCGCCCGCTTGTCAGGCCGGTAAAAGGCGGTCGCGGCCTATTTTGAAAGACGTTACTCCCTCCCCCCAAATTTATAATTTTAATTGCAAAAACTATTGAAAAACAGTATCCGATGTGATATACTAATTGGTATGAACCGTCATTTTGACCCCGAAACAAAGGAGACTGATATAAAATGAAATTAGGCATAGTGGGGCTCCCCAACGTGGGGAAAAGCACCCTTTTCAACGCCATAACTCAGGCCGGGGCGGAAAGCGCCAACTACCCCTTCTGCACCATCGAGCCCAACGTGGGCGTGGTGGCCGTGCCGGACGAGCGGCTGGACGTGCTGGCAAAAATGTATAACCCCGAAAAGGTCACTCCCGCAATTGTGGAATTTGTTGACATTGCGGGCCTCGTAAAGGGCGCCAGCCGAGGCGAGGGACTGGGCAACAAGTTTCTCTCGCACATACGCGAGGTGGACGCCATTGTTCATGTGGTGCGCTGCTTTGACGACAGCAACATTATCCATGTGGAGGGCAGCGTGGACCCCAAGCGGGATATCGAAACCATCGACCTCGAGCTCATTTTCGCCGACCTTGAAAGCGTGGAAAAGCGCATTGAGCGCGTGGGCAAGGCCATGAAGTCCGGCGACAAGAAATACGCCGCCGAAATGGAGCTTTGGCAGAGGATAAAAGAGGCCCTCGAGGCCGGCAAAAGCGCCCGCTCGGTAAACGTCACCGACGAGGAGGCCGCCATTGTAAGGGAGCTGTCGCTCCTGACCATGAAGCCCGTGCTCTATGCCGCCAACGTGGGCGAGGACGATTTCGCCAACGGCATCGAAAACAACCCCTACGTGAAGGCCGTGGAGGAAATAGCCGCCGCCGAGGGCTCGGAGGTATTGCCCATTTCCGCCCGCATCGAGGAGGAAATAAGCGGCCTCGACCCCGAGGAAAAGCAGATGTTCCTTGAGGAAATGGGGCTTAGCGAGTCGGGATTGGATCGCCTTGTGAAAAAGAGCTACAAGCTCCTCGGCCTTATCAGCTACCTCACCGCCGGCAGTCCCGAGGTTCGGGCCTGGACCATAACCGAGGGCACAAAGGCGCCTCAGGCCGCGGGCAAAATACACACGGACTTTGAGCGGGGCTTTATCCGAGCCGAGGTGGTGGCCTATGACGACCTCCTTGCCTGCGGCTCGATGACCGCCGCCAAGGAAAAGGGCCTTGTCCGCAGCGAGGGCAAGGATTATGTCATGAAGGACGGCGATATAGTCCTGTTCAGATTTAATGTCTGACTTCCTAAAAGTTTACAAAATGTTCACATTTTTTATGAACATTTGTTTGCATTACTGAAAAATTTGTGCTATACTGTAATCAAGGAGTTGATACTATGCCTAACCTTGAAAAGCAGCAGGAAATTTTGTCATACATCGAGAAGTTTTCAAACGAAAACGGCTACCCTCCCACCGTCCGTGAAATAGGCGAAGCCGTGGGGCTCAATTCGCCCTCCACGGTACACGGCTATCTTAAGCGGCTTGAGCGGGACGGAAAGCTGGAAAAGGGAGAGGGCAGCTCGCGGGCCATCAGGCTTAAGGGGCACAGACCCGCGGCCGCGGCCTCCGACTACCTGCGCCCTGTAGATAAGGAATATCTTGAGGTCCCCATTATAGGACGGGTAAGTGCCGGTCAGCCCATACTGGCGGAGGAAAATTACGAGGGCACCTTTCCGCTGCCTATGGACTTTGCCAGGAACGCCGACCTGTTCATGCTCAGGGTTCAGGGCGAAAGCATGATAAACGCCGGCATCTTTGACGGCGACTTTGTGATTGTTCAGCAGCAGCCCGTGGCCCACAACGGCGAGATAGTGGTCGCCCTCGTGGACGACAGCGCCACCGTCAAGACCTTTTACAAGGAAAACGGCCATTTCAGGCTCCAGCCGGAAAACGACTACATGGACCCCATCATCGTCACCGAGGTCAGTATTCTCGGCAAGGTGGTCGCGGTGTTCAGGAACCTTCTCTAAACGATATATTATAAAGGAAGTTATTTGATGAATATTATTATTGTCGGCGGCGGCAAGGTCGGCATGACCCTGGCCGCCCAGCTCGGGAACGAGGAGCACGAGATAACCCTCATCGACACAGACGCGAAGCATGTGGAATCCGCCGTCAACAGCTTTGACATTCAGGGCATAGTGGGCAACGGCACCAGCTACCGCACGCAGCTTGACGCCGGCATTGAAAACGCCGACCTGCTCATCGCCGTCACCGACACTGACGAGACCAGTCTGCTCAGCTGTCTGATAGCGAAAAAGGCGGGCGACTGTCACACAATTGCCCGCGTCCGCGACCCGGAGCACTACAATGAGATAGATTTCATCAAAGAGGAGCTTGGCCTTTCCATGGCCATAAACCCCGAAATAGCCGCGGCCGCCAACATCTACAACCTGATACAGGTGCCCTCCGCCCTGGGTGTGGACACCTTCGCAAAGGGCCGCGTAAATATGCTTCAGCTTGAGATACCCAAGGGCTCGGTGCTGGACGGGCTTAAGCTGAGCGAGCTTGAAAAGACCGTCAAATTTCAGATGAAGGCTCAGCTGCTGGTTTGCATAGTGGAAAGCGGGGACAAAGTCATAATCCCAAACGGCGACACCGTGTTAAAAGCCGGCGACCGAATCAGCGTGATTTTGCCTATCAGCGAGCTGCGCGGCGCGCTGAACAAAATAGGCATCAAGGCCAAGCCCATAAAGAACGTAATGATAGCCGGCGGCGGCAACATCTCGTACTATCTGGCGAAAATGCTGGCGAGGTCCGGCATAGGCGTAAAGATACTGGAGATAAACCGCGCCCGCTGCGAAGAATTGAGCCTGCTCGTGCCGGAGGCAATGATAATCAACGGCGATGCCTCCGACCAGCAGCTTTTGATAGAGGAGGGACTGCTGGGCACCGACGCCATGGTTTCGCTCACGAGCATCGACGAGGAAAACATTCTTCTCTCTCTGTACGCCCACAAGGTGTCGGCGGCCAAGTGCATAACGAAAATAAGCAAGATAGCCTTTGAAGAGGTGGTGCGCGAGCTGCCTATCGGCACGGTCATCTGTCCCAAGACCATCACCTCGCAGATGATAAGCAGCTATGTCCGCTCCATGCAGAATTCCATGGGCAGCAACGTCGAGACGCTGTACAGAATGATGGACGGCCGAGTTGAGGCCCTGGAGTTCAAGGTGTCGAAAAACGCCACCGGCAACTACCTTAACGTGCCTCTCATGAATTTAAAGCTCAAGCCCAATATCCTGATATGCTCCATAATCCGCGGCAGAAAGATAACCACCCCCAGCGGACGGGACGTCATAAAGAGCGGAGACACGGTCATCATTGTCACCACCACCACCGGGCTCGACGACCTGAGCGACATTTTCGCATAGCGGAGGCACCTTATGAACTTCGGAATTATACGCTATATTATAGGCAAGGTGATATTTATCGAGGCCGCGGCCATGCTGCTGCCATGGATAGTGTCGCTTGTTTACGGCGAAAGGACCGGTCTTATTTTTCTGATATGCGCGGCGGTATTCATGGTCGTGGGATTTATCATGGCCAGAAAAAAGCCCGCCAACACCTCTTTCTTTGCGAGAGAGGGCTTTGCCGTCGTCGCTCTGAGCTGGATAGTGATAAGTCTCATCGGCGCAATTCCCTTTGTTGTCAGCGGCGAAATTCCCGGCGTTGTGGACGCGGTGTTCGAAATCGTTTCGGGCTTCACCACCACCGGCTCAAGCATACTGACCGACGTGGAGGCGCTGTCAAGGTGTATGCTGTTCTGGCGTAGCTTTTCCCACTGGATAGGCGGCATGGGAGTGCTTGTGTTCATTCTGGCGGTGCTGCCCATGGCCGGAGGTCAGAACATTTATATAATGAAGGCCGAAAGCACCGGCCCCTCCGTTGGCAAGCTGGTGCCCAAGGTGCAAAAAACGGCCATGCTGCTGTACGCCATATACTCGGCATTGACCGCGGCGCACCTAATCTTGCTCCTTATCGGCGGAGTCAAGCCCTTCGACGCCTTCTGCCTGTCCTTCGGCACGGCGGGGACGGGCGGTTTCGGCGTGCTAAACAGCAGCTTCGCGAGCTACAACGCTTTCGCTCAGATAGTCACCACGATTTTTATGCTGCTTTTCGGCGTCAACTTCAACTTTTATTTCTTTGTCATCAGCAGGCGCTTCAAAAACGCCCTGGCGATGGAGGACGTGCGCTGGTATTTTATAATCTACGCCGTCGCCAGCGGCATCATCACCCTTGACCTGCTGCGCAGCGGCAGCTTTTCCGGCCTCCGCGAGGTGCTGTTCCAGACCTCGTCCATCATGACCAGCACCGGCTTTTCATCGGCGGACTTCAATCTCTGGCCCAGCCTTTCAAGGGCTCTGCTTGTCATGCTTATGTTCACCGGCGCCTGCGCCGGCAGCACGGGCGGCGGAATGAAGGTCTCCCGCTTTGTCATCTATGTCAAGACCGTGGCCAAGGAGCTTCGCCAGCTTGCCCATCCTCGGAGCGTAAAGCTGCTTAAAATGGACGGCAAGCCCATCGAGCACGAGGTAATAAGGATAGTCAACGTCTACCTCTGCGCCTTTATTTTCGTGTTTGCCGCCTCCTTCGGGCTGGTACTGCTGGACGGCTTCGACCTGACCACCTCGTTCACCTCGGTGGCCGCCACTTTGAACAACATTGGCCCCGGCCTGAACCTTGTGGGGCCGACGGGCAATTTCGCCGGTTTTTCCGTTTTGTCCAAGCTGGTATTTATCTTTGATATGCTTGCCGGAAGGCTGGAGATATTCCCGCTGCTGCTCATATTCTTCCCCAGCACATGGAGAAAGAGAGGCTGACGGGACCTTGACGGCGCGATGTGGGCCGTTATCTTTGGCGTGTTTTGCTTTTTCGTCCCGGTATAAGCAGGGCCTCCTATGGCTTTATGTTACCATAGGAGGCCCTGTTTTATTGTCCTCTTTTACCGGCACTTCACTTTGACCGTCCTTAAAAACGGATCTGAACAAAGCGGTTCCTTATATTACCCTGCCCTGTCGATAACGATTTTAATGTTGTCATAAAGTACTTTGAGAGTCCTCTGTCCCGAGCTGCCATACGCCATGGTGCCGGACATCAAAGCGCCTGTCAAAATCAGCGCCGCCGCTTTTTTTAGTTTTTGCCTCATTTCAATTCCTCCTCGTTATAGTATGTATTTATTATATCATGTTTGATTTTAAATGTCAATATTGATTTGTAAAATCATAAATAAATTTTTTCAAGCTTGATATAATAAATCAAAGGGGGCATGGATATGGACTTCAAAGCGATAGGCCAGAGAATAAAGTCCAAACGCAAATCGGAGGGGCTGACTCAGGAGGTTTTGTCGGAAAGGCTCGATATTTCCGTCGAATACCTCAGCCGTATAGAAAGCGGCAGCGCCAACGCCAGTTTTTCACTGTTGGAAAAAATAAGCGACGCTTTGGACATCGGCGAGGAAGAGCTGCTTTTCGGCAAAGATATTTCCGACGGCGCGTCGGACCTCATTTCCGTTTTTCGCAATCTTACGCCGGAAAAGCAGTACGCCGTCATAAAAATAATTAAAATCATTTCCGAAATATAATATCAGGCGGACCCGAGGGTCCGCCTGATACCGTTTTCATATTTAAATGTCATTATAAAACAGTTTTCCCTGCGCGATGTCCGCGACCTGGACGGTTCACGCTCCGTAGCCCGACGAGTATTTTTCGAGCAGGCCATGGCGGATTATCCACAGGCGGGAGGACAAATCCACATAGTATTTGTGCGGATTTTCAAAACGCTTTACCTCGTCCCAGATGGTGTCTATCTGCTCCGCGCAGTAGCGGCGGATTTCCTCCAAATCCGGCAGGTCATAGACCATCTTACCCTTATCGAACACCCGCACCAGCAGACGCTTGGCCGTGAAGTTGGTGACGGTCTTACGCTTCCAAGTATGCTCGGGGTCAAATATCTCATAGGGCTTGGTGTCGTCTATCTCCTCGTCGTGGTTGGTGAGCACGTCGGCGATAGCCTTGCCGCTTTCATTGTCGTAAAGGCGATATATCTCCTTAAAGTCGGGGATTGTTATCTTCTGTATATTTTCGCTTATCTTTATTTTGGGGACGATGTGCCCCTCCTCCTCCACGGCCACAAGCTTGTACACTCCGCCGAAAACGGGTGAGCTTTTGGCGGTGATGAGCCGTTCGCCCACGCCGAAGGAGTCGATGCACGCGCCCTGGCTGATGGTGTCGCGTATAATGTACTCGTCAAGAGAATTGGAGGCGACTATCTTGCAGTCGGGGTAACCGGCCTCGTCCAGCATTTTGCGGGCCTTTTTGGAAAGATAGGTTATGTCGCCGCTGTCGATGCGGACGCCCTTGGGCCGCCTGCCCATGGGGGCCAGCACCTCGTCAAACACCTTTATGGCGTTGGGTATGCCGCTTTTAAGCACATTGTAGGTATCGACCAGCAGGGTGCAGTCGTTGGGATAGACCTCGGCGTAGGCCCTGAAAGCCTCGTACTCGCCGGGGAACATCTGAACCCAGCTGTGGGCCATGGTGCCGAGGGCGGGTATGCCGAAGAACTTGTCGCTGATGGTGCAGGCCGTACCGACGCAGCCCGCTATGTACGCCGCTCGGGCGCCCAAAATCGCACTGCTGTAGCCGTGAGCCCGCCGTGAGCCGAACTCCATCACCGCCCGGCCCTGAGCCGCCCGAACTATGCGGTTGGATTTGGTGGCGATAAGAGTTTGGTGATTGATGGTGAGGAGCAGCATTGTCTCCACCATCTGGGCCTGAATGGCCGGGCCGCGTATTATCATCAGCGGCTCGTGAGGGAACACCGGCGTCCCCTCGGGCACGGCCCACACGTCGCAGCAAAACTTGAAGTCCGCCAGATACCGCAAAAACTCCTCGCTGAAAATGCCGCGTCCGCGGAAATACTCGATGTCGTCCTCGGTGAAGTGGAGGTTGTCGAGATATTCTATGGCCTGCTGGGTGCCGGCCATTACCGCGAAACCGCCGCCGTCGGGTATGCTGCGGAAGTAAAGGTCGAAATAGCATATCTTGTCCTTCATGCCGTTGGCAAAATATCCGTTGGCCATGGTGAACTCGTAAAAGTCTGCCAGCATGGTGAAATTCTGTTCTTTTGTCCAGTCCGTCATCTTACGCTCTCCCCCCGTTCCTACTGAGCGTTTTCAAGGGTGTCGCGGAGCCAGAATTCCCCCACGTCAAAAGCACTGTAAAGACTTTCCCTCTTGGCCTTACGGATTATTTTCTCCTTGCCGTGGCCATTGTTGGTGCTGAGCTCGATGGTCACCGAGTCCGCCACCTCCAAATCGCCCACGGTCTTTTTGGAATTGATGGTAAAAATCACGATATACTTTTCCTTCATGTCGCCGTAGTAGATAACGTCGCCCCGGCGCACCATGGGCTTGCCCTCATAGGTGAAATATTTCTTCTCTTCCTTGCCGGTCTCTTTGCCGGTCTCTTTCTTAGTCTCGGCTTTCGTCTCGACCTTGGCCGCGGCCTTGGTCTCTGTTTTCTTTTCCATTACCGTCACCCTTTCAGGATATACTTATAGATAGTATATCACAGTCATGGGAAAAAATCAAGTGTTTATCCAAATTTTTCAGCTTTCCTTTTGTGGGTTTAAAATAAATGTGTCACACATATGTTGTAAATTTACAGAAGATTTTTTTAATGTGAACTTTTTTAGTTGACAGCGGGCAAAAAACGTGATAAAATAAAATATGATATGCTACTATGACTGTGAGGAATGATTGAAATGGGATTTATCAATAAAATCTTCGGCAGCTACTCCGAAAGGGAGGTCAAAAAAATCACACCCGTGGCGAAAAAGGTCATGGAGCTTGAGCCGCAGTTTCAGGCTCTGAGCGACGAGGAGCTTCGGGGCAAGACCGACGAGTTCAAGGACAGGCTGGCCAAGGGCGAGACCCTTGACGACATCCTGCCCGAGGCTTTCGCCGCCGTCCGCGAGGCCGCATGGCGTGTGCTGGGCATGAAGCATTTCTACGTGCAGGTCATCGGCGGCATAGTCCTCCATCAGGGCCGCATCGCCGAGATGAAGACCGGCGAGGGCAAGACCCTTGTCGAGACCCTGCCCGCCTATCTTAACGCCCTCACCGGCAAGGGCGTCCACATCGTAACGGTGAACGATTACCTTGCCAAGCGCGACAGCGAATGGATGGGCAAGCTCTACCGCTTCATGGGCCTGACCGTGGGCCTCAACATCAGCCAGATGGAGCCTTCGGAAAAGAAAAGGGCTTACAACGCCGACATAACCTACGGCACAAACAACGAGTTCGGCTTCGATTACCTTCGCGACAACATGGTCATTTACAAGGAGCGCATGGTTCAGCGCGGCCATGTGTTCGCCATCGTGGACGAGGTTGACTCCATCCTTATCGACGAGGCCAGGACGCCGCTTATCATCAGCGGCGCGGGTGAGGAGTCCAACCAGCTTTACAGCGTGGTGGACCGCTTTGTCAGGTTCCTGACCCCCATAAAGGTCAAGGAGACCGACGACAAGGAGGAAGAGGACGAAAATATCGAGGGCGACTACATTATCGACGAAAAGTCGCGCACCGTCAGCCTTACGGCCCGCGGTGTCAAGAAGGCCGAGGCCGCCTTTAACATCGAAAACCTCTCCGATCCGGAAAACATGAAGCTCAGCCACCACATAAATCAGGCCATCCGCGCCCACGGCATTATGAAAAGGGACGTGGATTACGTGGTCAAGGACGGCGAGGTGCTCATCGTTGACGAGTTCACCGGCCGTATAATGATTGGGCGCCGTTACAGCGACGGCCTCCATCAGGCCATCGAGGCCAAGGAGGGCGTTGAGGTCGCAAGGGAAAACAAGACCCTGGCCTCCATTACCTTCCAGAACTATTTCCGCCTTTACTCCAAGCTCAGCGGCATGACCGGTACGGCAAAGACCGAGGAGGAGGAGTTTAGGGGCATATACGGGCTGGACGTTGTGGAGATACCCACCAACAAGCCCGTTATCCGCATTGACCGCAACGACCAGGTCTACAAAAACGTCACCGCAAAATACAACGCCGTCGTGCGTGAAATCGAGGCGGCCCACGCCACCGGCCAGCCGGTGCTGGTGGGCACCGTCTCCATAGATAAGTCCGAGATACTCAGCCGTATGCTCAAATCCAAGGGCATAAAGCATCAGGTCCTCAACGCCAAGCAGCATGAAAAGGAGGCCCAGATAATCGCCCAGGCCGGCAAGCTGGGCGCCGTTACCATCGCCACCAACATGGCCGGCCGCGGCACGGATATTTCCCTTGGCGGCAACGCCGAATATCTGGCCAAAAACGAAATGCTGCGCCGGGGCTACAGCGACGACATAATCGCCGAGGCCACCGGCTACGCCGAGACCGACGACCGGGAGATACTGGAGGCCCGCGAGGTCTACGCCGGTCTGTTCAAGGACTTTAAGGAAGAAATAGAAAAGGAGGCCGAGCAGGTGCGGGCTTTGGGCGGCCTGTATATCATAGGCACCGAGCGCCACGAGGCCCGTCGTATCGACAACCAGCTCCGCGGCCGAAGCGGACGTCAGGGCGACCCCGGCAAGAGCGTGTTCTTCATCGGCCTGGACGACGACCTTATGCGTCTTTTCGGCGGCGAACGCATCGAAAAGATGGTCAATTCCATGGGCCTGCCCGACGACGAGCCCATCGAGCAGAAGATACTCACCTCCGCCATTGAAAACGCCCAGAAAAAGGTGGAGGGGCGCAACTACAGCACCAGAAAGTACGTCCTCCAGTACGACGACGTTATGAACCAGCAGCGCGAGATAATCTACGGCCAGCGCAAAAAGGTGCTGGACGGCGAGGACCTGCGGGAAACCATCCACGGCATGATAGACGAGATAATTAAGTCCGCGGCCGACACCTACTGCAACGCCCCGTATCCCGACGACTGGGACCTTCAGGGACTTTACGACTACGTGGAGACGCTCTTTGTTCCCAAAGGGGCGCTGCGTTACCCGAAGGAAAGCTTCAACGATATCACCAAGGACACCGTAATCGAGGACCTGCACCGGTTCGCCGACGAGCGTTACGCTCAGCAGGAGGCCCTTTTCGGTGAAAATATGCGCGAGGTGGAGCGGGTAATCGTGCTTCGTGCCGTTGACAGCCACTGGATGGACCATATAGACGAGATGGACCAGCTCAAAAACGGCATCAACCTTCGGGCTTACGGCCAGCACAATCCCGTGGACGAATACAAGTTCCTGGGCTTCGATATGTTCGAGGAAATGGTAGCCGCCATCCGCGAGGATACGGTGAAGTATATAATGAATGTGAAGCCCAGAGTTCAGCAGATACAGCGCGTTCAGGTGGCCAAGCCCACCACCGCGTCTCATGGCGGCGACGGCAGCGTCAGCAAGCCGCGCCCCGTACAGCGCAAGGCCGTCAAGGTGGGCCGCAACGACCCCTGTCCCTGCGGCAGCGGCAAAAAGTACAAGAATTGCTGTATGGCAAAAGACGAGCAGCGGGAGGCGGCGAATAAATGATAATTCAGTACGAACAGTTCAAGCAGGAGCTGGCGGGCTATGAGGAGCCGATAAAAGAGCTCGGCTCGGCCCTGGACATCGAGGGGGCCAAGGCGGAGGCCGCCGAGCTTGAGAAAAAGACCCTCGAGCCGGATTTCTATTCCGACCCGGACAAGAGCCAAAAGGTGCTTCGAAAAATAAAGCAGCTCGGCGCGAAGGTAAAGCGTTACGAGGACATGACCGCCCTTTGGGAGGACACCTCCACCCTGTTGGAGCTTGCAATTGCGGAGGAGGACGAGAGCGTTATGGAGGAGATATCTTCCGGCTGTGAGAGACTTAGGGAAACCGTCGAGTCCACCCGTCTCGAGACCCTGCTTTCCGGCCCCTATGACAAGAGCAACGCCATCATAACCCTCCACGCCGGAGCCGGCGGCACCGAGGCTCAGGACTGGTGCAGTATGCTTTACCGTATGTATCAGATGTGGGCCGAGCGCCGGGGCTACGCCGTTTCAACCCTGGACTTTCTGGACGGGGACGAGGCCGGCATAAAGAGCATAACCATACTGGTCGAGGGGCTCAACGCCTACGGCTACGCCAAATGTGAAAAGGGCGTGCACCGCCTTGTGCGCATTTCGCCCTTCGACGCCGCCGGCCGGCGGCACACCTCCTTCGCCTCCGTGGAGGTAATGCCCGACATAGAGGACGACATAGAGGTAAATATAAACCCCGACGATTTGAAGATAGACACCTACCGTTCCAGCGGCGCGGGCGGCCAGCACGTAAACAAGACCAGCTCCGCCATACGCATAACTCACATTCCCACCGGTGTTGTGGTGTCCTGTCAAAACGAGCGCAGCCAGTTCCAGAACAAGGACACGGCCATGAAGATGCTCAAGGCAAAGCTCATGGAAATCGCCGAGGCCGAGCATAAGGAGAAAATAGAGGACATCAAGGGAGTTCAGAAAGAAATCGCCTGGGGCAGCCAGATACGCTCATACGTTTTTCATCCCTACACCATGGTGAAGGACCACCGCACCGGCTACGAGGTGGGCAACATAAGCGCCGTGATGGACGGAGATTTGGACGGCTTTATAAACGAATATCTGCGCAAGGCCAGCCTTGGTCAGCTTGAACTCAAGTAAAACGGCCTGAACCTATGAAAAAGCTTAAGGAAAAAATCGACAAATTTCTCGCCGACTTTCAGGCCAGGCACGGCTTTCATCTGGCATGGTTCATCCGTTATGCCATTGGGGGCACCGCCACCGTTATACTCGAGTACGCGGCCATGTACCTGCTCCTTTGGTGGACCCTGCCCTGGGACGCGATAGTGAGCCTCCTGCCCGCTTCGGTGCGCGGAGCGGCGGCGGGCGAGCTGGACACCTGGGCCCTGATAGTCAGCAACATCATAAGCTACGTCTTTAATTATTTTGTTTCCAAATATTGGGTATTCCGCAGTCCGGAGACAAAGCACAGACGGGACGCGACGCTTTTCCTTCTTTCCAGCGCCATAAATCTTGTCCTGGTATCCGTCAGCGGCAAGCTCATGCTTATGGGCCTCGGGCTTCTGCCCTTCTCCGGCGGCACGTGGAGCGAGGTGATAGTGCCGTTTGCCGCCAAAACCGGCTCAAATTTCGTGGCGTATATTTCCGTCATACTTTTCAAGCGTTTTATCATATGGAACGATGTCAGCAAATACTAATGCCATAAACTGTAAATAAAGTCAATTAAAGAATGAATATACCCGCTCGTAAAATCAAATTTATTAAATTCCGGGGCGTGTACCCGGAATTTAATACCTTAGTCGGGGTAGAAAAATCAATTTATTGATTTTTCGTAAGCGTAAGCGCCCGACGCGGAAAAGGGCTCCGCGGGGAAAACCGTCCGGGTTGTCCCCGCGATGCGTTAGCAAATACTAATGCCGTAATTTAGTAAAAAGGGGGCGAAACCCCCTTTTTTCGGCGTATTTTGGGCGTTTGCTTAGTTGTTTTGCTGAAAAGCGGCAGGAAGATATTGTGAATTTTTAAGGTTGACAATTTTATAAAAGTATATTAAAATATTAATGTAGACGCGGATATTTTATAGCATTGGAGGTGTGACAGTGTACAATGTGGGCGACGTGGTAGTTTATCCGATGCACGGGGCCGGAGTGATAGAAAAAATAGAGGAGCATGAGATACTCGGGAAGGTTCAGAAATATTACGTTATGAAGATACCCTGCGGAAATATGAAGGTCCTGCTCCCAATGAACAACGCATCCGGCATAGGTATACGCGACGTTATATCGGAAAACGAAGCCGACGAGGTCATCAGCCGGTTTGACTGTGTTGACGCGAAGGTCAACACCAACTGGAACAAGCGGATCCGTGAGAACATGGTGAAAATCAAAAGCGGAGACATTAACGAGGTCGGGACGGTAGTCAAAAGTCTTATGATACGCGACCGTCAAAAGGGCTTGTCCACAGGAGAGAGAAAGATGCTGGCAAACGCCAAGCAGATATTTATCAGTGAGCTGGTGCTCGCGAAAAAGACCACTAACGACGCCATAGAGAAAGAGCTTTCGTCGATAGTGGAGCGTCAGCTGGAGGAGGCGTAAAATCGGTCGGGCTGATTTTGAAAAAGAGGTGACGGAAAATGAAAGACGGAAATCCCTTTGTATCGGCGGTCATCGTTGCCGCCGGAGGAGCCACCAGAATGGGCATGAACAAGATGCTTTTGGACCTTGGCTCCAGGACAGTTTTTGAAAGAACTGTCGATGCGTTTGAAGAATGCGGCGCCATTGACGAGGTAGTAATTGTGTCATCTAAGGAAAACACGGCGAGATACAGGGAGCTTGTACGCCAAAATCTTTATTCCAAGGTGACCTCTATAGTCAGCGGCGGACCGACCCGCCAGGAAAGCGTGCGCATCGGCCTTACGGCGTGCGACCGCCGCGCCGATTTGGTGGCCGTTCACGATGGGGCGCGGCCCCTTATCAAGCCTGATACCATCGTAAAGGCCGTTGACCTGGCTTCGGAGTACGGAGCCGCCGCCGCCGCCATAAAGTCCCGTGACAGCATAAAGACCATCGACGCCGAGGGCTTTGCCGTGGGCACCGTGGACAGGGACACCACTATTTTGGTGCAGACGCCCCAGGTCTTTCGTCGGGATATGATAGTCGAGGCCCATGAGAGGGCCGCCGCCGACGGCTTCAGCGGCACCGACGACTGCGCCCTTGTGGAGCGAATGGGCGTTAGGATAAAGCTCGTGTTTCTGACATATTTTAACATCAAGCTGACAGTGCCGGACGATTTGGCGCTGGCAAAGGCGGTTCTTACAGTGAGGGGCAAGTTATGAGGATAGGATACGGCTGTGACACCCACCGCCTGACGGAGGGGCGGAAGCTGATTTTGGGCGGGGTGGAGATAGACCATCACAAGGGTCTTCTCGGCCACAGCGACGCTGACGCCTTGTGCCACAGCGTTATCGACGCCCTTTTCGGAGCGGCAAATTTGGGTGATATAGGAACTCACTTCCCCGACACCGACCCCAAATACGGCGGGGCGGACAGTATCGGACTTCTTCGCGAGGCCGGAAGGCTGATTAGGGAGGCCGGATACGAAATCGAAAACATCGACACGGTCATTATCGCTCAGCGGCCGAAAATGGCGCCGCACATCAGGGCTATGGCCGAAAATATGGCCGCTGCGCTCGATATTGACAGCGGCAAAATCAGCGTAAAAGCCAAGACAAACGAAAAAATGGGCTTCACCGGCAGAGAAGAGGGCATTGAGACCCGCGCCGTCTGTTTGCTGGTATAAAAAAACGCTCTGTGGGCAGTATAACCACAGAGCGTTTTTTTGTGGGGTGAACAGTGATGAAAGGGTTTGTCAAGGCGGTTTTCTGGGTGGTATTTTCCTTTGGCCTGCTGACGGCGGCGGGCATAACGGCGGGGGGACTGTACCTGTCCTTCAGCGACCGGATAGGCGAGGCGGCGGGTCAGGGCAGGCAGTTGTCCACAACGGTGGAGGAGCCTTTGCTGACCGGCGCGTCCGACAATTCCACCGGCCGCGAGGACATGATAGAGGGTGTGCTGCCCTCCGTAGTCGGCATAACCACCTCGGCCGCCGAGGGCACGGGTTCGGGCTGGTATATGGGCAGCGGCGTCATAGTTACGGATAACGGATATATTATCACCAATCAGCATGTGGTGGGCGACGGCGAAGGCGATATAATCGTCACTCTCCACAGCGGCGCCACCCGGAACGCCAAACGGATATGGGGCGACAGCACGCTGGATTTGGCGGTCATAAAGATAGACGGCGAGCGTTATACCCCCGCCCCCCTCGGGGACTCGGAGGCCCTTCGAGTTGGGGAGAGCGTGGTCGCCATCGGCAATCCCCTCAGTATGCAGTTTGAGCGGACGGTCACCGCCGGCATCGTCAGCGCCCTCAACCGCACCATAACTCTTGACAACGGCGGCGTCACCGGCTATATGGAGGACCTTATCCAGACCGACGCTTCCATCAATCCCGGCAACAGCGGCGGGCCGCTGCTGAATTCCGACGGCGAGGTGGTGGGCATAAATACCGTCAAGGTCTCCGACGCCGAGGGCATGGGCTTTGCCGTGCCGATAAACATCTGTCAGCCCGTGATAGAGCGCATAAAAAATCTCGGCGGCTTCGAGACCCCCTACATCGGTCTTTATGCCTATACCTCCGAGGCGGCCCGTTATATGAAAAACGTCTCGGGCTTCAGCCGCGGACTCTATGTGATACAGCTTGACGCGGCGGGTCCGGCATTCAAGGCGGGCCTGCGCTACGGCGACGTGATAGTTTATGCCGACGGCAGAGAGGTGGAGAGTATGCTGTCCCTGCGCAGACAGCTTTTCACTCACCAGCCCGGGGACACGATGACGGTTTCCTTCCTGCGTGACGATATACTTCGGGAGCTGCGGATAACCGTCGCCAAAAAGGAAAGCTGACGTAACTTGCTTCCGTCATATTTATCGGGGCCATGCGCAACGCATCTATTATAGACCCAAAATAGCCGAGACAACGCCCCACGCACAGCGGAGCGTTGTTTTATAATCTATCACAATTTAATAAATTTGCGTATAAACCATGCCGCTATCCTGTAAACCGGCCCCTCCATGGTTCGGCTCACCTCGGCAAGGCGCCTGGGTATCTCGATGTTTTGAGGACAGTGGCGCTCGCACTTGCCGCACTTTTTGCAGAGGGAAGCGTTACTGAGCTGGCGCTTGATGGTGGTACACATTACATATTCACGTATTCCCGAAAACCAACCCTCGCTGTAGCGGTTGTTATAGCAGCGGAAGCAGCCGGGGATATCAACTCCGGCGGGGCAGGGCATACAGTATCCGCAGCCGGTACAGCCAACCTTTACCTTGCCGGTGACGGCTTTGGCGGCCTTTTTGAAAAGCTCCTTTTCGCTCTCCCCCATTTCTCCGGCGCGGGCCTCGCAGGCGGAGGCGATGTTTTCGTCTATCATTTCCATCGAGTTCATGCCCGAAAGCACCACCGTTACCTGCGGCTGATCCCAAAGCCAGCGCAGGGCCCACTGGACCGGACTGCGCTTCGGCTCGGCCTGGGCGAAGATTTTTTTCGCCTCCTCCGGCAAGCCGCCCGCAAGCCGTCCGCCCCGAAGGGGCTCCATGATGATTACCGGGATATTTTTCGCGCCGGCGGCCATGAGTCCCCGGCGGCCGGCCTGGGTATTCTCGTCCACGTAATTGTACTGTATCTGACAAAAATCCCAGTCGTGCGCGTTAAGCAGTTCTATAAAGCGTCCGCTGTCACCGTGGTAGGAAAATCCCACGTTGCGTATCTGTCCGGACGTCTTTTTTTCTTCAAGCCACTCAAGAATACCAAGGCCCTTTAGCCGTTCCCATACGGTGGCATCGGGCAGCATATGCATGAGGTAATAGTCGATATGGTCGGTCTTGAGCCGCGAAAGCTGCTGAGCAAAGCATTTTTCCACCGCGGCACGGTCCTTCATCAGGTAATGTGGCAGCTTTGTCGCTATCATTACTCTGTCGCGAAGGCCGTTTTTATGAAGTATTTCGCCCAGCACCTCCTCGCTGCCGGGATAGATATAGGCGGTGTCGAAGTAATTCACTCCTCCCTCAATGGCGCGGAGCAGCTGACGCTCGGTCTCCGCCCGGTCAATGGAGCCGCCCTTTCTCGGAAAGCGCATACAGCCGTAGCCAAGTATGGACAGGCTGTCGCCGTTTTTCTGATTGAGTCTGTACCGCATAAAATAACCCCTTATATAGTTCTGACTATATAATACATCATAAACCCGTAGGAAATCAAGAGTTTTTTTAATCTTTTACAACTTGTTCACAATATTAAATACTATTTTGCACATATGCTGGCCGAACATTCGGGCCGCTGTTTTGTTGTCACAAAAAGCGATTGAAAAAACGGCGCAACCCCGCGCCGTCGCTAACTCGGCTTTGACCTTTTGCGAAAGAGGAGGAGCCGCGGAGCGAGCCGAGCTCCAATTTATAAAAATTGGAGCAAGCGATGCGACGCTTGCTCCGACGTGGTTGCGGGGATGGGATTTGAACCACATGACCTTCGGGTTATCGCTTCGCGCCGCTTGCGGTACCCGCCTCGGCCGTGCGGCGGCAAGCCGCCTTGTCCTCGGCGACCGCTGCGCCCGCTTATGCCTCGCTGCTTCGCCCGCCGGGCGCGCTCGGCAACGCGCCCCAACGAGCTACGCTCGTCGGTCTCATAACAAAAACCAAGCGGTTCAATTCAAATCCGTAAAAGAACAAAAAAGTAACAGACCCCTGTCGGAGTCTGTTACTTTTTTGTTGGTTGCGGGGATGGGATTTGAACCACATGACCTTCGGGTTATGAGCCCGACGAGCTACCAAACTGCTCCACCCCGCGATATAAGCCGTCATCTCGACAGCAAAAGTATTATACCACACGAAAGCGTGTTTGTCAATAGGTTTTTTGAAATTTTGCCTGTCCGAAAGAAAAATTATTTTCCCCGACATGGCGGCAGAGTATAAGCTGCGTAAAATCCGCTAGTTGTCAATATTTCTCATTTTCGGGCTTGCAATTTAAACTTGGCAATGGTATAATTATGTGAATACGTCTCGGGGAGTGTGTGTATGAATTTAAACAAATTTGCCTGGTTTGCCCGACCGCGCCCGTTTTTGCGCAGACTTACGGTAATGATATTGGGCGTGACGGTGCAGGGCTTCGGGCTGTCGCTGTTAAGGGCGATAAATCTCGGCGTGGACCCATGCTCATGCCTGACTCAGGGGGTCGCCAATTTCGTTCCGCTGAGCTTCGGCACCTGCCAGCTTCTGTGCCATCTGGTCACCTTCGCCTTCGTTATCAGGTACGACACGAGCTATATAGGCTTCGGCACCGTAGGTAATATGTGCTTCTTGGGATACATATCGGACTTTTTCACATGGGTGTGGAAGCTGGCGCTGCCGGCGGGATTTTTCGGCCGAACGGCGGCGCGCTGGTGCCTGTTGGCGCCCGGGCTTGCGGGGCTGCTGCTGGGCGCCGCGGCGTATATGTGCTCTGGTCTCGGCTCATCGCCTTACGACGCTCTGCCCTTTATCATATCCGCCAGGGTCAAAAGACTGTCCTTCCGGAGCGTGAGGATGCTCTGGGATCTGGCGTTCATGGCAGCGGGCTTCGTCCTCGGAGGCTCGGTGGGCATAGTGACAGTGGCGGTGGCGTTTTTCTGCGGCCCGGTAGTGGCGTGGATGCAGGATAAGCTCACTGTCCGGCTGTTTTCAAACGGGCCGACACCGTAAAGGGCGGTCTTTAGGACAATTAACCTTTGACGCCCTTCATTCACGTTGGCGCGGCCCTAAACTCGCCGCTGATGACTTTCCCACCAGCCACGGTTGTCAAGGTACCATTTTATCGTTTTCTTTATGCCGTCGGCGAACTTTGTCTCCGGCAGCCAGCCAAGCTCTCTGTGTATTTTCGCGGGATCGACGGCGTAGCGCAAATCGTGCCCCTTTCGGTCGGCGACGTAGGTTATCAGGCTTTCGGGCTTACCGAGCTCTTTGCAAATGAGCCTCACAATATCGATGTTGCGCATCTCGCCGCAGCCGCCGATGTTGTAAATCTCACCTACGCGGCCTTTACGGATAACGAGGTCGATAGCCTCGCAGTGGTCCTCAACGTAAAGCCAATCCCGCACATTCTCTCCCCTGCCGTAAACGGGCAGCGGCTTATCGTTAAGGGCGTTGGTTATCATCAGGGGAATAAGCTTTTCCGTAAATTGATACGGGCCGTAATTGTTAGAGCATCTTGATACCGTGACCGGCAGGCCGTAGGTGCGACGATAAGCCATCACCAGCAAATCCGCCGCGGCCTTGGAGCTGCTGTAAGGCGAACTGGGCCGCAAGGGGGTCTCCTCGGTGAAAAGCAGATCGCGCCGGTCAAGGGGCAAATCGCCGTAGACCTCGTCGGTGGAAACCTGATGATAGCGCCGTATCCCGAACTTCCGACAGGCGTCCATTAAAACGGCGGTTCCCATGATATTTGTTTGCAGGAAAATCCCGGGGTTCTCGATAGAGCGGTCAACATGGCTCTCCGCCGCAAAGTTGACTACTATATCCGGATTTTCCTCCTCAAACAGCCTGTAAACCGCCTCACGGTCGCAGATATCGGCCTTGACGAAGCGGAAGTTAGGCTTGTCCATCACGGGCTCCAGCGTGGACAGATTGCCCGCGTAAGTCAGCTTGTCGAGGCAGACTACGTGACAGTCCGGATGGGCCTTTAGCATATAAAATATGAAGTTGCTGCCGATAAATCCGGCCCCGCCGGTAACGATTACGGTCATTAAACTCACCTTCCATGACAATGGTGTATATAGGCAGAGGCAGCGCATAAATGCGAAGCAAATCTGCGATGATATTCTACCACAAACCTCCAACTTTTTCAATCCCCCGCCGCAAAAACACCTGAAAATATATTGTAGGTTTGCAACACATGACCCCGATAAATATGACCCAGGGCAGCCTTTTGCAAGAAACAGTTGAAATTCTTTAAATAACGCAAGGAGAATGAATACCTAAAAAATTAAATGCCTTAGTTAGGAAAGGATACGGCGAGAAAGCGGGAAATGGCAATCGCTGTTGAAGAGCTAATGCTAATCCTCGCCGCTCGATGCCACATTTTTATTGAGGATTAACATAAGTTTATATTTTGTTTAATCTTTGGGGTTCATCTCATGGAACGGCTTCATTAATTTCTGATTTTCATTTCCACCTCGGCCTTGAACAGGTCGCCGTCAACGGATATATCCAGCCTGCCGCCGCAAAGCTCGGTATAGCTTCTGGCTATGGCGAGACCAAGGCCGCTGCCCTCGGTGGAGCGGGAACGGTCACCCCGTACAAATCGTTCGGTTATCTCGGAGGGGGCGAAGTTCATGGGCTCGGCGCTGATATTTTTAATTTCCGCCACGGCCCTGCCCTCCCCCACGCGGAGGCTTACATAGACGCGGGTGCCGATCATGGAATACTTGAGGGCGTTGACAAGAAGGTTTTCAAAGACCCGAGACAGCTTTTTTCCGTCGCCGGTGACAGGCACCTCGCCCTCGGGAATGTCGGTCACAAAGCTCAGGCCGCTCTTTTCAATCTCGCTGCCCAGCTCGGCCAGCGACTGACGCAGGAGCAGGGCCATGTCAAGGCTTTCAGCCTCAACGGTCTCGCTGCCGCTCTCCGCCTTGGAAATGTCAAAGAGATCCTGGGTCAGCTTTTTCAGCCGCTCCCCCTTCTGCCGGACGATTTTGGCGTAATCGTTGGCCTCCTTTGGCGAAAGGTCAAGCGCGGTCAGCAGGTCGGCGTAATTTATTATCGAGGTAAGCGGCGTCTTTAAGTCGTGAGAAACATTGGTTATCAGCTCGTTCCGCATACGCTGGGCCGCCGTCTCCCGCTCCACGCTCTCCTTTACCGCGTCGCCTATGGAGTTGAGGCTGTCGGCGGTGGGAGCCATAAGGACCGAGGTGCAGCCCTCTATCTTGTAATCCGTATTTCCGGAGCGTATCTCGCTTATGCCCTTTTGAATCATGTCCGCCTGACGGAGCCAGCGGTACAGCGCAAACTCCGCCGCGCCGAACAGCGCGAGGGGCAAAAACATCATACGCATACTGAGCATAAGGGCGGTCACAAGGGAGTAGCCGGCGAACATGGCCATCACAGCCGAACTGATTTTGTGGCCGAACAGGTAGCGCAGCGCGGAGCCTATGGCGGCAAAAATCCTCTTTACCGCCCTCCACAGGCACTTGAGCCCCCTTATGAGCAGCTTTATCAGCTTAAGGCTTAAAAGCTTCGACGCGAAGCTTCGGTCCTTGACGCTGCGGGTCAGCGACTGGGCGGTCGCGACGAGCAGCGCCGCCGCCGCGACCGCCGCCATAACCGCCAGCGGATATATCAGGGGCATGGCGCCGCGGCTGTGAAAGCCGTCGTCAAGAAGCGCGGTAATTCCCAGCACAAGGAGGAATGACGCTCCGCCGCCCACCGCCGCCGTCAGCTCGGGCGGCGCCCGGTCAATCAGCAGGGTGTGGACGTCCTCGTCCCCGTTCCTGCGGCCGCAGACCCACAGCAGGTAAATGAGCAGCGCCAGCGACAGCGCAAGCAGGGCAATGATTATGTAAACATGCATCAATGCCGACCGCTTGGATTTTTCCCAATTCAGGCGCAGACTGTCGTACATTTCAACGGTCATACCGGCGTAGACCGTCCAGTCGCCGTCCCATGCGATGCCCGGATCGTGCCAGCTGTCGTCGATTATTTCGCCCCATCCGCCGTGTTGCCAGGTGTCCTCGCTAAAATGCGCGACACCGTTTTCGTCAAAATACGGGCGAGTATGCGTATTTTCACCTTGTTCCGTTTCCGACGCGGACGTGACCTCGTCGTCAATCGGGGCGGTGCTTACCAAAACCGGCGAATTCGGGTCGATTTCCATATTTATCACGTTAACCACGTTAACCGAGTCCCGTTTTTCGGTTTTAAACCAGTAGGGCAGCTCCTTATAGCTGTCATCGTCGGGATTTATACCGCCGTCGTAGCTCTCTCCCGCGGTGGAGACGATGCTGTACAGACAGCCCATCTTCCCCAGCTTTTCGGCGGTCTGCGCCGCGCTCGGCTCGGAAAGGGCGGAAATCATTTCCCACTTGGCGTTCCAGTAGGCCCCACTGTTCTCAAAATCGCTTTCAAAAGCATATCCGTTACCGCCCATTATGAAGGGCTCCATATCTATAAAGGCCACCACCGCTCCGGCGGCGCAGGCCAAAATCAGTATAAAGGCGACAGCTTTGGCGACGCCGCCGCGCATAAATCCTTTCATGCCGTTCTCCTCCTCACTGCACCTTATAGCCTATGCCCCAGACCACCTTTATGTAGCGGGGTTCCTTGGGATTTATCTCGATTTTTTCGCGTATGTGGCGGATATGCACGGCGATGGTGTTGTCGCTGACAACGGTGTCCTCGTTCCACACGGCCCGATAAATCGCGTCGGCGGAATAGACCTTGCCCCGGTTTTTGCACAGAAGTTCAAGGATTTTGTACTCCATGGGGGTCAGCTTTACCTCCGTCCCGTCCACTGTGACGGTCTTGGCCTCGGTGTCTATGGTCAGGCCGTCCACAATAATTTTGTTTTCGGTCTCGACCGCGCTGCCCAGACGGGTATAGCGGCGCAGCTGGGACTTGACCCTTGCAACCAGCTCGGCGGGGTTGAAGGGCTTGGTCACATAGTCGTCGGCCCCGGCGGTCAGGCCCAGGATTTTGTCGGCGTCCTCGCTTTTGGCGCTTAGGAGAATGACCGGAATATTTTTTGTTTTCCGCAAATTCAGCAAGGTCTCTATGCCGTCCATCTGGGGCATCATTATGTCCAGCACTATAAGATGGACGGCTTTCTGAACCGCCGCGTCGAGGGCCTCCAGTCCGTCGTAGGCTTTCAGCACCTCGTACCCCTCGGCCCGAAGATAAATGGATATGCTTTCCACTATTTCGCGGTCGTCATCGACCACAAGTATCGTCTGCATTGTTGTCACTCCTTTTTCGCTTGTGCCTATATTGTATCATGGGAAGCTTAAGATTTTAATGGGAAAATTCTTAAGATTTTATTAAGATTGAAAAAATAAAAATACCTCTTGATTTTTGCCGCGTCGCGGCGTATAATAAAATCAGAGGTGATACAAATGTCAAACAAAGAAAAGGCTATTGAACTGATAAACCAAATACCCGAAGACAAGCTGGCCTACGTCGTTTATTTTTTACAGGGCGCGGCTCTCTCCGAATTTTCTCCCAACGCCGAAACGGTCAAAGCGATGGACGAGCTGAACGAGGGCGGCGGACAAAGCTTCAGCGGCAGCACCGAGGCTTTGTTCAAAGAGTTGGCGGAATAAAATGCTTGACGTAAGATATTCCTCAAAATTTAAGCACGACTTTAAGCTGTGCGTCAAAAGGGGCTGGGATATGGAGCTGCTCAAGGATGTTATTGACACTTTGAGGATACCCGCTTCCTTGCCGGCGAAAAACAGAAATCACAGTCTTTCAGGTAATTACGCCGGTTACAGCGAATGTCACATAGCACCCGACTGGCTGCTCATCTATGCCGTAAGCGGCAATGAGCTTCTCCTTTCCAGAACAGGCTCTCACAGTGATTTAATGCGGATATAATTAAAGAAAAGGGACCGTAAAAAAACCTACTATGTAATCTGGAGGCACAGGGGCTGTCCAAAAAAATCGCGTAAAACAGCGTCGTCGCAAGCCTAATTCGCTTGCGGCGACTTATTTTATTTCCACCTCGATATATTCCTCACCGAGGGGCTCGGCAAAGTTCCTGCCGCTGCTCTCCTCGGTTATCAGCTTTTCAAATTCGGCGCAGCGGTCAAGTCGGACGCAGACCGTCAGCTCCACCCCGCCGGTGAAGGCCGTGTCCTTGAGGATATAACCGCCCTCCATCACGGCGTACTGGAGCCTGCCGTACAGGGAATAGTCGGTCTTTACCGAATATATCCGGCAGAGGAGCTTTTCCACCCTGACGGCGGCGTCCACGCCCATGCGCGCGCTCTTGCCGTAGGCCCGAACCAATCCTCCCGCCCCAAGCAGCACCCCGCCGAAATACCGCGTCACCACAACCGCCACGTCGGTAAGGCCCTCCTTGCGGAGGACCTCAAGCGTGGGCAGTCCGGCTGTGCCGCCGGGTTCGCCGTCGTCGCTGTAGCGCATAATATTGTTTTCCCGAAGTATGTAGGCGTAAACATTGTGAGAGGCTTCCCGGTGCCGGGCGCGGACGCTCTCGATAAAGGCCAGCGCCTCCTCCTCCGTGCTCACAGGACGGCAATAGCCGATAAAACGGCTTTTCTTCTCCGTAAACTCCGCCGAGGCCGCCCGCCTGACGGTTTTGTAGCTTTCGTCCATAGCGTTCTCCTACCGAATATATATTCCCGTAAAATAGTGCTCCAGTATTTCCTCGTAATCATAGCCCGCCATGGCCATGCCGTAGGCTCCCCACTGGCTCATGCCCACGCCGTGGCCGTAGCCCCGTCCGTTAAAGGTATAGTCCCCCGAGCCGCCGGAAAAGGCAACGACGCCGCCGGCGGTAAGGACGCTGCGTCCGTCCAGCCGGGCAAGGCCGTTCCCGGTGAGGACCGAGCCGCCCTGCACCGCGCCGCCGACGGCAATCATCACGGAACCGCCGTCAACGGTGAACCACTGGCTGTTAAAGCCCAGAATACTGCGGCAGGCGCTTTTGCGGACGGTGTGCGTACCGTTTGTGCCGGTGAAGGTCAGACTTAGAGCCCGTCCGGAGGGAGTGGTCTCGTCCACGGTAACGGCGGTTATGTCGCCGATATCCACCCCGGCGGACGCCAGCTTTTCCTTTATTTCACCGGCGGTGAGCTCCACCGTCCAGGTGTAGCGGCTGGCCTTGTCCGCCGGCTCGTCGGGGTCCGGCACAGACCGAAGGTACGGCGCCGCGTAGCCCCAGACATTTTCCACGCTCTCGGTAGCGCCGCCACTGGTGGCGAAAAAGTACAGCGGCACTATCTCGCCGTCGTAATAGGCGGCCTTTCCGCTGACCGCGTCAACCGCCGTCCGCGTGGCCTCGGACTCGCCGCTGACGCCGGAATACACCTGACAGTGGGTCGTGGCGCATACGTCGAAATCCCCGCCGTGGCGTCCCTCCTCGCCCCAGACAAAGTTCTTCGCGCAGATGGCCTGAGCCTTGAGGGCCTCCATGGGGAAAGAGTCGCTCATTTCCTTGCCCAGCACGCTGTAAAGATATTCGTCCATATGTATTATATTTATCACGCTTATTTTCCCGCCGCCGTTTTTCAGCAGGAACCGCCCCCGATACCTCTGCCCGTCATAGGCTATCGGTCCCTCGGAGCGGACGGCCAGCTCCTCACCCGAGGCCGTGAACCTCCCTTCGGCGGCAAAGCCGCCCCCGCTGAGGCTTACGTGCACCGTTTCGCCGGGTGCGGCGGTGTAAAGCGCCTCTCCGGTGGCGGCGTCGCTGAACTCAAGGCCGCTTTCACCCGTCAGGGCGGCGGAGGTTATCCCTCCGTCCCGGAGTCCCACCCTTACCTCGCCGTCATCGGCCGCAAAGACCGCGGCGCTCATCATAAGTAAAGCAACAAACAGGGCCGGAAGAAATTTTTTCAGCCCCACCATCACAACGGACATTCCGCCTTCTCCTTTCACAATGCAAGCGTCGAAGTTCCTTATTTTATATTTTCGACGGCACATACAAAATTCCTTTAAAATTTTCTGCGAATTTAGACAAAAAGAGTTTGACAGCGGATATATAAAATGGTATACTTATAAATAGGATGACAATATCCTCAAAAATTACATAGTATAAATTGATTTTAATAAAAGGAAGGTAAATACCATGTCAACTGTTTTCAAAGGCTCAGGCTGCGCCCTTATAACGCCCTTCACCAACACAGGTGTAAATTACGGGGAGCTGGACAGACTTGTGGAGTTTCAGGTAGAAAACGGCACCGACGCCATAATCGCCTGCGGCACCACCGGCGAGGCTTCCACAATGGATGATAAGGAGCACCTCAGCGTTATAGAAAGAGTTGTAAAAAGGGTCGACGGACGGATACCGGTCATAGCCGGCACCGGCAGCAACGACAGCCGCCACGGTGCGGAGCTGAGCAAGTCCGCCGAAAAGCTGGGCGCCGACGCCCTTCTCCATGTGACCCCCTATTACAACAAGGCCACTCAGGACGGACTTATAAAGCACTTCACCCTCATGGCCGACAGCGTAAATATCCCCATAATTCTCTATAATGTGCCTTCCAGGACTGGCTGCTCCATCGCCCCCGCCACCCTCGACAAGCTGGCGGACCACCCCAATATCGCCGCCATCAAGGAGGCCGGCGGCAACATTGCCGTCACCGCTCAAATGCTGGCGCTCTGCGGGGACCGCATCGACGTTTACAGCGGCAACGACGACATGAACGTGGCCATATGTTCCATCGGCGGCATAGGCACCATTTCCGTGCTGGCCAATGTCGCACCCCGTCAGAGCCACGAAATGATAGCCAAGTGTCTCGAGGGCGACTACAAGGCCGCCGCAAAGATACAGCTCTATTCTCTGGACCTGATAAACGCCCTGTTCTGCGAAGTAAATCCCATTCCCGTAAAGACCGCCATGCGGATGATGGGCTTCGACGCCGGAGAGCTTCGTCTGCCTCTGTCAGAAATGTCGCCCGCCAATTATGAGCGGCTCAAGGGCGCGATGAAGGCTTACGGCCTGATAAAATAATTTTACATAACAAAGGAGACCGCCATGACTGATATAATTCTTGTGGGCTGCAACGGTAAAATGGGCCAGGTAATCTGCCGTCTGGCCGATAACGACCCCGATGTGAGAATCGTCTGCGGCGTGGACATCAGCGGAGAAAAAAAGAACGGCTTTCCGGTCTATACCGAATTTAACGGGGGAATAAAGGGCGACGTCATAATCGACTTTTCCCACCCCTCGGCCCTTACCGGCACGCTTGAGTTCGCGAAGGCGGCGGGCATTCCCGCGGTAGTGGCCACCACGGGCTTTTCGGCGGAGCAGAAAAAGGAGCTGGCCGAGGCTGCCAAAGACGCGCCCATCTTTTTCTCCGCCAACATGAGCCTCGGCATAAATCTGCTCATTCAGCTCGCCCGGCGGGCGGCCCAGCTTTTGGAGGACAGCTTCGACATCGAGATAATCGAAAAGCATCACAATCAAAAAATTGACGCGCCCAGCGGCACGGCCCTGGCCATAGCCGACGCCATCAACGACGTCAGCAAGGCCGACAACGAGTATGTGTACGACCGCCACGACGTCCGCAAAAAGCGGAGCAAGCGGGAAATCGGTCTTCACTCCGTTCGGGGCGGCACCATCGTGGGTGAGCATACGGTGCTTTTCGCCGGTCAGGACGAAATGGTGGAGCTGACCCACCGGGCCACCAGCAAGGAGATTTTCGCCGTCGGCGCGGTAAAGGCCGCCAAATTCATGGTTGGCAAGGCCCCGGGATTGTACGATATGCAGGATTTGGTAGCTGATATGTAGATAAAGGGGCTGTAAAAAATAGCGCAGACCGTTCAAGTGCAGCAGACCTTTATTAAGGCAAATTTGAGCATTAAATAATCAATCAGCAAAAATAAAACGATAATTAATGAAGAAAATTCGCCCTTACGAGCGAATTTTCTTATTTTTATGCCCTTGAACTACGAACGAAAATCACCACTCGGCGGCGTCGGGGCAAAGCCAGTCTCCGTTCCGACATTTTCTGCGGAAAAGTCGTCACTCGAAGGCTTGCCCCTCCTTTTTCACAAAAGGTCACGTTCGCGTCGCCTGCTTCGGGCCTAAAGCGGCCCTCGCGACGGCTTTGGCTCACTAACAACCTTTTGCGAGTTTTTTGCCCGTCATGAGGGGCGGCGGGCTGAAGGCAGCCTGCCCTACACCACTTTGTTACTTTGGTGCTCCGTAGGGCGGCTTGCCCTCAAGCCGCCGAAAAAATTAAAAAAAGTCGGAACAAGCGATGTTACGCCTGTTCCGATGTTGTTCTGCGCCATTTTTTTACAGCCCCCTCATGTGCGCTTATTTACGGCTTACACAGTCCGCAGGGCGAAAAGCCCGAGCCTTCCGCCTCCTCAAAGCTGTAAAAGTATACCCTGTTCTTTTCCGCGGGCAGACCCGTGCAGGTGGGCAGATGATACTTTTTACTGGAAACATTGCCTATGTACATGGGCCCGTCCTGAGACGCGGTCTCTCCGCCGCCGGCCTCCTCGAAGGCTTCCTGCGGCGAGGCCCCTTTTTCACAGCTGACCGAAAGAGTGGTTCCGTCGGTGGTAAAAACTATATGCCCGTTTTGGTCGGTGCGGTATGCGACCGCGCCCGCGTCCTTCAGCCGCGACAGCAGACCGTCGTCGGGGTGGCCGTAAGAGTTGTTCTTTCCGCATGAAATAACGGCGTAAGCCGGACTGACCTCCCGAAGGAACCTTTGGCAGGACGAGCTTCCGCTGCCGTGATGACCGACCTTAAGCACGGTCGCGCTCAAATCCTCCCCCGCGTCCAGCATCAGCTCCTCCGCGGGCCGCTCGGCGTCGCCGGTGAACAGAAAGGACACGTCGCCGTATTCCACCTTGCACACCAGTGAGTTTTGGTTTACATCATCCTTCATTTCCAACGGCCCCAAAAAAGTGACCCTCGCCTCGCCAAGGCCGAAGCTGTCCCCGGCCCGTGGCACGGTGACGTAAACGCCCATTTCCTCAAGCCTTTCGGTCATCTTGACGAAACGGTAGCTTTCGTCCTCGTCAACCGGCGAATACGCCGTCCCCACCTCGCTTACGAGACTGAGCGCGCCGGGTATGCCGCCCACGTGGTCCTCATGAGGATGAGTGGCGATAATGTAGTCCAGCCTGCGGACTCCCTGCTCCTTAAGATAACTGTAAATAAGGGAAGAATCGCCGGCGTTGCCGCCGTCGATAAGCAGGCTTTCGCCGCCGCACAGCAGCAAGGCGCTGTCCGCCTGTCCAACGTCTATAAAGTGTACCGTCATGCCGTCGCCGCTTACGGTGTTCCCCGTTTCGCCGTAGCAGGCGCTGAGGGAAACAAGGCAGAGCAACAGCATCAGAACGGCAATTATTCGTCTGTTCGTCGTCTTGTTCATATAAATATTCCTTATCAAAACAGCAGCTGCCCGACCATGCTCACGATAAAAGCGCCTATCCACGCTATGACGCACTGGCCTATCACTATGGCCAGCGTCCACTTGAACCCCATTTCACGCCTTATGGCGGCCACCGCCGCCACGCACGGAGTGTAGAGCAGGCAGAACACCATAAGCGAGGCCGCCGACACCGGATTGAGCACACCGGCGAGGGTGGCGCCGCTGCCGAACAGCACCGTCAGGGTGGAGACCACGCTTTCCTTGGCTAAAAGGCCGGTGATAAGGGCGGTGGACACCCGCCAGTCTCCGAAACCCATGGGGCCGAACACCGGCGCGATAAAGCCCGCTATCACGGCCAGCATACTGTTTCGGGAGTCAACCACTATGTTGAGCCCAAAGTCAAAGGTCCTCAGGAACCAAACGACTATGGTCGCCAAAAATATTACGGTGAAGGCCCTCTGCAAAAAGTCCTTTGCCTTGTCCCACAAAAGACGGGCCACGTTTTTCGCCCCCGGCATCCGATAGTTTGGCAGCTCCATCACAAAGGGCACCGCCTCGCCCTTGAACACCGTGCTTTTGGACAGCAGGGCCACTATTATGGCCGTGGCGATGCCGCCGAAGTACAGGGCCACCATCACTATGCCTCCCCTTTTGGGGAAGAAGGCCGCCGTGAAAAAGCCGTAAATGGGCAGCTTCGCGGTACAGCTCATAAACGGGGTGAGCAGTATCGTCATTTTTCTGTCCCGCTGCGACGGCAGGGTGCGGCTGGCCATAACTCCCGGCACCGTGCAGCCGAAGCCCACCAGCATGGGCACGATGCTGCGGCCCGAAAGTCCTATCTTGCGGAGCAGCTTATCCATAACAAAGGCCACCCTCGCCATGTACCCGCTGTCCTCCAGAAGCGACAGGAAGAAAAACAGCACCACTATTATCGGCACAAAGCTCAGCACGCTGCCCACGCCGCTGAAGATGCCGTCGATTATCAGCGAGTGCAGCGCCGGATTAACCTTTCCCGCGGTAAGGGCGGCGTCCGTCACGTCGGTGAGCCGGCCTATGCCCGCCTCCAAAAGCTCCTGAAGCCAGGCCCCTATCACGTTGAAGGTCAGCCAGAAAACCAGCGCCATTATGCCCACAAAGGCCGGGAAAGCCGTATATCTGCCGGTGAGTATCTTGTCGAGGCGGCGGCTGCGCTGGCGCTCCTTGCTTTCCCTCGGCTTTATGACCGTGCTGTCGCAGAGTCGCCGGATAAAGGAAAACCGCATATCCGCTATGGCGGCGGCCCGGTCGAGGCCCCTCTCGTTCTCCATCTGGGTGATTATATGCTCGAGCATTTCCTCCTCGTTCCGAGTGAGCTTGAGGGCCTCAAGCACCATTTTGTCCCCCTCGATGAGCTTGCCCGCGGCGAAGCGGACAGGTATGCCCGCCGCGGCCGCGTGGTCCTCGATGAGGTGCATTATCCCGTGTATACAGCGGTGCACCGCCCCGCCGTAATCGTCGGCGGAGCAGAAGTCCGTGCGGCCCGGTCTCTCCTGATACCGGGCGATATGTACGGCGTGGCTCACAAGCTCGTCGATGCCCTCGTTTTTGGCGGCGGAAATCGGCACCACCGGTATGCCCAAAATTTCCTCCATCTCGTTTATGCGGATACTGCCGCCGTTGCCCCGCATTTCGTCCATCATGTTCAGGGCAAGCACCATCGGCACGTCCAGCTCCATAAGCTGCATGGTCAGATACAGATTGCGCTCGATGTTGGTGGCGTCAACTATATTTATTATGCCGGTGGGTTTTTCGTCCAGAATAAAGCGTCGGGACACTATCTCCTCGCTGCTGTAGGGCGAAAGGGAATATATCCCCGGCAAATCGGTCACCTCGGTGCCGGGCTGGCCCTTTATCGAGCCGCTCTTACGGTCCACGGTCACGCCGGGGAAATTGCCCACGTGCTGATTGGAGCCGGTGAGCTGGTTGAAAAGCGTGGTCTTGCCGCTGTTCTGATTACCGGCCAGGGCGAAGGTCAGCACCTTGCCCTCGGGCAGAGGGCGCTCGCCGGTCTTGACGTGATAACGTCCGTCCTCGCCGAGGCCGGGGTGGGCGTGTTCGCCTTGGCGCGCAAGGCTTTTGGGCGAAACGACCTCCCGTTTTTTCGTCTCCGTAACCTGAATTTTTTCCGCGTCCGCCAGTCTGAGAGTGAGCTGGTAGCCGTGTATGCGCAGTTCCATCGGGTCGCCCATGGGTGCGTACTTGACTACCTCCACCTCCGCGGTGGGTATTACGCCCATATCCAGAAAATGCTGGCGCAGGGCCCCTTCTCCTCCCACGGCGGTTATAATTCCGGTCCTGCCTATTTCAAGCTCTTTTAATGTCATTATGTCCATCTCCCGGATATTATTATAGTTTAACATTTTACGCTTGTCAATAGCGGCGGCGTTGTTTGTGCGGCATTTTTATATTTGTTTTTTGTTAATTTTTTGCTTGCATTTTGTTAATATCTGTGATATAATCAAACAAAAGGAGAGATGTGTTATGGAGGCTTTTCGCAATATCTTTGAAAGAGAATACACCTGGGCCGAGGGCTTTATGCGCAACGTCCGCCGTTTCGGGGACAAAAGCGCAATGTACTGCCTCGACACGGACGAGGAGTGGAGCTACTCCGCTCTCAACCGCGAGGCCAACCGTCTGGCCGCCGCTCTGACCGCCGACGGGCTGACAAAAGGAGACGTGGTAATGTACCAGCTCCTCAACTGTCCCGTCTTTGTGTTCGCCTATATTGCCTGCCACAAGCTGGGCGCGGTGAACTGTCCCATAAACTACCGCCTGAGCGCCGGCGAGATAGCCGCCAACATTGACGATTCCAAACCGACGGTGCTGATATTCGAGGCGGACCACAGGGACGAAATGGCGGCGGCGGTGGAAATGGCCGCGCACAAGCCCAAGCGCCTGATAATGACCGGCGGGGACAGGCCGCCCGAGGGAGCGGTCACATATGAGGAATACGTGGCTTACCGTCCCGACGGCGAGCCTGAGCTAACCTATGAGCTGAACGTCTATGACGAGACCACCCGTCTTTATACCTCCGGCACCACCGGACGGATGAAGGGCGTTCCCCTGACCAGCCTTAACGAGGTTCTTTCCGCCCACGACGTTATGATACACTTTCCCATGAACCACACGGACAAGTCCATGAACACCACTCCGTGGTTCCACAGGGGCGGACTGCACTGCGCCGGCCCCTGCCCCACTCTTTACGCCGGCGGCACCATGTATGTGACCCGCAAATTCAACGCCGACAAGTGCCTCGAATACGTGGAAAAATTCGGCATAACCTTTGTCATAGGCGTGCCCACCGTGCTTGACGCCCTGGCCGACGCTCAGGAAAGGGCAGGCCGGAGCCTCGGCTCCCTCAAGGGTATAGTCACAATGGGCAGCGCCCTTGAGCGGGCGGCCTGCATAAGATATCAGAACGTGCTGACCCCCAATATTTTCAACGGCTACGGAACCACCGAGACCTTCTGGAACACCTTCCTGCGGCCCTTTGATTTGCCCGAGAACGCCGGCACCGCCGGAGGCTCCTGCGTGGACGACGAGGTGCGGGTCATTCGACTTTTTGAGGACCGGCGGGGCGAGCCGGAGGAGCTGGCGGCCACCGACGGCACGGAGGTGGGTGAGGTAATAATAAAGTCCCCGGCCAAATCCCCCTACGCCTATTACAACAACGAGGCCGAAACCGAGGCCAAATTCTACAAGGGATATATCTACACCAACGACCTCGCCACCTGGAACGGCGACCGTTACGTGACGATAGTGGGCCGTAAGGACGACATGATAATTTCCTCCGGTGAAAACATCTACCCCACCCAGGTGGAGGAGGTTCTCAATTCTCACCCAAAGGTCAAGGACTGCATCGTAACCGCCGCGCCCGACCGAGTGAGGGGCGAGGTGGTTACGGCTTATGTGGTGAAGGCCGACGACGGCCTCACCTGCGAGGAACTGGACGAATACTGCAAGGCGAGCCCCATGATAGCCAACTACAAACGGCCCCGGTACTATCGCTTTATCGGCGAGATACCGCTGAACCTCACGGGCAAAAAGCTGCATTTCCGCGCCAAGGAAATGGCCCGGGAGGATTTGAAAAACGGATTTTTGTACAGAGTTTAACAATGCTGTAAAAAAGGCTTTATGTCAAGAATAGTGGTGTAAAATCCTGCAAAGAATTTACGAAACAGGTTTCGGTCCGGGCCGAAGCCTGTTTTCCGTATGAATTTATGCCACGTTTGTCCGATATGTCGCCAATAAAGCATAAATAGCATTCGATTTCGGAACTTTTTGAAGTTCCTGTAACCATAGGCGTTGCGTTTCAAGACCTTAATTTTGTTGTTGCACCCTTCCGTAAAGCCGTTTGCGTACCCATATTTAAAGGGATTAAGTACACCTTTTCCCCAGGCGATAAACGTGTTCCCGCAGTTTTCATACTCAATTAGCCCACTGCCTTGCGCCTCAAATATCTAGGCGTCCATGAGTTTCGCTGACACTTCCGGCTATTTTGCGTCCAGAACCTCATAAAACCGCTCCTTTAGATGATAGGCTTGGCGAAGCTCGTGGGAAAGATACAGCATCGCCTCCACGCGTTCCCGCTCGTCTTTCGTAAGCTTCGTTCCCCGTTTGGTGAGCAGTCTTTTCGAGTGTTTTAACAGCTTCCTATACTTTTTCCCTAGCCGCTTTTGTTCCCGCTTCCTGAACGCCTCAAACGCCCATACGCACTGTCGGACAAAGTGATATTTATCCACGATTTGCACGGCGTTCTTGAAATAAATACCGGCCATATCGGCATAAGGCCTCCACATATCCGACACAAAAAAACTTTACCTTATCCCGTTTTTCCTTGTCATATCCTCTCAAATATTCGATTAGATGGCTGTTTCTTCTGTCCGGCAGAATGTCCAACACCTGTCCATGCGCCGGATCGGTAATTATGCACTGATACTTCTGAGCGCCGGTGTTGCCTTTAAATTCGTCTATGGCGAAAACCTCCGGTTTGGGCTTTGTCTTTATTTTACCCGTCTGTGGGTCACTAAAGGCTCAACCCTTTACGGGTTCGCAATCATATATCCTTTCGGCCGGTGAGCTGACAGACATATTATACCATAAATTTGCAAAAATTTATGGTATAATTGCGCATCGCCGTTTTCGAGCCATAGGCGAGGAAAAATTCGGCGGCGCATAAAATCAAACGGTATAATAAAGCTTTAGCTTTATTATACCATACGGCTCTTGAAGTGCCGGCATTTTGGATAAGACAAAATCTCCTCCGGCATGAGGGTGCTCCGCAATTCCACAAACCACCCGATTATCCAATAGATGCTCCAAATATATTCACTGTTCTCTTGACAGAAAACAAATAATAATGTATAATAATACTTAACATATAGAAAAAGTATGTATTTTTGCAAAAAATTTGTTTTCAATGGAAAGGAGTCATTATGATGTCAAATACAATGACCAGAGACGCGGCGTGGGAGCTGCTGTGCAAATGGAACAAGGAGCCCTTTCATATCAGCCACGCCGTCACAGTTGAGGGCGTGATGCGGTATTTTGCGAGAGAACTCGGATATGCCGGAGAGGAAGATTTTTGGGGCATTGTGGGGTTGCTTCACGATCTTGATTTTGAGGCTTATCCGGATAAGCACTGTATCAAGGAGCAGGAGATACTGCGGGACTATGGCGCGGACGAACGGCTTATCCACGCGGTTGCCAGCCATGGCTATGCCCTGACTGTGGATATAAAGCCCGAGCACGAAATGGAAAAGGTCCTATACGCCGTGGACGAGCTGACGGGGCTTATAGGAGCGACTGAACTTATGCGCCCGTCTAAAAGCGTTGCGAACCTCGAGTTGAAATCGGTCAAGAAAAAATACAAAAGCGCCAATTTCGCCGCGGGATGCTCACGCGAGGTAATCGAGCGCGACGCGGCGATGCTCAGCGAGTACTTTTGACCGAAATTATTTTTAGGTGAAATACTCTCAACCGAAATGGCTATTTTCAATCAAAGATTTACACTGTTATGCGCCACCCGCATACTCATACTATTATTTGTTCAAACAGCTATTAATCCACTCTATAAGATTATCTGTTGAATTTCCTGTACGCTCCGCCATTGTATGACCCTGGCCCCATACGGTTTCAAAATCAACGTCCTTGCCATAGCTTCTCAACGCAAGCGCAAGATTGGTCTCCGTTGATAGCGCCGTATCACCCTGATTTATTCCGGTGCGGATACGCCAGTAGTCCGCAACCTTTGACGTGCCGTAACCATCGTAATAATCCTCTATGTAGTACATCGGATTATACGCGTTCATACGATACGAGGCATCCTTTCCGAGCGCGTCTGTTTTTGCCAAATCCGCAGCATACGATTCGCCGTATTCTGTGTCTTTTAAAAGCTCCGCCATAATCGGGTCAAAATGAGCGCCCTTTCCGTCGCCATAACCGAACAAAGTATTTTCACCCTGCGCGGCGTTCAAATCGTCAAACGCGCCCACGCTCTTTGACGCATTTTTGCAAGCCTTTACAAAGTCCTCAACACTTGTAACAGTCGCTGTATTTGAAGTTTTGTCATAGCTTATCCACTCGTTTTCACCATTAAGGCTTGCGATATACTCCTCCGCCGTTTGATATGTCACACTTTCGCCTGATTTACCGCCTGTTCCGCCAATGCGGTTTATTCCGTCCATTTCTTCAAAGTTCGGCATACCTCCGCCGAAATCGGGCATATCTCCGCCAAAGTCGGGCATTTCACCGCCGAAATCATGTCCGCCTCCCGGCCCTCCGAACATACCGCCGCTTTGCCTGGTATACGGAAATTCAGTATCGGACAGAAAATTATTTAATGATCGCTCAATCTCTGATTTGATGTAATCATAATATGAACCTGACGCATACATCCCGTTTTCACCCTCCATAAGCGTCAGAACATTTCCATTCTCGTCCTTTAATCCAAGCTCATTTATATACTTTCCAAACGCTTTTGCCATGCTGTCTGAAAGCGTTTGCATATCGTCCGACAAATCCGTTCTTGTAATGCCCATGTTCCATTCATACGCTTCATCGGCATAGTCAAGATTTGTTATCGGGCACCAACACATTGAGCCTGTAACGGCGTCGCTTTCATCCATAACCGCGCCGATCGCTTCAAGATACGGCGTATATAAACCGCTGTCGCCTGTCGCGCCCAAAAGCGCGCTCTGCGCACCGCCGCCGCTCATACCGAACGAGAATATTCTGTCAGTATTTCCCGCAATATCGTCACCGCACGAACGTATGTATCTTATTGCCGCCTTTAAATCGGTAATTCCGGCCGGCGCGCCCTCGTTACGTCCGCGGCAGCCGGCGTTTACATATATAAAACCCGCTTTGGTATAGCTTGAAGCGTCGTTTACATAACCGGTCGGAGCCGCCATTGACGAGTATCCCGGAGTATTTACCGGAATTACTATCGGCGCGGTCGCGGCGGTGTAGCCGGATTTTTCCGCACCGTAATTCACGGAGCATGTATATGTTCCGTCACCGTTGTCCGTCGCCGTCATATATTCGCCCGGGACGAAAATTCCGAGTGTTTCATATTTAGTATCGGCAGGGTTAGCGCAATAATTTACACCTATCTGCCAATACACATTGTCCTCAGTGTTGTACCGCCATTTGGTATTATCAATCTTTGCAAGCGTATCCATATTTTTCGTCACCGTCACCTTTCGCAAATCTCCGTCCCACTCCACGTCCGCTCCAAACGCTTCCGAAATAAACCGTATCGGAACCATAGCCGTGTCGCTTGTCAGCTCCGGCGCGGCAAGGAGTGTCTTTTCCTCTCCGTTCACCGTCGCGGTACAAGAGCCGATTGTAAGTACAATTTCCGTGTTTTTATATGTAACCGTCACAACCCCGTCGTTCCGCTGCGCATCCGCGCCAAATCCCTCGGTAATTACACTTAGCGGCACTAAAGTTGTCTCATTTGTGACATACGCGGGAGTTATGGAAACCGCCGCGCCGTTTATCTGTGCGAGATTTTCACCCACAACAAAGGATATTTCGCCGCCGCTTGCCTGCGCCGCCGGAATTGCCGTTATCATCATTGCAACCGCGGCACATAAAATTCTTTTTTTGAATAACATAAAAAAATTCCTCCTGCTTGATATTTGGAAGCCAATCAAAAATAAGCGCAAGCCCAATCCGGACTTACGCTTACGCTGCTCGATTATTAATGATATATTATCACATATCGCAATTTCGGTCAAGCGCACTAATCTTTTATTTACAAATTGTTTTCAAATATGCTTAGGCTACTGCTTTTCTACTTGACAAACCGGAATTGTCTGTTTCAATTTACAATTCTTTTCCCATACAGAGAGATTCTGGCATATCTACATACGGACCATAATTAGGAATTTTCTTAAATCCTAATTTTGAATATACATGACAAGATTCCGCCAAAAGTTCTCCTGTTTCCAAAATCATTTTCTTATATCCCAGTTCCTTCGCCCACTCTATTAGTTTGAAAACCAATTCTGTTCCTATGCCCTTTCCTTGTTCAGTTGGTATGACAAACACTCTTTTTAGCTCTACTGTATTTTCATCATAATGACGTATCGAACCACCACCAATCGGATTATTACCTCGATAAACAACTATCGCTTCATTTATTTTATCAATTAGGTTGTATTGAGCGTATTTATCTCGTTTAATTATTTTTCCAACTCGCAAATCTAAGTCTTCGTCAAGCAGCCTGCAATTTTCTATAAAGTCTTTGTTATTCCCATCACATCTTAAAAATATAATTTCGCTCATTTTTATCTTGTCTCCTAAAAATCCCGATTTATATTTCAGACTAATTATACCACCGCTGCCGCACAAAGTCAACCGCCTAAGCAGTGTTTGCTCGATATTTTGATGCTTAAAATTTCTCGTATTCCGCTTCACAGCTCCGCATAGCAAGAATAGTCCGAGTTATCAAATCGTCCAAGTCCCAGCCGAGCATCGCCGCGCCGCGCTCAATTACCTCGCGTGAGCATCCCGCAGCGAAGTTGGCGCTTTTGTATTTTTTCTTGACCGATTTCAACTCAAGGTCCGAAACGCTTTTAGACGGGCGCATAAGCGCAGTCGCTCCTATAAGCCCCGTCAGCTCGTCCACGGCGTATAAGACCTTTTCCATCTCGTGCTCGGGCTTTATATCCACAGTCAGGGCATAGCCATGGCTGGCAACCGCGTGGATAAGCCGTTCGTCCGCACCGCAGCTTTGCAGTATTTCCTGCTCCTTGATACAGTGCTTATCCGGATAAGCCTCAAAATCAAGATCATGAAGCAACCCCACAATGCCCCAAAAATCTTCCTCTTCGGCATATCCGAGTTCTTTTGCGAAATACCGCATTGCACCCTCAACTGTGACAGCGTGTCTGATATGAAATGGCTCCTTGTTCCATTTGCACAGCAGCTCCCACGCCGCGTCTCTGGTCATTGTATTTGACATCATAATGACTCCTTTCCATTGAAAATAAATTTTTTGCATAAATACATACTTTTTCTATGTGCTAAATATTATTTATCGACCATGAAGATAATTTGCGCTGTATTCGGCGTTTATCTCTGAAATTTCTTTCAGTCCGTCGATATAAGGCTGATACATAATGTAGGCAATGAGAAGACGAACCCCGTGACGGTTTAAGGCGGCGAAATTTCCCCCATGCTGTGTTAAAAATGCTCGGAAGGCGCCAGCCTTCCTGCGCTTTTTGCCTTGCCTGTGAAAAATTTCGCTCGCTTTAAACTCCTACGGACCGTGCGGGAGGATATTTTTTCGTAGGCAAGGAAAAGGTTCCTCGGAATACTGACGTATTCCGAGCACTATCAAGCCCCACAAAACAACTTTGTTGTTTTGTGGGAAGAGGAGAAGCGACCGATTGAGCCAAACTTCTGATTTTCGCAAAAATCAGAAGTTGCGATATGAGGTCAGCTTCGACGATGACGCCGCATACGGGAAAATACACCCCGCACGGCGCACGGAGTTCGTCTCCTCATTGCCTATGGGTCGCCGCCGCCAAGGGCGCAAGAGGAGCAGTTTTCGCATCCGCCGCCCCCGCAGTCGAGAGACCGGCGGATTATTTCTATGCGCTCCTCCCTTGTTGTATCCTTAATGAGTATTTTCATAGTGTCCTCCTATATTTCTTCGTCCAAAAAACTATACACTTTTCCGTCCTTTTTATAAGCAAGCACTGTGTTAAGACAGACATTGCTAAGGCTGTTGAAAATGTTCTTTTCAACCTGCGGGTTGCTTTCCTTCAGCCGTCGGATAAGGAGCTTTGTTTCCATGCGTTTTGAAACGGGGGAGCCATCCGTGCGGCAGGAACTGCAAGTATCGGTAAAGCGGCAGGCGCACTGGATAAAATGGAGGCCGTTATAGTCCCGCCAGGACTTAATGTCGTCCTCGCGCACCAGATACAATGGACGTATCAGCTCCATGCCCGGAAAGTTTTTGCTTTTCAGCTTCGGCAGCATTCCCTGAAACTGACCGCTCCATAGCATCCCCATGAGAGTGGTTTCTATCACATCATCAAAATGGTGGCCCAGCGCGATCTTGTTGCAGCCAAGCTCCTTAGCCTTGCTGTATAGATAGCCTCTCCTCATACGGGCGCAGAGGTAGCAGGGAGATTTATCCACACTATATACCGCGTCAAATATCGAGGTCTCAAAAACCGTTATCGGCACTCCCAGCGCCGAGGCATTGTTTTCGATGAGCAGACGGTTCAACTCGTTGTAGCCCGGATCCATAACCAGAAATATCAGCTCAAAATGGAATTTACGGTGCCGTTGAAGCTCCTGAAACAGCTTTGCCATGAGCATAGAGTCCTTGCCGCCGGAGATGCACACCGCTATTTTATCCCCCGGCTCCACAAGATTGTAGCGTGCAACGGCCTTGGCAAAGGGCGAGAACAGCCGTTCCTTGAATTTTCGCCGGTTGCGGAGTGAGTCCTCGATTTCTGCGCTTCGGTCTTCGGTGAGAAAATTTTTCCTGAGCCAGGCCCCATAGCCACCTACAAGGCTGCGGGCGTCATAGCCCAGTTCCCGCAAGTGTTCGCAGGCAATGGCGCTCTGCGCTCCGTGCATACAGAACAAAATGAGGATTTTATCCTTGGGCAGCCTGCCCTCGGCTGCCATACGTTCAATATCCGGCACATTCTCCGCCTTGGGTATAGTGCCGTGAGAATAAGAAATCTCGTCCCTTATGTCATACAAAATGCCTCTGCCCTCGGGGAGGTCGGCCAGCTCATCAATAGTGATCTCATCAATATTAGTCATACTGACCTCCATTCAGCCGCTATTTAGCGACGCAGCTATTATATACAATAATTATATCATCGGAAAATTTTTTTGTCAATGAAAGGGGCCGTAAAAAATGGCGCAGAGCGTTCAAGGGCTGTATTCCTAATTTGAGTAAAATGCAAACATATACAATCTTTAAAAAAATAAAATAATGAATAGAAGTAGAAAATTCGCCCTTATGAGCGAATTTTCTCTTTTGTTTATGCTCTTGAACTACGAACGAAAATCACCTTCGGCGGCGTCGGGGCAAAGCCCGTCTTTGCTCCGACGTTTTTTCTTGCGAAAAAAGTCGTCGCACGGAGGCTTGCCCCTCCTTCTTCGCAAAAGGTCACGTTCGCGTCGCCTGCTTCGGGTCTAAAGCGACCCTCGCGACGGCTTTGGCTCACTACCAACCTTTTGCGAGTTGGGGCCCCCGCAAAGCCGACAGGCTTTGTGGGGAAAAGGAGGAGCAACTGAGCGAGCCAAACGTTGACTTTTGCAAAAAGTCAACGCAAGCGAAGCGATGTTTGCGACGACGACGTTCTGCACGATTTTTTCGGCCGGCCCCCGTGCATCCATGTTACAGAGCGAGTTTTTTTACAGCCCCGTTCTAATTATCCATGCGAGAATGTTTCCACGGCTCTCTTGTCATAAAGCTTGTCGTGGATATCCTGACCCTTGCCGGGGACGCCGCAGGCGTCGGCGCGGCAGTGCTTGCAGTGGCGGAATACCTCCAGATATTCACCGGCCTCAAGACGGACACGCTCTATCATTGCGCAGTCCGGGGCGGGAATGTCCGCAAGCTCATTTTGGGGGATAAGCGGTATAATGTTCAATATACTTGCGCCCAGCTCGCCGGTCACACGGGCGACCTCTTTGATATGCCGGTCGTTTATACCGGGAATAAGGACGCTGTTTATTTTGACGATAACGCCGGCATCGGCCACGGCCTTTATTCCCTTAAGCTGGTTCTCGATGAGGATTTTCGCTCCCTCAATTCCCTCAATTTTTTTGCCGTTCCAAATTATGTACGAGCATATTTTTGCCTGTATCTCAGGGTCAACGGCGTTGACGGTGACCGTTATTGTATCAATACCCATCTCCGCTATGCGGTCGGCCTTTTCCGGCAGCATCAGTCCGTTTGTGCTGAGGCAGGACAGGAGCCGGGGATATTCCTTTTTTACCAACTCAAAGGTGTCAAGGGCGTAATCGGTGGCAAGAGTGTCGCCCGGGCCGGCTATGCCGACAACACGCAGCTCCGGACATAGCTCAAGAGCCTTGCCCACGGCCTTTGCAGCCTCCTCCGGACTGAGAAGAAGGGAGCTTACCCCCGGTCTTGAAGCGGTATTTTCAAACTCACGCTTACAGAATTTGCACTGTATGTTACAGCTGGGACTCACCGGAAGGTGCATCCGGCCATACTTAAAATGCGCCTCGCCGCCCATGCAGGGATGGGTCTTGGCCAAATGCTCAAAGTGTTGGCTGCGCTTTTGTTTTTTCTCCAATTCCTCTCTGAGCTTTGCCTCGTCTATCAATATTTCTGCCATATAATCTCCTCTATAATTTTTTACAATTTCATATCCCGAATTATTTTTACTTTGGAATGGAGCAGAGCGTCAATTATGTCCTCGATATAGTAGGGCATTTCCAAGCCCTGTATGCCGCGGCTTTTTAAAACCTGCTGGGCGCCGGAGCCGATGCGGGCCACAAAGACCGCCCGGCAGTCAGCTAAAACCTTAGCCGTTTCAACAAGCCTTGCCTCGGAATGGTCAAAGTCCACGCATACCGGTGTATGCTCCCTTGTCTCCACATATTTATAGCCGGCGGCTTCCTCGTCTATATCGACTATGTGGAAGGCGGAAGCCCGCCCGAAGTGTTGATTTACCACCTTTCCGTCGGTGCTGGCAAAGGCCACTCTGTACCTCATATCTGATAATTATCCTTGAGTTCGTCCATAAGGCCATATTCCACAAGGATTTCCTCCAGTCTTTCCTGAGTCATGGGTTTAGGTATGACAAACATTTGATTTTCTTCGATGGCTCGGGCCAAATTGCGATATTCTCCGGCCTGGGAATTCTTCGGGTCATAGTCGATAACGGTTTTTTTCCGTATTTCCGCCCGCTGCACCACGTTATTTCTCGGCACAAAATATATCAACTGACTGCCCAGCTCCTTTGCAAAGGCCCGCAAAAGCTCGATTTCACGGTCAACATTGCGGCTGTTGCAGATTATTCCGCCAAGACGAACGCCGCCCTTTAGGGCGTATTTTTTTATGCCCTTACAAATGTTGTTGGCAGCGTAAAGGGCCATCATCTCGCCGCTGGCCACGATGTATATCTCCTTTGCCTTGCCTTCTCGGATAGGCATGGCAAAGCCTCCGCAGACTACGTCGCCAAGCACGTCGTAGAAAACGTAATCAAGATCGTCGGTGTAAGCGCCAAGGTTTTCCAGCATGGTTATTGAGGTGATTATCCCTCGTCCGGCGCAGCCCACCCCCGGCTCCGGTCCGCCGGATTCCACGCAGCGGATGCCGTTGAAGCCGATTTTCATTATGTCCGTAAGCTCGATGTCGTCGCCCTCCTCACGCAGGGTATCAAGCACCGTCTTTTGCGCCAGTCCGTTGAGGAGCAGACGGGTGGAGTCGGCCTTAGGGTCACAGCCGACGACCATTATCTTTTTTCCCAACTCCGAAAGGCCGGCGGTCAGGTTCTGGGTGGTGGTGGACTTGCCGATGCCGCCCTTCCCGTATATAGCTACTTGTCTCAATGCCATTATGTTTTCCTCCTATTATCTGTATGTCGCAAGAACGCGGTCATAAATATCTTCAATGGCCCGCAGCCCGCCCTCGTATCCCGCATAGCCGCAGTTCATCACAAGGCGGTAGGTCACGGGCGGACTGATTATCAAAAGGTCGGCTTTTATCTTGTTGGCCAGATGCTTATCCCAGCCGCTGCCCAGTATCAGGAAACGCTTGTCGGGGTATTTTTTCGCTTCCGCTTCTATCTGCGGAGCGGCGGCTCCGGCGTCCGGATCAAAAATAACCTCCACATCGCGCTTTTTATACTCGGAAATACCGGCGAAGCTTTCGAGTATCTTTTTTTGATTTTTTTCCGACACGTTATCCACAATAAACTGTTTGCCGGGAATGATGCCCAGCTCGTTCAGCAGAAACCTTGAAAAGCCCAGCGCGTAGGTGGAGTCGGCAATGGTGTAAACGCGGTTTGGTATGCCGTAGCGGAACTCCAGCATAAAGTCGGCCAGCTTCTCGATATGGCTGTAATACTTTTCCTCCTGAGCCTTTATATAGGCTTCGGTTTTTTCCTTGTCAAGACCTCCGAACTCCGCCACCGCACGGAGAAATTTACTTGTCTCAATTCCGCCGATGGGAATGTACGGGAAATGAAGGTAGGGCGTGCCATACTTTATTTGCAAATGCTTCGCTATCCTCACGCCCACCCAGGCGTCGGCGACAATATTGAACTGTGCGTCGGGAATGGTTTTCCATTCTTCAACACCGCCGCTTTCGTTACCGAAAAGGACGTTTACCCTTAGGCCGAGGCCCTCGAGTATTCGCTTTAAATTTTCAAGATTTCCGTTCCAGTACGGGTCCTGATAGGGTATGGACGCAAACAGATTTACCAAACCCTTTTGCACTCCTCCGCCGGTTCGGTTTTTGTGTACATACTGGTCTATGATGGCGTTCACCACCTGAGCGTGAGAAACATAGTTGTTGGACTTGAAGCCGCCCGTTTCTATCCACACAACGGGCTTGCCCTCGGTCTGAAAATCCGCGGCCACGCTCTGTATATCATCGCCCACGATCGCTGCCGTACAGCCGGTCATGACAACATACAGATCGCCGTCGATAACCTTTAGAGAATTTTCAATAAGGGTGTGGAGCTTTTTTTCTCCGCCGAAAACCACGTCTCTCTCCTCGGCGTTGGTACACGGAACGGTGTTGCCGCCCGCGTAGCCCTCGCCCTGTCCGATGAAACCGTGTATTTTGCTGCCGCAGCCGGGGCCGGAATGGAGGATAGGCACACCGCGCTTGATGGCCACCACGCTTTGCAACGCTCCCAGGGCGCAGGTATAGCGGGGCTGTTCAATAAACTCAGGCATTTTTCCGCCCTCCTTCCATAAAGTGGCCCGGCTCCTGCTTTAGCCACCAGTCGGTGTATGGATTTGAGCTGTGCTTTGAAAGGTTTGTCACAAATTCTATGGCGTCAAGAGTGTCCTCTATTCTGCGGGCGTAGTTAATAATGCCCTGATAACCGAAGCCAAACTGCTCGTCACCCACGAGCATGGTCGGTATGCCCAGCTTTGCGCCCCATATGGTCATTCCGCCGTGGCGGGCAACCATAAGGTCGGGCTTTGCCCGGCGGAGCTGATTTACCAGCTCAAAGGACTGCTTGTTGCAGACGTGGTAGGTGGGCACGTCCCCGTAAAGCTCCACATCCTGAGCCAGCAGGTCGCTTTTGGGGTCCCCGTTGTCGTATATGGGGTCGTGGTGGTATATGGCCGCGGTTTTTACCTTCAGGCCAAGCTCACTGAGCAGGGCCACGATGGCCTGACCGTGGGCCGCGCCCGCGGTGACAAAGGCCGTGAGGCCGTCGAATTTTTTACGGTATTCCTCAATTACGGGCTCCACCCGGCTGTGCTCGCTTTTTATGTATTCCTCCACCTCTTTTTCTCTGTCAAGGAGCTTGCCAAGGCCCCTTACCCAGCGGTCGGTGCCCCTGAGTCCGTAGGCCGGAGGCACCTTCAGCTCCGGAACGCCGTAGAGCTGTTCCAGTCCGGCGGCAATGTAGGTACTGAGAGACGGGCATACATGTATGGTGGCCGCCGCCTCGCTGATGTGCTCCAGCTCCTCTATTGTGGAAAGGGGAACTATGTACTGCGCCTCGTAGCCCAGAGCGCCCAGAAGCTCGTCAAAAATGTGGCTGCCCCAGAAATTCACGATATTGACCTTGTTGGTCTTTTTACGGGGAGGCTTAACTATTTTGCGTAATATCGCGTGATATGCCGCGTCAAAGCCCGTTGTCCAAACTCTGCTGCGGAAGCCCTCGCAGGGGGCCGAAACAACGGGGACTCCCAGCTCCTCGCTCAACGCGTCCAAAACTGACTCTATATCCTCGCCGATTATACCCGAAGCGCAGGAGGTGGTGACGAAGATCGCCTTGGGGTGTACCCGCTCATAGGCCCTGCGGACGGTATTTTCGAGCTTTTGTACCGCTCCGAATATAGTGTCGTGCTCCTCGATACAGGTGCAGAAATATCTGCCGTAAGCCTCGGGCAGCCCCCTATGTGTCTGCTCCACCCGATATGTAAAATTGAAGCCGAAAAAGTCGCCGGCACAGCCCACGGGGGCGTGGTTGACCACAGCCGCGTCCCGTATCATGGAAAGCTGACAGAATGCCTGACCGGAGTTGCAGCCCAGACATTGGGAAAAGCCCCGCTTCATATCCTTCAGCCCGCCGCAGGAGCAGTCCACAAGCTCCTTGGCCGAGCCGCAAAAGCCCGTCACCGAGCCCAACCTGCGTTCGCGAATTTCCACGCTGGCTTCATTAAGATTTATTGTACTCATGCTGCCGCCTCACTAAAAGATAATTTTATTCAACGGGAATTACCGCCCCGTTGTAGTTGTCAAGAATGAACTGCTTTGTTTCATCCGATTTAAGAGCCTCCACAAGGGCGACTATGGCGGGATCATCCTGGTCCTCGGGCCGCACCGCCACTATATTGGCATAGGGAGAGTCGGGGCTTTCGCGGAAAAGATAGGTCGTGGGGTCAATGCCAGCCTCAATGACCTTGTTGGTGTTGTTTATGTATATGTCAAAATCACTTGCCATGCTCATTATCTGGTAGGAGTCGATTTCCTCTATGGTGACCGGCTTGAGATACTCCTCAATATCCAGTACGGTAGCCGCGTTGGTGAGGCCGTCGGCAAGGCGAATATAGCCCTGCTCTTCCAAAATACGGAGGGCCCGGTACTCGTTGGTAACATCGTTGGGGACGGCGACGGTTATCTCGTCGGGCAATTCTTCGAGGCTGTTGTAATTTTCGCTGTATGCACCCAAAGGCTCAACGTGAATGGCTCCGGCGCTTACGAGGTTTTCGCCGTTAATGCTGTTGTAGTCCTCAAGATAGGGCAGGTGCTGGAAAAAGTTGAAGTCTATTTCGCCGGAGGCCAGCCGCTCGTTCGTTGTCGCGTCGGTGGACGTGCTTACAAGGTCGATAATAATTCCCTGCTCCTCAAGCTTAGGCTTCACGAATTCGATAAGCTCCGAATGGGGAGTCAAATCGGCAATGCCCTTTAAGGTAACCGTCCCCGTCTGAGGGTCAATTCTGGAATTACTTTGGGTATTGTCCGCCTTATTTCCGCAGGACGCAAGGCTAATTAAAATAACGAGTGCGGTGAGTAAAACTGTGATCTTTTTCATGATAAAGTCCTTCTTTCTTTATTATTCAATATTATATCAATTTCCATTTTTTTAGCAGGGTTCTGGACACGACGTCCCCCGCCACCTGAATTATCTGAACTATAACTATAAGCACAAGGACGGTGGCGATAAGCATATCGTGCTGAAACCGTTGAAAGCCGTAGCGCACGGCAATGTCGCCGATGCCTCCCGCGCCGAAGCTGCCCGCCAGCGCCGTCATTGATACTATGGCTATAAGCGCCGTTGTAAAGGCCCTCGTCAGTGAGGCCAGTGCCTCCGGCAGCAGCACCATAAATATTATTTGCAGGGTCGAACTGCCCATGGCCTTGGCGGCTTCCAGCTTGCCCTTTGAAACCTCGGTCAGGGCGCTTTCCGCCATTCGGCCGAACATAGGCGTACAGCTGGCGGCCAGGGCGATTATGCAGGCACCGGATCCGTAGCCCTTGCCCAGCACCGCCCGGGCCAGCGGCAGGGTGACGATTATCATTATCATCTGCGGCAGAGAGCGCAGGCAGTTTACTATTGTGCCGGCAACGCGGTTGAACCATGGCGCCGGACATATACCGCCGCGCGGCGTTATGTACAGCAGTACGCCCAATATCACTCCCAGTACAAGGGTTATCAGCGCCGACACGGCCACCATGTACAGCGTGTCGCCAACGGCGGGCCAGACCTGCTCCCACACGCGCTGGCTAAAGGCGCTTTTCAAAACCTCCCACAAGGTGTTGCTCCGAAGGCTCATATTCCTTCCCCCTCTCCGTAATATTCCTTGTTTTGAAACGAGCTGTAAACGTCGATGAAGATTTTTCCGGTCTTGCTGTTGGGATTTTGGAATATGCCGCTCACCAGCCCCTGCTCGATTATTACGCCGTTTTCAATAACCGCCATATTGCGGCAAATATATTTTATGGCCTCAAGCTCGTGGGTAATCAGCAAAATCGTCACCCCAAGCTTTTGATTTATCTCCTTCAACAGGTCAAGGACGGAAATTGTGGTCTGTGGGTCGAGGGCGCTGGTGGCCTCGTCGCAAAGGATAACGTCCGGACTGTTGGCAAGGGTGCGGCCTATGCCGACCCGCTGCTTTTGTCCGCCGGACAGTTCGCCGGGGTAGGCGTTACGCTTATCCTCCAGCCCTATCAGGGACAGCACCTCGCTCACCCGCGCTTCGATATCCTTTTTCTTCATTTTTTCCAGCCTCAGCGGATAGGCGATATTCTGCCAAACCGTCTTTGACTCGAACAGATTAAAGGATTGAAAGATCATGCCTATCTTCCGTCTTTCAAGCGCCAGCTCCTTTTTGCTGAGGGCGGTTATATCCACGCCCCCGATGACCACGCTGCCGCTGTCCGGCTCCTCAAGGCGGTTGATACATCGCACAAGAGTGGATTTCCCCGCGCCGCTGAAGCCTACTATTCCGAAGATGTCGCCCTTTTCAACCGACAGGTCTATTCCGTTCAGGACGAGGTTGCTTTTGTTCTTATCCGCAAAGGTCTTATGTAAGTCCTTTATTTCAATGAAACTCATACCATCACCTCCCTGTGCCTGATACTGTGGCGGCGCCGCCCGGATTTGAACCGAGACCCTTAGGTTATGAGACCTAGGCAATGGGAAGCCGAACACCGCGACGGTTTAAAGCGGCAAAATTCCCCTCATGCTTCGTTAAAAATGCTCGGAAGGCGCCAGCCTTCCTGCGCTTTTTGCCTTGCCTGATAAAAATTTTGCTCGCTTTAAACTCCTGCGGACCGTGCGTGTGGATATTTTTTCGTAGGCAAGGAAAAGGTTCCTCGGAATACTGACGTATTCCGAGCGGTTCTTTGACGCAGCATACGGAGAAATAGACCACGCACGGCGCACGGGGTTCGGCTCCCCATTGCCTCGCCTGCCTGTTAGCTACGGCGCCGTTTTTTATTGAGCCTATTATAGCACCGGCGCCGCCTTTTGTCCAATTCAGAATATTTATTGCGAGCTATAGAATTAGCTTATAACCGTCTTAAGCTTTTCCACATATTTTTTTCCTATCTCGCTCAGTCCGAGTCTGCGGGATGAGATGTATCCTATTTCCATTATACCGCCCGAACCGGCTCCGTCGGCTTCAAAGGGGACCACAACGCAGCTTCCGCCGTTCAGCTCCTCGCTGATTATACCGGAGCAAAGGGTATAGCCGTTAAGCCCAACCATAAGGTTCAGCATGGTGGCCCTGTCGGTGGCTTTTATGGTACGCGGATAGTCTCTGTCGCTGAGAATTTCCTCCGATAGAAACAGCGAGCTTTCCTCCCCCTGCTCAAAGGAAAGGCAGGGATAGGGCCGCAGCTGGTCAAAGGTTATCTTTTCCTGTCCGGCAAGGGGATGATTTTTCCAAAGATACACATAGGCGTCGCAGCGGGCCAGAGGGTGAAATTCAAGGGAATGTCTGCGCAGCATTTTTTCGATGACGCGGCGGTTGAAGTCGCTCATGAACAGTACGCCTATCTCGCTCTTTGCGCTGCCGACGTCGGTAATGACCTCATAGGTCTTTGTTTCCCGCAGCGCAAACTCGTATTCGTCGGTGCCATATTCCTTCACCATATCCACAAAAGCCTTTACCGCAAAGGAATAATGCTGGGCCGAAACACCGAATTTCCGCTTTATGTGTCCCGGACTGCCGTACTTTTCCATGAGAAGCTCGTACTGGCGGTATACCTGACGGGCGTAGGAAAGAAATTCCTCTCCGTCGTTGGTGCAGCTCACGCCTCTCGCGCCGCGGATGAATATGGTTATGCCCGTCTCCTTTTCCAGCTCCTTTACCGCGCCGGTCAGGGAAGGCTGGCTTATAAACAGCTTTTCGGCCGCCTTGTTCATTGATTTTGTCTCAGCTATTGTCAGCGCGTAAATTATCTGTTGGATCGTCATGGTCATACAGTCCTTTACTGAAATATCTGTCGCCCCTGTCGGGTAAAACAATGACAAAATTTCCTTTTTTTCCGCTGCCGATCAGTTTGAGCGCGGCCGCCAGTGCCGCTCCGGATGAGGAGCCGGCAAAAATGTCCTCCGCCCGTGCGAGCAGCTTGGCGCACCTGAACGCCTCGGCATCGGTTATCTTGACCACGCTGTCTACCAGGCTCATGTCCATGGTATCGGCTATAAAGTCGTTGCCTATGCCCTCTATATCATAGTCGGCGTGTTCTCCGCCGCCGATTTTGGAACCCACGGGGTCGGCCAAAATTCCGCGTATATTCTTGTCTCGCTCCTTTAAATACTTCATAATTCCGCTGTAAGTGCCGCCGCTGCCCGCTCCGGCGATAAAATAATCTATTTTGCCCTTCATATCACGGTATATTTCCGGGCCGGTTGTCTCGTAGTGAGCCAGCGGATTTGCGGGATTGTGAAACTGCTCCAGCGATATGGCCCCGGGTAATGAGGCCCGTATCTCGTTGGCCTTTGCTTCGGCCCCAAGCATACCGTCTTCCCGTGGAGTGTTCACTATCTCGGCTCCCAAGGCCCGGAGCAGGCTCTGCTTTTCCGTCGAAAACTTTTCCGGCACGGTGAAGATCAATCTGTAGCCTCTGCCCAAGGCGGCAAAGGCGATGCCCAGGCCGGTATTGCCCGCGGTGGCCTCAACAATAGTGCCGCCGGGGCGGATAAGTCCCCTTTTCTCAGCGTCATTGAGCATATATAAGCCTATGCGGTCCTTTACGCTGCCGGAGGGATTGAACAGCTCCAGCTTGGCAAAAATATTCACGCCCCTTTCGGCGGTGAGATTGTTCAGCTTCACAATAGGTGTTTCACCGATAAGGGCCTGCATGGAATCATAAATCATGATCACATCTCCCCACTGAGCCTTATGGCGTTTTCAAGGTCGGCCAAAAGGTCGCCAATATTTTCAATGCCTATGGAAAGGCGGATAAGGCCGTCGGTTATGCCGACTTTTTCACGGATATCCTTGGGGATGGAGGCGTGGGTCATAGTGGCCGGATGGCAGGCAAGGCTCTCCACTCCGCCCAGGCTTTCCGCCAAAGAAATAAGCCGGAGAGATGAAAAGAACCTTTCCACGCTGTGACCTTCGGTCAACTCAAACGAGAGCATTGCTCCTCCGTTTTTCGCCTGACGGCTGTTCACCTCATAGCCCGGGTCATCATTAAGCCCCGGGTAATACACGCGCTTTACCGCGGGATTTGCTCTCAAAAAATTTGCCGCTGCGACGGCGTTTTCCACATGGCGGTCCATGCGCACCGCGAGGGTTTTTATGCCCCGAATCAGTAAAAATGAGTCAAACGGCCCCAAAACTCCGCCGGAGGAGTTTTGTATAAAGGCCAGTCTCTCAGCCAGTTCAGGGCTTTTTACCACCGCAAGCCCCGCCACAAGGTCACTGTGGCCGCCAAGGTACTTTGTGGCGCTGTGGACAACAATATCGGCGCCAAGCTCCAGCGGACGCTGCAAATACGGCGACATAAAGGTGTTGTCCACTATGGTGTAAATACCGTGCTTTTTCGCTGTTTCCGCCGCGGCGCGTATGTCGGTAACGGTCATAAGCGGATTGGCGGGGCTCTCTATCCAAAGGGCCTTTACGTCGGGGGTTAGGCTTTCCTCAATGGCGTTAAGGTCAGAGGTGTCCACGATGGAGTATGTAATGCCGAAGTGATCGAATACCTTATCCAGCAGACGAAAGGTGCCGCCGTAAACATTTGAGGATATAACTATCCTTGTGCCTGTTTCAAACAGGCTTAAAACCGCCGTCTCCGCCGCAAGTCCGGAAGCAAAGGCGAAGCCCGCCGTTCCGACCTCAAGCTCCGCGATAAGGCTTTCCAGCGCGGCGCGGGTGGGATTGCCGGTGCGGGAATACTCCCAGCCACGGTTTATCCCCAGCCCCTCCTGGGCATAGGTAGAGGTCTGATATATTGGCACATTCACCGCGCCGGTCAGTGGGTCGCCGGATATTCCTCCGTGTATCAAAGCCGATTCTATGCTTTTGTAATTTTTCACGTCTTTTTTCATATAAACATCTCCTTAAAACATCTACGGGGTTCGATTACCCTGTGCTAAAATAAAATAAGGGGCCCGGCGCCTTTCGCCGGAGCCCCTCCCATAGGAAAACAAAGCTCAATGGCGCAATTTGCCCTCGGATTTACAGAGCGCGCAACAACAGGCGTATGCGCGGCATACGCGGCAAAGAGCATTATTGAGACCTGAAATAATGTTTCTCACAATTATCCCTCCGTTTATGGTAACTGTTGCAATTATAGCACCTATAGCATACTTTGTCAATAGGTTTTATAGGAATTAAAATTAGTTTTTTTCTATAACTTATTGGTCGGTTATATGTTTAGTTTAATATGTACTGCCATATTGCAGCGTAAAAACAAAGAACCGATTTACTGATAAAATCTACCATTCTTTGTGAGCCAGATAGTTGAGGCCGGCAAGCGGGACGACCTTTTGCAGCTTGCCAAGTCAAAGGGGGCCAAAGGCATAAGATTTTATGGTATATGCTTCTCCGACCTGAGGGCAAAACGAAAATCCCTCAACTGGGAGAGATAAAAGTGAAAAGACAAGGGCATCGGAGTTGATAGTGATAGAAACTAATCAATTTTTTCAACTGTCAGCTGACGGTTTCGGGCGCGGAGAGGGGATGTAAAAAACCTCGCTATGTAACATGGCCGCACTGGGCTGTCCCAAAAAAATCGCGCAGAACGTCGTCGTCGCCAACATCGCAAAAGGTTGGTAGCAAGCGGAGGCGTTATGAGAGCCGTTTTAGGCTCGAATAGCCGCAGCGCCGCGTGACCTTTTGCGAAAAAGGAGGGGCAAGCCTTCGAGTGACGACTTTTCCGCAGGAAATGTCGGAACGGAGACGGGCTTTGCCCCGACGCCGCCGAGGGTGATTTTCGTTCGTAGTCATGTGTCAAGGTGGGAAAAGATATTTTTTCTAAAAAATTTGTTTTTCCACATTATTCACAAATTTGGCCTACGATAATAGTACACTTTTAACAAAGAAAGGTTTACTCACTCATCTAAGTTTGACACACTGTATTTCCAGACAATTTCAACCCTATCCGGAGCGTAGACCTTTATTTCGTTGATCAATACCTTTAAAAAGGTGTTGTCGATATCAAATTTCTTGCCGCATTGTTTAATCAACGACAAGGTATTAACCCGATCTTCATCTATTTCATTTGAAGCAGATTGCTGCAGGGAGTCAAGCGTACTCCTTGCTCTTTCTGCTTCTTTTGTTATTTGATCCCTTCGCAGAACAAATTCGTCACGGCTAATCTTACATTGCACATATTCTTCATATAACTCAAAAACGTCGCTTTCCCTTCTGTCAACGATTTTTTGTAACGGTAATATCTCCTCATTATTTAAGTTGGTTGAAGCTACAGATTTGGAAATTTTTTCGGAAGCGTCACAATATAACTGAACTTGCAGCCCGACAGCTTCAAAAACAACGATTTTCAGAGTCTCATACGATACTTGCATTTTGGCGCATTCAGACTCCGGGACACACCAACGTCTTGCGCAATAGCAATTACCACTCTCAAAATTTCCTGCCACAAGCCTTTTCCCGCAAAATCCGCATTTCAACAATCCTCTGAAAAGACTCTGCCTTTTAGGATTTTTGTTCGCTTTATGACCGCGCATAAGTCTCACGGCGTTGAAATCATCCTCAGAAATTATAGGGTCAAATACTTCGTTAATGCGTAGCCACTCACTTTCGGGAACGGATTTCCTACCGAACCCTGCGGTTCCTGCTCGGGCTGTCTTTCGATATACCAGCTTTCCTGTGTAGCGTTCATCAGCCAATATTCGGGCAACTTTTTCGCCTTGCCAGACAGTGTCCCCACCGGTAATATGTTGTGAAGAACCGTTTTGTCGCTTAAATCCGCCCGGTGTGGGGATTCCGCTTTTGTTCAGTGTCCGTGCAATTTCCGCCAAAGAATAGTTTCGCAGCCGCATATCAAATATTTTCCGGACTACTGCAGCTTCCACTTCATTAATTACGAGCTTATGCCTGTCAACGGGACTTTTTTGATAACCGAAAAATGAAAAACCGCCAACAAACATTCCCATTTTTGCTCTCATGAGCTTTGCCTCAGCAACTTTTCTTGAGGTGGACTGAGCGTAATACTCATGCATAATGTTCTTAAACCCTATATCTAACGACCCTGCCGCTGAGTTGTATTTGCTGTCGAAACCGTCGTTTACCGAGATGAAGCGTATCCCGAGAAAAGGGAATATTTCCTCAAGGTAACTGCCGACCTCAATGTAGTTTCGGCCGAAACGGGAAAAGTCTTCTTGTGTCAAGTAGGAACTAAAAAAATTTTGAAATTTTTTGCGAAAAGTCCACGGTTGCTTTCAAGCCCCGTGGACTTTCGCAAATCATTTCACTACAGACCGACTTCTCTAACCAATTCCATAAAGATCGGAATGACTTCACTCATATCATCCACAACAGAAGGATAGCAGATCGTTTTCCCGTGAGCCTTTAATTCCTCCAAGAACTCTATGTAGGTAAAAGTATCACGGCTGAGCCTTGACGGGTTAGCGGCAAAGACAGCATCAAAAACGTTCTCCCGCGCCATTTCCAGAACTGTCTGGAGTGACTTCTGCTGGTTCGTGTTTCCACTGGTTCCCAAGACCGAGACAACGGACGTTACAGTATGACCGTTGAGCATAGTGTGTTCTCTCAACGCCTTGATTTGCATATCCAGAAGATCCTGATCTGGACTGTCAACACGGGCGTAAATACATACTCTCATATCTTTCTCCTATTTCGTCAAAAAGTCTTTGAACTTCCACTCGATTTCAACCCGATCATCAGGGTAAACATATATCGCCTTAATAAAGGCGTGTGCCAGCTCATAGGTGATCTGGCGGGATTTCTGAAAATCGCGGCAAGCGGCATCCAGCCGGTCATCGGAACAGGTGCGCTCAGAATCGAGCTGCTCCATCCGGCTTTCTGCCTC
>CANPZO010000014.1 GCA_947589005.1 uncultured Clostridia bacterium | reverse complement strand
TGGATTTGTACCAATGAAGTGGAAGTTTGCGATTTTATGACAAATGACAAAGTTCATAAACATGATATCTTTAAGTGCCCGAAATGCTCTGACGGCTATATGATAGTGAAATTCAACCAAAAGAATGGCGATGTTTTTTATGGATGCACGAATTATCGTAACGAAAAGAATTCGTGCAAAAACATGATTCCAATTAAGAGTCAGTAAGCCCATGAAAAGTTTTATCTAATGTTCAGCATTAGATAAAGGGTGTGGGAATCCCACGAAAGAAGCAGGTGGGTACTCACCGGATTTGCTTGCTATTCTCCCAAACTATAAATCCCCGCCGCGGCCGCGCCGTCGTTCAGGACGACCCGGCCTTCACCGCTCGCCTTGTCGAGGCGATGCTCCACGACGGCCCTATAGAGAAGGCGGAGGGCAAAAGCGCGGTCTACCGCAAAAAAAGATAAATTGATAGGAGGATAAATATGGCAGTTTTGTCCGGCGTCGAACCCAAAGAGGTATTTAAGTATTTTGAAGAGATTTGCGCGATACCTCACGGTTCCGGCAATACAAAGGGTATCAGCGACTATTGTGTGAGCTTTGCCAAGAAAAACGGGCTCCGCTATATACAGGACCCGACGAATAATGTTATTATTTTTAAAAACGGCACTTCGGGATATGAAAAGTCCGATCCGGTCATGCTTCAGGGCCATTTGGACATGGTTTGCGAAAAGGCCCCCGATTGTGACATTGATTTTGAAAAGGACGGTCTCAGGCTCAGGCTGGACGACGGGATCATTTCCGCGGACGGCACCACCCTGGGCGGCGACGACGGGATTGCCGTGGCAATGAGTCTGGCGCTGCTGGCGTCGAAGGATATCCCCCACCCGCCCCTTGAGGTGATTTTTACCGTTGACGAGGAGACCGGAATGTACGGCGCCGCGGATATTGACTGTACACCGCTTAAGGGCAGGACAATGCTCAATTTGGACTCCGAAAACGAGGGCGTCCTCCTGGTGAGCTGCGCCGGCGGGGTCACGGCCCGGTGTGTTCTTCCCATTTCCCGTCAGACGGTGATGGGACGCATCCTGACCCTTAAGATCAGCGGGCTGACCGGCGGACATTCCGGCGTGGAAATAGACAAAGGCCGGGCCAACGCCAATCAGCTCATGGGCCGCTTGCTGAACGAGCTGTCCAAGACCGTGGACTTCGGCCTCATATCCGTGGACGGCGGCCTGAAGGACAACGCCATTCCGAGAGAATCGACGGCCAAGATAATCGTCGGCAATGAAAGCGCGGAAACCGTGAACGCCGTGGCGGAAAAGTACCGCGTGATATTTTCTTCCGAATACCGCGTTGGCGACCCCAAGCTCAACGTGACCGTCGAGGATGTGGGAGGGGGAATATTTGCCGCCGCTGCCGAGGCGGATTCAAAGAAGCGCATGATAGCCGCGCTCGTAAATCTTCCCGGAGGGATACAGCGCATGAGCGCCGATATACCCGGCCTTGTGCAGACCTCGCTCAATATGGGCGTACTTCAGACGCATACCGACAAAATGGTCATGAGCTTTGCCGTCCGCAGCAGCGTCGGCACCGAAAAGGAGGAGCTCGTCAGCCGCCTGGCAAATCTTATGGAGGTTTTGGGCGGCAGAGTGGAATGTGACGGAGCGTACCCCGCCTGGGAATATAAGCCTGACTCCCGGCTCCGCGGCATTATGGTAGAGGTGTTCAAGGAGCAGTACGGTCATGAACCCTCGGTCGAGGCCATTCACGCCGGTGTGGAATGTGGGCTTTTCTCCGGCAAGCTGCCCGGACTTGACTGCGTCTCCATCGGCCCCGATATGAAGGATATCCACACGACCGCCGAAAGCATGGACGTGGCCTCTGTAAAGCGCACATGGGACTATGTCCTGGCCGTCCTTGCCAGACTGAAATAACGCCGACCCTCGACGGCGCGGCTGTCACGCCGTCGGTATGATAAAAATATGGGGCTGTAAAAATGGTCCGAGCCATTTTTTACGGCCCCTTGTTATATCTTTCGGAAAATTTCCATATCATGTCAGTAGAGGTTTTTTAAAAGGATTGACTTGATTGAAAAAACGGAACATACTGATTGGAATATTCATGTCTTTTTGCTGCTCGTTGGCGGCGGCCGCTTCGGTGGACAGGTCGGAGCCGGTCTCCCCCGAAATAATGAGAGGCGTTTTATATATGACCTCCAACATAAGCCGTCCCGATCAGGCGGGCCCAGGCCCCAAAGCGGCCCCCGCGCCGTCCGTTTCGGAAAACGATGGAGCCGCGCCCGTCGAGGTTCCCGCGCCCGCCGAGGAGGGCCCGTCCGTCACGCCGGTCGTCGAGCGGACGGCGGCACCTCTGCCAAAAAGCTCGGAGGAGCTGAAGATATCAAATCTGGCCAACGCCGAGGTGAACATCGACGAGCTGCTTTCCATGCCGCCGGAAACCGCCGGAGCGCAGGTGCTCATACTCCACACCCACGCCTGCGAGTCCTATACCCCAACGGCGGAAAACGACTACGCGGTCACAAAGGATTTCCGCACAACGGACAAAGACTTCAACGTGGTCAGGGTCGGGGACGAGATCCAAAAGGAACTTGAGGCCCTCGGCGTTACCGTAATACACGACACCACCCTCTGTGACGAGCCGGACTTCAACAAAAGCTACAGCAATTCCCTCGCCGTAGCCAAAAAATATCTCGCCGAAAATCCCGGGATAAAGGTCATACTCGACGTCCATCGGGACAGCATCGAGGACGGCCAGGGCCGTCAGGTAAAAACGAACGGGCCGGACGGCGCCTCTCAGCTGATGTTCGTGGTGGGCACGGATATGGGCGGCGCGGAGCACCCGCTGTGGCGGCAGAACCTGTCCTTCGCCCTCAATTTGCAGCGGAGGCTCACGGACGGATATCCGGGGCTGATGCGGCCCATCAATCTGCGCTCCAGCCGCTTCAACCAACAGCTTTCCACCGGCAGCATAATAGTCGAGGTGGGCAGCGACGGCAACACCCTCGAGGAGGCTTTGGCGGCGGCAAGGATTTTCGGCCGCGAGCTCGGCGGCTACCTGACAGGGAAATGACCGCCGCTTTAACCACAGTTGACACGCCGAAAAAGCAAGAGGCCATCGCGATGCGATGGCCGAATTTTTACTTGCTTCCCAGATTGAATTTTTTCCTGAACTTTTCAACACGTCCGCCTGTATCAACGAGCTTCTGCTTGCCGGTGTAGAAAGGATGACACTTGGCGCAGACCTCGACGTTGATATTCTCCTTAGTGGAGCCGGTCTCGATCACGTTGCCGCAGGCGCATCTGATTACGGTCTGCGTATATTTGGGATGGATACCCTCTTTCATGTATTTCACCTCTTTCAAAGCTTTCATGCAAACACAGATATTATAGCACATAGTTTTAAAAATTGCAAGCCCTTTTTCCAAATATTTTGAATTATTTTTTAACATTTTTTCTACACCTGACAAAAAACTTTACTTCTTTTTGCCTTTTTGTAAAAAAGGACTGGATTTTTTACAAAAAAAGGAGCATAATATAAGCAGTAACTAATAAAGGAGTGTACATATATATGTTGAACATCAGCATCACAAAGACCACCGCGCCCAAGGCCAAGCCCGCCGACGAGAGCAAGCTGGGCTTCGGCGTGATATATACCGACCATATGCTCGTCATTGACCACACCGAGGGCATTGGCTGGCACGACGCCAGGATAGTTCCCTACGAGCCTCTTGTGCTGGATCCCGCCGCCATGGTTTTCCACTACGCCATGGAGTCCTTTGAGGGCCTCAAAGCCTACCGCCTTGCTGACGGCTCTATACAGCTTTTCAGGCCGGAAAAGAACGCCGCCCGCATGATAAACACCAACCACCGTATGTGTCTGCCCGCTCTGCCCGAAGAGGACTTCGTCCAGGCGGTAAAGGCCATCGTTAAAATGGAGGCGGACTGGGTGCCTCACAGCGAGGGCACATCCCTCTACATCCGCCCCTTCGTTATAGCGACCGAGCCTCATCTGGGCGTGCGCACCTCTAAGACACATCAGTTCATCATCATCTGCTCGCCCGTGGGCGCGTACTATTCCACCGGCATCAACCCGGTTAAAATCTTCGTCGAGGACGAGTATACCCGCGCCTGTCCCGGCGGCACCGGCTTTACCAAGTGCGGAGGCAACTACGCCGCCTCCCTCATCTCTCAGGTCAAGGCCCACGACCTGGGCTATGAGCAGACCCTGTGGCTGGACGGCGTGGAGCACAAGTATGTCGAAGAAGTGGGCAGCATGAACTGCTTCTTCAAGATAGACGGCAAGATATATACCGCGCCCACCGTGGGCACCGTTCTCCCGGGCGTTACGCGTATGTCCTGCATCGAGCTGCTCAAAAAGTGGGGCTACGAGGTCTGCGAGGACCGGCTGCCCATCGCCGACGTTATGAAGGCCGCCTCCGAGGGCAAGCTTGAGGAGGTATTCGGCACCGGCACGGCCGCCGTTATCTCCCCCGTGGGCGAACTCCGCTACGAGGATCAGGTGGCCTACATCAACAACGGAGAGATAGGCCCCGTCACCCACAGGCTTTACGACACCATCACCGGCATCCAGTGGGGCAAGCTGCCCGACGACATGGGCTGGACGGTTCCTGTGAAATAAAATTATTCAAAAAATAACAAAAAAACTCTTGACAATGGCGGCCGACTGTGCTATAATGTCATAGACAATGAAGCAGAGCCGCCGCTCTCACCCGACCGATACGGTCGCGTTCGGGTCAATACAGCAGATTTTTAATGTGCTTATTATGCGGCAAGGCTCAGGCCCTGCCGCATTTGATTTTATTTGGAGGTGTTTTTCATTAGCAAGGAATTGATGATCAATGAGGAGATACGGGACAAGGAAGTCCGCGTCATAGACGGCGACGGCACCCAATTGGGTATAATGAGCGCCGCCGAGGCTCAGGAGGCCGCCAACAAGCGAAATCTTGACCTGGTGAAGATATCTCCCCAGGCTAACCCACCTGTGTGCAAGATCATGGATTACGGCAAGTACCGTTTTGAAATGGCCAAGCGCGAAAAGGAAAATCGTAAAAATCAAAAGGTGGTAAGCATCAAGGAAATTCAATTATCACCTTCTATTGATACACACGATTTTGAGACCAAGCTAAGAGCGGCAGTCAAGTTTTTGAACGGCGGAGACAAGGTCAAGGTCATTGTCAAGTTTCGCGGCCGTCAGGTGCAGCACGCCAAGCTGGGCGAGGAGCTGTTGGAGCGGTTTCTCGAAGGCGTCGGCGACGCGGGCGGCGTCGAGAAAAAACCCAAGCTCGAGGGCAGGAACATGGCGATGGTAATTTCGCCCAAATGATTATGTAAGTATTTCGCTCTGAGAGCGTTGACTTAAACCGGTTACCATAGGAAATTTTTGAGAGGAGTGATATTATGCCCAAAATTAAGACACACAGAGCCGCCGCAAAGCGTTTCCGTCTTACAAAGACCGGCAAGGTAAAGAGAAACAGAGCTTTTAAGAGCCATATCCTCAACAAGAAGGATACCAAGCGTAAGAGAAGGCTTAGGAAGGGTACCTACGCTTCCGCCCCCAACGCAAAGGTAATCAAGAAGCTTATTCCCTACAAATAATTAAAGGAGGTATTAGTAATGGCTCGAGTAAAAGGTGCGCTTAACACCAGAAAACATCACAAGAAGATTTTGAAGCTGGCCAAGGGCTATCGCGGCGCCAAGAGCAAGCTTTACAGAGTTGCCAATCAGGCTGTTATGAAATCTCTTACCTATTCCTATATCGGAAGGAAGCAGAAGAAGAGAGATTTCCGCAGTATGTGGATAACCCGCATCAGCGCGGCCTGCAAGATGAACGACATCAATTATTCCCGTTTCATGAACGGTCTTAAGAAGGCTAACATCGACATAAACCGCAAGATGCTCTCCGAGATTGCCATCAACGATCCCGCCGCCTTCACCAATCTGGTGGAGACCGCCAAGGCCAACCTGTAAAAAGGCCAACCCGTAATTAAAACGCAAAAAGAACCGCTCACGCGGTTCAGACTACTGACAAAGTCGCCATCTCTCGATGGCGACTTTGTCAGTAGTCTGGGTATAATAAAGCTAAAGCTTTATTATACTTTTGATTTTATGCGCCGCCGAAATTTTCCTCGCCCAAGGCTCGGAAACGGCGATGCGCAATTATACCATAAATTTTTGCAAATTTATGATAGAATACCAATGTATCAATGTAAAAAGAATGAAGTAAAAGGGGATCAACCATGAAAAAAATTTTGTTTTCGCTTGTGACGGCCTGTCTTGTGGCCGCGGCGCTGTCGGCAGCGGCCGCCGATGAGACGGTGACGATGTCCGTAAATCTCGGCAGCATTCACGGAACGAGACTGACTCCGAATGTGACGATAGAAGACGTCCGAGTGATTTACACCTCCGACGGAGACACTCTCATAGAGCTTCGCAAAATAGCCGAGGCCCTTAACTACGACGTCCGATGGAACGGAGAGACAAGGACCATTGACCTGGTAAACGACTTTGGCGAAACGGAGTGGACAGTCGATGTTGAAAAGGACAGCTTTACAAATGTGACGGATATTCTGAACTTAATTGACGCGGGAACCGAAAGTATCCCCGTAAGGTGCGAGGTCGTGGACAGTATCACCTATGTTCCGCTGATGTTCATAAAGGACAACCTTTCAAATTACAACGAGCCTACGCTTTACGGCATCCCCATTGAAGAGGATTTTTCTCTCATCGGAGGCCGTATCCGCATGAAAATGCCCAAAGGGACAAAGTACGCCGACAATTACGGCAACAGCATTATGGCCGCTGAGGAAAGCGACAAAAGGTTTACGCACCTTAGTTTCAGTAATTCCCACAGGGCGGTCGATGTTTACTCCCAAAATATCATTGCCTTGTCAACGGGCGACCTGCGCGCCGACGCGGAAAATTTAGGCTTGCAAGCCGCCGAGGGGGCCGCGGAATTCAGTGTAAACGGCCTCGACCTTCTGGACCTTGAGATTACAAAAGCGGAAAAAGAGGACGCGTCCATTCAAAGGGCGCTCATTGTCCGCACCCCCGATGAGCGGCTGTATTATATAAGCATAGGGCTTAACCAAAGTGCTCTCGCCCACCCCGGCTACGCGAAGCTGACCGAGGATATCGTCCTGTCGTTAGCTCCCGGCGAACCGCTAAAAAGCAACGATAACTTTATGGGAATAAGCCTTGACGTGCCGGAAAATTATGAAACTATCGTGGAGTACGGCGCGGACTTTGCCACTGCGGATATATATAAGCTCATTCCCTGCAATAACAAGTATTACTGCTATGTCGGCATATACGAGGGCTTCTATCCCTCAACCAACATCGCCGCGCTGGAAAAAAATATGTTGTACATTATACGCGGAAAATTTCTCGGTCAGGAAATAAAGTGGTACATTGACGGGGACGGATGTATGGACGCTCTTGTACAGAACGGCTATGAATGCTATCATCTCTATTCCGGTCCTCTCACCGAAGATGAACGTCGGGAATTCATCAACCTTATCGGCGGTCTTACCATCTCCGAATAATTTCGCTTTAAGCACAGGGGAGTCGAACACCGTGCTTAAGACTCTCAACGACAATCGGGTCCGCGTAAGCGGGCCTTTTTGCCGCTTGACAAAAGAATTGGATTGTGATATGATAAGGATGAATAAAGCGGCAGGATAAATATGAGGTGATAATATGTCCGACAGAGAAACCGCCATAAATATAATAAATCAAATTCCCGATTATAAGCTCACATACGTCGTTAAGATGCTTGAGGGCGTAAGGGGCCTCATCGCCGAGGAGACGGAGCCTGACGAGCTTGACCTGAAAATGATAAAAGAGGCTGACGAGGTCAACGACGGCACTTTTGTGACCCTTGAAAATCTGGCTAAGGATTTGGGACTCGATGTATAAAATTATAGTCCAGAAATCCGCCGAAAAATTTATCCGTAAGCAGCCCAAGCCCCAGCAGCAAAAAATATATGACGCCATAAAAAATTTGCCGTATACCGGCGACATAGTGAAGCTAAAAGGTTATTCCATCAAATACCGTCTGAGAGTTAATGATTACAGAATAATTTTTGACAAATATGATGACAAATTAATTATAGATATAATTAACGCAGATAATCGCGGACAGGTTTATAAACATCTGTGAGAAAGTGACGCCCATGTACACAATAACATCCCGTGAAAACAAGCTTTACAAGCGTATAAAGGCCCTCAAGGACAAGAAGCAGCGCGAGGCGGAGGGCCTTTTTGTCGTGGAGGGACTTAGGGGCGTCCGCGACGCGGCGCGCAGCGGTCTCCGTCCGCGGCTGGCGGCGCTGGCCGAGGGCGTCGAGCCGCCGGAGGAATTGAGGGACTGCGAAACCGTATGCTTTGCCAAAAGGCTGTTTTCCGAGCTTAGCGACACCAGCACCCCGCAGGGGGTTATAGCCCTCTTCCCCATACCCGTGTATAATTTCAGTGATTTGAAAATGACCGAAAATTCCATGGTAATGGTCTGCGAGAATGTTCAGGACCCGGGCAACCTCGGCACCATCGTCCGCACCGCCCACTGTGCCGGCGCCGCGGGTGTCATACTTACAAAGGGCTGCTGCGATTTGTTCAACCCCAAAACCGTCCGCTCCACCGTGGCCAGCATCGCCGCCGTGCCGGTGATAAGAGGCCGCGAGACCGAGGAAATCATGGAGAAGCTCAGGGATATGGGCTTCAAAATCGCCGTGGGAGCCCTGACCGACGAAGCTGTCGAGCTGTTCGGGGCCGACCTCTCGGGCAGGGTAGCCATAGTCGCCGGCAACGAGGGCAACGGTGTTACCGAAAAAACATTAGCTCACGCGGATATTGCCGTCAAAATACCCATCGCCCCCGGCGCGGAAAGTCTTAATGTGGGAATTGCCTCCGCGATAATGATGTATGAAAAGATAAGGCAGGACAGTTAGAACGAGTATTCGTTTATTGGCTCGTTCTATTTTTGTTATATGAAATATTCAAATAAAAAAATAAAATATTTTTGCTTTTTCTCTTTACAAATCAAAATTTTTAGCGTAAAATACACAAGAGAAATCTTCGGGGATGGCCCCGTCACATTTCAAATCTAAGGAGGGGTAAGCCAAATGGCTTCCAAATATCTTGTGATAGTGGAGTCGCCGTCAAAGGCGAAGACCATAAATAAATATCTGGGTAAAAATTACACCGTCATGGCCTCGGTGGGACATCTGCGCGATTTGCCCAAGAGCAAGCTGGGCGTGGACATCGAGCATGACTTCGCTCCCGAATACATTACCATACGCGGCAAGGGCGAACTTATTACCAAGCTGAAAAAGGCCGCCAAGACCGCGGACAAGGTCTATCTGGCCACCGACCCCGACCGCGAGGGCGAGGCCATAAGCTGGCACATCGCCAACATTCTCGGCATAGACGCTTCGAAGGAGCCGTGCCGCCTGACCTTCAACGCGATAACAAAAAACGCGGTGACGTCCTCTCTTAAGTCCGCCCGAACCATCGACAAAAATTTGGTGGACGCCCAACAGGCCCGACGGGTGCTGGACAGAATTGTGGGTTACAAGATAAGCCCTCTGCTGTGGGAAAAGGTCCGCAAGGGTCTCAGCGCCGGCCGCGTCCAGTCCGTGACCACAAAAATGGTGGTGGACCGCGAGCGTGAAATTATGGCCTTTAAGCCAAAGGAGTACTGGACGATAGTGGTAAAGCTGGCCGACGAAAAGGGCAAAAACCCCTTTGAGGCCCGCTATTACGGAATAAACGGGAAGAAAAAGGAGCTGGGGAGCAAGGAGGAGACCGACGCCGTTCTCGCAAAAATCGACGGCGCGGACTACATTGTTGAGAAGGCCGTTTACGGCAAAAAGAACCGTCACCCCGCGCCCCCCTTCGACACCAGCACCCTTATACAGGACGCCAGCCGGAAGCTGGGCTTCCAGTCCCGCCGCACCATGTCCACCGCCCAGGCCCTTTATGAGGGCGTGGATGTGCCCGGCAGGGGAACGCTTGGTCTTATAACCTATATGCGTACCGACTCATTGCGCGTCGCGCCGGAGGCTCAGGCCGAGGCCCGAGAGCTCATCGGCAAAAAGTTCGGCGGCGAATTTGTGCCGGATAAGCCGAACTTCTACCGCTCGGGCAAAAACTCGCAGGACGCCCACGAGGCCATTCGTCCCAGCGTGGTGGACATAGAGCCGGAAAGTCTCAAGGGCAAGCTCACCAACGACCAGTACCGGCTTTACAAGCTCATCTGGGAACGTTTTATCGCCAGCCAGATGGCCGACGCCGAATACAATACCATGAACGCCGACATCACCGCCAACGGCGTGAATTTCAAAGCCGCCGCCACCGCCGTCAGCTTCCCCGGCTACACCGCCGTTTACGGCGACGACGGCGAGGACGAGGAAAACGAGGTAAAAAAGAGCCGCAAACTCATTTCTCTGGAAAACGGCGTCCGCCTCAAGGCCGAGACCGTCACTCCGGACCAGCACTTCACCGAGCCCCCCGCCCGGTACACCGAGGGCAGCCTGGCCAAGGCGATGAAAGAGAACGGCATAGGCCGCCCCAGCACCTACGCCCAGACCATCAGCACTATAGTAGGCCGCGACTACGTGACCCGTGACAAAAAGCTCCTCAAGCCCACGGAGCTGGGCTTTATAGTCACCGATTTGATGGCGGAAAACTTCAAGGACCTTGTTGATGTGGACTTTACCGCCAACATGGAAAAGCAACTGGACGAGATAGAGGAGGGCGACGTGGACTGGGTAAAGGTCGTCTCCGACTTTTACGGGCCCTTTGAAAAGACCCTCGAAACCGCCAAGTCCACCATCGAAAAAGTGAAAATCAAGGACGAGGAAACTGACGAGATTTGCGAAAAATGCGGCCGGCACATGGTGATAAAGATGGGCCGCTACGGTAAGTTCCTCGCCTGCCCTGGCTTTCCCGAATGTCGCAACGCCAAGCCCCTGCTCCAGGACACGGGCGTAAAATGCCCCAAGTGCGGAGGCAGAATTGTGGCCAAAAAGAGCCAGAAAGGGAAAAAATATTACGCCTGTGAGAACGCCCCCAAGTGCGACTTCTACCTTTGGGACGAACCCGCCAAGACACCCTGCCCCATCTGCGGCTCTATCATGACCCGAAAATACGTCAAGCGCCGCAGCGTGACGACCTGTTCAAACAAGGACTGCCCCAGCAACAAGAAGGAGAAAGACGTTAATAAGGATTGAATATAGAAAAGTGGCTGTAAAAGAACTCGCCATGTAATTTGGAAGCACCGGGGCTGTCAAAAAAATCGCGTAGAACGGACGAAAATCAGCTCGCGCAGGCGGCCCCTGCCGCCGAGCAAGCCCTCCCGACGGCGTACACAGGTACGCCGAGGGTGATTTTCGTTCGTAGTTCAAGGGCTTAAAAATGAGAAAATTCGCTCGTAAGGGCGAATTTTCTACATTAATAATTTATTATTTTGTTTTTGCTGAACAATTATATAGCACTCACATTTGCCTTAAATAAAGACTTTCAGCCCTTGAACGGTCTACGCGACTTTTTTTCACCCCCAGGACATAAAAAAGCAACCGTCGCATGAGGACGATTGCTTTTTTATGTAACGGTAAGAGTTTTTACTTACCGAACATCGCATATATATAATACTACAATTTTTAAACCTTGTCAAGTGATTTTTCTGATTTTCAAAAAAATTTTTAAAAATACTATTGACAAATCATCACCAGTATGCTATACTCAAGCTGTACTAAGTGTTATAGTACAGTTAATACGCGAAAGGAGGCAGCACGGTGTTCAATCTAAATTACGGCGACAGGCGTCCACTATACATTCAGATAACGGAAAAATTCCGTGAGCTGATACTCACCGGCGTCATGAACGAGGGCGACAAAATCCCCTCCGTGCGGGAGCTGGCGGCCAGCCTGGCCATAAATCCAAACACCATACAAAAGGCGTACAAGGAGCTGGAAAACTCCGGCTTTCTATTGTCGGTGCCGGCCAAGGGCAGCTTTGTCGCTCCGGTAAAGCGCACCGCCGACCCTGCAAAAATCGAGGAGCTCAGGCGGAAGCTCCGCTCCCTGGTGCGGGAAATGCGGTTCGCCGGAGCGGAAAGGGAAGTCGTACTTTCCGAAATCGAAAGCGTGTATAAGGAGGAGAAAGAAATATGATAAAGGTGAACAACGTCACTAAGAAATTTGACGGCTTCGCGGCCCTCGACGGTCTTAGCCTGCACGTCGAGCCGGGCAGCGTGTACGGCCTTGTGGGGCCGAACGGCGCGGGCAAGACGACGATAATGAAAATCCTGGCCGGGGTTTATCGGGCGGACAGGGGCGAAATTACCATCGACGGCGAAAGCCCCTACGAAAACCCCAAAATCAAAAACGAAAGCCTTTACATCAGCGACGACCCCTATTTTTTCAACAGCTACACCGTAAAGGACATGGCCAACCTCTATGCCTCGGTATATTCAGACTGGCAGTGGGAAAGGTTTGAAAAGCTGCGCAAGGTGTTCGGCATCGACATCAAGCGCCGCCCCGTGAAGCTGTCCAAGGGCATGAAAAAGCAGGTGGCCTTTTGGCTGGCCCTGAGCGCCCGCCCGAAGGTGCTGATACTTGACGAGCCGCTGGACGGCCTCGACCCGGTAATGCGCCGCAGCGTGTGGAGCCTAATCATGCAGGACGTGTCCGAGAGGGGCATGACCGTGATGATAAGCTCACACAACCTCCGCGAGCTGGAGGACGTCTGCGACCATGTGGGCATCATGTCCGCCGGAAAAATACACCTGGAAAAATCCCTCGATGACGTAAAGGGCAGCGTGCATAAGTTACAGCTGGCCTTTAACGGCGGGGGCGTCCCCGAAGAGCTTAAGGCCGCCCTGGACATCGTCCACAGCGAAACCTTCGGCAGCGTGAACATTCTCATCGTCCGCGGCGAACAGGACGAGATACTGCGCATGGCCTCGGCCTACGGCCCGATGATATGCGAAATTCTGCCACTGACCCTTGAGGAAGTGTTCATCTACGAAATGGACACCGACGGCTACAACGTGAAAGACATCATAATATGAGGAGGGAAAGCTATGTTTAAAGCGGTCATAAAATCAAATATCAAGCGATACTGGTGGGTGTTCGCGCTAAATCTTGCGGCGCTGACGCTTACATTCATCGTGCCTGTGCTCAGTCACAGCTCCGTCGACTATTACGGGCGGGACCATTACAACTTTTCCATCGGCAGCCTTGCGATGCTGGAGATCCTTTTCGGCGCGGTGAACGGCTGGTGCCTGTTCGCCTATATCAACTCCTCCCGCGCGGTAAATCTTTTCCACAGCCTCCCCTCCACGAGGACGTCCATATTCCTGGCCAACATACTCTGCGGCGGAATTAGCGTCATTCTGCCCAATCTGGGCCTCGCGGCCGTCCTGCCCATGTTGGCGGACGGACATTACAAAGAAATAAGCGCCTCCACCTGCTTCGGCTATATATTTACCAACGGCGCGATTATCGGGCTTTTGGCCTTTGCGCTGGCCTGCTTTACCGTAATGTTCAGCGGCAGCGCCGTCGCGGGCAAGGTTTTCACGCCGATAATCGCCATGCTGCCGGCGTTTTTGTGGGCTATTTTGGACGTAACGCACTCCGAGCTGCTCTACGGCAGCAAAGGCTTTTTTATAGACCTGCCCTTCGACCTTGACAATATGCCGTATGATGATAAGCTCGGCATAACCGCCACCTTTTGGGCGGCGCTTATCGTCATCGCCGTTCTGCTGGCGGGGGCGTATATTGCCTTCCGCCGCCGTCAGATGGAAAGCGCCGGCGAGGTCGTGACCGTAAAGTGGGCCAAGGTGCTGTTCATTCAGGGGTCGGCCCTGTGCTTCGGCGATCTGCTGACAGGGCTGGTTTTTCAGAAATGGACGCTCTTTCTCCCGCTCATCGGCTTCGGCCTTATCGCTGCGGCGGCGGCCATGATGATACTGCAAAAGACCTATCGGATAAAGGGCTATCTCAAGCAGGCCATAGCCTACGTCTGCATAATAAGCGTCATATACGCCGTCTTTGCCTTTGACCTTACTGGCTATGAGCGCCGCGTACCCGACCCCTCGAAGGTGAAAAGCGTGACTCTGAACTTCAGCTACTACAACACCTTTGCCTCGATAAAGGACTTCTCCGACCCCGACTTTATCAAGACCGTTACCGAGGCTCACCGCCAAATCGTCAAGGATAAGCCGGAGGGCGGAGCGTACACCACCTTCCCCATCTCGTATGAGCTTAAGGGCGGCGGACATATGGAGAGATTGTACAAGCTGCCGGATGACGAGTTGGAAAAATACCTGGGCAGCGTTATGATGAATGACCTGTACAAAAATCACGCCTACTCGCTGGACGAAGAGTGGTCAAATGTCACGTTCTACAAGGACGGGCGCCAATACTATATCTCCAGGGATAACATCCCCGCTCTGAAAGCCGCCCTCGAGCAGGACGTGGCAGAAGGGGATTTCGACAGCCTGTACCTCAGTGACGGCGACATTTACGTCGATCTTGACATAACCGTGCCGTACACTGATACCGGCGAGGCCGTCCAAAGCACACCGCCGGCCACCCGCGAATATGAGTATCCGCCGGGCACCCAGCTCGCTCATGTGTCGGTCGGCCCGCGTCTGAGTAATACCTGGGCCTGTCTGATGGAGCTGACGGCGCACGCCATTGAGCCGGACGCAGACGATATTCCCTTGAAGGACGAATTTAAGGATGAATATTACTCCACGATACCTGACGTTGACGCCGTCAAAGCCGAGCTGGAGGATAAAGGCTGGGGCGACATATTCGTGACCGAGGGCTGGGGATATCCTATGCTGGCCGCCCTGAGCCGCAATCTCACAGAGGAAGAGAAAACCTCGGCGCTCTACGGCATCAACCTTAACCTGACCCCGAGCGAGAAAAAAATGTCCGTTTGCACCGTCCGCGGAACCAACAGCACCTCTTCCGCCTCCGCCGGAGAGACATATATTTTCGTGACCGTCGCCTTACCCGACGGGAAAGACGGAGAGGTTTATATTTACAGGGTCGAGTATTGGTCCGGCGAGCAAAAGCTGTCGCCCGAAACCGCAAGTCCCAATGAGATTTTGGACGCCGGCGACGCGAGCCTGACCCCTTCGGCCGAGTAAGCCATGACGGGGACGTTCTTTAAAAGCCTCGCCCTCGCGGGCGGACTCATGACGGCGGCGGGGCTTTGGTATCTCTGGGATCCCCTATCAGGACCCCACGCCGGAGCTCGCCCTCCGGTATGAAATTTTCCATGAAACGGGCAAGGCTCTGCTCCGGCTGGGGCTTGGGGCCGCCGTTGTCGGGGCCGCCGGCACAGCGATGCCAAAGCGGTTTAAAGGTAATAAATAAAGTAAAACCCGGGGCAAAAGCCCCGGGTTCAGATTTACTCGTCATAGTGGCCGCGACAGGAAAGGATTTCAAATGTGTCTCCCTTTATCCTGTACACAAACCTGTTGACCTCGTCAATTCTTCTGCTCCAGAAACCGCTCAAATCGCCTTTGAGAGGTTCAGGCTTGCCTAAGCCATCAAAATTGTTCCGCTCAATATCCTTCATGAGCCTATTGATTCGCTTGAGAGTCTTTTTATCCTCCGTCTGCCAGTACAAATAGTCCTCCCACGCTTCGTCAAACCATATCTTCTTCATATCTCGTCGTCCTCTACCTCTATCATCTCATGTTCAATTCCCTTACCGGCGTTAAGAGCCTGAACGCCGCGCATAAGGTGCGCCATGTTGCTTTCCGAGTAAAACGGGTCAACGACGTTTATCTCAAAGGGAATTCTCTTTTCGCGGGTGACCTTGGTGGCGAATACGGTAAAGGCCGTGGACATTGTCATGCCCATGTCCGAGCAGACCTGTTCCATGTTCTTTTTAAGCTCCTCATCCATGCGGAAATTGACGTTGACACTTGACATAGTTATCCCTCCTTCTATTCGGAATTTGTAATGCTATTGTACCATATTGCAAAGCGTTTGTCAAGTGTTTTCATTACATTTTGGCAGGTAAAATTTACTCATATCCACGCCCTCATGGGCAAGCAGGCGGCATTTAAGCTCAAGCCCACCGCCGTAGCCGGTCAGGTTGCCTCCCGCGCCGACCACGCGGTGGCAGGGTATTATCACGGAGATGGGGTTGTGGCCAACGGCGCCTCCCACGGCCTGGGCGGACATTCGGGGCTTGTGCGTTATTTCGCCGACGGCGCGGGCAATTTGGCCGTAGGTCACGGTCTCGCCATAGGGTATCTCGCAAAGCAGTTCCCATACGGTCCGCCGGAACTCACTCCCCCTCGGCGCAAGCGGCAGCTCTCGGCACGAGGGCCGCTCACCGCCGCAGTAACGCCCGACCCAGTCCCGAACGCGGTCAAAAATCGGCAGCCCCTCCCCCGCCTCTGCCCGCGAGAGCAGCTCGGCGCCAAAGCTCCTTTGTCCGGCCAGCCATAGGCCAACCACGCTTTTGCCGTCGCTTAAGGCGGCGACCGGCCCAAAGGCGCAGTCAAAATCAACATAATACAGCATAACGACACTCCCTTTCATTTATTATACCATTTGTCCCATACAAATTCAAGTGTAAAATCTTAAGAATTTCAGGGCTTGTAATAGAGGAAAAAATATGTTAAAATATTATACGAGGTGAGAAAAATGCCGGAAATAATACTTGTGGTCGATGATGAAAAGGAAATAGCCGACCTGGTGGAGCTGTACCTCAGAAGCGAGGGCTTCAACGTGCTGAAGGCCCACAGCGCCGCCGACGCCATGGCCGCCATCGACCGGGAGCCCGTGAGCCTGGCGCTGCTGGACGTAATGCTGCCGGACACGGACGGTTTTACCCTGTGCCGAAGGATAAGGGAAAAGCATATGTTCCCGATAATCATGCTGACGGCCAAGGTCGAGGACATGGACAAAATAACCGGCCTGACCCTCGGGGCGGACGACTACATCACCAAGCCCTTTAATCCCCTCGAAATGGTGGCGCGGGTCAAGACCCAGCTGCGGCGCTATACCCGATACAACTCCGGCGCCGAAAAGCCCAAAAACGAGTACGACAGCGGCGGACTGTACATCAACCGCGACAGTCACCGCTGTCAGCTTTACGGCGAGGAGTTACAGCTCACGCCGATAGAATTCAACATTTTGTGGTACCTTTGCGAACGCCGCGGCCGTGTGGTGCCGTCGGAGGAGCTGTTCGAGGCGGTGTGGGGCGAAAGGTTTTTCGACAGCAACAACACCGTCATGGCCCATATTGCCCGCCTGCGCGAGAAAATGCACGAGCAGCCGCGAAAGCCCAAATTTATAAAAACCGTCTGGGGGGTGGGTTACACTGTTGAATAAAAAGACCCTGACCGCCCTGCGGAGGCGCAACTTTACGCAATATATCGCCTTTATGCTGGGCGCGCCGCTGGCGCTGGCCGGTCTGGCCGCCCTGTCCTACGTGCTGCTCACCCGCAGGATATGGCACCAAAACGAGCTTTTATATCAGCTGCTCAGCTTTGTACGCGATTATATCATCGCCTTTTATATGGGCGGGGTAATAGTCTGCTGGGTAGTGATAACGGTCTACTTTATGCTGCGGCCCTACGACTATATAGACGAGATACTTTCCGCGACGGTGGGCATAATTTCCGACCCTGCCACGCAAATTGAGCTGCCGCCGCCCTTGAAGGAGGCGCAGGACCGCCTGAACCTCCTGCGCGAGGCCAGTAGCCGCAGCGCCGCCGCCGCGAGAGAGGCCGAGCAGCGTAAAAACGACCTTATAGTTTATCTGGCCCATGATTTGAAAACTCCCCTTACCAGCGTCATAGGTTACCTTACGCTGCTCAGGGACGAGCCGGACATCACGCCCGAGCTGCGGGCGCGCTACACCGGCATCGCCGCGGACAAAGCCCAGCGGCTGGAGGAGCTAATAAACGAATTTTTTGACATTACCCGCTTTAATCTGTCGCAGGTGGAGCTTTCGACGGAGAGAATAAACCTTTCGCGTATGCTGGAGCAGATAGCCTATGAGTTCAGGCCCATACTTGATAAAAAGAACCTTTCATGGAAAACCGACATTCAGGGCGGCGTGGAGATAACCGCCGACCCGGACAAGCTGGAAAGAGTAGTTGACAATCTTGTGCGCAACGCGGTGAGCTACAGCTATCCGGACACGGCCATCGAGCTGTCTCTCGCCGCCGGCAGCAAAATGGCGGTAGTTAAGCTGCGCAACAGTTGTCCGAACATACCTCCCGAAAAGCTGGCCCGCATATTCGACCAGTTTTTCAGGGCGGACAGCTCCCGTGCGAGCAATACCGGCGGCACCGGACTTGGGCTTGCGATAGCCCGTCAGCTCGCGGAGCTGCATGGCGGCAGCCTGACGGCCGAAAGCGAGGGCGAAAGCATTACGTTTACCCTCGCGCTGCCTATTGACGTAAGAAAACCGTAAGCTTTTCACATTTAAACCGTAAGCTTTTGCGCGGAAAGCCCGCAAACACTCTCCCCTTATTTGTGGTATCATTGAAGCACAAATAAGGGGGAATTTTATTATGGAAAAATTAAAGATAGCGGTTATTTTCGGCGGCTGTTCGCCTGAGCACGGTGTGTCGCTGCAATCGGCCCACAGCGTGCTGTCAAGCATGGACAAAAGCCGCTTTGAGCCGGTGATGGTTGGCGTTTCAAAGGAAGGAGACTGGTTCCTCTTTGACGGCCCCGTCGATAAAATCCCCGGCGGGCGATGGCTCGAGGACAGCGAGCCGCTGCTGCTTGATCACAGCCGCGGCCGCCGCGGTCTTTACCTGCCCGAGAGCGGCAGACGCATCGGCATAGACGCGGTTTTCCCGGTGATGCACGGCAGCGGCGGCGAGGACGGAACCGTCCAGGGGCTGTGCGAATTGGCGGGACTGCCGCTGGTGGGCTGCGGCGTTTTGGCGTCGGCCCTGTGCATGGACAAGGATCGGGCGCACAAGCTGGCCGCGGGCGAGGGCATCGCCGTGCCGCCCTCCTTTACCGTCGGACGGCGTTACAGGGAGGCGGAGCTCCTGACCGACGGAGCGGTGCTGGGCTATCCCGTGTTTGTGAAGCCCCTCCGCGCGGGGTCGTCATACGGCATAAGCCGGGTCACAAGCGGAGGCGAGCTCACCGGGGCGGTGGAGCTGGCCCTTAAATACGACAGCGAGGTCATAATTGAAAAGGAAATCAAGGGCTGCGAGGTGGGCTGCGCCGTCATGGGCACTGACCGGCTCATTACCGGAGAGCCGGACGAGATAGAAATATCCGGAGGCTTTTTCGACTTTGAGGAAAAATACAGCCTCAAGACATCAAAAATACACGTCCCCGCCCGTGTGGGTCCGAAAATTCGTGAGGAAATAAAGGAGACCGCGAAAAGGCTGTACCGGGCGTTGGGCTGCCGCGGCTTCGCCAGAGTGGATATGTTCCTGACAAAGGACGGCCTTGTGTTCAACGAGATAAACACCATTCCCGGCTTCACCTCTCACAGCCGTTTTCCCATGATGATGAAGGCGGCCGGCTTCAGCTTCGAGGAAATCATAACCATGCTCATCGAGGAGGCGGTAAAATGAGCGGCGGGAACTTGATTTTGGTCAACGCGCGGCGCCCCTGTCCCTTTACCGTACCCAAGGATTTGGAGCCGGTAAAAGGTGTGCTGCTCCGCCGTGAAGCCGCCCGTGCGCTTGAACGGCTCATTGCCTGTGTGGACGGCGAAAATGAGATAATTGCCGTCAGCGGCTGGCGCTCGGAAAAGGAGCAGGCGGAAATTTACCGCTCGTCCCTCAAGGAGAACGGCCCGGACTTTACCGAAAAATACGTGGCCCTGCCCGGGCACAGCGAGCACCAGACGGGGCTGGCGGTGGACGTGGGGCTTAACCTCCCCGACATCGACTTTATTTGTCCGGCCTTTCCGGAAAGCGGCGTCTGCGGCCTGTTCCGCCGGCGGGCGGCGGACTTTGGCTTTGTCCTCCGCTACCCTCCCGGCAAGGAGACCGTCACCGGCATAGCTCACGAGCCGTGGCATTTCCGCTATGTGGGGCAGCCTCACTCCAAAATCATTACCGAGCGGGGCCTTACGCTGGAGGAATATCTGGAAGGCGGCGGCGGAAATGAATGAAAACACAGGCGGCCTCGACCGTTTCCGCATGGCGGCGGCCTTTTTGGTCGTCGCCATACACACCTCCCCTCTCGCGTCGTACAGCGCCTTGGGCGACTTTATACTCACAAGGATAATCGCGCGCCTTGCGGTGCCGTTTTTCCTTATGACTACGGGATATTTCGCGCTGGGGGACTACGTTTTCGGCAAGGACCCGAAACGTCTGCACGGGGCCATGAAGAAAACCGCCCTGCTTTATTTCGTCTCCGCGCTCATATATCTCCCCCTTGGACTTTACGCCGGTCACTATGAAGGATTGAATTTTCTCTCGGCCCTGAAAATGCTGATTTTTGACGGCACCTTCTACCACCTTTGGTACCTTCCGGCGGCGGTCATGGGATTGGGGCTTATACGGCTTTTGGGGCGTAGGCTGCCGGCGGCGGGGCTGCTCGGTGTCTCCGCCGCGCTGTATGCCGTCGGTCTTTTGGGCGACAGCTATTACGGCCTTATCGCCGAAACTCCGGCATCGGCGATATACGATATCATCTTCACGTTTACCGATTTTACCCGCAACGGCCTGTTTTTCGCGCCCTTGTTCCTGATGCTGGGGGCCTATGCGAGAAGGACGGACATCGCCCGCCCGCCGCTTGCCCTGGCGCTTTCTCTGGGCGCGATGACCGCCGAGGCGCTGACGCTGCGCTTCCTTGGCTGCCAACGCCACGACAGTATGTACATTTTTCTCCCGTTCTGCACCTTCGCGCTGTTTGACCTGCTTTTGAGCTCAAATTCAAGACCCTCAAAAAGGCTGCGCACCGTGGCCGCGGCGGTATATATAATCCACCCGTGGTTTATAGCCGTCCTCCCTCCGGCGGCGAGACTTCTTTACGCCGGCAAGCTGCTTGAGGAGAACAGTCTGCCCCGTTACCTGGCGGTATGTCTGTTGTCGCTGGCGGCGGCCCTGATATTTACAAAGCTTCTGCCGGAGAGACAGCCGCCGTGCCGTTCATGGATAGAGCTGGACATGGGAGCTCTGGAAAACAACGCCGCCGTCCTGCGTTCAAGGCTGCCGGAGGGCTGCGACCTTATGCCGGCGGTAAAGGCCGACGCCTACGGCCACGGAGCGGCAGCCGTCGCGAAGCGGCTTAACAGGCTGGGCGTCAGATCATTTTGCGTGGCAACGGTCGAGGAGGGCGACGAGCTGCGCCGGAGCGGAGTTCGGGGCGAGATACTCGTGCTGGGCTGCGCTCCGCCGTCTCGGGTCGCGCTGGCCCGCCGCCGCCGTCTTACCCTTACCGCCGCCGATTTTGAACACGCAAAAAGGCTTGCGGCCGCCGGCAAAAAAATAAAGGTCCACCTGGCGGTGGACACCGGCATGAACCGGCTCGGCGAGCGGGCGGAAAACTTCGACCGCATACTCTCGGTATTTGAAATGAAAAATCTTCGGGTAACGGGGCTGTTCACCCACCTTTGCGCCTCCGACGGCAAGGACGGGGCCTCGGCGGAGTTCACAAAGGCGCAGGCCGAAAGCTTTTTTGAGCTGACCGAAAAGCTGCGGGGACGGGGCTTCCGCTTCAAGGCCCATATTCTTAACAGCGGCGGCGCGGTAAATTACCCCGAATTGGGCGGCGACGGTGCCCGGGTGGGAATTGCGCTCTACGGAGTGATGAGTACGGCCTCCGCCACCGACAGCGGCTGCGACGGACTTATCCCCGTGCTGTCGCTTAAGTCCGAAATATCGCTTATAAAGGAAGTAAAGAATGGCGAAAACATCGGTTACGGCCTGAGCTGCCGCGCGGAAAGGGATATGCGGCTCGCCGTCCTGCCCATAGGCTATGCCGACGGCCTGCCTCGGAGCCTGTCAAACGGCGCGGGCAGCGTCATCGTCGGCGGAGAATACGCCCCCATAGTGGGCAGGGTGTGCATGGACCAAATGATGGTTGATGTGACCGGCGTCGAGGCCGCCCCCGGCGACACCGCCATCATTATCGGCCAAAGCGGGGACAAGCGTATCCGCGCCTGCGATATGGCCGAGGCCGCCGGCACCATATCCAATGAAATACTGAGCCGTCTGGGCAAAAGATTACCCCGCGTTACTTTATAACGCGGGGTAATCGCGGGAAAAACCCTAACGGTTTTTCCCGCGGGCCCCTTTTCCGCATCGGGCGCTTTCGCTTACGAAATATAATTTTTATCAAGATAAAAATTATATTTCTACCCCGATTAAAGTATAAAATCCCGTGTACACGCCACGGGATTTTATGTTTTTTATCGAAAGGGAGTTCCCTTTCGAGCTTTCCCCCGTTGCTTGGCAGCTTTGTCATCAGTCTGCCTCGCTTTATAAAGCAACGAGAGGTAAAATTTATTATTGCTTAATGATGGTCGTCATGCTCGCTGTCATACTCGATAACCGCGCCGGTGGCGGCGTTTATCTCAAGCTCGTACTCCATGCCGTTGTAGCGGAACTCTATCTCGTACTTTTGTATACCGTCGTCCCTGTCGAGCTTGGACTTGGTGAAGGTGACGTTCGCACCGGAAAGGCCCGCCCGCTCGAGGGCGATATTCTGGGCCTCCTCAAGGGTGATAACGCCGTTGTCCGTATTTACCGAGGGGCCAACTCCTATGCCCTGCTGATAGCCCTTGAGCACCTCGGTTTTCCACTCGATTATCTCGCCGGTCTCGGCGTCGATCTCCGCTTCATACTCGGTTCCGCCGCTGACAAACTCAATATCGTAATTGCGCCGACCGTTATCAACGTCGCTCTGCTGCTTGGTGAAGGTCGCGTCCTCGGCCTTTACGCCCGCGCGCCGGAGGGCGATTTCCTTAGCCTCCTCAAGGGTCACGGCGGTGTTATTGTTATTGTTGTTCGTGCCGCCATTGGTTGTTCCGGCATTATTGGCTCCGCGAATGGCGTCCAACTCCCATTCAATGATGTTTCCGTCGGCGGCGTCAAGCTCGGTCTCGTACTCCATAGTGTCGGTGCGGAAGTCTATCTCATACTTAATTATGCCGTCGTCACGGTCAAGCTTCGTCTTGGTAAAGGTGACGTCCTCCTCGGCAAGGCCGGCCTTGGTGAGAACGATGTCCTTGGCCTCCTCAAGAGTTATGAGGCCGTTTAAATCCGTGTTATTGCCGTAATCCTCGCTGACGATAACATCGGCGTCGGTGACGGTGGTCTTGCCGCCGGTCTTATCCTTCAGCTCCACGGTCTTGTCATTTTCGTACCAGTAAACGTCCTTGCCCATGAGCTCGCCTATGGCCCTTACGGGGAGATAGGTTGTGCCGTTGTAAAGCAGAGGGTATACCTCGTTGCCGTTTACGTCGCGGAAGGTCTGAACCTGCCCGTCAACAATAACGGTAAAGTCCCGGCGAAGCTCCGCTTTTATGTTCTCCACCAGGCTCGCCGCCGCAACTCCGATGGCGATACCGACACAGAGAACCAACGCTGTGATAAAAATGCATTTCTTTTTCATTGTTTTGTCTCCTTTCTATTTCCTATTATTTCTATGTGTTTTCATTATACAATGATTTTGCGTTTTTGTCAATATTTTTTTATGAATTTTTTATGAATTTTGGTACAAAAACGGGCTGTAAAAAACTCACTATGTAATCTGGAGGCACGGGGGCTGTCGGAAAAAATCGCGTAGAACGTCGTCGCAAGCCTAACTTCGCTTGCGGCGACTTTTTTAATTCTTTCGGCGGCTTGAGGGCAAGCCGCCCTACACGCATAAAGCGACGCTGTAGGGCGGGCTGCCTTCAGCCCGCCGCCCCGCACGAAGACTTAAACTAAAAAAGAAAAACCGTCTTTTTCTCGTAAAAAGGCGGTTTTCCCACATTAATTTGTGGTTTTAGTTTTATTGACAGGTTTATCAAAACATAAATTTGCCTTAAATAAAGTCATTCTACCAAAATGGGGCCCCCACAAAACGGCGAAGCCGATTTTGTGGGGAAAAGGAGTCACAGCGAGGTAAGCCGAGTTTCGATTTTTAAATCGAAACTTGCGATACCGAGCTTGTGACGACGCCGATCTGCGCCATTTTTTTACAGCCCCTTTATCACATAACTATGGGCTGTAGCTGCCGTCCCTCCAGAGCGGCGTCCACGGCCGGGAGCAGCAAATCCCACTTAGCCACCATGGAGGTGGTCTTGCTCATGGGGTCGTCCTGCGCGAAGGGCACAAAATAGATATTTTTGCTGTTGAGCAAAAAACCGATATTTTTTGCCGACGCTCCCAAAGCGTCGTTAGTGGAGGGCGCCACAATGACGGGCCGTCGGTTGCGCAGCACCGCTTTGGCGGCCATAGTGACGCTGGTATCGGTTATCCCGCCCGCCAGCTTGCCGAGGGTGTTGCCGGTGCAGGGGGCTATCAGCAAAGCGTCCAGCAGTTTTTTGGGGCCGATGGGTTCCGCCTGAGCAATGGTAGTAATGGCCTTTTTGCGGCAGATGTCCTCTATTTCCGCCTTAAAGTCGGCGGCGGATCCGAAGCGGGTATCCGTGGCGGCGGAGGTCTGACTGAGTATCGGCACTATTTCAACGCCGCTGTTGGAAATGCGGCGCATTTCATCTATGACCTTGCGGAAGGTGCAGAAGGAGCCGGTCAGGGCAAAGCCCAGCTTTATCTTTGTGAGGTCCATTTATTATTCACCAGCTTCCCGGAATATATTGTATATGGTTTCCTTGATTATTTCCCCGGCGGTAACGGGAGCGACCTTTCCCGGAAGACCCAGGGCGCGAATGACGCTGACGCCTATTTCGCCGGCGGTCTCGCCGTCCACTCCGCCCCCGCCGCCGGCAAGGTCGATTATGAGGCCGCCGCGCATATTTGCGAGTACGGACTTGCCGATGATTTTGGCCGGAACGGTGTTGAAGATAACGTCGGCGTAGGCCGCCGCCTCGGGCAGCAGCTTATAGGGGGCGGCGGTCAGCCCGGCCGCCTTTATAAGCGCCATATCGGAAGCCTTTCTGGCAAAGACCGTCGTTTTGGCGCCCAGGCCGAGGAGGAGGCCGGACAGATATCTGCCTATCCTGCCGTAGCCGGTTACTACGGCGTTGGCGCCATGGAGAGTTATGGGCAGCTCCTCCATAGCTATCTGTATCGCTCCCTCGGCGGTGGGGATGGCGTTGGCTATCTCAAACTCCTCCCGCGTAAGATAGTCCACATAAGGTATGCCGTAAACCTCCAGCATGGTCCGCGCCTTTTCGCCTATCTTGCCGCCCAGCAGAAGCTGGCGGTTGTTCATGAGGCGGAACAGGTCCTTCATAAGTATGGGACGCAGAAGCTGGGGCGCGTTGACCGTTTCGCCGTCGGCGCTGACCGGCAGTCCCAGTATAACTATATCCGCTCCCCCGAGGGCGGTCTTAAGCGCCATATCCTCAGTATAGCGGCGAACCTCGAGGCCGTCTCTCTGCATCGAGGTACAGAGCCGGTCTATACGGGCGTCGCCGCCGATGACTAAGATTTTACCTGACATTTATATTACGGAAGCGGGGAATACCGCTCCCTCCTCCCTTCATTCTGTTTCTTCTACATACTATGCGGTCATGGGGGTTTTGGCACAAAAAACTCCCTCCGCCGACAAAAGTTGATTTTTACGTTTTGATTACAAACAGGGTGATAATATTGACTATTTTTCAATATTATGTTAGGATTAAAATGAATATTTAAATTGAAGGGATGGGAAAAATGATTAATACCTCAAACTTGATTACCGCGCTTATACTCTACATAGTATTGGCCGTCTCCCTTTGGGAGATTTTCAATAAGGCCGGCGAAAGCGGCTGGAAGGCTATCATTCCCGTATATAATATGTATACGGCGTTCAAGCTTTTCTGGAAAAAGTCCATGTTCTGGGTAGTGCTGATACTCTCGGTCGCCGTTATGGGACTTATGACGTATGCTACATATGATTTCTGGAAAAGCACCGATGAGGTCGCTCAAAAGATGGGCTATTCAGACTATGAAGAGCTGTATGAAGGCGTAAGCGCCGGCGACGTTTCCATCTACGATGTGGTATCCGAGGCGAATGAATTGGGCAACGATGATACCGATTTTTCTACCATTGTCGATATGTCGCTTTTCGGTCTGAGCGGTATAATTTCCATTATACTCCTTATTTTGGAAATCATATTCTACCACAAGATGTCCAAGTCTTTCGGCCACGGAATAGGCTACACGCTTGGCCTTATATTCCTGCAGCCCATCTTTATGCTGATGCTTGCCTTCGGCAAATCTCAGTACACCAAGCGGCAGGGAGCGTAACAACGCTAAACCGTCAACAGCCAAAACCGCCGTCCCGAGGGCCGGCGGTTTTAAGCACAGGGTAATGTTTATATGAAAAAAGCTATTATTATAGTCGGGATAATCGCCGCCGTCATCGCGGCCTTCGCGGTTTTCTTCGCTCTCCAGGCCACGCCGGGCAACGTGCTGAACTCGGTACGGGCGGAAAGTCTTGAAATCGTCAACGGCGCCGTCACCGTGCCGGAAAAATACACGGTCATTGACTCCGATGCCTTTTCCGGCAAAGGAGAATTCAGCGCGGTGGTGATAAAGGGTGAGACGAAGATAGAAAGCATGGCCTTTTACGGCTGTCCCAACCTCCGTGAGGTCACGCTGGAAAAAGCCTGCGACATAGGCAGTATGTCTTTCGGCGAATGTCCGTCCCTTAAAAAGGTTACCGTTTTATCCGCCGACGGGAGCTGTGCCGAGGACGCCTTCGACGGCCACGGCGGAGTGACCGTATACTGCCGCGAGGACAGCGCGGCCCTTCAAGTGGCGAAGATAAAGGACCTGAGCTATAAAATAATCGAATAATAATATTTCACCCTCCGGGGCATAATAGCCGCGGAGGGTGATTATTATGGAAAGACCCACGGACAGGACGGAATTTGAGGAGTTCAACTCGGCCTCCGCCACGGAGTGTACCGGCCTCATGGCCCGCGCGCCCGAAAACGACTACGAGTACGACTCATATTTCGACGTAATGACCTTTTCTCCGGCGGACTACAAATCGGAGGAAAACTCACGTAGGCGGCATATTGTGCGGTAATTGCGGCAAGGTAGTGTACGGCGTGTAAAAAACTCGCTCAGTAACTTGGAGGCACTTGGGTCGGCAGGGAAAATTGCGTAGAACGGCCGAAAATCAGCTCTCGCAGGCGGCGCCGCGAAGCGGCGGAACAGGCGAGAACGCCTGCCGCCGAGAAAGCCCTCCCGACGGCGTACACAGGTACGCCGAGGGTGATTTTCGACCGTAGTTCAAGGGCTAAAAACAAAGAAAACCCGCCTTTTGCAAAAAGGTGGGTTTTCCACATTGATAAATTATATTATTATATAATATAAGCAATAAACTTTACAACATTTACTTTATCTAAAATCAAAGACATTGCGCCCTTGAACGATATACACAATTTTGACGCCGACGCCGCTTTACGAGTTTTCGAACTGTCCGTTATACAGCTTCGCATACATACCGTCCAGAGCGATAAGCTCCTTGTGGTTGCCCTCCTCCACTATGCGGCCGTCCACAAGGACGAGTATTTTGTCCGCCTCGCGTATGGTGGAAAGCCGGTGAGCGATAACAAAGCTGGTTCGGCCGTACATAAGGTTCTTCATGGCCTCCTGTATTTTCAGCTCGGTACGGGTATCCACCGAGCTGGTGGCCTCGTCCAGTATAAGTATATCCGGGTCGGCTATCATGGCGCGGGCTATGGACAGAAGCTGACGCTGGCCCTGGCTGATGTTGGAGGCGTCGTCGTTGAGCATGGTGTCATAGCCGTCATGGAGACGCTCGATGAACTCATGGGCGTTGGCGAGATAGGCGGCGTTTTCCACATCGTCGTCGCCGGCGTCCAGCTTGCCGTAACGGATATTTTCTCTCACGGTCTCGCTGAACATATGGGTGTCCTGAAGGACGATGGCAATGCGCTTGCGGAGAGAGTCCTTCTGAACGGTGGAGATATCGACCCCGTCCACGGTTATCTTTCCGCTGTTCACATCGTAAAACCGGGTCAGCAGGTTTACTATCGTTGTTTTGCCCGCTCCGGTGGGGCCCACAAGGGCGATGGTCTCGCCGGGCTTGGCGTGGATGCAGATATCCTTGAGGATAAGGCGGCTGTCGTCATAGCCGAAGTTCACATGGTCCAGCACGACTTCGCCCTTTACGGGGCCGAGCTCGGGCTTCTCCGCGTCGCCGATGTACTCGTTGGGTTCATCCATAATGGCGAACACACGCTCCGCTCCGGCCAGGGCCGACTGGAACTGGGAGAACATATTGGCCAGCTCGTTGACGGGGCGCGAGAACATATTGCTGTAGTTCAGGAAGGCCGCCACGGAGCCGATGTCCATGGTCGCAAATACGCCGAAAAGCCTTACAACGGCGAAATATCCGCCCATAAAGGCCGTCACCGCATAGTTCAGGTTGTTGAACATACCCATCAGCGGGGCCACAACGCCGGAAACCACCTGGGCCCTGACGGCGTTTTTGTAATAGCCCTCGCTGAGGACGTCGAACTTATCCTCGGCTTCCTTTTCGCGGCAGAATACCTTGACCGCGTACTCGCCGGTAACTATCTCCTCGATGTGGCCGTTCATCTCGCCCAGAGACGCCTGCTGGCGGCTGTAATAGCGGCGGGTGTACTTGGCTATGGTCCGCGTAAGGAAGAGCATTATCGGTACGATTATGAGAGTTACCACCGTCAGCGGTATGCTGAGTATCAGCATCATCACGAGGGTGCCGATAAGCGTTATCACGCTGGAAAATATCTGAGCCACGCTCATGCTCAGGGTCTGGCTGATGGTCTCCACGTCGTTGGTAGCGCGGCTCATAAGCTCGCCATGGGTGTTGGAGTCAAAGAATTTCAGGGGGAGCTTCTCCATCTTTTCAAACATATCCATTCTTATGACCTTTACCGTGTTCTGAGACACGGACGCGAGGACATAGCTTTGGCCCCAGTTGGCAAGGGCGCCAAGGAAATAAAGGATAAGGAGCAAAATCAACCCCGAGATTATGTCGCCGCGCACGTCGGCAAAGGTCACCCCGCCCACGCCTATTTTGCCGATGGCGTTGATAATGGGCCGCAGGCAGTAGGTGCCACCCAAATTCGCCACGGTACTGAGGCAAACGAGGAAGATAACGAGGGCAAGGCTGCCCTTAAATCTGGCAAGATACTTTAAAAGGCGGAGTATGGTGCCTTTGGAATTTTTCGCTTTTTCTGTGTTCATTGCCGGTCCCGGTCCTCTGCCGGGTCCGCCGGGTCTCGGTCCTCTGGGTCCCATATTACTCATCCTCCTTTTCAAGCTGAGAATAGTAAATCTCCTGATATACGGCGCTGGACTTCATCAGGCTGTCGTGGGTGCCGCTGTCCACTATCTCGCCGTTTTCCATGACGAGAATTTTGTCGGCGTTCCTGGCGCTGGAAATGCGCTGGGCTATTATGATTACCGTGGTGTCCTTGAGCTGGTGATTGAAGCAGGCCCGTATCTTCGCCTCGGTAGCGGTGTCCACGGCGCTGGTGCTGTCGTCAAGGATAAGAATTTTAGGCTTCTTGATAAGCGCCCGGGCAATGGAAAGCCTCTGCTTCTGACCGCCGGAGAAGTTCACGCCCATCTGACCCAGCATGGCGTTGTAGCCGTCGGGGTTCTTGCTGATGAACTCGTCGGCCTGGGCCATGGCCGCCGCCTCCCGTACCTCCTCGTCGGTGGCGTCGGCCTTGCCCCAGCGGAGATTGTCGGATATTGTGCCTGTGAACAGAATGACGTTCTGAAGCACCATGCCTATTCCACGGCGAAGGCCCTCCACGTCGTAATCCTTGACGTTTATGCCGTCAACCAGAACCTCGCCCTCGGTGGCGTCATAAAGCCTCGGGATAAGGTTTACAAGGGTGGATTTTCCGCTGCCGGTAGAGCCTAAGATTGCCACTATCTGGCCCGGCTCGGCCTTAAAGCTGATGTGGCGGATGGCGGGGTCGCCGCCGGCGCCGCGGTAACGGAAGGACACATCCTTAAATTCCACGCCGCCGTTTTCAACCTTTACGGCCTTGGGCGCCTCGGGCGAAACAATGTCTATCTTCTCGTCCAGCACCTCGGATATACGCCTCGCGCTGGCCTGAGCGCGGGACACGGACATAAACATCATGCTCATCATGGTCAGTGAGCCGAGTATTCGGCCTATGTACTGGATAAAGGCGTTTACCTGGCCCACCTGCATATCGCCCGCGCCAACCAGCTTGGCACCCAGCCAAAGGACGGCGACTATGGTGGCGTTCATTATCATATTGATGATGGGCATCATGAAGGACATTATCTGATTTGCCTTGATTGAAAGCTGAACGTACTCGTTGTTGGCCTCGCCGAAGCGGTCGTTTTCGTGCTGTGCCCGGTCAAATGCCTTGACGACGCGGATGCCGGTGAGGTTTTCCTGAATTACTGCGTTCACCCTGTCCAGCTTATACTGTACCTGGCTGAACAGAGGGAAGGTCTTTCGCACGACAATAATTATGGTTATGAGCAGCAGCGGTATTGCCACGCCGAGTACCAGCGCCAGCTCGGCGTTTATCTCTACGGCGTGGACTATGCCGCCCAAAAAGGTCATTGGCGCGCGTACAAGCATACGCAGGGCCATGCCCACTATCATCATCAGAGTGACGACGTCGTTGGTGTTTCTCGTCACCAGCGAGGCGCTGGAAAAGTGGTCAATGTTGGCGAAGGAATATTCCTGAATTTTGTGGAAAATATCCTTTCTAAGGCCGTGACCGAAGTGCTGGCTGGCCTTGGTGGCGAAATACAGGCTGCCGGAGCCGCCTATAAAGCCTATAAGCGCGGTCATCACCATTTCAATGCCCTGGCGAAGTATGTAACCCGTGCCCTCGCCGCCGATTATGCCGGTATCAACGATGTTGGCCATCAAATCCGGCTGGCGCAGGTCGCAGTAGACCTCGAGAATCATCATCGCGGGGGCAAGAAAAACCGCGAGCCAAGCCCCGTTAAGATATTTCAGATACCGTTTCATTCCTGTTTTCCTTTCCTGAAATTTTGTATTTTTCAACATTTTCTTCAACGCTGCTCCACAGCTTCTTCAACAGTCCGGTCAGGGCCTCCTGCTCCTCGGCCGTGAGCGCGCCGAAAAACTGTCCGTCAAAGCCGTCGAGCGTTTCCTTGCCCAGCTTTGCCACGGCGCGGCCCTCGTCGGTGATATATATCCTCATGCAGCGTTGGTCGTTTTTGTCGCTCCGTCTGGTAATGAAGCCGTTCTTCTCCAAGGTCTGGAGCATGACCGTCGCGGTGGCCGGCGTCATGTGTACCTCGCGGCTGATGTCGGACTGCTTGCAGCCGTCGTTGCGGATAACGTAATCCAGGACGGGCGGCATTCCCCTGCCAAGGCCGATTTTGCACATGGCGCTGTGGGTCATATACCGGTGATACCTTGTAACGTCTACAAAGACCCGGCTCAATTCCATCATATCTTTACCTCCCCTGTTAATTTTTTAGCATACTAATATTAGCATACTAACAAAGCTTTGTCAATACCTTTTTTTCATTTTATTATAAATTTTGCCATAAAAAACATTGGGAACTTTTACGGCCGGCCCGCCTCCCTTTGCGGTATTCGGCACATTCCGTCCTATCGGAAAAAAATTTTTTATTTTTTTCAAAAACCCCTTGACAAATCGGACTTTGTCCTGTATAATACTAAAAGTGAGCTGAAGCCGCGGGCTTGTCAAGCTCAGGGTGAGGGTTGCCCTCAAGATGGCCCGGTAGTACAGTTGGTTAGTACGCCAGCCTGTCACGCTGGAGGTCGAGGGTTCGAACCCCTTCCGGGTCGCCATCATGCTGTCCTAGCTCAGCAGGCAGAGCACTTCCTTGGTAAGGAAGAGGTCGGCAGTTCGAATCTGCTGGACAGCTCCATAAAAAACGCAGACCGTCGGGTCTGCGTTTTTTGTATTTGCGTTTTTTATTTAACGCAAAACAACCGGCATGGGGAAAGCTCGAAAGGGAACTCCCTTTCGACAAAAAACATCAAATCCCGGGGCGTGTACCCGGGATTTGATACCTTAATCGGGGTAGAAATATCATTTTTATCATGATAAAAATGATATTTCGTAAGCGTAAGCGCCCGATGCAGAAAAGGGGTCCGAGGGAAAAACCGTTTGGGTTTTTCCCTCGACTACTCATATCTCAAAGTCCAGCGGGTCAAAGGCGGAGGTGTCGAGGTTGCGGGGCCTGCGGCATCGCTTCGCAAAGGGGTCAAAGCTGTAACGGCGGCAGACGCCGGAGGGACTTACCTTTCCCTTGTAGCGGCAGGTATAGACACCGTCGGTCTCGGATACGTTTTTGCAGTAGCGGCACTCGCTGTTCTCGCCGGGAGTTTTATTGAAAAACACGGCGCTCACCTCCATTACTTAATTTTACGGTTATATTTTACTACATTTTTTTCTCTTTTTCAACACAATTTTCAAAAAAACTTCATAATATGCGAATAGGAAGGGTCAACCCCATTCCTGAAAAGGAGATAGAGCATGAAAGATATTATGGATTTTTTAGATCCGTCGGCAACCGAAAAGCCCTTGGACAACAACAAATGCCGCTGTCTTAACGAACTTCCTCTCGCCTATTCCTATACGCCCATGCAGGAGCTTGACACTCTCTACAGCTACTCGGACGGCCTGAAAAACGGCACAATGTTCCCCGAGCTCAACCTGCCCTTCGGCGTGTACGGGAAAAACTTCTGCGGGAAAAAGGAGGCTCTGTGATGGACACGAACGACCGCGCACAGATGCTGAAAAAGGTACAGGAGGCGGAGTTTGCCGCCTACGACCTTATGCTTTTCCTTGACACACACCCCGACTGTCAGACCGCCCTCACGGAATTTAAAGAGGCCGTGGAGAAATCCTGCCGGTGCCGCAGGGAATTCGAGGCGGTATACGGCCCCCTCACCGCCGGCGCAAGCTCCGCCGCCGCCCCCTGGCAGTGGAGCAAAGACCCCTGGCCCTGGAATTAAGGAGGAACAGATATGTGGATATATGAAAAGAAATTACAGTACCCTATCAAGATAAAAAATCCCGACCCCAGAATGGCCAAGGTGATTTTAAGTCAGTATGGAGGGCCGTATGGCAAATAATAAACTACTCCTCCCTCACCTCGTAATCCGCTCCGCAGCGGCACCGGGCCGCTCTTTTCATCATTATCCCCCACACCCGCTTCAGCTCTGCCTCGGACAACTCATCCATATTTTTCGTGACGCCGGTTTTCGTGTCGGTAAGCACACATTCAACGGTCATTTTGCCGTCCGCGCTTTTTCGCAATAATATCACCTCCGTTAAACTATATTCATACCGACTTAAATTAACGCAAAAAACCGCCGCAAGCGAAGGGACGCTTGCGGCGATGTATTCTGTGTGTTATATTACCACTGGTCCTCGCCCTGGAGCGCGTCATAGCCCTCCTCGCCGGTGCGGACCTTGATGACGTTTTCAACGTCGTATACAAAGATTTTGCCGTCGCCTATATTGCCGGTGTAAAGGGACTTCTTGGCGGCGTCAACAACGGCCTCAACGGGCACGGCGCTGACAACTATCTCCACCTTTATCTTGGGCAGGAGATTCATCTCACGGGCAACGCCGCGGTAATAGGTGGTCTTGCCGGCCTGTACGCCGCAGCCGATTACCTGGGTTACCGTCATGCCGGTAACGCCTATCTCGGCCATGGCCTCCTTAAGGGCCTCAAACTTGGACTGCTTGGTAACGATAACGACCTTGCTGATGGGCTTGCCGTTTTCGTCGGTAGCCTTGGCCTTGACGGGTACCTGCTTAACGGGCACGGTATCCTTTGCCACCGTGGTGGCTTTCGCGTCGCCGTCCTTGTATGTCGTCGTCATAACGGTGGGCACGGCGGGCACAAAGTCGGCGTAGGCGCTTTCAAGGCCGTGCTCGTAGCTGTCAAGACCGCCGATTTCCTCCTCGGCGCTGACGCGAAGGCCAACGGTCTTTTTGATTATCGTAAATGTAATGAGCATCATTACCGTTGTCCAGGCCAGTATCGCCGCTATGCCGAGCACCTGGACGCCGAACTGGTGGAAGCCGCCGCCGTAGAACAGACCGCCGTCAACGGCGAAGAGACCAGCAGCCAGCGTACCCCATATACCGTTGGCGAAATGGACCGCAATGGCGCCCACGGGGTCATCGATATGGAAAACATTGTCCATAAGCTCAACCACAATCACTACCAGGAAGCCCGACACAACGCCCACAATTATGGCGCCGAGAGCGTCGAGCCTCGCGCAGCCCGCCGTTATGCCCACAAGACCCGCCAGTGAAGCGTTAAGCGTCATTGACACATCGGGCTTGCCGTATCTTATCCATGTAAATACCATCGTCACGCAGCTGGCGACGGCGGGGGCGATAGTCGTGGTAACAAATATAGAGGCGAGGCCGCCAACGCCGTCAAGCTGTGTCGCGGCGGCGCCGTTGAAGCCGTACCAGCCGAACCACAGTATGAAGCAGCCCAAAGCGCCCAGCGTAAGGCTGTGACCGGGGATAGCCTTGGCGGTTATTTTGCCGGTCTTGGCGTCCTTGACATATTTGCCGATACGCGGGCCGAGCATGGCCGCGCCGATAAGGGCGGCGGTACCGCCAACCATGTGAATGGCCGCGGAGCCGGCAAAGTCGATGAAGCCCAGCTTAGCCAGCCAGCCCTGAGAGTTCCATACCCAGCCGGCCTCGATGGGATATACCACGGCGCTTATGACGCCGCTGTATATGCAGTAAGCCAAGAACTTTGTTCTTTCGGCCATGGCGCCGGAAACAATGGTGGCGGCGGTGGCGCAGAACACAAGGTTGAATACGAAGGACGACCAATCAAAATTACTGTAATTAGTAAAAATACCCAGGTTCGGGATGCCGATGACGCCCATAACGTAATCCTCAGCCATCATAAGACCGAAGCCCAGCAGGATGAAAACGACGGTGCCTATGCAGAAGTCCATAAGGTTCTTCATTATAATGTTACCGGCGTTTTTCGCGCGGGTAAAACCCGCCTCAACCATGGCAAAACCGCACTGCATGAAGAATACGAGGGCGGCGCCTATAAGGAACCACACAGCGTAAACCGTAGAGTTCGCGGTTTCCGTGACCAAGCTCACAACTTCCTCAGTCATAAAAAATTCCTCCTTTCGGCATTTAAGCCGACTGCAAAAAATAAAATATAAAAGGCGCACGTCAGACAGTTAAGTCCTTAACGTACGCCATTGTACTATAGTAAGGTATGCCGCGGAGCCGGCATTTGTGACCGGTCTTTCATTTTTCATAAAAATTACAAAAAATGAAAGGCGCGGCAGAAATTGAATCAACTCCACAGCGCCCTTGCTATGTGAATATGATAGCGCAAAATATACAAAAAGTCAACACTTTTTTTGTCGAAACCGCATTTTTGTGGAAAAGTTATGAAATTCACAATTTGTTCACGATTTATTTTGACAATATTTACAATGGCCTTTCACGAATACGGTTTTTACCTTTAATTGAATATTGCTTTATTGTCGAAACCCCTTGACAAGCGGCTTTTTTTAGGTTAAAATAGGCGGTGAAACAATGGCGTTTCGGTTTTTTTGTTGTGGCCGAAACGCCGTATTTTTTTGAGAGGATGATTTTAATGCCTGAGAAGGAAGGTAAAATAAGAATTCCCGCCGGGTGCGCCATCTCCGGTATCTTTTCCAAAAGCGGAAAGAGGATAAACGGCGAGAGTATTATTAAGTCCATTTCCATCATGCACGACCGAAGCAACGGCCTTGGCGGAGGTTTTGCCGGCTACGGCATTTATCCCCAGTACAAGGACTATTACGCTTTTCACGTTTTTTACGACACGGATTCGGCCAAGGCCGAGTGCGAGGGCTTTCTTGACCGGCACTTCGATATTGTGGACATGAGCAAGATACCCACCCGTCCCCACAAAAATATAACCGACGTTCCTCTTATATGGAGGTACTTCGTGACCCCGCGGCCCACAAAGCTGGTCTCCAGCCAGCTCGACGAAAAGGAGTTTGTCGCCCGCTGCGTGATAAGGATAAACACCCACATCGACGGAGCCTACGTCTTTTCCTCCGGCAAAAATATGGGAGTTTTCAAGGCGGTGGGCTTCCCCGAGGACATAGGCGAATTCTACCGGCTCGAGGACTATCAGGCTTACTGTTGGACCTGCCACGGACGTTATCCCACCAACACTCCCGGCTGGTGGGGTGGCGCTCACCCCTTCGCCATGCTGGACTATTCGATAGTACATAACGGCGAGATATCCTCCTACGACGCCAACCGCCGCACGGTGGAGATGTACGGCTACAACTGCACTCTCCTCACCGACACCGAGGTTATCACCTATATCTTCGACTATCTTATGCGCAAGCAGGGCCTGACCCTCACCGAGGCGGCCAACACAATCGCCGCGCCGTTTTGGTCAACCATCGCCAAGCTGCCCGAGGAGGAGCGCGTGCGCATGACGTACCTGCGCAACAAGTACAGCGGCTGTCTCATCACCGGCCCCTTCTCCATACTGCTGGGCTTCGAGGGCGGAATGATGGCCCTCAACGACCGGCTGAAGCTGAGGAGCATGGTAATCGGCGAAAAGGACGACATGGCCTACGTGGCCAGCGAGGAAAGCGCCATCCGCCTTATCGAGCCCGACCTCGAACGGGTATGGGCGCCAAAAGGCGGAGAGCCCGTCATCTTTACGCTCAACGAGGGCGTAGAGATATAAAGGAGGTACTGATATGGCTATAAATTATTTCTACCCGGAATATGAGGTAGTCCGCGATACAAACAAGTGCATCAGGTGTAAGGTCTGCGCCCGTCAGTGCGCCAACGAGGTACACAGCTACGACGAGGAGGGCAACGTCATGCTGGCGGACAGCTCCAAGTGCGTGAACTGTCACCGCTGTGTGACCCTCTGCCCCACCAAGGCTCTTAAAATAGTAAAGACCGACCACACCTTTAAGGAAAACGCCAACTGGAGCAAGGAGTCAATTTACGAGATATACCGTCAGGCCGAGACCGGCGGCGTGCTGCTGAGCGCCATGGGCAATCCCAAGCCGCTGCCCGTCTATTGGGACAAAATACTCATCAACGCCTCTCAGGTAACCAACCCTTCCATCGACCCCCTGCGCGAGCCCATGGAGACGAGAGTCTTTCTCGGCAGCAAGTCCGGCCCCATCGAAAGGGACGAAAACGGCAAGCTCGTCAACAACCTTAAGCCCCAGCTGGAGCTTGAGGTGCCCATACTTTTCAGCGCCATGAGCTACGGCTCCATCAGCTACAACGCCCACGCCAGTCTTGCAAGGGCGGCCACGGAGCTGGGCACCCTCTATAACACCGGCGAGGGCGGCCTCCACAAGGACTTTTACAAGTACGGCCCCAACACCATAGTTCAGGTGGCCAGCGGACGCTTCGGCGTGTTCAAGGACTACCTCGAGGCCGGCGCCGCTGTGGAGATAAAAATGGGTCAGGGCGCGAAGCCCGGCATCGGCGGCCATCTGCCCGGCGCCAAAATCGTGGGCGACATCAGCCGCACGCGCATGATACCCGAGGGCACCGACGCCATCTCCCCCGCTCCCCATCACGACATATACTCCATAGAGGATTTGCGCCAGCTTGTGGACTCTCTCAAGGAGGCCACCGAGTACAAAAAACCCATAATCGTCAAAATAGCGGCGGTTCACAATATCGCGGCCATCGCCAGCGGCATTGCCCGCAGCGGAGCGGATATAATCGCCATCGACGGCTTCCGCGGAGGCACCGGCGCCGCGCCCACCAGAATAAGAGACAACGTGGGCATACCCATCGAGCTGGCCCTTGCCGCCGTGGACACAAGACTCCGCGACGAGGGAATACGCGACAACGTGAGCCTCATCGTGGGCGGCAGCGTCCGCAGCAGCGCCGACGTCGTCAAGGCCATAGCCCTTGGCGCGGACGCCTGTTACATCGCCACCTCCGCCCTGCTGGCCCTTGGCTGTCACCTGTGCCGCACCTGCAACACCGGCAAGTGCAACTGGGGCATCGCCACCCAGCGGCCCGAGCTTGTGAAGCGGCTGAACCCCGACATCGGTTCCCAGCGGCTGGTGAACCTTGTCACCGCGTGGCAGAGGGAGATAAAAGAAATGATGGGCGGCATGGGCATCAACTCCATCGAGGCCCTTCGCGGCAACAGGCTGATGCTGCGCGGCGTGGGACTGAACGAAAAGGAACTGGATATCCTTGGCATCAAGCACGCCGGAGAGTAAGAAAGGATGTTGCGTTTTGAAAAAGATATATGTAAATGAAGAATGGTGCCTGGGCTGTCATCTCTGCGAGTATTACTGCGCCTTTGCCAACAGCGGCAAGAGCAATATGGTCTCGGCCCTGAAGGACGTGAAGATAAATCCCCGCATACAGGTGGAGGAGGGCAGGGACGTGTGCTTTGCCGTAAACTGCCGCCACTGTCCCGACCCTATCTGCGTCAAAAGCTGCATCGCCGGGGCGCTGAGCAAAAATCCCGACGGTATGATCGAGGTGGACACCGGCAAGTGCGTGGGCTGCTTCACCTGCGTGCTGGTCTGCCCCTTTGGGGCTATCATGCCGGGCGACGACGGCCATGCCATTCAGAAGTGCGAGCTTTGCACCAAAAACGGCAGCGAAGCGCCAAGCTGTGTGGCCCACTGTCCCAACAACGCCATAGTTTATGAGGAAAGGTAGGCAGCTTATGAAATACGTAATTATCGGCAACTCCGCCGCCGGAATTGGCTGCGTCGAGGGGATACGCAAGACCAACCCCAAGGGCGAAATCACCCTTATCTCCTCCGAGCCTCACCACACCTACTCCCGTCCCCTCATATCCTATCTGCTCTGGGGCAGGACCGACGAGGAGCGGATGAAGTACCGCGGCGACTCCTTTTACAGTGACAACAATGTGGACGCCAGGCTGGGCGTCACCGTAACAAAAATAGACCGCTCCGCAAAGACCGTAACTACCGACGGCGGCGAGGTCATTCCGTATGACAGGCTGCTCATCGCCACGGGCTCAAATCCCTTTATCCCGCCCATGGCCGGTCTGGACAGCGTGGAAAAGAAGTTCACCTTCATGACCCTCGACAGCGCAAGGGCGCTGGAGGCGGCGCTCACGCCCGACGCGCGGGTGCTTATCGTCGGCGCGGGTCTCATCGGCCTCAAGTGCGCCGAGGGCATAAGAGAAAGGGTCGCCAAGCTTACGGTCGTTGACTTGGCCGACCGCATCCTGCCCAGCATTTTGGACAAGGCTGGCAGCGAGATAATGCAAAAGCACATCGAGGGCTTCGGCGTGGACTTTATCCTTTCGGACAGCGTCAAAGAGTTCGAGGGCAGCACCGCCCGCCTTAACAGCGGGAAAACCGTGGACTTCGACATACTGGTCATCGCCGTGGGCGTGCGGCCATGCACGGCGCTGGCCGCCGAGGCGGGGCTTGAGGTGAACAGGGGCATAGTCACCGACGTCCGGTGCGCCACCTCCGACCCCGACATCTACGCCGCGGGCGACTGTACCGAAAGCCTGGACATCACCACCGGCCAGAAAAAAATAATGGCCCTCCTCCCCAACGCCTATATGCAGGGCGAGTGCGCCGGCATAAATTTGGCCGGGGGCGAGGCCGCCTACGACAAGGGCATACCCATGAACGCCATCGGCTTTTTCGGCTATCACATAGTTTCGGCGGGGGCCTACGACGGCGAGGAGTATCTCGAAACCGACGGAGCCAACTACAAAAAGCTCGTCACAAGGGACGGCCTGCTCAAGGGCTTCATAATAATGGGCGACGTCCGCCGGGCCGGTATTTACACCTCTCTCATTCGGGAAAAAACTCCGCTTGACACCATTGATTTTGAGCTTATCAAGCATCGGCCCCAGCTGATGGCCTTTGCGTCAAATTCCGAAAAGCGCAAAAAGTTCACCGTCAAGGCGTAAAGGAGGTCACAACATGAAAATCACAGCAGGAACAATGGATTTCCGCCAGCTCAACGGCATTATCCGCGACAGCGCGGACGCCGACGTCGTTATTGACGAGTGCTACGGCCAGCGGTTCATCGGCGACGGAATGAGCGGCAGGACCATAACCATAAACGGAACTCCCGGCAACGCCCTCGGAGCCTACTTCAACGGCGGCGTTATACGGGTCAACGGCAACGCTCAGGACGCCATGGGCGACACCATGAACGACGGCGTAATCTACGTCCACGGGAGCAGCGGCGACGCCACCGGCTACGCCATGCGGGGTGGAAAAATCTTCGTACAGGGCAGCGCCGGTTATCGGGCCGGCATACACATGAAAGCCTACAAGGACAAGATACCCACCCTTGTAATCGGCGAACGGGCGGGGTCCTTTTTGGGCGAGTATCAGGCCGGCGGCTACATCGTGGTGCTGGGCATAGGTCAGGACGGCAAGCTGCCGGTGAGCAACTTCCCCGCCACCGGAATGCACGGCGGCAAAATCTTCCTCCGCAGCGACGAGGAGCCGACGGGCCTCCCCAACAGCGTCCTCGCGAAGGAGGCCGACGCCTCGGACATGGCCGAGATAGACGGCCTTATAGACGAGTACTGCACGGAGTTCGGCGCGGACAAGGCAGCCGTGACAAGCGGTCGGTTTTATGTGATATATCCCGACACCGCAAACCCGTACAAAGAATTGTTTGTCGCAAACTAACAGCGCCGCCGCAAGCCTAACTTCGCTTGCGGCGGCTTTTTATGCCCGTCCCCGTGGGTCACAATGCGCGTAATATAGCGGTGTAGGGCGCAAGCCGCCGCGCAAAGGAACTGTAAAAAACTCGCTATGTAATCTGGAGGCACTGGGGCTGTCCAAAAAAATCGTGCAGAACGGCGTCGGAACAATGGCTCGCGCCGCTGTTCCTCCTTTTCCAAACAAACAACTTCGTTGTTTGTTTGGAGCGGTACCGCCCTCGGCGGCTTGAGGGCAAGCCGCCCTACGGAGCACCAAAGTAATAAAGTGCTGTAGGGCGGGCTGCCCTCAGCCCGCCGTCCCTCATGACGGACAAAAAACTCGCAAAAGGTTTTTAGTGAGCCAAAGCCGTTGCGAGGGCCGCTTTAGGCCCGAAGCAGGCGACGCGAATGTGACCTTTTGCGAAAAAGGAGGGGCAAGCCTTCGAGTGACGACTTTTCCGCAGGAAATGTCGAAACGTAGACGGGCTTTGCCCCGACGCCGCCGAGTGGTGATTTTCGTTCGTAGTTCAAGGGCATAAAAATGAGAAAATTCGCTCATAAGGGCGAATTTTCTACATTAATACACTATCTTATTTTTATTGGTTGATTATAAAACACTCAAATTTGCCTTAAATTAAGTCATTCAGCCCTTGAACGGTCTGCGCCATTTTTTTACAGTCCCTAATCAATAAAATTATGAAACTTCATTGACAAATTTGCGGCACGGTAGTATAATTATTATATGAAAGCTTAAGGAGGTGCGGCCATGTCCGTTATAACCGAAAATCTGCTGTGCTTTTTGGGGCTGGCTATGTGCGCCCTGCCCGGCGCGGCGGGTAACGCCGGACTGATCAGAGGCATATTCGTCATATTCTGCCTGGCGCAGATACCCATATTTGAAATGGCGTACAAAAAGCTGAGAGTAAGACAAATTTTAGCTTATGAGTCGGTGTATTTGATGACCAACTTTCTGTTTGCGCTGGTGTTCAGGCTCGTGATGCGTGCCGCCGCGCCCATTGAAAAGCTGGGGCCGAACACGGCCTTTATGTTCTTTCTCGTGTTCAACGCCGTCCACTGGATATACGCCGCTGTCCGCCTGACGGTGAAGCGCGTCAAGGACGGGCCCGAGCCGAAAAAGCACGTCCGCTACGGCATAATTCAGGACAGCGAAATCGAAGAGGGGCTGTAATATGCCCAAGGTAGTTTTGATGTGCGGCAAAATATGCGCCGGAAAAAGCACCTACGCGGAAAGGCTCCGGACGGAGCTCGGCGCGGCGGTGCTGTCGGTGGACGAGATAACCCTCGCCCTTTTCGGCCAACACACCGGCGAAAAGCACGACGAATACGTGGAAAAGCTGGAAAACTATCTCTACCGCAAGTCCATCGACCTTTTGGAGACCGGTATAAACGTGATACTCGACTGGGGCTTCTGGACAAGGGCGGAGCGCGACCGCGGCAGGGAGTTCTACGGCTCCCGTGGGATAGAGTGCGAGCTGCACTATATAGATGTGAGCGACAAGGCGTGGCGCGAAAGGCTCGCCCGACGGAACGCCGCCGTGGAAGCCGGCGAGGTCAGCGCATACTATGTTGACGAGGGGCTCGCCGCCAAATTCGAGGGCATCTTTGAGCCGCCGGACGGGGACGAAATCGACGTTCGGATAAACCGATAAAAAAATTTCAAAAAGTACTTGACAAACGTAATTCACAGTGTTATAATAGTTTTAATCGAATATTACCTAAATCCTTTGACCAAAAGTAAGTAGCGGTAATTCCAACTGTCACAGAGAGCCGGGGCGCTGAGAGCCGGTACAGCGTTTTATTGTGAATGGATTTGCGAGGAGCAAGGAGAACACCCCTGTGGTAAGTATCTGCGCCGTAGTTCCGCGTTAAGGAACGGGAGTATGCTTGTACTCCGACGAGGAGGGCTTTTTGCCCTTGAATTTGGGTGGCACCACGGAATTGTTATTTCGTCCCATTGACTTGTGAGTCAATGGGATTTTTTATGTTCTATGAGGAGGAATAAAAATGCTCAGACCCAGCTTGGGAGAAGTTAAGGAGCTTCTCGAAACACATTCAAAGGTAACTCATGTGCCGGTGATTTATGAGCGCCTATGCGACAGCGTAACGCCGGTCAGGATATTTCAGGCCCTGAGCCAGGGGGCCGAACAGGCTTTCATTCTTGAAAGCGTCAGCAACGACCAGCAGTGGCAGCGATATTCCTTTATCGGCATAAACCCCAAGGCCGAGCTGGCAATTAAAGAACACAAGGGCCGCTATACCGAGAACGGCGAAACAAGGACCTTTGAGGTCTACGACCTGGCGGGCTTTCTGAACGACCTGATGAAAAGGTACAACAGCCCCGCCATCGAAAACGGACCCGGTCTTACCGGCGGCTTTGTGGGATATTTCGGCTACGACACCATACGCTACATCGAGCCGAGGCTCAACAACGCCCCGCCGGACGATTTGCGGATACCGGACGTAAACCTTTTCCTCTACGAGGAGCTGGTGGCCTTCGACCATCTCAGCAACAAGGTGCTGTGTATCTTCAACATCACCCGCGGCGACGAGGAGAGCAAGTATTCGCTGGCCGAGGCCAAGGCCGAAAAGATAATACGGGCCATTGAGGACTATGTTCCCCCGCGGCGGCCCTACCGTGAGATAAGGCCGGTGAAAAAATCCAGCAACATCTCCCACGAGCAGTATCTAAGCAATGTGGAAAAGTCCAAGGAATATATTAAGAAGGGCGACATCTTCCAGATAGTCCCCTCCCAGCGCATAGAGGTGGAGTCCATGGCGGACCCCTACGACGTATACCGGATGCTCCGCTCCACCAACCCCAGCCCCTACCTCTACTACTTTAAGCACCCGGACTACAACATAGCCGGAGCCTCGCCGGAAAAGCTGCTCAGCGTAACAAACGGCCTCTGCATGACAAAGCCCATTGCGGGCACCATTCGCCGCGGCGACACGCCCGAGTCCGACCTCGCCAACGAAAAACGGCTAATCAACGACCCCAAGGAACGGGCGGAGCACACCATGCTTGTGGACCTGGGCCGCAACGATATCGGCAAGGTCAGCAAATTCGGCACGGTTCATGTGGAAAACCTGATGCACATAGAAAGGTACTCAAGGGTGATGCACATCGTCAGCGATGTTTACGGCCAGCTTCAGGACGGAAAAACGGCGGTGGACGCCCTTATGAGCGTTCTCCCCGCGGGGACGCTCAGCGGCGCGCCGAAAATCAGGGCGATGGAGATAATCGACGAGCTTGAGACCACCAGAAGGGGCCTCTACGGGGGCACCGTGGGCTATCTGGCCTTTGACGGCAACATCGACACCTGCATCGCCATAAGGACGGTGCTTTTCAGAAACGGCAAAGCCTATGTTCAGGCCGGCGGCGGAGTAGTGGCCGACAGCGTGCCCGAAAACGAGTATCAGGAGTCGCGCAACAAAGCCTACGCCGTTGTCAAGGCCATCGAAATGGCAAACGAAATATAAGGAGGGACAGCCATGATTTTAATGCTGGACAACTACGACAGCTTTACCTACAACCTCTATCAGCAAATCGGCGAAATGTACCCGGACATCAAGGTCGTCAGGAACGACGCGGTCAGCGTCGGGGATATAGAAAAGATGGCGCCCGAGGCTATCATAGTATCCCCCGGCCCTGGCACCCCCGACGACGCGGGCGTCTGTGTGGAGGCCATAAAATACTTCACCGGCAAACTGCCGATTTTGGGCATATGCCTGGGCGAACAGTCCATAGGTCAAGCCTTCGGCGGCGTCGTTGGGCTGGCGAACAAGCCCCTCCACGGCAAGGCCACTAAGGTGCATATCGATACCGCCTCCCCCATTTTCGAGGGGCTGACGGGGGTAATCGAGGTGGGCCGCTACCACTCTCTTATAGTCGAGAGGGACAACCTGCCCGACTGTCTGGAGGTAATCGCCGAGGACGACGAGGGTCAGATAATGGCCCTTAAGCACAAGGACTTCCCCACCTACGGGATACAGTTCCACCCGGAAAGCGTGCTCACCCCCGTGGGCGGGATAATAACCGCAAATTTCCTGCGAATAGCAGGTATAAAAATAAAAGAAGGAGCTATACCGAAAATGGAAAATCAGAAAACAGAACTCAAAAAATACATCGGTCTTGTGGTGGACGGCAAAAACCTCAGCGAGACCGAGGCATTCGACGCCATGAACATCATTATGCAGGGTCAGGCCACGGACGCGCAGATAGCGTCCTTTGCCACGGCGCTCAGAATGAAGGGCGAGACTATCGACGAGATAACCGGCTGCGCCAAGGCCATGCGCGCCAACGCCACCGCCCTTGAAAACGCCCGCGACAGCGTGGACATAGTGGGCACCGGCGGCGACAAGTCAAACACCTTCAACATCTCCACCACCTCGGCCTTCGTTATCGGCGGCTGCGGTCAGAGAGTAGCCAAGCACGGCAACCGCAGCGTTTCCAGCAAAAGCGGCGCGGCGGACGTGCTGGAGGCCCTCGGCGTGAAGATAACCTCCACCCCCGAAAAGGCGGCCGAAATACTCCGCCGCTGTAACGTGGCCTTCCTCTTCGCCCAGAACTACCACGGCTCCATGCGCTTCGCCGGTCCCGCGCGGCGGGAGACCGGCATACGCACCGTGTTCAACATTCTCGGCCCCCTGACAAATCCAGCCTTTGCGGATTATATCGTGGCCGGCTGCTATGACGGAAGCATGGTGGAGCCGCTGTGCAGAGTGTTCAAAAACCTCGGTCTCAAGCGGGCAATGGTGGTTCACGGGTGCGACGGCCTGGACGAGATAACCGTCACCGGCGACACTCAGGTGGCCGAGCTTCTGCCCGACGGCACGGTTAAGACCTACACCATAAATCCCGCCGGCTTCGGCCTCGGCACCTACGCGCTCAGCGAGGTCGTGGGCGGCACCGCCGAGGAAAACGCCGAAATAACCAAAGGCGTGCTCACTGGCAAAATCACCGGCGCAAAGCGCGACATCGTCGTATTAAATTCCGCCTGCGCCCTGTACATCACCGGCAAGGCCGCCTCCATCGAGGAGGGCGTGGAAATGGCCAAAAAGTCCATAGACAGCGGGGACGCGCTGAAGGTTCTGGAAAAAATGATAGAGGTAAGCAATTCCTGACTGGGTGAAGCGCGGCACGTCATACCTTTTCACCGGCGCCCTTCAAAGGGGTGCTTGGGCCGCGACGCCGCGGCAGAACGGAGAAAAAAATGATACTTGACGATATAATGAAATTCCGCCGGGAACAGCTCGCCCGTGAAAGGGCGGTGCTGCCCGAAAGCGAAATCGAAAAAATGGCCCTGAGCCGCACCGAGCCCACAAAGGGCTTTAAGGCCGCGATATCCGCCCAGGGGATAAATATTATCTCCGAGGTCAAAAAGGCCAGCCCATCTAAGGGCCTTATCTCCCCGGACTTCCGGCCGGTGGAGGTCGCCGCCGCCTATCAGAAAAGCGGGGCCGCGGCCATAAGCGTCCTCACCGAGGAGCACTATTTCATGGGCTCGTCCGTATATCTCAGCGAGATACGTCAAGCGGTGAACATTCCCATACTGAGGAAGGATTTCATCTTTGACCCCTACCAGATATACGAGGCGAGGGCCCTTGGCGCGGACGCGGTGCTGCTTATAGCGGCCCTGCTCGGCCCAGGAGAAATGCGGGCGTTGAGAGAGCTGGCCGAAAGCCTCGGCATGGACGTCCTCTGCGAAAGCCACAACGAGGAGGAGGTCAGAACCTGCGTCGAGGCGGGCGCCTCGATTTTCGGCATAAACAACCGCGACCTCCGCACCTTTGAGGTAAATCTCGAAACCACCGGACGGCTGGCGGCCCTCCTGCCGGAGGGGGCGGTCGTTGTTTCGGAGAGCGGAATGTTTACCGCCGGCGACGTGCTGCGGGCCTATGAAAACGGGGCCAACGCCGTCCTTATCGGCGAGAGCCTGATGCGCGACCCGTCGCTGCTGGGCGGCATCAGGGAAAGACTGAGAGGAAACCGAAATGAAGCTTAAACTTTGCGGTCTCCGGCGGCCCGAGGACATAGAAATGACCAACCTCGCCAAGCCCGATTACGCGGGCTTCATATTCGCCCCTACGCGGCGGTATGTGAGTCCCTCCGCCGTCCGTGAGCTCTGCGCCGGGCTCGACCCCGCAATAAAAAAGGTGGGCGTGTTTGTGAACGAACCCGTGGGTATGCTCGTCACGGCGGCGAAAATTTCCGGCGTGGACGTGGTGCAGCTCCACGGCGACGAAACGGCGGACTACATCGCCGCCCTGCGCAAGCGTTTTTCCGGCGAAATATGGAAGGCCGTAAGAGTGAGGGCCCCCGAGGACGTAAAGAAGGCGGAGCTCCTGCCGGCGGATATGCTGCTGTACGACAGCTTCGTTCCCGGCGAGTACGGCGGCACCGGCAAGCGTGCAAATCTCGCCGCAATTACCTGCGCCGGGCCCACAAAGCCCTTCTTCCTGGCCGGAGGGATAAACTCCGAAAATCTGGAGGAAATACTCTCGGAAACCGAGCCCTTCGGCATAGACGTTTCCAGCGGATTTGAAACGGGCGGCGTCAAGGACGGGGCAAAGCTCACGGAATTCATGAATACACTTTACACATTGAAAGGACGATTAAAATGAGTAAAATCGGACGCTTCGGCGAGTTCGGCGGTCAGTACGTGCCGGAAACGGTAATGAACGCCGTAAACGAGCTGAACGAAGCCTACAACAAATACAAGGATGACCCGGAGTTCAACGCGGAGTTGAACCGGCTCTACCGGGACTATGCCAACCGCCCATCCATGCTCTACTACGCGGGCAAAATGACCGACGACCTGGGCGGCGCCAAAATTTATCTCAAGCGCGAGGACCTTAACCACACCGGCGCGCACAAGATAAACAACGTGCTTGGTCAGATACTGCTGGCTAAAAAAATGGGCAAGACCCGCATTATCGCCGAGACGGGGGCCGGCCAGCACGGTGTCGCCACCGCCACCGCCGCCGCCCTTTTCGGTATGGAGTGCAACGTTTATATGGGCCGAACCGATATGGAGCGGCAGGCTCTCAACGTATACCGTATGAATTTGCTGGGCGCAACCGTCACCGGCGTGGACAGCGGCACCGCCACCCTCAAGGACGCCATAAACGAGGCCATGCGGGACTGGACCACCAACATTGAAAACACCTACTACCTCATCGGCTCGGTAATGGGCCCCCATCCCTATCCCGAGATGGTGCGCAATTTCCAAAAGTGCATCAGCGAGGAGACCCGCCGACAGATGATGGAGATAGAGGGCCGGCTCCCCGACGCGGTAGTGGCCTGTGTGGGCGGCGGCAGCAACGCCATGGGCGCGTTTTACGATTTTATCCGTGAACCGGGCGTCCGCCTTATCGGGGCCGAGGCCGCCGGCGACGGCGTGGACACTCCCCGCCACGCGGCTACCATGGCCCGCGGCAGCATGGGCATCTTCCACGGCATGAAGTCCATTTTCCTCCAAAACGACGAGGGACAGATAGACGAGGTGTATTCCATATCCGCCGGTCTCGACTACCCCGGCATCGGACCGGAGCACGCCTACCTTGCCTCCACCGGCAGGGCGGAATATGTGGATATAACCGACGAGGAGGCCGTGCGGGCCTTTGAGTACCTTTCAAAAACCGAGGGGATAATCCCCGCCATCGAGTCCGCCCACGCGGTTGCGGCGGCCATGAAGCTGGCTCCCACAATGGACAAAAATCAGTCCATAGTGATTTGCCTTTCCGGACGGGGCGACAAGGACGTGTTCCAGGTAGCCAGATACAGAGGAGTTGATTTAAGTGAATAGGATAGATAGAAAATTCAGGGAGCTGAACGGCGAAAAGGCTCTTATCACCTTTATAACCGCCGGCGACCCGGACCTCGACACCACAAAAAGGCTTGTGCTGGAAATGGAAAAAAGCGGTGCCGACCTGATAGAGCTGGGCGTCCCCTTCTCGGACCCCATAGCCGAGGGCCCCACCATACAGAAAGCCAGCGTCCGCGCGCTCCGCGGCGGCGTCACCCTTGTCAAAATTTTCTCCCTTGTACGGGAGCTGCGGCAGGTCAGCGACATTCCTCTGCTGCTGATGATGTACATAAACACCATCTATCGCTTCGGCACAAGGCGCTTCTTCGACCTCTGCGTGGAGACAGGCATCGACGGCGTTATCATACCCGACCTTCCCTTTGAGGAAAAGGACGAGGTTGACGGCTTTGCCAAGGCCGCCGACGTGCGCCTTATCAGCCTTGTGGCCCCGACCTCACACCAACGCATCGCCGCCATAGCCTCCTCCGCCGAGGGCTTCCTCTACTGTGTGTCCTCCTTGGGCGTCACCGGAACGAGGAGCGAGTTTAAGACCAACTTCGACGAATTCTTCGGCGAGATAAAAAAGAGCGTAAAAATCCCCTGCTGCGTGGGCTTCGGAATATCCAATCCCGAGCAGGCCCGAAAAATGAGTTCTTACTGCGACGGGGCCATCGTGGGCAGCGGCATAGTCAAAATAGTGGAAAAGTACGGCAAAGACTGCGTCGCTCCGGTGGGCGAATTTGTAAAAAGCCTTAAAGACGGCATGAGATAAAAACGAACGAAAAAGCGGCGTTATAAACGTCGCTTTTTCGTTTTCCGTAATTTGTGAACAAAATGTTAATATTAAAAAATTGTTACAATTCTTTAAAAAACCTCTTGCAATTCTGAAATATTTATGTTATAATCAAACTATGCTTCAACATAAACTATGGGAGGAAATGCCAGATGCACAGAAGAATTTTCCTGTTTTTGTCCGCGTTGGTAACGGCGGTTTTGCTCTTGGCTGTCTCGGCGTCCGCCGCCGGTTCAGATATTACCGTTATGATTAACGGCAAGTCTATCCGCTTCGGCAGCGACCCCGTAGTTGTTGACAACACCGCCATGGTCGAGGTAAGGCCCCTTGCGAAAGCTCTCGGCCTCGACGTCAAGTGGTCTCAGAACACTCAGAGCGTCAAGCTCACCAACAGCAACGTCGGCATCGTGCTCAAGCTCGACTACGACGTTATGACTATCAGCGATATGACCGGCAGCGACGACGGGGATCTTCAGCAGATACTTCTTCCCGCGTCTCCTATGGTCATCGACGGCTCCACATATGTTCCCGCGAGGAGCGTGGCCGAGGCCGTCGGCGCCGAGGTCACCTGGGACGACGGCGAAAACGCTATACTTATCTCGAAAAACGGCTATGATTACAGCGCCGCCCCCGCTTTCCGCACCGCGAGCAGCTACAGCGGCGGCGGGCATACCTTCTTCTTCCAGAACCAGTCCGACTGGCAGCTCCCCAACTACGGAAGCGGCTATTGCTGGACGGTAAGCTACGCCATGCTCATATCCGATGTCACCGGCGAGCTCGTTACTCCCAAAGATGTGGCTGAGGTCAACGAAAGCCGCAGCGGGAACGGTTCATACTGCTGCCATTGGGACATCGTGGACAAATTCGGCGTACAGTTTGTCTCCGCTCTTGATGAGGACAGCCCCTATTACGGCGGGCGCGACTCCAATTCCGGCGGCACAAAGGTAAACTGCGACAGCGAATATGAGGCCGTCGAGGCCCTCAAGGAGGCCATTGACCGCAATCCCGCGGGCGTAATGGTGCGCTACGCCTCCTACCCCCACACTATGGTTGCCGTCGGCTATGACGGAGACACAATTCTCTTTAACGAACCCATGCAGATATCGCACAGCTACGAGGACGAAAGCCCCAAGGAAAATGTTCCCTTTGAGGAGACCTGCGTAGGCAAGCGCGGAATTGACATTGAAGATATCACCTTTATTCAGGCCCTGGCCGTAAAGTAAGGTACATAAGATAGCTGCCGCCCGATAGCGGCAGCTTTTTTGCGTTTAATTTTATTGTAAAGGAGACTGTTATGGCTCTTAAAACAGCCGCGGCTTACATAAGAGTTTCCACCGACGACCAGCTTGAGTACAGCCCCGAAAGTCAGCTTCGCATGATACGCGAGTACGCCGGACGCACCGGCTATGTGGTGCCGGACAAATATATTTTCACCGACGAGGGCATCAGCGGCCGCAGGGCCGATAAAAGGCCGGGCTTTATGCGTATGATATCCGTCGCCAAAACCAGCCCAAGGCCCTTCGATGCCATTTTGCTCTGGAAGTTCAGCCGTTTCGCCCGCAGCCGTCAGGACAGCATTGTCTACAAGTCCATGCTCCGGCGGCAGCTTGGCATCGAGGTGCTTTCCGTCAGCGAATCTTTGGGCGGCGACAAAATATCCGTGCTTATCGAGGCGGTCATCGAGGCCATGGACGAGTATTACAGCGTCAATCTGGCCGAGGAGGTCCGCCGCGGAATGACCGAAAAGGCCCGCCGCGGCGAGCCGCTGTCTATCGCGCCCTTTGGCTACAGGCTGGAAAACAAGAGACTTACTGTCATTCCGTCCGAGGCTCCGGTCATTGAGGAGGCGTTCAGCCGCTACGCCGCCGGCGACTCCCCCGCCGCCATCGCCCGCGCTCTCAACACCTGGGGCGTCCGCAGTCATCGCGGCGGCAAAATCGAGGCCCGCACGGTGGAATATTGGCTCAATAATCCGGTGTACATCGGAAAAATCCGCTGGACCCCCAACGGCAGGCTCGGGCGGGATTTCAGCAAGAGCAGCCTTGTCTCCGACGGAAATCACACTCCCATAATATCTCCCGAGCTTTGGGCCGCCGCGCAGGAACGCCTTGCGGCCTCGGCCGCTCACTCTTACCGGTTCCGTGCCGAGCCCAGCCATTGGCTGGTGGGTCTTGTCCGCTGCGGCATATGCGGCGGCGCGATGGTGAACTGCCGCGGATATTTTTACTGCGGCGGGAAAAGCCGCGGCCTCTGCGCCGGCGCAAGGGGCGTTCGGCTCGAGGCGCTGACGGACGCGGTATTATCCGTTTTGGACTTTTACAGCCCATATTTTCCCTCGCTGTGTCCGCGTCATGATGAGGGCCGTCCTTCCGGCGCACTGCTGGCGGCCGCTCACGAGCGGCTGCGCAGGGCCTACGAGGTCTACGAGGCCGGGATAGACAGCATTGAGGAATACGGCGCCAACAAGTCGAGGATATCCGCCGAGATAACCGCGCTTGAAAAGGAGCTTTCCTCTCCCCCGCCTCCGGCCCGCCTGCCCGGTATAACGGAATTTTTGCGCGACGGTAATGTCTCCCATTCGTCAAAAAACGCCGTCCTGCGGTTATTTTTGCGCAAGGTCACCGTCGACCCCGAGCGTGTGACGCTGGAATTTTTTATTTAGCGCCATATGGGGGACCTAACGGCGAAATGAGCGCCAGCATGAGATATCTCGCCCAGCGTTTCGCCATGCCCGACGAGGTCACCAAGAGCGTTTTGAACGATATCGGCACCGAAGAACTCGGGCACCTTGAGATGGTGGGCACCATCGTCCATCAGCTCACCCGCAACCTTTCGGAGGAAGAGATAAAGAGCGGCGGATTTGCCGACTACTACGTGGATTATGGCACGGGCATATTTCCCGCCAACGCCGCCGGCGTCCCCTGGTCTGCCGCCTATATAAACTCCATGTCCGACGTGATATCCAACCTCACCGAGGATATGGCCGCGGATGGTGCAATCATGTAAGAACAACTTGTGATCAAAAGTTCCAGTGAATTTCAATCGGCACGTCTCTCGTACCGGGAATGCGTCTGCCGACCGAAATATAGTCTATCATCACCTCGACTATATCACGGCTTAGGCGCGTAAGATTGGTGTACTGCTCGATCAGCTCACGGCGGTTATCTCCGGCCTTGATTTTACCGTCAACCGCCGAAATTTCGTTTTTTGTGCAAGCTATGGCTTTTTCAAGTCTCTCCTTTTGCGCGGTCATATCCTTGGAAAGTATCGCAAAGTCATCGGCCGAAACAACGCCGCTCACCTTATCCATATAAAGCTCACGAAGTCCTTTGGCGTACTCGGCGAGCTTTTTTTCATACGCCGCCAATTCGGTCAAAAGAGACTGTCTCTGTTCAGAGAGGCTATTGCAAAACTCCGCTTTTTGCGCCAGCTCGTCCTTGTCGAGATATTCGGCGGAAAGGCGGTTTATTTCATCAATAACCATTCTTTCCAGCTTATCGACCGAAATAAACGAGCCTATGCAGGAGTCCTTCGACACATGATGTTCCGGGCATTTTAGGTATCGCTCCTCGCCTTTTTTAGAGGAACGCATAACGTAGCCGCAGTACGCACAGCGGGCTTTTCTCGCGAACAGACCGACAGTGCCGACATTGAAAGGCTTAGCTTTTTCGGCAATGAGCCGCTGAACGCGATTCCACAAGTCCATGTCTATTATAGGCTCGTGCGTTCCCTCGACCCTATACCATAATTCCTTGGGACGAGGTTTATTCTCTTTTGTCTTGTACGACACGCTACCGTACTTGCCCTGCACCATATTGCCTATGTACATTTCGTTTGTCAACATATCCGAAATAGCGAAATATTTCCAAAGTGTGCTGTTCTTTGTCTTTGGTTGCTGATAGCGAAGCCCGTGGAGCCGCTTGTACTCCGTGGGATTTGGTATTCCTCTATCGTTAAGCATACGGGCTATAGCGGTTTTACCATACCCTTGGGCGTAGAGCGTAAACACCTCCCGCACCACAGCGGCGGCCTCCTCGTCGATTATAAGATGACCCTTTTGGTCAGGGTCTTTCTTGTACCCGTATAAGGCAAAAGCGCCGATGTGGAACCCATTCTGCCGCCGGTTCGTAAGTACGCTCTTGATGTTGTCGGACATATCCTCCAAATACCACTCGTTGACAAGGCCGTTTATCTGTCGCGACTTTTTGTTTCCCTTGTTCGCGGTGTCTGCGTTGTCCACAATGCTAACGAACCTTATTCCCCAAAACGGAAACAGTCCGTGAATGTACTTCTCCACAAGCTCCAACTCGCGCGTAAACCTCGACTGTGTCTTGCAAAGCACAATGTCGAATTTGTGCTGCTCCGCGTCATTTAACAGACGGTTGAACTCGGGCCTACGCCTGTCCGCGCCGGTATAGTCGTCGTCGCTGTATATATTGTAGATTTCCCACCCCTTTTCCATTGCGTAGCCGACAAGCATCGCTTTCTGATTTTTTATGCTGCCGGAATCGTCGGTCTCATTCTGCTTGTTCCTGTCCTCCTCGGACAAACGGCAATAAATCGCTGCTTTCATATTCTTATCTCCTTTGAGATAGGAACAAGCCGTTTCCATAGTTTCATTATAGCACATTTCAGCCATTTTGTCACCGCCCTCCGGCAAAATTTTTGCTTTTTTCGAGCCGGTTTATTATCGCGACCCATAAGGCGGTGTATTCTTCCCTTGTGGGGGCGTGCTTGCCGTCTTTGAATATGCTTTTGCAAATTGAATTATCACGTTTTTCCATATTGATAATCCTCCCCTAACAGCATATTTATCGAAGCAAGTCCGTTATTACAGACTGGATCGGCTATCCGAGCCGCCCGCAAGGTAAATTCTCGTCACGTCGTCGCGGTGATGACCGAGAAGCTCGGACACCTTTTTCCTCGCCTTATAGTCCGAGTAGCCTTCTCGCTTGAATTTTTCATACTGCTCATGGGCGTATGTATGCCGCAGTCCGTGGAAAGTAATTCGCTCGTCCGTAAAGCTCTTGCGGTGATATGCGATAAAGCATTGTAACCGCTTCATGGCGAGATGAGTTTTGTCTTCCGGCCTGACGAACAATTTTTGTCCGGCGGGAGTGATTTTGAGAGCGTCAGTCAGTACAAGCATTATTGTCTCGTTAATTGGCACATACCTCGTAAGTCCGCCCTTTCCCTTGACAAACAGCTTACCTGTGTCAAGGGCATTTTTTGCATCGTTGGTGTCGATGCGGAAGCACTCTTCAAGCCGCAGTCCGGCATACCGGGCTAATGACAGAATGGCGACGTAATCTTGACGTCCGGCCTCCATTGCTGCTGCCAGCATCAAATTAAACTCACGATTGTTCCATGTCCTGTCCACACCACCAAAGCTGCGTTTCTCCAATGTCAGTTGCTCATTTGTAGGCAGTTTGTGTCTTGTGTACGGCATACTGTCATGGAAAAGCCTTATTGCGGCAAGCTCGGTCTTGACCGTGGAAGCTGACAAGCCCTTCCATTGCATATATTCCAAATATGCGAGGACGTGCTTTTCCGAAATGTTGGCGAGCTTTTGAAGCCGGTACCTCTCCGCAAGGAAGACCATAAATCTCTTGAAAGCCTTTCCGTAACGCTCTCGTGTCTTGAAGCTGCCGGTCTTTATGTGGCGGAACAGCTTATCGTACTGTACCTCCAAGTTTTTATATATGTTTGACATCTGAAATCCTTTCCTTCAGCAAGGCATAGTTATGGCGTGGGGGTTTGGTACAATTTACCTCCAAAATTCCCGGTCAGGCAGGGATAGAAACCGCATATTGTAGGTGTTTTCCTGCAAATTCCTTATCCCTGTCTCCACATCGCCGCAAAGTCCGTTGGACTCCGCTCCCGCCCGTTTGGCAGGAGCTGCGTCCGCTTCCTTGCGGCTCCTTTTTCCCGAAAAATGTTTACACATTTTTCGGGAGGCACAACCTATTGTTCGGTTAGTAATATTCCCGCAAATTGTATTTGAGCCGAAGCCCTGCGGTAGCATCATACCTGCTAAACTCAGGATGCCTATGCCGATGCTGAAATGCGCCAGATTGACGGTGTCGCATATTAAATTTTCACAGCCGCCGCTGTGTCGGCCTTCTGTCACAGGCCTGTAGGTTTTAGGTGTTTCAGCGCGCGGAAACCTGTTATGAACCTTCGCGCATTTGATTTTTCAGATCGCACATTTTTTTAATCTGTACAAGAAAGCGAATGACAGTCCGCTTTATGCCAATAAGACGCATTGATGATTTTTCAAAACAAAACAGGATTTCATACAAAAAGAATGCAGACTTTTCCCATAAGGAACAATATCTGCATTCTTCAACAATATAGATTTAATAAAAATGAGAAGCCGGAAAGGACTTCTCATTTTTTACCAATATACGATTAGTAGCTCTTTCGAGTCTCCACTACACATTCTCAAACTGCTACAACAGTCTTACCATTTAAAAATTCTCTAGTTCATTTCAAATCCGGACGATTTTGGGCGCACTTTCCCCATGAATAGGGACCTCGCGCTTAACCGTCTTAACTGCTTACCATCTTAACTGCTTACCGTCTTTATGGCTTTATTATAACATAGGCGTTTTTATTTTGCAATCCCAAGAGCTGTTTTTTTCTGAAAAAATTTTTTGCGACTCAAAAACCGCGCTGTTATCAGGAAAATTTGGCTTAACCCAAGCGCTGTTTTTTGATAAGGTATAATATTTTCGCAAAAAGAAAAAGTAGACGTGTTTTAAAAACTCTAGTAGAATGAAAGTTGCAAACAAAATATTCGGCAGTGTAAAGTAAAAATGAAAATAGCATAATAGTTCAAAAAATATCTTTGAAACTTTCCACCCCAACGTGCTTAACTCCGAAGATGGATTTCACCGGCACCTTGTATGCAGAATAACAGTCGGAAACGATGGCGTTTGGCTTCCCAAATTGTTTTACACTGTTGTAAAGACGGAAAGCCTGCAGAGAATCTCTGTGAGGTGACAGGTGGAAGCCTAAAACAAACCTTGTTTCACTGTCTATTGCCGTGTCATAAACGATACAATTGAACGAACTATGTTTTTTGGTGCACAAAAATTTCATTTTGGTGCACCAAAATGCACCAAACGATATAAAACGGCTATTTAAAGGGTTTTGCTTCAAACGAAAAAGGCGCCCATTTGCCGGGTGCCTTGAGCTCTTCTTTATCCTCATATTTCCGTGCCGTCACGAAAAGTGAATACAAATTCCTTGTTTCTGCACACTGTCACGAAGTCTACCATGCTACTCCATAAACTGCTGTCAAAATCTTTGATAACGCCGTCTTGAGCCTTTAACACTCTGATAAAGTTTCCAAGCCGCTCACTTTGTTCCTCCTTTGCGGAAATCGCTGCCGCAACTTCATCGTACCGCGCTTTTGCGGCGTCATATCTCTCGATCAAACCGCTATAGCGTCTTTGATACTCATCCTGATCCTGAACAACACGGGCGTTTTCCGCAATGATACTCTGCGACATTTTCACAAGCAAGGCCATTTCCTCTTCCAGCTTGGCCTTCTCATCCCTTAGAGCGGCGGTCGTGCTTAACGTCTTTCGGATGAGTTCCGTGTTATTGATGATTTCTTTCTTCTCGCTGACAAGTCGGTTATAGGCGGATACAAATGCTTCTTTTATCTCGTCTTCCGTGACGTGGGGCGTCAGGCACTTTTCACCGCTGTATTTCCGATTGCAGCGATAAACCACCCTTCGGTAGGGGTCTGTTGAATGCCATACCTTTGAACCGTACCACCCTCCACAATCGGCGCATTTTATTTTATTGGAAAAAATACTCACTCCGCTGTACTTTGCTCCATTCGCTGTCCGCCTTGACAACTCCGCCTGCACCATGTCGAACACCGCCGGGCTGATAATCGCCTCATGGTTTCCCTCAACGTAATATTGCGGGACCTCACCCTCGTTTTTCTTCATTTTCTTTTGCAGGAAGTCAACCGTGAACTGCTTTTGCAAAAGGGCGTCGCCTTTGTACTTCTCGTTTGACAGCATCCTGCGAACTGTCTGCCGGTTCCATACATCCTTTCCGCCGGGAGTTTTCACGCCGCGTTTAGTCAGTTCCGCCGCGATGGTATGCGGCGTCATCCCGTCAAGGAACATACGGAATATCAGCCTGACGGTTTCGGCCTGTTTCGGATCAACAACTATTTTCCCGCTCTCGAAATCTTTCTCTAAGCCGAGGAAGCGGCTGTACGCGAAGCTGACCTTGCCGTCGGCCATTCGTTTTCGCTGTCCCCAAGTTACATTTTCGGAGATCGAGCGGCTTTCTTCCTGCGCAAGGCTCGACATAATGGTAATAAGCAGCTCGCCCTTAGAATCAAAAGTCCAGATATTTTCTTTTTCAAAATAACACTCGGTGCCATGCTCCTTTAGCTTTCTAATGGTGGAGAGACTGTCCACCGTGTTCCTTGCGAATCTGCTCACGCTCTTGGTAACGATCAGGTCGATTTTACCGGCAAGAGCGTCGGCGACCATCGTCTTAAAGCCCTCGCGTTTTTTAGTATTCGTTGCGGAAATGCCCTCATCCGTATATATAGCGACAAACTCCCAGTCATCACGGCTGTTTATGTATTTTGTGTAATAATCCACTTGAGCCTCATAGCTTGTAAGCTGCTCCTCGTGGTCCGTTGAGACGCGGGCGTATGCCGCCACCTTTCGTTTTGTCTTTACATTCAGCGGCTCCGCTGTAACCCTGCTTATGGATGCGGGAATGGTTCTTACTTTTCTTTCTGTCATAGTATTATTTTCTCTCCCTTTTGCGCTTGTACAAAAATTCCACTGTTGAGCCGTCATTAGCTGTCACGCGCACCATGTCGTCTGGCTCGACTGAAATAACGCTGATTTTATTCTCAAACTCCGCGGCTGAAAACGTCCGCATCCCCAGCTCGTCGGCGATCATTTGTTCAAGCTCCCGCTCGTATAAAACCGCCGTCTGGCACTTGGCAGGCATATTTCTGCATAACCATATATACCGGTCGCCTTTTGATTTTGTCGTATATAATTTCCGACCGAAAGGCTTACCGCAGCAGCCGCATATGATCTTGCCCGTGAAGCAGTGATATTCCACGCTTCGATTAGCGTGCCTTCCAAGGTTCCCGCATTTATCCAAAACCTCCTGCGTCTCGTCGAACAGTTCCGCGGATATAATCGCCTCATGCGTACCCTCGGCATAGTAGCGGGGTCGCTCTCCGTGATTCCATACTCTCCTGTGAGACAAGTAATCGTCAACATATGTTTTGCCAAAAAGCATATTGCCCGTATAAGTCACATTTCTCAGTAATCGGCTCACCACGCTCTGCGACCAGACTGAGCCGCGGGGCGATGGAATATTATCACTGTTGAGCCTTTTTGTAACTTGGTAAACAGTCATTTTGTTCTTCGTGTAATCGGTAAATATTCTTTTCACGACCTCGGCCTTTTCCGGGACAACAAGTAATGTCCCGTTCTCACACCTGTACCCATAGGGAGCGGAAGCGTTTGTCATGACACCTTTTTCCGCTGACTTTGACTTGGACCACTTAACATTTTCTGAAAGGCTCCGACTTTCCTCCTGGGCGAATGAAGCGAGTATGGATAGCATTAATTCTCCGTCTCCGCTCATGGAGCTGATGTTTTCCTTTTCAAATATGACCTCGACACCGATGTCCTTCAGATGCCTCACTGTCTCCAGCAGATCCACCGTATTCCTTGCAAACCTCTGGATCGACTTTGTGAGTATAACGTCGATTTTGCCGTCGTCAGCGGCATTGATCATGCGCTTAAAATTGTCACGCTTATCTATGCCGGTTCCCGATATTCCCTCATCAACATAAACGCCCGCATACTGCCAGTCCAAATTACTTTGTATGAGGGCGCTGTAATAGCTGAC
>CANPZO010000013.1 GCA_947589005.1 uncultured Clostridia bacterium | reverse complement strand
CCCGACAATTCGGGAAGAACAAGGCTTCATGTTGGGACGCCCAAAACTCAAAGCTCCCTGCGGACAATACCGCTGCCGCTGCAATTATGTAAACTGATGTCAAAGCTCAAGGGGAAAGCCAATGAATATATCATTACCGGCACGGAGGCCATTCCGGAACCGTCAAGGTTGAGAAGCACATTCAAGCGGACACTGAAGGAGTACGGCCTCCGCAACATACGATTTCACGATCTACGGCATCTTTTCGCCTCGAATTGCATAAGGATGAACTTTGACGTCAAGTCGCTGAGCGAAATCTTGGGCCACGCCAACGCCTCAATGACGTTAAATCGGTATGTTCACACCACCCTTGATGTCAAGCGACAGTACATGAATTTGATAAAAATATAAATTTCATTGTGGGGCTGGAATGGCCGGCGATTGACCGGTCTTTTTATCGTGCTCAAAAGCTATGAGAAGTCATATAGAACGTCAAAGACACCGTCGATTTTGGGATTTACTTCATTTTTCGACGGCGTTTTTTACGTTCTTTAATTAAGATAAAATCTTAAAATCAAAAACGCAGGGCGTATGCGCCGGAGACAAGAAAGGAGTGACTGCCTGTGACAACGGAACGAAAGTACTTCATATCACTGTCACGGGCGGCCATATTTGACGAAACACCTCCCGCCCCGCCCGACGGCCTCGACTGGCAGTGGCTGTGGGAGAAGTCGAGGGAGCAAAACCTCACTGGCCTGCTTGCCAGCGCCATTGAAAAACTGCCGAACGAGCAAAGACCGACGAACTACGAGCAGTGGTACACGACCATGCTGCAGACGGCCATGGTCATGGGCGACAGGTTTGACGAGTTCGAGCGTATGATGGGTATTTTGCGTCAAAACGGACTTGAGGTAATCGCGCTTAAAGGCGTTGTGCTCAAAGACCTTTACGGCGAGGGCAGATCAACGCTCCGTACTATGGGGGATTTTGATGTATTCGTAAAAAAGGAAAAACTTTCTGAAATTCAAAGAATATTTGCCACTGATGGTTATACCCTCACTGATGAGCGCACCGGCTTAACGGCGTCAAAGGATGCGTATTCATGGGACATATTCTATACCCTTGAGGAAGAATTTCGGGACAAAAGCGGAAAGTACGATGAAATCATCAGAAATAAGGCAATTAAAATTAATGGCCTGACCTGCCCCTGTCCAACATATATGCTGGCCCATCTGTTGCTCCATCTTGGAAAGCACTTGACCAGTGAGGGCGCGGGACTGCGCAATCTTCTTGATATTGCTCTCTTTGTAAAGGCTTACAAAAATGAGATAGATTTTAAAGAGGTCAGAAACGTATGCCAAGAATTAGATTTTAAAAATATTTATATCTACGCATTAAACGCGCTAAATAAATATTTCGATTTCGACTTTGACATTGAGGCAAAGGATCCGAAAAAATTCGTGGCACTGATGCTGGACGGTGGAATTTTTGGCGAAGGCAAAAGTAATGTTCTTCTCGCCCAAGTCAGCAAGCGTGGCGACATAAGCGTGTACCGCAAGCTGTTCTTTCCTCCGGCGTCCATGCTTGAGGAAAGCTATAAATACCTGCAAAAGTTCCCGTTTCTGTTGCCCGTGGCGTGGGTTCACAGATTTTTCTACGCCGTGTTCCACCGCAAATTTGGTGTTAAGAAGATGCTTGAGGATATTGAGGGCAGCGTGGAATTCGCCAAAAAGCACGATAAGACAATGGAGGAATTGGGACTATGATAAATTCTGTGGAGGCAACAAAAAATGATAAATCGTACAATGGCAAAAAATCTGTCGGGGGGGGGGTATACAGCCCATGAACGTATCGGTTATATTGACGCCCTAAAAGGCTTTGCCATACTTTGTGTGGTACTGGGGCATATAGCCGACGGATATTTGGATGGAAACACATTTCCGGAATCAAGTTATATGCTCTACTGTATATACAATGTTATCTATGCTTTCCATATGCCTTTGTTTATGATGATAAGCGGCTTTGTATATTGTACAGCGTATTTTGACGATAGCGGTTTGCCAAATCAAAAACGCATTCATCGACAAATTTTAAATTTGGTAGCAGTATATTTCATTTTCAGTATACCTTTTGGCTTGTTCAAAGTGGCCTGCGGCAGACTTGTAAATAAGGGAGTTAATATTAAGGATGTTTTAATGGTTTGGGCTAAGCCTATAACTCCTTACTGGTATTTGTACGCATTGATAGGGCTTTATTTGATTTTTTCTATAAAGAAAATAAATTTGTTTGATGAGAGTATATGCATAGCAATTCTGTTGTGCGTTTCTTTGGTCAGTTCATTCATTCATTTTAAATATTTTGCACTGACAAACATTATGTATTACAGTATATTTTTCTATATTGGTATGCTATACAAGAAAAACAAATCATTAAATAGCGGATGGCTTGTAGTGGCGTTATTTGTGTTTTCAGTTGTACTTATGGCAATGTTTTGGGATAAAGCATATGATACCGGCACAGCGATAGGCTATTTGCCCATTGCTAAACTTTTTGTTGCGCTTGGTATTATATTAGCGATATGGTTTGTTTTTGAACATATTGGCTTTTTGTCAAACAATTCATTGTTGAAGCTCTGCGGAAAATATAGTCTTGAAATTTACGTCATACATTGTGTGTTCACCGCTGGCTTTAGGACCATATTCCCTAAAATCGGAATAACAAATGTGTATTTGAGCATAATTTTCAACTTTATAATCAGCACGGCAATACCCATTCTGTTTTCCATACTGTGCAAAAAATTGAATATTCACGGGCTTTTCTTTAAGCCTGTTACGTATATTACTAACTTAAAGAAACAAAATTAGGTGATTACATTGGATGTAAAAATTGTGATAGCCACCCATAAGAGATACACCATGCCAAAGGATGAAATGTATATTCCTCTCCACGTTGGTGCCGAGGGAAAGACCGACGAAAACGGAAACGAGCTTGATCTTGGATATGTTAAGGATAATACCGGCGATAATATTTCCGCCTTAAACTCCGGCTTTTGCGAATTGACGGCGCTCTATTGGGCGTGGAAAAACCTTGACGCCGATTATATTGGATTGGCTCATTATCGCAGACATTTTTCATCGGATGGCGAAAATGTACTCACATCAGATGAATTAGCCCCCATGTTAAATAAGTATAAAATCATAGTCCCTAAAAAGAGACATTACTACATAGAAACGCTGTATTCGCACTATGAACACACTCATGACAAAAAACACTTGGACGAAACGAGAAATATCATCAATGAACAATGTTCCGAATATGTAAAGGCATTTGACAAAGTTATGAATCAGCGCGGCGGATATATGTTCAATATGATGATAATGGACAAAAAGCTGTTGAATGATTACTGCAAGTGGTTGTTTGATATACTTTTTGAGCTGAGAAAACGCATAGATACAAGTAACCTCTCATTTTTCCAAGGCAGATTTTACGGGCGAGTAAGCGAACTTCTTTTCAATGTCTGGCTTTTTTACAAAATTGAGACCAGCGGATTAAAGAAAACGGATATTGCGGAAATACCTTGTATCTACACAGAAAAAATTAATTGGTGGAAAAAGGGTACGTCGTTCTTGAAGGCTAAGTTTTTGCATGAAAAATACAGCGCAAGTTTTTGATATACGTAATAAAGGAATTGGTGAAAATGACAGAACCGCTTATAAGTGTGATAGTGCCTGTTTATAATGTTGAGAAATACCTTGCCGAGTGTGTTGACAGCATAATTGGGCAGATATACAAAAATCTTGAAATAATCCTTGTCGACGATGGCTCAACTGACACTTCCGGAAAAATATGTGATGAATATGCTGAAAAAGATGATAGGGTAAAAGTCATACACAAAGAAAACGGCGGACAGGCATCCGCGCGCAACGTGGCTCTCGATGTCTGTAAAGGGGAATATATCACATTTGTCGATTCGGACGATTATGTAGACTTGCAATATATAGATTATATGTACAAACTATTAAAAAAATATAATGTCAACATTTCCGGGTGCAAATTAAGACTTTTGTTCTTTAATGGTAATTTTGAAACACAAGAAAAAGAATTGGTTGAAAAAATCGAGCCTCAAGAAGTTTTTTTTGAAAATCTCCTTTATTCTAAGCGTGCGGCTGGACAGTGTGGGTATTTGCATAAAAGAGAGTTATTTGATAATTTAAGATACCGCGAAGGCATTATTTTTGAAGACAGCGACCTTGTATATAAAGTCTTTTTAAAATGCGATAATGTAGCTATAAGCAACAATCAACTTTACTATTATCGTTTGCGGCAGGGCTCTACAACAAATAGCAGCTTCGACAGTAAAAAGCTTGGACTTATTGACGTTTCTGAAAAGATGTGTGATTTTATCCTTGACCGGTTTCCAAAACTCGAAGTAGCCGCTGCCAGTAAAATGGTGTGGGCGTGTTACAGCACATTAAATCAGCTATATAAATCAAAAGTGGTCGACAAGAATACTGAAAAAATGATCCTTGATAAGGCAAGACCTTATGAGGCCACAGTTCTTTTCGACAAAAAAGCCTCAATGAGGGACAAACTTGGTATAATTATGCGGAAATTTGGGCGGAAATTCTATATTTTGTCATGGAATTTGTATATGAAATTTTTTAAATCATAGGATGGGTAGGTATGACCGTTTACATAGTTCTTATAGTAATTGTGCTTTTGGCCGTCGTTTTTTCATCCGGAAGGAAAAATGACAAATTAATGTTTTGGGTTTTGGTTGGTTTACTTGCCGTAATTTCAGCAATACGGTATCAGGTCGGCACAGATTATCCCGGATATGAGCTGAGATTTTCTTATGTCCAACGCGGGGTAAGTGACGGCTCGTTGGAAACGGGCTTTTTATGGCTGGTCAAGCTGATCATTCGTTTTGGTGGCAACGCGCAGACTATGTTTGCCATAGCATCTATCTTAACGGGATTTGCCTTTGGATACACTATTTATAAAAATGATGACCCTAAGTATAGATTTTTTGCATTGTTTGTTTATGTTTGTTCAACGGTTTATTTTGGAACCATGAATGCCATGCGGCAGTATTTTGCCATAGCTATACTTATATTTGGATTTGAATTTTTGAAAAAGCGAAAATATATATTGTATGTGTTGTGTATCTTTTTTGCGTCCCTCTTCCATACGAGCGCAATTTTTATGCTGCCGTTTGCAATACTTGTATTTATAAATGACAGGAAAAGTGTTAGTTTATTGGGCGTACTTAATGTCTTGGTTTTTATATCAATAATATTCATGTTTGTTGATTTGCGACCATATGTGGATACTCTGCTCGATTTTATACCGGAGAGATATGCGGCATATCTCCTTGAAGATTATTTTAGTGAAAAATTTTTTGAGGCAAGAAACTTCTCGGCTATATTGAAGTGTATATTTCCGACAGCACTGTGGTTCTTTACTTATTATAACAGAAAAAAACTGCTTATGGAGCACAAATACATTGATTTATATATGATAGGTTGGGCGCTGTATGTAATAATTAACAATGCCTTTTACGGAATAAATATTTTTATAAGAGTGTATACGCTGTTTGAATACTTCAGTTTATACATTGTGCCTGCCGCAATAGGGGTAATGAAGTTAAAATCTAACAGACGTATTGCATCGATATGTGTTGTACTGTATTATGTTGCGCTGACATCTTATGCAATTTTTTATAAAAACGGCAACAACGTTATACCGTATGACACTATATTCGGGAAAGACTTTTTTTAGGTTCATCAAGGAGGAAACAAATATTCTTGTAAAGTATGTTGATGAAAATTTACAAAATCATATTGTGTTCTATTGCTGATGCTTTGGCAAGGCAAATAAATACACATAGGCTAGGAACAGCTTTTATTATTTGTTTTTTCAGAGTAATATTATTTATAAATTTATGTGTTGGAGCAACCAGCTTTGTTATCCGCAAATGCAATGGAGCGGAAATTAAAGTAGGGGGGTGAGCTTATGCAAAAAAGTAAATTAGTATTATTTTATCGTAAATATTTTAAGCCAATAAAGCTATCAATTAATAAACCAAAAAATGATACAAAGCTTGCTGAAAGCATTGATTATATCAGGTCGCTTCGCGCAGTTCACAAAGGAGGGCGATGCTTTATTGTCGGCAATGGGCCGAGTCTCAGAGCGGATGATTTGGACAAGATAAAAAACGAAATATGCTTTGCCTCAAATCGAATATACAATGTCTTTGATAAAACGGCATGGCGACCGACATACTATTGCCTTTCAGATCAAGGTGTAATAAAACAAAGTCATAAAGAAATTGAAGAAAAAGTTGCCGGCAATAAATTTGTCTGTATAAATGAAGCTGAAGCCTATCCGGAAATAAAGGGGGCTCAGTACTTGAATCAGATATGGGAAGATTACTATCCAAATGAGCCAAAGTTTTCGGAAGATATTGCCAAATGCGTATATTCAGGTGAAACCGTCACATATATTTGCATACAAATTGCAGCGTATATGGGGCTTAAAGAGATTTATTTGATAGGTATAGATCATAGCTATTCGGTAAACAGAAATCCTGATGGTACTATCACACGGAGTGATAATATTAAAGATCATTTTTCGGAGAATGACAAAGTAGCAAGTATGCCACAAACGCAGAAAATGGATCTTGCCTACGAAGCCGCCAAGCAATACGCCGACGCCAACGGCATAAAGATATACAACGCCACCCGCGGCGGCAAGCTTGAAGTATTTGAACGGGTAGATTTTGATTCGTTATTTGAAAGGACGGAAGACAAATGAAAACAGTAGCACTTGTACCGATAAAAATGAACAATGAGCGTGTGCCCGGAAAAAACACAAAACTACTTAGTGATGGAACGCCGCTCATACAAATGATTTTAAAAGCGCTTCTTAACGCTAAAACCGTTGATGAGGTTTATGTGTATTGCAGTAACGAAGAAATAAAAAAATACATAATCCCGGGTACTAAATTCTTAAGAAGAGATGAAAAATATGATACCGCTCAAGCCGATGTCAATGATATGTTCTACTCGTTTAGCAAAACGGTTGACGCTGACATCTACGTTTTGGCTCATGCGACAGCGCCCTTCCTTAAAAGTGACAGTATAGACGGTGCGGTTAATGCTGTAAAAAGCGGAGAATATGATTCAGCGATTGCTGTGAGGAAAATGCAGGAATTTCTTTGGAAAGATGGACAAGCAATAAATTATGATACTAAAAAAATTCCGCGTACACAAGACCTTGATCCTCTATATGTCGAAACTACGGGAATGTATGTTTTTACTAAAGATGTTATACAAAAACTTAGGTCCCGAATTGGAAGTAATCCTTATCTTCAAATTGTTTCGCTTGTGGAAGCTACTGACATTAATAATCCGGAAGATTTTGTCATCGCTGACGCAATATATAATCAAATTATTCTAAAGGGTGAGAGCCATGAATGATTTGATAAAGCGATTTAGAGAAGCGGTAAGCAACGGACAATTCGTATACGGCCCGTTTATGAAAACCGCCGATCCAATGTTTGTGGAGGCGGTGGGAATGGCCGGTTTTGACTTTGTAATACTTGACATGGAACATGGGCCGGTCTCGTTTGAAGATCAGCAAAACAATATTCGGGCTGCTGCGCTTGCCGGCTTGGTGCCGATAATCCGTGTTCCAAATACGGACGAGAACACAATAGCTACAGCTTTGGATATTGGTGCCATGGGTGTGCAGGTACCGCAGGTGAAAAACGCCCGACAAGCCCGCCAGATCGTCAACAGCTCAAGATTTTATCCTTACGGTATGCGTGGAGTTTGCCGCTTTGTGCGCGCGGCGGAATATTCTCGAATGGACAGGAAAAAGTATTTCGAGGCGTCGAAGGATTTATTGGTAATAATCCAACTCGAAGGAGCGGACGCCATTGCTAACCTTGATGAGATATTGGACTTGGACGGAATAGATATTCTCTTTGTGGGACCGTATGATTTGTCCCAGTCGCTCGGTGTCCCGGGTGAGGTTGAAAACGAAATTGTCATTGAAAAGATGAAGTCGATTATTGCAAGAGCGCAGGAAAAGGGTAAGGTAGTCGGTACCTTTGTTGATAATATGGAAAATCTTAAACTGTGGAGGGACGTCGGAGTGCAGTATTTAAGCTATAGCGTGGATATAGGCATTTTTACAGAGGCTTGCAAGGCGCTTTTAAATAAGATTAACAGTCCCGAAAATATTTCGGGGGGGGGGTCTCACTAACTAAAGTGAGCGCCGTTGCCGGAAGGGCGGTGGCGGCATGAAAACGGCGGCATTTATTCCCATCAAGGCAAATTCAGAAAGAGTGCCGGGCAAAAATTTTCGCATATTAAACGGCAAAAAACTCTATGAGTACATATTGGAGCACGCCGTTGAAGCGGATACATTTGATGATATTTACGTTGATACAAACAGCGATGAAATAAAAAATTACGCAACCGAAAAGGGGTTGCTGGTCATCGACCGCAAGGAGGAACTTGCGAGGAATACAGCTAATGGTAATGATTTGCTGTTATATCATCATGAAAAGTATCCTCAGTATGACTACTATTTTCAGCTTTTTGCCACTGCCCCGTATCTTCAATCGGAAACGATAAAGCAGTGTTGCGGTAAGCTGCTCTATAGTGAGGCTTATGATTCCTGCTTTACGGCAGTAGAAAACCATGGCTTTTACTGGCTCAACGGCAATCCAGTTAATTATCGCCCGGGCATTTTGCCGAGAAGTCAGGATATGAGTCCAATGATAGAGGAGTCCACAGGGCTTTACGGCATCAGCCGCGAGGCTTTGGAGCGTTATCATTCAAGGATAGGGGCGAGGCCGTACATACATACAATTAGTAAATTTGAGGCTGTAGACATAAACACCGAGGAAGACTTGAAAATTGCGGAGTATATAGGAAAATCTTACTGGAAGTTTTAAAACAGGAGTGGGCATGGTTGCATGAGTAAACTTAAGTTGCTGATAAATAAATACAAGTCCATGCCCGTGCCGGTAAAAGCGGCGGTATGGTTTACTGTGTGCAATTTCCTGCAAAAGGGGATAGATGTGCTTACTATCCCTTTTTTCACAAGGCTTTTAACAACTGAGCAATATGGCATATATACTATATATAGATCGTGGTACAATGTCATATTAATTTTTGCCACTTTGAATTTGTCCGCCGGCGTTTTCAACAACGGCATGGTAAAGTTTGAAAACGAGCGCGACAAATACACTTCCGCTCTCAATGGTTTGTCAATGACCGTAACCGTGGTTTTATTTGCAATTTACTTGCTCGGACACAACTTTTTTAATAAGCTGCTGGGACTACCAACGATTCTTGTTGTCGCCATGTTCGCCGAACTTATGTTTTCACCTGCCTTTTCGCTGTGGAGCGCGAGACAGCGGTTTGATTACCGCTACCGTACGCTTGTGGCGGTTACTGTAATCATGTCCGTATTGAGCCCCATAATAGGTGTGGGAGCCGTGTTGATTTCCTCGCACAAAGCCGAGGCAAGAGTACTGTCTTATGTGGGCGTTCAGGTGTGCATAGGCCTTGTCCTTTGCGCGGTGAATTTTTACAAAGGCAAAAGCTTTTATGTAAAGTCGTTTTGGAAATACGCCCTCTGGTTTAACATCCCTCTCATACCGCACTATTTGTCAATGTCAGTTTTAGGTCAGGCCGACAGAATAATGATAGGGAAAATGGTTGGCTTGTCTCAAGCGGCCATATATGGCCTTGCATACAATATATCTCAAATGATGAATTTAATTACATCGGCCGTAAACAACTCGTTTATTCCGTATTCGTATAAGGCGATAAAAAACAAAAAATATAAGGATATAGGAAAAATCGCAAATGTTTTGCTTTTAATGTGGGCCTGTATGCTTGTGGTAATAATATGCTTTGGGCCGGAAATTATACGCATCTTTGCCTCGCCCGCATATTATGAGGCGCGTTGGATAATACCGCCGGTGGCTCTGTCTGTATATTTTACATTTTTGTACACATTGTTTGGCAACGTGGAATTCTACTATGAGGCAAATAAGTTCATAATGGTTGCATCCGTATTTGGCGCGGTTGTGAATGTTATACTTAATTACATTTTTATACCTATGTTTGGATATATTGCAGCGGGATATACGACGCTATTTTGTTATATTTTGTTTTCCGTAAGCCATTATTTGTTCCACATAAAAGTGCTGAATAAAATGACTGACGGGGTCAGAGTATATGATATGAAATTTATTGTGCTGATTTCTGCGGCGATGGTAATATTCGCTTTGAGTGTTGTATTTGTATACGATGTGATTATAGTAAGATACGCAATTATAGCGGCAATTTGCACTGTTATGTTTATTAAACGTAATTATTTTATTGAGAAAATCAAAAGCTTGAAGGAATGATATAATGTACAACTACCTCATCGTCGGCTCCGGCTTATACGGGGCTGTCTTCGCCCAGCAGGCCAAAGCGGCGGGCAAAAGCGTGCTCGTCATCGACAAGCGGTCGCACATAGCGGGGAATGTATATACTGAGGAAATCGAAGGCATAAACGTCCATAAATACGGGGCGCACATATTCCACACAAACAACCGTGAAGTGTGGAATTATGTCAATAGATTTGCGGAGTTTAACCGTTTCACCAACTCGCCGGTGGCGAATTATCACGGGGAGTTGTACTCTTTGCCATTCAATATGTATACCTTCAATAAGATGTGGGGCGTGGTGACCCCCGAAGAGGCGGCGGCAAAAATCGATGAGCAGAAAAAAGCGGCCGGGATAACCGAGCCGAAAAACCTTGAGGAGCAGGCAATTTCCCTCGTCGGCACAGACATTTACGAAAAGCTGGTGAAGGGCTACACGGAAAAGCAGTGGGGCCGTCCATGCGCCGAGCTACCAGCGTTTATCATCAAACGTCTGCCCGTGCGGTTTACCTTTGATAACAACTATTTCAACGCTTTGTATCAGGGAATCCCCATCGGCGGCTACACAAAAATGGTGGAAAATATGCTTGACGGCGTAGAGGTAAGGCTTAACACCGACTACTTTGAGCACAAGGCGGAGCTGGACGCATTGGCAGAAAAGGTGGTCTATACCGGCCCCATCGACGCATACTTTAACTATTGCTACGGTCCACTGGAGTATCGCAGCGTCCGCTTTGAGACAGAGGTGCTGAACAAGCCTAACTTCCAGGGCAATGCGGCGGTGAACTATACCGACCGTGAGACCCCGTGGACGCGCATCATCGAGCATAAGTGGTTCGAGTTTGGCAAGGACAAAAACGGTAACGACCTCCCCAAGACCGTAATAAGCCGCGAATACTCCTCCGAGTGGAAGCCCGGCGACGAGCCGTATTATCCTGTGAACGACGAGAAAAACGGCGCCCTGTATGAAAAATACAAAACCCTTGCCGGCACAGAGGAAAACGTCATTTTCGGCGGACGTTTGGGTGAGTACAAGTATTACGACATGGACGCGGTAATCGCCGCGGCGCTGAAATGCTTTAAATCAGAAACGGATTGACTTAAGCGGCCGCTTAAGCCGGCCCTGCGCGGAGGTTTTGGCATGGCGCTTTGAGCCGTCCATAATGTGCTGCGTTGTATTTTGCAGCGGATTATTTTAGAAATAAGACGTGAGAAAAAAGGAGCTCCTCATTGTCAGATTGACGGTGGGGAGTTCCTTTATTGAAACAGGGCTTTGGCGGAAGAGGTCCTGCGCGAAATACCGTGGGGATAAATTCAGGCAAAAGGGGCCGGCCGCAAAACATTTTTATTATTTTTTCAAAAAATATTGCACATTTTTTTCATGTGTGGTAAAATAAGGGTGAAACCAAAAAACGAATATGGAGGTAAAAATCATGACAGCCGTAATCATCATTATCGCGGTCATAGTCGTGCTGGCTCTTTTGGTGATAGGGGCCTACAACTCACTGACCAAGCTGAAAATCAAGGTGGACGAAGCCTTCTCGACCATGGATGTGTACTTCAAAAAACGCTACGACCTTATCCCTAATCTGGTGGAGACCGTAAAGGGCTACGCCAAGCACGAGAGGGAAACTTTGGAAAGCGTTGTTGCAGCGCGGAACAAGGCGGTTTCCGCTCAGGGCGACGCCAAGCTGGAAAGCGAAAACGCCCTTTCCGGCGCGCTGGGCAGGCTGTTTGCCCTTAGCGAGGCATATCCCGACCTGAAGGCGGACACACAGTTCCTCAATCTTCAGAACCAGCTCCAGAAAATCGAGGAGGATATCGCCAACGCCCGCAAATATTATAACGGCACGGTCCGCCAGTACAACGAAAAGTGCATGACTGTTCCCAGCAACATTATTGCCGGGCTGTTCCACTTTGAGCAGAAAAAGTACTTTGAGGTTGCAAACGAGGCGGAGAGAGAAAATGTTCAAGTCAAGTTCTAAGCTACTTGTCTGCTTGACGCTCCTCGTACTGACGGCTGCTCCGGCGATGGCCTATGAAGGCTTTACCGTTGAAAGCTACGATGTGGAGGTCACCGTCGGGAAGGACCGCATTCACCATGTAAGGGAGGACATTGACCTTAACTTTGTTTCAAGGGCCCACGGCCTGCTGAGGGAAATACCGCTCAGCAGCAGTCAGGAGCCGTACATGATAGATAACGTGGAGGTGGAGGGCGGGCCATTTACTCTCGAACAGGGGAGCAACGTCCTCGGCGTCAGGATAGGCGAAGGGGACAGCTATGTTTACGGCCCGAAAAGCTACGGCGTCAGCTATGATATTCTGTACGAAAAGGACGGGGACAGGAAAAATGACATTGTTTACGTCAGTCCCATCGGCACGGACTGGGATACGCCGATCAGGTCGGCCTCGGTAACGATTAACCTGCCCACGGACGATATAAAGTCGGTGACCGTGTACAAGGGCGCCTATGGCGCCGACAGCGAGATATCGGGCGCGAATATAAGCGGCGCCTCCGTTACGCTGAAAAATGTGTATCTTAACAGCCATGAAGGATTGACATTTTATATTGAGCTGCCGGAGGGGACCTTCTCCTCCGCTCCGCGCAGCCTTACACCGGTTAGGGATACGGCCGTGCCGGGGATAATAGCCTTTGCCGCGCTGATGGCCGTATTGGCCTTTGTCAGGTGGGTGAGGATAGGCAGGGACGACAGGATAGTGCCCACGGTGGAATTTTATTCCCCCGACGGAATGAACCCCGCCGAGGTGTCCTATATCGTCAACCGTACCGTGGATACGTCCGCGGTCTCGGCCATGATATTTTTCTGGGCGTCCAAGGGCTACATGAACTACAGGGAGAACGAGGACGGCTCCTTTGAGCTGCAAAAGCTTCGCGATATGGGCGCCGAGAGACCCGAATACGAGCGGAGGGCCTTTGACGCTCTGTTTGAGGACGGAACCGAGGTCACCAGCCGTCAGATAGAAAAAAGCTATTATAACGAGGCTCAGGGAGTTATCGTCAATGCCGAGGAATGTTTCCGCGGCGAACGCGCGCTGGAGCGCGGCTCGAACGCCAAAGCCTCAGCCGCGCAGCTTCTGCTGTGCCTGCTGCCGCCGCTGATTTACGGGGTTATGGCCATGCCTGACGCCGGACTGTTCGGCTTCGCGGGTGTTGTGCCCGCCGCCGCCGTTTACGGCCTGACGGCGGCGCTGATACAGCGCGGGAACGGTAACGGTATCTTGCCAGCGGTTCTTGTGTTTTTGGCGGGAATAGGCGGCGGACTTCTGGCTTCGCGGCTCATGGAGGCCAGATTTTTCGGCAGCCAGCTCCGCTGCCTCATAATAGCCGGCCTGTCGGTGGCGGGGGCGTTTTTCGCGGCCCTGATACACCGGCGAACGGACTATGCCACCGGTATTATCGGGCGGTGCCTGGGCTTCCGCAACTTCCTGGTCACGGCGGAAAAGGACCGGCTGGAAAAACTGGTGGAGGAAAATCCCTCGTATTTCTTTGACACTCTGCCCTTTGCCTTTGTGCTTGGCGTGACCGACGTATGGGCGAAAAAATTCGAGGGCCTTATCAAGGAGCCGCCCGACTGGTACAGAGGCTATTACGGAGGCTATGCTTTCACGCCCCTCTATATGACCGGCTCGGTGGCCCGGGCGTCCTCGGGTCTCAGCGCCGCTTACGCCCGGAGGGCCGTTAAAAATGCCGGCGGCAATCTCGGCGGCTTCGGGGACGGCGGCTTTTCAGGAGGCGGCTTTTCCGGCGGAGGAGGCGGCGGTGGAGGCGGCTCCGCATGGTAAACGCGAGGACTTTCGCAAATGAGGGAAATCCGCTCTTTCGAGCGGATTTTCCGCGTCTTTAGTCCAGTAGATTTTTTGCGGCCCATATTTGCGGCCCATAAATGGGATTTTTATCAAAAATTTCTTGACTTTTTTTTGCGCTTGTTATACAATATATTATGTAACTTTGTGCGAAGAAGCACTTTATACCGGTTTCGGTGAAAACGCGACATTGGTGCCGTCTTGCATTGAAAATCGGTATCAGTTGGGAGAGGCGAAAATTGAACGAGACCCCGGTGATTGACAAAAACGAAATACAGACCCAGCGGGCGGTCATGGAGCTGGTCAGGAGCAGCTTTGACGGCTCCGCGCCCAAGGCGCTGGTGGAGACCTACGGCTGCCAGCAGAACGTCAACGATTCTCAGCGGCTGAGGGGAATGTTGGCCGAGATGGGCTACGCCTTTACCGAAAACCGGGAGGAGGCCGACCTTATACTCATGAACACCTGCGCCGTCCGAGACAACGCCGAGCAGCGGGTTTTTGGAAATCTCGGCGCGCTGAAGCGCCTTAAGGCCGTAAAGCCCGGCATGATAATAGGCGTCTGCGGCTGTATGGCGCAGCAGGAGCATATTGCGGAGCGTATTCGGGCAAAATACCGTCATGTGGACCTGATTTTCGGCACTCACGCCCTGTACCGCTTCCCCTCCCTTTTGGCCGAGGCGTTGGAGCATCGGTCGAGAGTGGTGGACATAAGCGGCGAGGGGGCCATCGCCGAGGGGCTGCCGGTTAAGTATGACGAAGGGGTCAAGGCGTTTGTGTCGATAATGTATGGCTGCAACAACTTCTGCTCTTACTGCGTGGTGCCCTATGTCCGAGGCCGGGAGCGCAGCCGCCTTGCGGAGGACGTTCTGGCCGAGGTAAGGGAGCTTGCCCGTCGGGGCGTCAGGGAGGTCATGCTCCTGGGACAGAATGTTAACTCCTACGGCAACGACCGCGGCGAGACCGACGCCTTCGCGGAGCTTTTGCGCAGGGTGAACGAGGTGGAGGGCATCGAGCGCATACGCTTTATGAGCAGCCACCCCAAGGATTTGTCGGAAAGCCTGCTTTTGGCCATGAGCCAGTGCCCGAAGGTCTGCCGCCAGCTGCATCTGCCGGTGCAGTCCGGCAGCGACAGGGTGCTGCGGGACATGAACCGCCGTTACACCGCCGAAAGGTATCTCTCCATCGTCCGGAGGGCGAGGGAGCTTATGCCGGACATTTCCCTGACGACGGATATAATCGTGGGCTTCCCCACGGAGGAAAGGGCGGACTTTGAGGATACCCTGAAAATACTGCGGGAAGTCAGGTTCGACAGCATTTTTTCCTTTATTTTTTCTCCCCGTGAGGGCACGCCCGCGGCGAGGCTGAAAAGCGCCGCCACGGACGAGGAAAAGGCGGCCTGGTTTCAGGAAATGCTGGATTTGCAGAACCAAATAAGCGCGGATATAAATGCCAAGTGCGTGGGCGAGGTTCAGGAGATACTTGTGGAGGGCGAGAGCCGTCACGAGGCGGATATGCTTTTCGGGCGGAACAGCGCGAATAAAATAGTAAATTTCAGAGGGGACATCTCTCTGAAGGATAAATTGGTAAAGGTCAGGATAACAAAGGCTCAGACGTGGATACTTTACGGAGAGCTGATATGATGAAAGGAAGATTTTACAGTGGAAATTTTTGACAGGGCAAGAGAGCTGGGCGAGGCCATCGTTACCAGCAACGAATACAAGACTCTTAAGCTGGCCGAGGCCAAGCAGGAGCAGGACGAGGAGGCAATGAAGCTCCTTCAGGAGTACAGCGCCGTTCGCAAGACCCTCGGCGAGGAGGTCAGCAAGGGCGACGTCAGCAAGGAGCGCATGGAGGAGATACGCGCCCAGGTGGAGGAGGCTTACGAAAAGGTCACCAACAACGACACCATCGTCGAGTACCTTAACGCCCAGAGTGCTTTTCAGGCCATAATCGACCAGATGAACACGATCATTTCCTACCACATAACCGGCCAGCTCCCCGGCGGATGCAGCGGAAGCTGCGCCACCTGCGGAGGCTGCCACTAAAGCCGCCGAAAACGGCGCCGCCGTTTGAGATGAGGGGCGGCGATATGAGCCCGCGATGACGAAGGAGGTGAGCCCCATGGCGGAAATGACGCCGATGATGAAGCAGTATCTGGACGTGAAGGAGCAGCATAAGGACGCTATCCTCATGTTCAGACTGGGCGATTTTTACGAAATGTTCTTTGAGGATGCCAAAATTGCCAGCCGTGAGCTGGAGCTCACCCTTACGGGGAAGAGCTGCGGACTTGAGGAAAGGGCGCCCATGTGCGGGGTACCCTTCCACGCCGCCGACGGGTATATTGCCCGCTTGGTGGCCAAGGGCTATAAGGTGGCCATCTGTGAGCAGATGGAGGACCCGAAGCAGGCCAAGGGCATCGTTCGGCGAGACATAATCCGCATCGTTACCCCCGGCACCATAGTTGACGAGGGCTTCCTCGCCACCCGCAGCACCAACTATATGGCCTCGGTTTTTGTGGAGGACGGCAGGAGCGGCGTGGTCTTTGCGGACGTTTCCACCGGCGAGCTGATGGGCACGGCCTTTGACGAGGACGCGGACTGTGAAAGGCTCATTAGCGAAATGGAACGCTTTTCACCGGTGGAGGCGGCCATAGGCGGCAAGGGCCGCTTTCACAAGCGGCTGGAGGAGTATCTGCGGGACCGCAGGGAGTCCATGCTGGTGTTTTCCTACGAGGGAGACGAGGTGGCGCCCATGGCCAGAGAGACCGTGGATAAGCACCTGAACAACGGCGGCGAGATACAAAACCCCATGCTGCTCACGGCCGCGGCGGCCCTCCTCGATTATCTGGTTGAAACGCAGAAGTCGGAGCTGGGCCACATAAGGGAGATAAAGATATATTCCTCCGGTGAATTTATGGATATTGACCCCGGCAGCCGCCGCAATCTCGAGCTGGTGGAGACCATGCGCGACAAGAGCAAAAAGGGCAGCATCTTCTGGGTGCTTGACCGCACCCGCACCTCTATGGGGTCGCGGATGCTCAAGGGCTGGATAATGCGGCCCCTGATAAACGCCGCCGCCATAACCAACCGTCTTTCCGGCGTTGAGGAGCTGGTAAAGACGCCCTCGCTCAGAGAGGAGCTGGGCGACGCCCTCGGCGGTGTGCTGGACATTGAAAGGCTCATGGGCCGGGTGTCCATGGGACTTTGCAACGCCAAGGACATGGTGGGGCTGCGGTCCTCCTTTGCCGCCCTGCCAAGAATATACAAGGCCCTGTGCAGCTGCCGCAGCGTGATAATGAACACTCAGGCGGCGGTGTTTGACTGCCTGGAGGACGTGTACGACATTCTTGACCGGGCCATAGTTGACGAGCCGCCGGCCACGCTTCGCGAGGGCGGGCTGATAAAACCGGGCTACAACGAGGATATAGACCGGCTGCGCGGAGCGTCCGAGCACGGGCGCGGGAGCCTGGGCTCCATCGAGGCCCGGGAGCGGGAACGCACCGGCATAAAGAATTTGAAGATAAAATATAACAAGGTTTTCGGATATTACATCGAGATAAGCAAGTCCAATCTGGATAAGGTGCCCGATGATTACATACGCAAGCAGACCACGGTTAACGGCGAACGCTTCATCACCCCCGAGCTTAAGGAGGTCGAAACCGCCGTGGTCGGCGCCACCGAACGGCTGGAGGCGCTGGAATACGAGGAGTTCGTCAGGGTGCGGGGCCGCGTCGCCGCCGAGATAGAGCGCATCGACCGTACCGCCCGGGCCATCGCCGCCGCAGACTGCATTTACTCGCTGGCGGAGACGGCGGTAAAAAACAACTATGTCCGCCCCGAGATAACCCTCACGGACGAGATATATATCAAGGACGGCCGTCACCCTGTGGTGGAAAAGATGCTGAAAAACGGCCTTTTTGTCCCCAACGACACCGAGCTGGACTGCGGCCCCAACAGGGCGGCCATCATCACCGGCCCCAACATGGCCGGCAAGTCCACATATATGCGGCAGGTGGCGGCCATAACTCTTATGGCCCAGATGGGCAGCTTTGTACCGGCCGGCAAGTGCCGCGTGGGTATAGTGGACAAAATCTTCACCCGAATAGGGGCCAGCGACGACCTTGCCGCGGGGCAGAGCACCTTTGCCCTGGAGATGAGCGAGGTCAGCTACATACTTAAAAACGCGACCAAGAGCAGCCTCTGCATACTTGACGAGGTGGGCCGCGGCACAAGCACCTACGACGGTCTTTCCATCGCCTGGGCCGTGATAGAGCATATCGTGAACAAAATCGGCATGAAAACGCTTTTCGCTACCCATTATCACGAGCTGACCGTGCTTGAGGACAGGCTCGAGGGGGTTAAAAACTATAACACCGTCTGCAAAAAGCGGGGCGACGACATAACCTTCCTGCGAAAGATCGTCCGCGGCGGCACCGACGACAGCTACGGCATCGAGGTGGCCAAGCTCAGCGGCGTGCCAAACCCCGTCATAAAGCGGGCCAAGGAGGTGCTGGCCACCGTGGAGCGCGGCTCCGTGGGCGGCGAGCCAAAGGACAAAAAGGCCGGGGACGGCCCCCAGCTCAGCTTCGCCGTGGAGGAAAGTCCGGCGGTGGAGGAGCTGCGAAAAATCGACGTTACCACGCTTACGCCAATCGAGGCGCTGAACGAGCTGTATAAATTACAGCAAATGATATAAGGATATGGCGCGGCCTCTGAGCGGCGCCGCCGTAAATCGGCAAAGAGGGTGACAAAAATGGGCAAGATAAACATACTCAGCAAGGCTGCGGCGGAGCAGATAGCCGCCGGCGAGGTGGTGGAGCGCCCCGCCAACGCCGTCAAGGAAATGGTGGAAAATTCAATCGACGCCGGGGCCAAGTCCGTCGTGGTGGAGATACGGCGGGGCGGCGTGGGGCTCATTCGCGTCACCGACGACGGGGGCGGTATCCTGCCCGAGGATCTGGAGCGGGCCTTTATGCGCCACGCCACCAGCAAGATAAGGGACATTTCGGACCTTGAGCACGTCGCCACCCTGGGCTTTAGGGGCGAGGCCCTGTGTTCAATTGCCTCCGTCAGCAAAACGGAAATGATAACCAAAACTCCCGGCTTTGATTTGGGCCGCCGCATCGTCGTCGAGGGCGGAGAGACCCGTCTTATCGAGGAGGCGGGCTGCCCCGACGGCACCACCGTCAGGGTGGAGGAGCTGTTCTACAACACCCCCGCCCGAATGAAGTTTTTGAAAAAGGACTCCGCCGAGGCCGCCCTTGTGACCGAGACCTGCCAGCGTCAGGCCCTCAGCCATCCCCAGGTGTCACTCCGGCTGATACGGGACGGCAAGGACGTGTTCTTTACCCCCGGCACCGGCGACCTGACCGACGCCGTCCGCGCGGTTTGGGGCAAGGATTTTTCGGTGAATATGGGGGAGGTACGCTACAAAAACGGCGGCATCGCCGTTACCGGCCTGGCCGGTAAAAACAACCTTTCCCGCCCCAACAGGTCCATGCAGGTGTTTTTTGTCAACGGCCGCTGCGTGATGAGCAGGGTGCTTTCGCTCGCTTTGGCCGAGGCTTATAAAAACGAGCTCATGGCGGGGCGTTTCCCGGTGGCGGTGCTGAATGTTGAAATGGAACCGGCCCTGTGCGACGTAAACGTCCACCCGGCCAAGACGGAGATAAAATTCGCGGATGACCAGAGCGTGTATCTGGCGGTTTATTGGGCGGTGAAGAATATGCTCGCCCGGGCCGCCGGAGCGAGGGAGGCCCAAGCCTCCTATGTGAGGGAGGGCGTCAGCTTCAAAATCGCCCCGCCTCCGGAGCTGCCTAAGCAGCTTAAGCTCCGGAAGCCCGGCGGCAGGTTCAGCCGCTACACTCCGCCGCCCAAGGCTCCCGAGCCGGAAAAGGACGGAGGGCAGAGAGTGTTTCGGGCCGAGCCGAACCCGCTTCTGCCGAAAAAGCAGATAGAACGCCTTCGCGAGGAGCAGGAGGAAAAGCTCCGTACCGGCGAGATAAGGACCCCGGCGGTGGGCCGCGCCGGAATTTTTGAGGAGACCGTCCCCAAGTCCGAGGCCCCCGCGCCGCCCGAGGCGGAGGGAGGCTCCGAGGAGCCCGCAGCTGCGGAGGTGAGGATAATAGGTCAGCTTTTCGCCACCTATATTCTGGCCGAGGGCGAGGGAGAGCTGTTCCTTGTGGACCAGCACGCCGCCCATGAGCGGCTGCGCTATGAGGAGCTCAGGAAAAACGGCGGAAAAGCCGCCCCTCAGCTTTTGCTCATACCCGTGACCGTGGAGCTGAGCCCCGCCGAGGCTCAGGCGGCCGAGGAAAACCGGCAGTTCCTGAACGGACTGGGCTTCGATTTTGACGAGGCGGGGGAAAGCTCCGTGCTTCTGCGCAGCGTCCCCTCCGACTGCTCCGGCGGCGACGGAGAAGGGCTGTTTGTGGAGCTGCTGGGCGACCTTATGGGCGACGGCAGGGGCGAGCTTGAGGACCGGCGGGACCGCGCGGTATACACCTTGGCCTGCAAGTCCGCCATAAAGGCCAATAAGGATTTGTCTCCCAAGGAAATGGAAGTGCTTATAGGCCGCGCCCTTGCCCTTGAGGGCATATCCACCTGCCCGCATGGACGTCCCATATCTATTAAAATAACGAAATATCAGATAGAAAAAATGTTTAAACGAATAGTCTAAGCGTGCTATAGCACGGATAAAAACCTATGGAAGTACAAAATATGGAAAAAATTCCGGTCGCAGTAGTCTGCGGCCCAACCGCCGGCGGCAAGACCGCTCTGGGCATAGCCCTCGCGAAGGAGCTCGGCGGCGAGGTGGTCAGCGCCGACTCCATGCAGGTATACCGCCGCCTCGACATAGGCACGGCCAAGCCCGACGCGGAGGAAAGGCAGGGCGTCCCTCACCATATGATAGATGTGGCGGAGCCCACCGAAAGCTACAGCGTGGCCCGGTACTGCGCCGAGGCCGCCGAGGTGATAAGGGATATACACGCCCGTGGACGGCTGCCCATAGTTGTGGGCGGGACCGGCCTCTATATCGACAATCTAATCGCCGCCACCGACTTTTCCTCGCCCGAGGGAGACGGGGAGCTGCGGCGGGAGCTGAGCCTCATAGCCGAGAACGAGGGCTCGCTCACGCTCCACGAAAGGCTCAGGTCCCTTGACCCGGCCGAGGCGGAACGCATACACCCCAACAACGTGAAAAGGGTCATAAGGGCCATAGAGCTGATACAGACCACCGGCCAAAGCCGGGAGGAGCTCAATCTCCGGAGCCGCCGCGTCTCGCCCTATTCGGCGATTTGGCTTATGACGGATTGGCCAAGGGAGGAGCTTTACCGGCGCATAGACCGCCGGGTGGAAATAATGCTCGAAAAGGGCCTTGAGGCCGAGGTCCGGCGGGAGCTGCTCCCCATAAGGGACAAGGCCCCCACCGCGATACAGGCCATCGGCTACAAGGAAATGCTGGAGTATTTCGACGGCCGCGCCTCGCTGTCCGAGGCGGAGGAGAACATCAAGCGTGCCAGCCGCCGTTACGCCAAGCGTCAGCTCACATGGTTCGGGCACAACCGTGAAATAGTTCACATAAGCCCCGGGGACGCCCCCGGACAGGCAATAAAAATCATAAAGGAGCGACATCAATGAAAGCAGCCATCAACTTACAGGACGTATTTTTGAACTCGGTCCGCAGAGACCACACCACCATCGTCATCTATCTGATGAACGGATTTCAGATAAAGGGCCAGGTCAAGGGCTTTGACAATTACACCGTGGTAGTTGACAGCGAGGGCCGCCAGCAGCTCATATACAAGCACGCGATATCCACGATAAGCCCCTTTGTTCCGGTGAAATTTAATTCCGAGGTCGTGGACGACTGAGCCGGAACGCCGATATAAAACCAAGGAGGGCTGAGCTTGCGCAGGGCATTGAAGATAATACTGGCCGTTGTAATAATAATCGCCGTTATCAGTACGGTCCACCACTGTGCCAATCCGTACAGCACGCAGACCGTGACCTATTATGAATATGAAAAAAGCATCAGCGGCGAGGGCTATATCCTCAGAAACGAGACCGTCGTCGCCGACGATACCGCCGGCACCTTCGAGCCCTATGTCAACGAGGGCGACAGGGTTGGCCGCGACGCCAGAGTCGGCACCGTAATAAGCGGCGCTCCCGACGAGGCTCTTTTGAGAGAGCTCGGCGACGTGAACCAGCGCATAGAGGATATCGAGATGAGCACCACTATCGCCGGCATATACCAGTCCGACACCGCCCGCATAGCCAACGCCGTCCGCGAGGACGTCAAGAGCATCCGTCAGGCGGTCAAGGACGGGGATTTGGCCTCCGCCACCGAAATAAAGCGGGAGATAGGCTACCTTAAGGACCGCGGCACCGAAATAGAGGACAGCGGCCCCACGGAGCAGCTCCTCTCCGAGCTGTATGACCGCAAGACGGAGATAGAGGACGCCATCGGCGCCTCTCAGGAGGAGATATTCGCTCCGATATCCGGCGTTTACAGCAGTAATGTTGACGGCCTCGAGCCTTACGGCAGCCAGGTGGAAAAGCTCACTCCCTCGGACGTGGAGAGCTTTGACGGCATAATCGAAAGCCACAAGCGCGGCAGCGGCGACATCTGCAAGATAACGGACAACTTTGTCTGGTATCTGGCGGCGGAGGTGGACGCCGGCGAGACGGACGGCGTAAAGGTCGGCGCGGAGGTCAATATCCAAATCGACGCCGACAACGCCCGCGAGGTAAAGGGCTCCGTCTACAGCATCGGCGAGGAGGAAAACGGCAAGCGCGTCCTGGTCGTCAGCAGCGATCTCTTTGTCGAGGGCATAAGCAGCCTGCGCAAGGTGAATTACGAGGTCGTTCTCCAGCGCAAGGCCGGTCTGCGCATACCCTCCTCGGCGCTGAGGATAGAAAACGGAAAGAAGGGCGTTTACATACTGATAGACAAGACCAAGAGCTTCCGCTATGTAAACGACAATCCTTTCCGCTCCGACGACGACCAATATTATATCGTGGACGAAAAATACACTCCCCAGGGGGCCTCGTCTGACTATGTGCCCCTGAAGGAATACGACAAGGTGCTTATTAACCCGGAGGAGGTCAAGTGAGATTGTACAGCCGCGGAGATGGTAGTTTGGACTACATTGAAAAAAATATCGGGGACGTCCGCGCCCGCGTCGCCGCCGCCGCGCTGCGTTCCGGCCGGCGGCCGGACGAGGTGACCGTGGTCGCCGTCAGCAAGTTTGTCGAGGTGGAAAAAATCCGCCGGGCCGTGGAGCTTGGCATGGACATACTGGCCGAAAACCGCGTCCAGGAGATGAACGCCAAGTTTGACCTTATCCCCGGGGTGCGCTGGCACATAATCGGCCATCTTCAGACCAACAAGGTCCGGCAGGCCGTGGGGCGGGCGGAGCTGATACACTCCGTGGACAGCCTGCACCTGCTGGAAGAAATTGACCGTCAGGCGAATAAAATGAATTTAATTCAGGATATTTTGCTCGAACTCAATATTTCCGGCGAGGAGAGCAAATATGGTTTGACAAATGAGGAATTTCGTTATATAATAAATAAGTTAAAGGATTATCCATCGGTGCGCCTGCGGGGGATAATGACCATGGCCCCGAATTTTGAGGACAAGGAGCTTTGCCGTCCGGTGTTCAGGGCGGCGAAGGCCCTGTTTGACGGGCTGAGGACGGAATTCCCCGGCGCTGACGTGCTCTCCATGGGAATGAGCGGCGATTTTGAGACGGCCGTGGAGGAGGGCGCCACCCATGTGCGGATAGGCAGCGCCATATTTAAAGAGAGAATATAAAGATAAATAAACATAAAACACGGAAAGGAAGGGTACGGAACATGAAAAAGAATTTATTCAACCGTATGGCCGATCTTGTTTTCGGCGACACCAGCGATGAGGACGATTTTGAAGATGTGAATTTTGCCGAAGAGGAGCCCGCCCCCGAGCCTGTGCGCCCCGCCAGAAGCTCCTCCGTCACCAAAAAGAGTTCGCCCGCTCAGCCCAAGGTGGTAAATTTTGCCGCCACGACTCAGCTTAAGGTGGTCGTGCTCAAGATGAACTCCTTTGACGAGTCCTGCCGTCAGGTGGTGGACAACCTGAACAACAACAAGCCCGTAATTATAAATATAGAGGATATGGAGCGGGACCAGGCCCGGCGCACCATTGACTTTATCAGCGGCGCGGCCTATGCCCGCAGGGGAGCCTTCCGCAAGATAAGCGACGGCATCCTCCTGCTCACCCCTTCGAATGTGGACGTCACCCCGGCCGTCAAGAGCGAGCTTGAAAGCGGACGGCCCTTCCCGTGGGATTAAGCGATAAAAACCGCTTTTTAAGCGGACTTAACGAACCCGAAAGGACTATTTTCGCAAAGCTCTACGATCGGGCCGTCCGGAGCGAAAAATTCGGCGGCGCGTCCTTCGGCGACTTTTTGTCCATGGACGAGCTGGCGCTGCTTAACGAGCGGAGCCGTTACCTGCCGGAGTGCGTGCTGTCGCTGTCCGGCGGCTTTGACGGAGCCGAGCGGAAAATGCCGGGCTTCAACGCGGAGGGAGAGGATTTCCCGCTGACCGCGCTGGAAATTAGCGGCAAGCGGCTGAACGGCCTTACCCACCGGGACTATCTCGGGGCCTTGATGGGGCTGGGACTGGACCGGCACAAGATAGGAGATATAGTCGTCGGCGGCAGCGGGGCCGTGGTTTTCGCCGCCTCGGATATCGGGGATTATATAGTCAACACCCTGGGCGAGGTTGGCCCCTGCCCGGTACAGGTCCGAAAGGCCGACATGGGCTCGTTGGATTTGGCCCCGAGGGAGTTCAAGGACATAAAGGGCACCGTGGCCTCGGCCAGACTGGACAGCATAGTTTCACTCATGGCCGGCAGGGGCCGTTCCGCCGCCTGTGAGCTTATAAAGTCCGGACGGGTGTATGTCAACGGTTCGCCCTCCCAGCGGACGGACATGAAAATAAAGGACGCCGACGTTATCACCGTGCGGGGCCTCGGAAAGGCTCTGGTGGAAATGGGCGGCCTCAGCAAAAAAGACAGAATTTTTGTCACGCTGAAAAAGTATGCGTGACCGGGAATAAGAAAGGAAAGATAGACAATGGATTACTCTGGAACTCTCAATCTGCCGGTGACCGAATTCCCCATGCGGGCCGGTCTGCCCAAGCGGGAGCCCGAAACCCTTAAAAAATGGCTTGACGAGGACCTTTACGGCAAGCTCATGGAGGCTAATGAGGGCAAGCCCCTCTTTATTCTCCACGACGGCCCGCCCTACGCCAACGGCGATATGCACATGGGCCACACCCTCAATAAGACCCTTAAGGACATCATCACCCGCTTCAAGAATATGGACGGCTTCAAGGCCCCGTATATCCACGGCTGGGACACCCACGGTCTGCCCATCGAGCGTCAGGCCATAAAAAAGCTGGGCATCGACCGCCACAAGACCAATGTTTCCGAATTCCGCAACGTCTGCAAGGATTTCGCCCTCGGCTATGTGGAAAATCAGAAAAAGCAGATACAGCGTCTGGGCGTGCTGGGCGACTGGAACGATATTTATGTCACCCTTGACCCGGAGTTCGAGGCCAAGCAGATAGAGATATTCGGCGAGATGGCCAAGAAGGGCTACATCTATAAGGGCCTCAAGCCCATCTACTGGTGCCCCGACTGCGAGACGGCTCTGGCCGAGGCGGAGATAGAGTACCAGGAGGACAAGACGGACTCCATTTACGTGAAGTTCCGCGTAAAGGACGACAAGGGCCTGTTCGCCAATGTGGGAGAGCCGCTTGAAAACATCTATTTCGTCATCTGGACCACAACCACCTGGACCCTGCCCGGCAACGTGGCCATTTCCCTTAACCCCGACTTCGAGTACAGCCTTGTAAAGGCTGACGGCGAGGTTTATATCATCGCCGCCGAGCTGGTGGACGCCACCATGGCCAACGGCAAGATAACCGAATATGAGACCATAGCCTCCTTCAAGGGCAGCGAAATGGAGTATATGACCGTCCAGCACCCCTTTATCGACCGTGAAAGCCTTGTCATCGTGGGCGACCACGTAACTCTCGACGCCGGTACCGGCTGTGTGCACACCGCTCCCGGCCACGGCGTGGAGGACTATGTCGTATGCCAGAAGTACAAGGATATACCCATCATAGTACCCGTGGACGACAAGGGCTATCTCAACGAGCTGGCCGGAGAGTTCGCCGGACTTTACTACGAAAAATCCAACGCCAAGATAATCGAAAAGCTCAAAGAGCTGGGCGCCCTCTTCGCCATCGAGCCGATAATCCACCAGTACCCCCACTGCTGGCGCTGCCATGAGCCGATAGTGTTCCGCGCCACCGAGCAGTGGTTCGCTTCCGTGGACGCCATAAAGGAGCGGGCGGTGGAGGCCATCAAGGGCGTAAAGTGGCTGCCCAAGTGGGGCGAGGACCGTATCACCGGCATGGTAATGGACCGCAGCGACTGGTGCATTTCCCGCCAGCGCACCTGGGGCGTTCCTCTGCCCATCTTCTACTGCAAGGACTGCGGCAAGGAGCTGCTCACCGAGGAGACCATCGCCGCCACCGCCAAGCTGTTCCGTGAACACGGCGGCAGCAACGCCTGGTACGAGACCGACGCCAAGGACATTCTCCCCGCCGGAACGAAGTGCGAGTGCGGCTGTACCGAGTTCGTCAAGGAAAAGGATATCATGGACGTTTGGTTCGACAGCGGCAGCTCTCACAGCGGCGTGCTGGAGGTCAAAAAGGGCCTTCGCTTTCCCGCCGACCTGTACCTGGAGGGCAACGACCAGTACCGCGGCTGGTTCCAGTCGTCCCTGCTCACCTCCATCGCCGCCAAGGGCGTGGCCCCCTACAGGATGGTCATCACCCACGGCATGATAGTTGACCAGAACGGCGATAAGTTCAGCAAGAGCAAGGGCAACGGCACCAGTCCCGAGGTCATCATCAATCAGTACGGCGCCGACGTGCTCCGTCTGTGGGTGGTCAGCGCCGACTACAAGACCGATATGCGCATCTCCGAGGAGATACTTAAGCAGCTCAGCGAGGCATACAGAAAGATACGCAACACCGCCCGCTATATCATGGGCAACATTCACGACTTTGACCCCGACAAGGACTGCGTTCCCTTTGAGGAAATGTGCGAGATGGACCGTTGGAGCCTGACCCGCCTTAACGATATCGTGGGCCGGGTGCTTGAGGCATATCGGAGCTACGAGTTCCACATGATATATCACACGATACACAACTTCTGCGTCGTGGACATGAGCAACTTCTATCTGGACGTTATCAAGGATCGGCTCTACACCTCCAAAAAGGACAGCAGGGAGCGCCGGGCCGCCCAGACCTGTATGTTCACAATTTTGGACGCAATAGTCCGGCTCATCGCCCCCATTCTCTGCTTCACCGCCGACGAGATATGGAGCTATATGCCCCACCGCTCGACCGACCGTCCCGAGGGCGCCATCTTCAATTCCATGCCCAAGGTGGAGCCCGCGTGGGAGGACAAGGAGCTTGAGGACAAGTGGGAGAGAGCTCTGGCGATAAAGAGCGACGTCAGCAAGGCTCTCGAGCTGGCCCGTCAGGAAAAGACCATCGGCAAGTCTCTGGACGCCAAGGTGGAGATTTTCGCCGCGGGCGAGCCCTATAAGTTCCTGAACGGGATACCCGACCTTGCCACGGTATTCATCGTGTCCGAGGCGGTGGTCACCGAGGGCGAGGGCGAAGGCGTCAAGGGCGAGAACGAGCCCGGCATCACCGTTAAGGTGACCCCCGCTCAGGGCGAAAAGTGCGAACGCTGCTGGATGATAACCCCCGACGTGGGCTGTGACCACGACCATCCCACCCTGTGCAGACGCTGCGCCGAAATTTTGAAATAAAAAATTTTCAAGGATACTCACTTTGTAACCTGTAGATACAGGAAATGGCCGAAAAAATCGTGCAGAACGAACGAAAATCAGCTCGCGCAGGCGGCCTCTGCCGCCGAGCAAGCCCTCCCGACGGCGTACATAGGTACGCCGAGGGTGATTTTCGTTTGTAGTTCAAAGGCATAAATGAGAAAATTCGCTAATCAAAGCGAATTTTCTACATTAATTTATAAATTTATAATTTTCGACGGCCGATTATATTATACTCAAATTTGCATCAATAAAGACTTTCGGCCTTTGAACGATCTGCGCCATTTTTACGGCCATTTGATTTGAAAATGAGGCGATTTTATGTTTCTTTTTTATCTTATCCCCTTTGTGCTCATAATCGCCGCCGACCAGATAACCAAGTTCCTGGCGGCGGGGATTACCGAAAGCTTCCCTCTTATACCCAAGGTGCTGAACGTCAGCTTCGTGAAAAATACCGGCGCGGCTTTCGGAATGTTCCAAGGCAAAAAGTGGCTGCTGGTAGCGGTGGCCCTGCTGGTTTTCGCAATCATAATTTTTTATGTGGTCCGCTATAAGCCCCGCAGCAAATGGCTCATGTGGTCCCTGACCCTCATTACCGCCGGAGGCTTGGGCAACCTCATCGACCGGGTGGCGCTGGGTTACGTCCGGGACATGATTGAAACCGTCTTTATGCGTTTCCCCGTGTTCAATGTGGCTGACTGCGCCGTTACCGTCGGCGCAGTCATGCTCGCCCTATACGTGCTTATAGGAGGAGTCAGGGAGGAGGCCAACAATGACTTTGACGGCGACACGGGCTGCCCGCAGTGACGTTTATATAAGCGAAAATATAGAGGGCGTCACCCGCAGCTTTGTGAAAAAGCTCTTTGACGGGGGACTTGTCAGAATAAACGGCTCCCCGGTCAAGCCCTCGGCCAAGCTAAAGCCCGGCGACGTTATCGAGCTGGAGCTGCCCGAGCCGGAGGAGGCCGAGGCCGTGCCCCAGGACATTCCCCTCGACATAGTCTACGAGGACGCGGACGTGCTGATTGTCAACAAGCCCCGCGGCATGGTTGTGCACCCCGCCGCCGGCAACGGGGACGGCACCCTTGTGAACGCCGTCATGTTCCACTGCGGGGACAGCCTTTCCGCCATAGGCGGGGTGCTGCGCCCAGGCATAGTCCATAGGATAGACAAGGACACCACCGGCCTTTTGGCCGTGGCCAAGAACAACGCCGCCCATCTTTCCCTGTCGGACCAGCTCAAGGACCGCAGCCTTAGCAGGACGTATTTTGCCCTTGTCCACGGCAACATCAAGGAGGACGGCGGCGTCATCGACGCCCCCATAGGCAGAAGCTCTGCCGACCGCAAAAAAATGGCGGTGGACAGGGAGGGCCGGGAGGCGGTGACGGATTTTGAGGTGATGGAGCGTTTCGGCAAATACACCCTTGTCCGCTGCAAGCTCCGCACCGGCCGCACCCATCAGATAAGGGTGCATATGCGTCACATCGGCCACCCCATCGTGGGCGACAGGGCCTACGGGGTGAAAAACGAGGAGTTCAGTCTGGCCGGCCAGCTTCTCCACGCCGGTGAGATAGGCTTTATCCATCCCTCCACCGGCGAGAAAATGACCTTCACCGCCCCCTTGCCCGAGGACTTTGAGAGGGTGCTGGGCGTGCTGCGGAAAAGAAATGCCTGAATAGGAGGCCGCGACAATGAACGACAACGAAACGACCGTTTCCGAAATAAAGGAGGCGGTCCGTGATTTTGACAAAAAGAGAAATTGGGAAAAGAAGGTCCTGAATACCGCCATAAGCATCAGCCTTGAGGCCAGCGAGCTGCTGGAAATTTTCCAGTGGTGCGACCAAAGCGGGGCGGAAAAGGCGGCCAGAGGGGAAAAGAGAGAGCATTTCCTCGAGGAGCTGGCCGACGTGATGATTTACTGCATTGAATTGGCGAACGTGTGCGACGTCGATATCGCGTCCGCAATCGAGGATAAAATGCGTAAAAACGCCTTAAAATATCCCGAAAAGCAATAAATAACTTCGCCAAGAGGGGGCTGTAAAAAAAGTCACTATGTAATCTGGGGGCACTGGGGCTGTCCAAAAAAATCGCGTAGAACGGACGAAAATCAGCCCGCGCAGACGGCCTCTGCCGTCGAGCAGGCCCTCCCGACGGCGTACATTGGTACGCCGAGTGGTGATTTTCGTTCGTAGTTCAAGGGCATAAATTAAAAGAAAAACCGTCTTTTTTGTAAAAAGGCGGTTTTTCCACATTATTCATAATCTTGATTCTATTGACAGGCTTATCATCACATAAATATGGCTTAAATAAAGGCGTCCAGCCCTTGAACGGTCTGCGCCATTTTTTTACAGCCCCCCTTTACATATATTTTTTTATTGCTTTTTTACAAAAAACTATTGAAATTAATGCGTAAATTATGTACAATGTATATAGATATTAATTACTGGAGGTATACATACCATGACACTCAGGGAAATCAAAGAAATTTTAAACGCAAACGTGCTCACCGGCGAGGGCGAGCTGGAACGCGAGGTCAAGGCCGCCTGCGGCAGCGACCTCATGAGCGATGTTCTGGCCTTCGTCAAGGACCAGGCCATGCTCCTCACCGGCCTTGTTAACGGTCAGGTCATAAGGACCGCCGAAATGATGGACATACACGCCGTTATTTTCATCAGGGGCAAAAAACCCTCCGACGATGTGGTCAGCCTGGCCGAGAGCCGGGATATCGTCATCATGGAAACCGAGCTGCCCATGTATCTTGCCTGCGGAAAGCTTTACAGCGCGGGCCTTACGGGAGGCAGCACAAAGGCATGAGCGAGCCTTTGATGGTACTCCATTACGACGTTGACGGTACGGACTTTACCGTGGCCGGCGAGGCCAGCGGTGCGGTGAAAAAGGTGCTTAAGCAGCTCGGAGTAGGCGCCGAGGTCATCCGTAAGGTCGCTATCGCAATGTACGAGTGCGAGATAAATATGGTCATTCACGCCCACGGCGGCACTATCGACGTGGAGATAAGGCCCGAGAGCGTCCGCATGATACATAAGGACGTCGGCCCCGGTATTCCCGACGTGGAAAAGGCTATGCAGGCGGGCTTTTCCACCGCCAGCCAGCAGGTCAGGGAGCTGGGCTTCGGCGCGGGCATGGGCCTGCCGAACATGAAAAAATACACCGACGAGATGAAGATAACCACAGAGCTGGGCAAAGGAACCATTGTAGACATGACGGTATATATGAAGTAGACGGATAATATGGGAGATAAAAAAATGGGAATTGAAAAAAGATGTCACAGCGTTACCCTTGACAGGCCCAACTGTAAGGGCTGCACCACCTGTATACGTTACTGTCCCACTCAGGCCATAAGGGTGCAGCAGGGTAAGGCCAAGATAATAGACGAAAGATGTATAGACTGCGGCGAGTGTATACGCCGCTGCCAGTACCACGCGAAAAAAGCCATCACCGACGGCTTTGAAATGCTGGAGGGCTACAAGTATAATATCGCCCTCCCCGCCCCGGCCTTCTGCGGCCAGTTCTCCAAGGCGGAGGACTTCGACATAATGCTCACGGGACTTAAAATGCTGGGCTTCGACCATGTTTTCGAGGTGGCGAGAGGGGCGGAGGCGGTCACCGCTAAGATGAAGGAGCTTATCCACACCGGCCTTATCGAGCCGCCGGTGATATCCTCGGCCTGTCCGGCGGTGGTGCGGCTCATCGCCGTAAAATATCCGGACCTGATGAGCCACGTCGCTCCCCTGACCTCCCCGATGGAGGCGGCCGCGGAAATGGCCCGCAGTGAGGCAAAGGAGAAAACCGGCCTTAAGGACGAGGAGATAGGCGTTTTCTTCATAACGCCGTGCCCCGCCAAGGTCACCGCCATCAAGTGGCCGCTGGCTTTGGAAAAATCAAATATAGACGGCGCCATTTCCATAAAGGACGTGTATATGCGCCTGGCCCACAGCATAGATAAAATCGAAAAGGTGGAGCATTTGAGCATCGCCGGACGGGACGGCGTCCGCTGGGCAAATCACGGCGGCGAGGCTGAGGCCCTGGGCATCGAGAGATACATAGCCGTGGACGGCATCGCCAATGTTATGGAGGTGCTGGAAAAGCTGGAGGACGACATGATAAGGGGCATCGACTTTATCGAGACGCTGGCCTGTACCGGCGGCTGTGTGGGCGGCAGTCTGACGGTGGAAAACAACTTCGTGGCAAATTCCCGCATCCGCCGCATAGCCGACAAGATAGACCGCGAGCCAAATCGGATACCGAAGCTCGACGGTATGTACTGGAACCGCAAGATAGAGTACAAGCCCTTCAGCCCCTTGGACGAGGACTTCAGCGAGGCCCTGAAAAAGGCGGCCCGAATGAACGAGATATACGCCGGTCTGCCGCAGCTTGACTGCGGCTCCTGCGGGGCCCCGACCTGCAAGGATTTGGCCGAGGACATCGTCCGCGGCAAGGCAAACGAGACCGACTGCATTTTTAAGCTCCGTGAGAGGGTAAGTATGCTCGCCCGCGAGATGGCCGAGCTGGAAAGCAAATTGCCCCCGTCGATGGAGTAAAAAGGAGGAAAAACAATGACTGTCGCGGAAATAGCGAATAAACTGGGCCTCACCCTCAAGTGCGGGGAGGACGGCGCCGACCGTGAGGTGACCGGCGGTTACGTGGGCGACCTTTTGAGCCTTGTCATGGGCAAGGCCCAAAGCGGCAACGCCTGGGTCACCATTCAGACCAATATAAATATTATGGCCGTGGCCAGCCTTACGGACGTGGCGATGATAATCCTTGCCGAGGGCCTGTCCCCCGACCCCAATACCGCCAAACGGTCGGATATGGAGGGCATACCCGTTTACAGCAGCGAGAAAACGGCCTTCGACATAGTGTGCGAGTTGAAGGATCTGGTGTGACATGGGCCGATACGCATACGACTTACATATGCACTCCTGCCTGTCCCCCTGCGGGGACTCGGACATGACCCCGCACAACATCGCGGCCATGGCAATGCTGAACGGCCTTGAAATTATCGCCCTTTCGGACCACAACACCGCCAAAAACGTCCCCGCCGTAATGGAGGCCGCCAAGGAATGGGATTTGACGGTGGTGCCCGCCATCGAGGCGGAGAGCGCCGAGGAGGTTCATTTGCTGTGCCTTTTCCCCACGGTGGAGGCCGCCCTCGACATGGGGAATATTTTGGAGGAGCATTTGCCTCCCATAAACAATAAACCGGAAATTTTCGGCGAGCAGCTCATCATGGACAGCGAGGATAACGTGACCGGACACATCGACAAGCTCCTCATCAACGCCACCGACCTGCCTATCGAGGCCATAAAGTCCATGGTTGAGGAGAGGGGAGGGGTCTGCGTGGCCGCCCACATCGACCGCTCAAGCAACAGCATACTCTCAAATCTGGGCTTTATCCCCGAGGAGCTGAACTTCACCACCCTCGAGGTGTCCAAGCGGGCCCCGGCGGAAATGAGCGCCGACCCCAAATACCGTTACCTTCACGACAGCGATGCGCACTATCTGACGGATATTTCCGACGCCGTTTGGAAGCTGACGCTGGAGGAAAAGTCCGCCCCGGCGGTGGTAAAGGCGCTTAGGGCGGCCGTGAGTTGACTGAAAACGTGAGACAGATGTACGCTTGTTCCCTACTCTGCCGTTTGAATTTCTAATTTGCTCCTCACTTCTCACTGACGGCACAAAGTTGCCATAAACTTTTTGTGAATTTTTTCACGAAAACATAATGTTAGTGTAGACAAACTGCGAAAAATCTGATATAATGTCTTTGCTGTGGATACCGTGTTTCCACAATTTTGTCATGTTGAATAATGGACGGCAGCCCGTTCAATTCAATAAATATAAGGAGGTAAAGAATATGAGCGTTAAATCCAGCGTGCCGTTTAACGGTACAGCCGAACAGGAGGCCAAGCTCAAGGAAGTCATTGCCAAGTACAAGGACACCAGGGGCGCGCTTATACCCGTTCTGCATGAAGCTCAGGACATCTACGGCTATCTGCCCCTCGAGGTGCAGGTGATGATTGCCGAGGGACTTGGCGTGACATTGGCGGAGGTTTACGGAGTTGTGACCTTCTACACCCAGTTCTCGCTCAATCCCAAGGGCAAGTACGCCATCGCCGTATGTCTCGGCACCGCCTGCTATGTTAAGGGCAGCGGCGATATCATCAACAAAATTCAGGAGTCTCTTAATCTTGAGGTCGGCGGCTGCACCCCCGACGGCAAGTACTCTCTCAACGCCACCCGCTGCATCGGCGCCTGCGGCCTCGCTCCGGTAATGACCGTCAACGACGAGGTTTACGGCCGTCTTACGGTGGACGACGTATCCGGCATCCTTGCCAAGTATGCGGACTAAAGAATAAGGCCATGCAGGAGATCAGTCTGAACATACTGGACATTGTGCAGAACTCCGTCCGGGCCGGCGCGGATACTATCCGGGTAGAGCTTTTTGAGGATATTCCCACGGACGTGCTGTCCTTTTCCGTTGAGGACAACGGCTGCGGCATGGACGAGGAAATGGTGGCTCGGGTAATGGACCCCTTTGTCACCACCCGCACCACCCGCAAGGTGGGCATGGGCATTTCGCTTCTTCGCAGCGCCGCCCAAGCCACGGGGGGAGACATCGAGCTTCGTTCCAAGGTGGGGGAGGGTACCTTTATAAAGGCGGTCTTTTCCCACGGACACATCGACCGCCAGCCGCTGGGCAATATGGCGGACACCATGACCTCTCTGATCTCGATGAACGACCGCATCGACTTTTATTACAAGCATACGTACAACGGAGAAGTGTTCGAGTTCAACACTAAGGAAATGAAAGAAATTCTCGGCGAGGTGCCCATGAGCGACCCGACGGTCGCCGCCTGGCTGAGAGAATTTATCGGCGAAGGAATCGCAAATATTTATGGAGGTGTAGAAGAATCATGAAAAGCTTGGCTGAGCTTCAGGCTTTAAAGCAGAAGGCTATTGAAAACGTCAATCTCAGAAAGGACAGAGAGGACGGCGTAAGAGTCGTTGTAGGCATGGCCACCTGCGGCATCGCCGCCGGCGCCCGCCCCGTTATGACCTCCTTCCTTGAGGAGATAGGCAAGAGAAATCTCAACAATGTGGCCGTGGAGCAGACCGGCTGCATCGGCCTGTGCCGTCTTGAACCCATCGTTGAGGTATACGCTCCCGGTCAGGATAAGGTTACATACGTAAAGATGACCCCTGACAAGGTGGCAAGAGTCGTGGCCGAACACATCGTTAACGGCCAGCCCGTTGCCGAATATACCATCGGCGCGGCAGGAATGTAAGGAAGGGGTGTACTGAATGGAGCTGGTTAGATCCCACGTTCTTATCTGCGGCGGTACCGGCTGTACCTCCTCCGGCAGCGAGGTGCTGCACGAGGAATTCGACGAGATGCTGGTAAAATACGGCCTGGATAAGGAAGTCAAGGTCATTAAGACGGGCTGCTTCGGCCTGTGCGCCCTTGGCCCCGTTGTCGTTGTTTATCCCGAGGGGGCGTTCTACAGCCGCGTCAAGAAGGAGGACGTCGAGGAGATAGTGCAGGAACATCTTCTCAAGGGCCGTATCGTAAAGCGCCTCGTTTATGACGAGACCGTTGAGCAGAATGACATCAAGTCACTTAACGACGTTAATTTCTATAAGAAGCAGCAGCGCGTGGCGCTGCGCAACTGCGGCGTTATCAACCCCGAGAATATCGAGGAGTACATCGCCGTTGACGGTTATCAGGCCCTTGGCAAGGTGCTTACCGAAATGACCCCCGAGGAGGTCATCGACACCGTCAAAAAATCCGGCCTTCGCGGACGCGGAGGCGGCGGCTTCCCCACCGGCACAAAGTGGGACTTCGCCCGCAAGAGCGTTAACGAGCAGAAGTATGTCTGCTGCAACGCCGACGAGGGCGACCCCGGCGCTTTCATGGACAGAAGCGTGCTTGAGGGCGACCCTCACAGCGTGCTCGAGGCCATGGCCATCGCCGGTTACGCTATCGGCGCAAATCAGGGCTATATCTACATCCGCGCCGAGTACCCCATCGCGGTAAGGAGACTTCAGATAGCTATCGACCAGGCCAAGGAATACGGTCTGCTGGGCAAGAATATATTTGACACGGGCTTCGATTTCGACATCGAGCTGCGTCTCGGCGCCGGCGCTTTCGTCTGCGGCGAGGAGACCGCCCTTATGACCTCCATCGAGGGACACAGAGGCGAGCCCCGTCCCCGTCCTCCCTTCCCGGCCGTAAAGGGCCTTTGGGAGAAGCCCACCATACTCAACAATGTTGAGACCTACGCCAACATTCCCGTTATCTTTAACAAGGGCGCCGATTGGTTCGCTTCCATCGGCACCGAGAAGAGCAAGGGCACCAAGGTGTTCGCTCTGGGCGGCAAGATTAACAACACCGGTCTTGTGGAGATACCCATGGGCACCACTCTCCGCGAGATAGTTGAGGAGATAGGCGGCGGCGTACCCAACGGTAAGAAGTTCAAAGCGGCTCAGACCGGCGGACCCTCCGGCGGCTGCATCCCCGCTTCTCTTATCGACACGCCCATCGACTACGATTCTCTTATCTCCATCGGCTCCATGATGGGCAGCGGCGGCCTTATCGTTATGGATGAGGACAACTGCATGGTTGATATCGCCAAGTTCTTCCTGGAGTTTACCGTTGACGAGTCCTGCGGCAAGTGCACTCCCTGCCGTATAGGTACAAAGCGTCTTCTTGAAATTCTCGACAAAATCACCAAGGGTCAGGGCACCCTTGAAGATATAGACCGTCTGGAGGCCCTCTGCTACCATATCAAGAACGCCTCCCTCTGCGGCCTGGGCCAGACAGCTCCCAACCCCGTGCTTTCCACTCTCCGCTACTTCCGCGACGAGTACGAGGCCCATGTTGTTGAGAAACGCTGTCCCGCCGGCGTATGCAAGGCCCTTCTCAGCTACGTTATCGACCCCGAGAAGTGCAAGGGCTGCTCCGCCTGCTCCAGAAAGTGTCCCGTGGGCGCCATTTCCGGCGAGATCAAGAAGCCTTTCGTCATCGACACAACCAAGTGCATTAAGTGCGGCGTCTGCATGGAGACCTGTAAGTTCGGCGCCGTAGTGAAGAAGTAAGGAAGGAGCTGCTTGAAATGGATATGGTTAATTTAAAAATAAACGGTCAGCCCGTCAGCGTTCCCGCAGGGTCCACCGTTTTGGAGGCGGCCCGCGCCGCCGGCATAGAAATACCCACTCTCTGCTACCTTAAGGACGTAAGTCAGACTGGCTCCTGCCGGATGTGCCTTGTTGAAATCAAGGGCGGACGCGCTCTCCAGGCCGCCTGCGTGTACCCCGTCGCCGAGGGCATCGAGGTACAGACCAACACCCCCACCGTCCGCGAGGCCCGCAAGGCCGTGCTCGAGCTTATGCTCAGCAATCACGACCGCAAGTGCCTCACCTGCCCCCGCAACCGCAACTGTGAGCTTCAGGCTCTGTCCGACGAGCTGGGCGTGTCCGACATACCCTATGAAGGCGAGAGAAACGAGTACGCTATCGACGATATATCTCCCTCTATCGTAAGAGACAATAACAAGTGCATACTTTGCCGCCGCTGCGTAAATGTCTGCAAGAATGTGCAGACCGTGGGCGTTATCGACACCATGGAGCGCGGCTTCAAGACCAAGGTCGGCTGCGCGTTTGAGGCCAGCCTCGGCGAGGTTGACTGCGTAAACTGCGGCCAGTGCATCGCCGTTTGTCCCGTGGGCGCCCTTCGCGAGAAGAGCTCCGTTAAGGACGTATGGGACGCTCTTGCCTCCGACAAGCATGTTGTAGTGCAGACCGCCCCCGCGGTACGCGCCGCCATCGGCGAGGAGTTCGGCCTCCCCATGGGCGAGCCCGTCACCGGCAAGATGGCCGCCGCCCTTCGCAGACTGGGCTTTGACAAGGTATTCGACACCGACTTCGGCGCGGATTTGACCATTATGGAGGAGGGCACCGAGCTTATCCACCGTATGCAGAACGGTGGCGTGCTGCCCATGATAACCTCCTGCAGCCCCGGCTGGGTAAAATTCTGCGAGCATAATTTCCCCGACTTTATCCCCAACCTCAGCTCCTGCAAGTCGCCCCACGAAATGTTCGGCGCCATCATCAAGAGCTATTACGCGGAAAAGGCCGGCATCGACCCCAAGAATATTTACACCGTTTCCGTAATGCCCTGCACCGCCAAGAAGTTCGAGGCGCAGCGGGACGAGCTGGCCGCGACCGGCACTCCCGATGTGGACGCCGTAATCACCACCCGTGAGCTGGCCCAGATGATAAAGCAGAGCGGTATCCAGTTTGCCAAGCTGCCCGACGAGGTCTTTGACTCTCCCTTCGGCGACGAGGCTTCCGGCGCGGGCGTTATCTTCGGCGCTACCGGCGGCGTTATGGAGGCTGCCCTCCGTACCGTGGCCGAGGTGCTCACCGGCGAGTCCATCGAGCACGTGGATTACGAGGCCGTCCGCGGTCTTGAGGGCGTGAAGATCGCCTCCGTTCAGATCGGCGACAAGACTGTCCGCGCTGCCGTGGCCCACGGTCTCGGCAACGCCCGCAAGCTGCTCAACAGCGTTCGCTCCGGCGAGACACAGGTTGACTTCATCGAGATAATGGCTTGCCCCGGCGGATGCGTTACCGGCGGCGGTCAGCCCATAGTTTCTTCCAGAATTAAGATGGACGTGAATGTTTCCGCCGAACGCGCCAAGGCTATTTACGCCGAGGATAAGGCTCTCAAAATTCGCAAGAGCCATGAGAACCCCTATATCAAGCAGCTTTACAGCGAGTATCTTGGCGAGCCCGGCGGCCATAAGGCTCACGAGCTTCTGCATACTCACTATGTCGCCCGTCCCAAGTATTGATTGGCGGCCGTAAAGAACCGCCCCGTAACCTTTAAGGCGCGGGGTCGGCCCAAAAAATCGTGTAAAACAACGTCGGAACAAGCGATGCGTCGCTTGTTCCGACTTTTTTTTGAAGCTTTTTCGGCGGCCTCGGGCAAGCCGCCCCACACTGCTTTGCTATTCCGGACGGAACTCCTCGCCGCCGTATATCACGGCCTCAAAATCCTCCGGCTTAAGGGCGTCCTTGGCTATGACCGTCAGCGTTGAGCGCCGCCCACCGTCCTCGCTTTCGGTTGTGATAAGGCACCTGCCGCCCTGACGGAAAAGCTGTGCCTCGGTCATTACGCGGCCGTCCTTCATGCGAAAACCGAGCTCGGCGTCGGCGTCGAGGGCGGAGCTGCTTTCAAGACGGAGGGCGATGGGACTGAGGGTGAGCCTGACCCCGTCCCTCTCGGCGTGGACCGTGGCTACGTCCTCGCTTACGGGCAGGGTTATGCGCCTTTTCTCGGGCGGCTGCTCAAGGAACAGAAAATCTACCGCCATGTCCGCCCCGTCGGGATTTTCACCCCCCTCGAAAATGAGGAGGTAATAGCTTGTGCCGCCGCCGCGCAGCCCCGTCAGCTCCTCGGAGCAAAGAGAGGCCCCCGTCGGGAGCTGCCGTCCCCGCTCGGCATATGTTATCCAGAAGCCGTCCGTAAAACGGCTTTGGTCCGGGTCCGCCAGAATTTCCGCGGCCTCGTTGGTGAGGCCCTGAACGGACACCACCGCCGTGACCTCGGAGGGGGAGGTCAGCGCCTGCTCCACACGGCACAGGAAGCGTCCGTCGCTGACGGAGGCCGCGGGCCGGACAACGTAGGGCGCGACGGCGTCTCCGAATATAAGACCCAAGATGTCCAGCCGACTCACGGCAAAGGCCGTCAGCGCCAGCGTCAGAGTAAGGGCGCAGACCGCCGCGGTCAGCCTGACCGCCCGCTGAACCCTGTAGCGTGCCCTCTCGGGCGGGTCGAGGTTCAGCTTTCTGTTCACGCTGCGCACCACGCCGCCGGAATCCCTCAAAACCGCCGTTCGGCCGTCGGCGCCCAGCTCCTTTAACAGCTTTTTCATGTGCCTGTTCACGGAAGCACCCCCTTTCTTTCAAGCGCCGTTTTCAGGCGTTCCCTGCCGCGCTTTATCTTCATTTTCACTCCCGATATTCCGAGCCCCATTTCGGCGGCTATTTCACGCATTTTCTGACCGCCGAAGAAAAAACGGGAGAGCACCTCGCTGTCCGGCGGGCCAAGTTTTTCCATTTCCTCAAATATCAGCCGCGCCAGTTCGTTTTTCTCGGCTTCCTCCTCGGGGTTGCCGTGAGGCGACGCCGCGTCGCCGGGGAGCTCCGCCGTGGGCTTGAGCGTCCGCAGCCGGCTAAGGGTCATGTTGCGGGCCGAGGCCCCGATATAGCGCCGGAGAGAGTCGGTGATATTTTCGGCGTTGTTCCAAAGCGCCAGAAAAACGTCGTCCTGGAGCTCCTCCATGTCCTCCCTTGAAAGCGAGCCTCTGCCGGTGTTGTATATGATTGCGGCGACATAGCCGTTGAAGCGGCGTATCGCCGTTTCCAGCGACTTTCGGCTGCGCTTTTTCAGTTTTTCCAAAAGCTGAGCGTCGGTCACAGGCTCACCTCCCCGCTGCCTAAATAGTAGTTCAATAATAAGGACGCAAAAAAATCACAAAAGTCACAAAAAAGTCGCCATAAATTTAGAAACTTACTTTGTAATTTGGAGGCGCGGGGGCCGACCGAAAAAATCGCGCAGAACGGCGTCGGAACAATCGATGCAACGCTGTTCCTCCTTTTCCACACAAACAACTTCGTTGTTTGTGTGGAGCAAGTACCGCCTTCGGCGGCTTGTTTGTCCATCTCTGTGAGTCGGCGGCTTGAGGGCAAGCCGCCCTACACTACCTTAACAAAGTAGCGTAGGGCGGGCTGCCTTCAGCCCGCCGTCCCGCATGACGGACAAAAAATCTCGCAAAAGGTTATTAGTGAGCCAAAGCCGTCGCGAGGGCCGCTTTAGGCCCGAATAGCATAGGGCCCCCACAAACAACGGAGTTGTTTGTGGGGAGAAGGAGGAGCAACGAGATGAGCCATTATGCAATTTTGCAAAAATTGCATAAAGCGATACCGAGTTTGCGACGACGTAGCGTTACCTTTTGCGAAAAAGGAGGGGCAAGCCTTCAAGTGACGACTTTTCCGCAGGAAATGTCGGAACGCAGTCGGGCTTTGCCCCGACGCCGCCGAGGGTGATTTTCGTCCGTAGTTCAAGGGCATAAAAATGAGAAAATTCGCTCGTAAGGGCGAATTTTCTTCATTAAAAAATAAAATATTATTTTATTGACCGATTATATAATGTTCAAATTTATCTTAAATAAAAGTTTTTGGCCCTTGAACGTTCTGCGCCATTTTTTACGGCCCCGTGAAATTGTGTTATTTTATCGGCTTTCCTTCAAGATAACGCTTAAACACTACCTCCAAAATTTCGTCCCTCTCGACTTTGGTTATAAGACTGCGCGCGCCTTTGTGTCCGGTGATATAGGTAGGGTCGCCGGACATGATATAACCCACAAGCTGGCTTATGGGATTATAGCCCTTTTCCACCAGCGCGGCGTGAACACGGTCGATGATGGACTCTATCTCCGAGTCCCTGGAACGGTTTATCTCGATCTGAGTTGTATGGTTTGTTGCCATGGCGAGACCCTCCCTGAAATACTTTATTTATATCATACACCTTTTAAATTTCTTTTGCAATAGATTTAACACAAATGTAAAACAATTTTTTTATTTGGGCGGATATGCAAAAAAGTATTGAAAAATATATATTTACGTGCTATAATATAACATAGATTTATTATATATAAATATAATGGAGGGAAAGAAATGGTCATTCAGGAGTCGGCGGAAAATTATCTTGAAGCTATACTTATGATAAAACAGAGAAACGGCGAGGTACATTCCGTTGATATCGCGGCGGAGCTTGGTTTCAGCAAGCCCAGCGTCAGCGTCGCCATGAAAAATTTCCGCCAAAACGGTTACATCACCATGGATGAGCACGGGCACATTGAACTGACCGAAGCGGGGCTTGAAATAGCCGAAAGGATATACGAGCGTCACCGGCTGATAATGGCCCTGCTGTCCAAGCTTGGCGTGGAGGAGAGCGTCGCCCGCGACGACGCCTGCCGCATCGAGCACGACATCAGTCCCGAAACCTTCGAGGCGCTCAAAGCCTTGTATGAAAAACTGTGACGATTTATTGGAGATGAGTTAATATGAAGAAGATATTTGTACTTATCACGGCCACCGCTCTGCTGCTTGCGGGATGCTTTGGCGGCGGAGGGTCGAAGGACGCCGGCTCCGCCTCCGGCGCCGGCGGCAAAAGCACTCCCGCGGCCGGGGGCTCCAAAAGCGCCGGTGAGGACGAGACCGTACTTTCTCTCGAGGATAAGCTTTGGCAGATGTTTTACGTCGCGCCCGAGGCCATCAGCGGCGGCGGGAATGAGACCGTGCTGTCCCGGGAGTTTGTGGAGAACGCGAAAAAATACAAGGTCGGCGGAATAATACTCTTTTCCGGAAACGCCCAGGAAAAGGTGCAGCTTATGAAGCTGCTGGGCGAGCTTTCCGTCAGCTTTGAAATACCGGTATTTTTGGGAGTAGACGAGGAGGGCGGCATCGTCAGCCGGCTTTCCGACACCTGCGGAGTTACCGACAACGGCAATATGAGCGAGGTGGAGTCGGTCTCTCAGGCCAAGAAAATAGGGGAGAGGCTGGGCCTCGAGCTTTCGGGCCTCGGCTTCAACATGGACTTCGCTCCGGTGGCGGACGTGCTGGTGAACCCCAATAACTTTGAGATAGGCGTCCGTTCCTTCGGCTCCGACGCCGTTGACGTGGCCGCCAAGGTCGCCGCCGAGGTGGAGGGCATGAAAAACCGAGGCATAAGCGCCGTGCTTAAGCATTTTCCCGGCCACGGCAGCACTGAGGCCAATTCTCACGACGGAATGAGCGTCAGCGAGCGTACCCTTGACCAGCTTCGGGAAGAGGAGTTCCTTCCCTTTATAAAGGGCATAGAAAAGGGCGCGGACTTCGTTATGGTTTCCCATATGTCCCTGCCCAACGTGGTAGGCGACGACACTCCGTGTACTCTGTCTCCGGCCGTAATCAACGGCCTTCTCAGAGACGAGCTGAAATATGACGGCATAGTTATCACCGACGCCATGAATATGGGCGCCGTTACGAGCAGGTACGGCGCGGGCGAAGCCTGCGTCATGGCGGTGGAGGCCGGCGCCGATATGCTTTTGATGCCGGACGACCTCGAGGCCGCCCACGCCGCCCTGCTGGAGGCCGTGCAAAGCGGCAGAATATCGGAGGAGAGGATAGACGAGAGCATAGAGCGCATCTTCACCGTAAAGCGCAGAATGGGCCTTATAAAGTGAGGCCGGCGCCGCTCTGAATTTTCGACGCTTGTGACTAAAATTCTTTGAAATATGACGGTGTTCTTTGTTTATTTTTGTAATTCCGTCAAAAATCCGCTGCGGCCGAACGCTCTGTTTTTCCGTGCCGAATGGCGGAATTTCGGCGCGGTGTTACCTGAAAAATAATAAACTGTTACTATTCTGTAAATATTTTCCGTTGGTCCTTGCGAAAGCGGATGTTTTGTGATATAATCGTTACATAACATAAAAGCGGGATTTTTAATGAAAGATAAAAAATTGTCGTAAAAAAGCAGAATTAATAAAAATCGCGTTTTCTATGACCGAAGGAGGATTTTATGGAAAGGATTTTTGAAATAACCGAGCTTGACAGAGAAAAAGCCATGCGCTGCGTCCGGAACAATACCGTGCCCCCGGATTTGTACAGGGAATACGACGTTAAGCGCGGACTGAGAGACATAAACGGCAACGGCGTGATGGCCGGACTTACGAATATTTCGGAGGTAAAGGCGAAGGAAAACGGCGTCCCCTGCCCCGGAGAGCTGTATTACCGTGGTTATGACGTTAAGACGCTGGTGAGCAATTTTGTGAAGGAAAAGCGCTTCGGCTTTGAGGAGACGGCCTATCTTCTGCTTTTCGGGGACCTGCCCACGAAAAAGGAGCTGGAGGAGTTCGGCGACGAGCTGGCACAGCGCCGTACCCTGCCGCAGAATTTTACCCGTGACGTTATCATGAAGGCTCCCAGCGAAAACATGATGATAACTCTGGCCAAAAGCCTGCTGACTCTTTATTCCTACGACCCCAATCCCGAGGATACCTCGGTGCCGAATGTTATACGCCAGTGCCTCAATCTTATAAGTCAGTTCCCAATGATGGCCGTTTACAGCTACAACGCCTACAGCCACAGTGAGGGGAACAGTCTTTACATTCACCAGCCCGACCCGACCCTGAACACCGCGGAAAATATTCTGCGTATGCTGAGACCCGACAAGAGCTATACCCGGCTTGAGGCCTCGGTGCTGGACATGGCGCTGATACTCCACATGGAGCACGGCGGCGGTAACAACAGCTCCTTTACCACGAGGGTAGTCACCTCCTCCGGCACGGACACCTATTCCGTGATGGCGGCGGCACTGGCTTCGCTTAAGGGGCCGCGCCATGGCGGAGCGAATATCAAGGTGGTCCAGATGTTCGAGGATTTGAAGGAGAACGTAAAGGACATCAGGGATGAGGAGGCGGTGGAGGCTTACCTTCGCCGGCTGCTCCACAAGGAGGCTTTCGACAGGACCGGCCTCATTTACGGAATAGGTCACGCGGTCTATTCCATTTCCGACCCGAGGGCGGAGATATTCAAGGACTTTGTGAAAAGCCTCGCGGCGGAAAAGGGCCTGCGGGACGAGTATGAGCTTTACTGCACGGTTGAGCGGCTGGCCCCCAAGCTCATTGCCGAGGAGCGCAGGATATACAAGGGCGTAAACACCAACGTGGACTTCTACAGCGGTTTCGTTTACAGTATGCTGGGGCTGCCAGTGGAGCTTTACACGCCCATGTTCGCCGTGGCCCGCATAGTTGGCTGGAGCGCCCACCGCCTTGAAGAGATAGTCAGCGCGGAAAAGATAATCCGTCCGGCGTACAAGGCCGTCGCTCCAAGGAGGGAGTACGTGCCCATCGCCGACAGATAAAAAGGAGGAGGAAAAATGAAGAGAGTAATTATCACCATAGGCCGCGAATTTGGCAGCGGCGGCCGCGAGATAGGCATGAAGCTGGCCGAAAAGCTGGGAGTGCCCTTTTTTGACAAGGAGATAATCCGTAAGGCCGCCGAGGATTCCGGCATAGTCGAAAGCGTCATGGACTACTATGACGAGCATCACACCTCGCCTATTTTCGCCACGGGCTCGATACTCTTTGACATCTATCAAATGCCCATGAGCGACAGGGTGTATTTGGAGCAGAGCCGGGCAATAAAGGCCATCGCCGAAAAGGGCAGCTGCGTCATAGTCGGCCGCTGCGCCGATGTGGTGCTGGAGAAAAATCCCGGGCTGGTACGCATTTTCATCTGCGCGGACATGGCGGATAAGGTGGCCCGTAAGCGTCAGGTGCTTACAGACAAGACCGACGCCCAAATCGAGTCCCACATCAGGGGCGTGGACAGGAAGCGCGCCAAGTATTACAGCTACTACACCGACAGAAAATGGGGCGACGCGAGACAGTATGACATCTGCATAAACAGCAGTTTGCTGGGCATTGACGGCACGGTTGATATGATAGCCGACGCGGCGCTTATCCGCGAGGCTGAGCTTGAAGGTTGAGACAGAAGTGAGGAGGAGTATTATATGAAAAACTTTTTAAACAGAGTGGGGCTGCTCATAATCTGCATAATTGAGATAGCCGTGGGCGTGATAATCGTGTTCAATCCCGAAAAGATTGCCAGAACCGCCATACTTGTAGCCGGAATAGGGTTGCTGGTATACGGAGTGATAAGCGTAATTTCTTACATACGCACCGAGCCGCTTATCGCCGCAACGGGGCTTAAGCTGTTCAAGGGTCTCGCGGCTCTTGCGGCGGGCCTGTATTTCGTGTTTGACTCCAGGAGCGCATACGAAATGATATCCGTATATTCCGAGGTGTTCGGACTTATTCTCCTGCTTTTGGGCATATACAAGATACAGTCGGCTGTGGATATGCTGCGTCTTAGGCTGAGGTTCTGGTATGTGGCGCTGGTTTCGGCGGCTCTGTCGCTGATATTCGCTATGGTGATTTTCGCCGACCCCTTCAGAGTGCCTGAGACTTTGTGGCTGTTTATCGGCGTGTGCGTGATAGTGGAGGGCATTTCCGACTTTATAACCTTCCTTGTGGGCAGGATAACGGACAGGATAGAGGACGAGATAGAAAAGGAAATCGCCGCCGAACAGTGATTGTAAAAATCCCGCCGTAAGGCGTGAGCCCGCAAGGGTCCATGGCGGACACACATCGTTTTATCTTTTTTTATCACTATATAAAACCTGCTGTTGATATTTGGCGATGCGGCCTTTAAGCCGCCGCCTTATCGCGGCGGGTTTTATTTTTCGGTCTTCCCCAAAATGACCGCCGCGTATTGACAAATCAAAACGCCGTATGCTATAATGTAATATAAGGCAATACCCCGCAAAGACCGCCTGTGGAGGTTACATATGGAAAAAATCGAGGACCTTGGCATCAAGGGCTACAAAATAATACAGAACAAGGACGGCTTTTGCTTCGGCAGCGACGCGGTGCTGCTCTCTAAATTTGCGAAGGTCAAAAGGGGCAGCCGGGGACTGGATTTGTGTACCGGCACCGGAATTATTCCGGTGCTTACATATGCACTGCACGGGCCCGCGTCCATTGACGCGGTGGAGATAATCCCCCGCGTGGCGGAAATGGCCGCCAGAACCATGGAGCTGAACGGCCTTTCCGAAGTGATAAGGGTGAAAAACGCCGATTTAAAGGACGCGCCCGAAATCTACGGCAGCAGGATTTTCGACTTTGTCACCTGCAACCCGCCGTATATGAACAGCGGCGGCGGCCTTGTCAACCCCAAGGACGAGCTGGCGGTGAGCCGTCACGAGATAATGTGTACGCTGGACGATGTGGTACGGGTCTCGGCCCGATGCCTTAAGCAGACCGGCCGTATGTTCATGGTGCACCGCGCGGACAGGCTGTGCGACGTTGTTTCCGCAATGCGAAAATATAAGATAGAACCCAAGCGGCTTGCGGTGGTGTATCCCGACCCCGCCGGAGCCGCAAATCTCATTCTCATAGAGGGCCTGATGAACGGCCGTCCCCAGCTCAGACTGGAAAAGCCCGTTTTTATGTACGACGAAAACGGAAATTATCTGCAAAACATTACCGAAAACATAGTTTAAAGGAGGCGGGATTATGCCCGGCAAGCTTTATCTTTGCGCCACGCCCATAGGCAACCTTGGCGACATCACGTATCGCTGCGTTGAAACGCTGAAGTCCGTTGACCTTATCGCCGCCGAGGACACCCGCCGCACCGTTACGCTGCTCAATCATCTCGGCATCGAAAAGCCCATGATAAGCTATCACGAGCACAACCGCCGGGAAAAGGGGGCGCTGCTGGTGGAAAAGCTGAAAAACGGCGAAAGCATCGCCCTCGTCAGCGACGCCGGCACTCCGGCCATCAGCGACCCCGGCGAGGATTTGGTGGCCCTCTGCGCCGAAAACGGCATCGAGACCGTGCCGGTGCCCGGGGCGGTGGCGGCCATCAACGGCCTTATCGTCAGCGGCCTGTCCACCGGACGTTTCGCCTTTGAGGGCTTTTTGTCCGTCAACCGCCGGAGCCGGACGGAGCTTTTGGAAAAGCTGCGGACCGAGGAGCGGACCATAATTTTTCACGAGGCGCCCCACAAGCTTATGAACACCCTTAACGACCTGTTGAAATACCTCGGCAACCGCCGGATAGCCCTCTGCCGTGAGCTGACCAAGATACACGAGGAAATTTTCCGAACGGACCTTGAGGGGGCCGTCGCCCATTACGCGGAAAATCCGCCCAAGGGAGAGTTCGTGCTGGTGGTGGAGGGCCGTCCCGCGGCCGAGGCCGCCCGGGAGGAACGCGCAAAATGGGACGAAATGACCGTTGAGGACCATGTCAAAATGTACGTTGACGCGGGCATGACCGAGAAGGAGGCCATCAAGGCCGCCGCCGCCGACAGAGGCGTCAGCAAAAGAGAGATATACGGCGTTATAAAAATTTGAAATTAACAAAATCAATAAAAACTTTATAAAAAACTATTGCAAAAGACAAAAATTTGTATTATAATGTTCCTGTAAATTATATAAGGAGGTTGTATTCACATGAATAAGACAAAAATATTGGCACTCGTGCTTGTTCTCGCTCTGGCGGTCTGCGCTTTCGCGGCCTGCGGCGGGAATGACCAAAACGCCGCAAATCAGGGCGGCGCCACCTCTAAGGGCGCGGCGTCCGATACCCTGATAATGGGTACCGAGGCGAGCTTCCCGCCGTTTGAGTACATTGACGACAACGCCCAGGTTGCCGGTTTTGACATCGAGCTTTCCAACATGATAGCCGACGCCGCCGGTAAGAAGCTCCAGGTGGAAAACATGGATTTCGGCGGACTTGTCGCCGCGCTTCAGTCGGGCAAAATCGACTTCGTGGCCGCCGGCATGACAGTTACGGACGAAAAGAAGAAGAATGTTGATTTTTCCGAGCCCTACTTTACCTCGCGCCAGGTCATAGTGGTTCCGGCCGACAGCGCCATCGCCTCCAAGGATGACCTCCTCGGCAAGATTGTCGCCGTTCAGGAGGGCACCACCGGCGAGGAAATGGTTCGCGAGTTCAAGGAGACCGATAACGGCGAGCCCATGGATAACACCGCGTCTTTCAAGAACAACGCGGATGTGGCTATGGAGGTTATCAACGGCCGCGCCGACGCTTTCGTGCTTGACGAGGAGCCCGCGAAGGCCATCGTTGCTCAGAATGAAGGCAAGCTGAAGATACTTGACGTTGAGTTTGGCAATGAAAACTATGCCGTCGCCGTTAAAAAGGGCAACACCGAGCTGCTCAATATAATCAACGGCGTTATTGCCGACATAAAGGCCAACGGTACATATGACGAAATGATAGCCGAGTACTTCCCCGACAGGGCGGAGGTCGGCGCGGAAGACGCGGCCGACGTGACTGACGAGGCCGATGTGCCCGGCACTCCCGCCGACGGTGAAGCGGCGGACGGAACCGAAGCCGAATAAACGAAAAATCGGAAGCTGAAAGTTGTGAGGGCGCGTTTTGAGCCTCGCTCGGGCGGAAGGTGCCGCCGCTGCGGGCACAGGGCGCGTCCTTTCCATGTGAAAACGGAGGTACACTATGGAGGGATTTTTCGAATTTTTGCAGAAATCCGATTTTGGGCGGCAGATATACGATTTGTGGCAGCAGATTGATCAGACGCTGTTTTACGCCGACAGATGGACCTGGTATCTGAACGGGCTGAAGCTCACGCTTCAGCTTACCTGCGGGGCCATTATTATCGGCACGCTGCTGGGCGTCATTGCGGCGCTGTTTTCCGTAAGCGGATTTAAGCCGCTGCGCTTTATCTCCAGGGTCTATACCACAATAATCCGTGGCACTCCCACTACGGTGCAGCTTCTCATTATGTACAATGTCATCATGGTGTCGAGCACCAACAAGCTTCTGGTAGGCACGCTGGCCTTCGGCATCAACAGCGGCGCTTATGTGGCCGAGATACTGCGGGGCGGCATAATGTCGGTGGACAAGGGACAGACTGAGGCGGGGCGCAGCCTTGGGCTTAAGCGGTGGCAGACCATGTTTTACATAGTTCTTCCGCAGGCTTTAAAGACCAGCATACCCACCTATACCAGCGAATTTATCGTGCTTTTCAAGGAGACCAGCATAGCCGGTCTTATTGCCGTGACCGAACTGACGAAGGTGGCCAACATGATAACCAGCCGTACTTACAACGCGATGGTGCCGCTGATAATTTCGGCCCTGATTTACCTTGCCGTGGTAATGCTTTTGACCTTTGTGTTCGGCAAGCTGGAAAGGAGGCTGCGCAAGAGTGACGCAAGATAAAAGAACCGCCGTCATACAGGTGAACGACCTGCACAAGAGCTTCGGCAAGCTGGAGGTCCTCTCCGGCATAACCGAAACCGTTTACAAGGGCGAGGTGGTGGCCGTCATCGGGCCCAGCGGCAGCGGCAAAAGCACCTTCCTCCGCTGTCTGAACCTCCTTGAACAGCCGACGAAGGGACAGATAATCATCGACGGCGTGGACATAACCGACAAAAAAACCGACATCAACAAGGTGCGTCAGGGCATGGGAATGGTGTTCCAGCACTTCAACCTTTTCCCGCACCTTAAGGTAATAAATAATGTTACCCTTGCCCCCATAAAACTGAAGGTGGCCAAGGACAAGGCCGCCGCCATTGAGACCGGTATGAAGCTGCTGGCCCGAGTGGGACTGGCGGACAAGGCGGACAGCTACCCCGTCCAGCTCAGCGGCGGACAAAAGCAGCGCATCGCCATTGCCCGGGCGTTGGCGATGAACCCCCGCATCATGCTCTTTGACGAGCCCACCTCCGCCCTCGACCCCGAAATGGTGGGCGAGGTGCTTAAGGTAATGGCCGATTTGGCCAAGGAGGGCATGACAATGGTCATCGTTACCCACGAAATGGGCTTCGCCCGTGAGGTGGCGGATCGGGTGCTGTTCATGGACGGCGGCGTCATAGCCGAGCAGGGCACGCCCGACGAGATTTTCTCAAATCCCCAAAACCCGAGGACAAAGGAATTTTTGTCAAAAGTACTCTAATACTATAAATTAAATATATCGCAAATATCGAAAGGAAATGACTGGAAATGAAGTATGAAGTAAAAAACGGCTGGACCGAGGCCGGCGAGGAACTGAAAAAAGCGGTCTACGATTTTTCCGTGGGCTACATGGACTTTTTGAACAAAGGCAAGACCGAGCGCGAGTGCGTTGACACCGCCGTGACCCTTGCCGAGGCCGCGGGCTTTAAGCCGCTGGCCGACTTTGACGCTCTTAAGGCCGGGGACAGGGTTTACGCCGTGAACAAGCACAAGGGCTTCGCCGCCATGGTAATCGGCAAAAGACCCCTTACCGAGGGCATCAGCATCGTGGGCTCGCACATTGACTCGCCCCGTCTGGACCTTAAGCAGAACCCCCTTTATGAGGCCGACGAGATGGCCTTCCTCAAGACCCACTACTACGGCGGCATAAAAAAATACCAGTGGACCGCCATACCTCTGGCTATCCACGGCGTCATCGTCAAGCAGAACGGCGAGACGGTGAAGATAGCCATGGGCGACGAGGGCGACGACATCACCTTTGTGATAACCGACCTTCTGCCTCACCTTGGCAACTCTCAGATGAGCAAGCCCGCCCACAGCTTTATCGAGGGCGAAAACCTCAACGTGCTGGTGGGCTCCATGCCTCTGGGCTATACGGAGGACGACAAGAAGTTCAAGGCCAACGTGCTCAAGCTCCTTGAGGATAAGTACGGCATCGACGAGGAGGACTTCACCTCCGCCGAGCTGGAGATAGTGCCCGCCTTCAAAGCCAAGGACCTGGGCTTCGACCGCAGCATGATAGGCGCGTATGGCCATGACGACCGCGTTTGCAGCTATCCCAATCTGCGCGCCCTGTTGGACGCCGAGACCCCCGAGTATACGGCCCTTTGTCTCCTCACCGACAAAGAGGAGGTGGGCAGCATGGGCAACACCGGCGCCAAAAGCCGCTTCCTCCAGCTTGTGATACTGGAAATGCTGGCCCGGGCCGGAGAGGGCGCCGACGCTCTCAGCCTTGACCGCTGCCTTGACCGCAGCCTTTGCCTCAGCGCCGACGTGAGCGCCGCCTTTGACCCCAACTTCGCCTCGGTCTACGAAAAGAACAACAGCGGCCGCATGAACTGCGGCATCGCCGTCAGCAAATACACCGGCTCCCGCGGCAAGGGCGGCAGCAACGACGCGCCGGCCGAGCTTATGGCGAAGGTGCGTAAGATATTCAACGAGGCCGGCGTGCTGTGGCACACGGCCGAGCTGGGCAAGGTAGACGAGGGCGGCGGCGGCACCATCGCCCAGTATGTGGCCGACCTGGGCGTGGACACCATCGACTGCGGCGTGCCCATGCTGAGTATGCACTCGCCTTTCGAGGTGGCCGGCAAGATGGACGTTTACCAGAGCTATAAGGCGTTCGGGGCCTTCTTCGCAAGGCGGTAAAGGGACAGATTTATGCGTATCGACAAATTTCTCAAGGTATCCCGTCTCATAAAGCGGCGCACCGTGGCTAACGAAGCCTGCGACGCCGGACGGGTCAGCGTCAACGGCAAGGTGGCCAAGGCCAGCGCCGAGGTAAAGCCCGGCGACGTTATAGAGCTGCGCTTCGGCGAACGGCTCATAAAGGTGAGGGTAGAGGACGTGAAGGACCATACTCTCAAGAACGACGCCGCTCTGATGTACAGCGTTATCGAGAACTCATAAGATAGCTTTTCACGCGGCGCGGAAATAAAATAAACGGGGCTTCACCGAAGCCCCGTTTATTTATGAGTATGTTTACTCCTGAGCAGGAGCGCCTACAGGACACGTGTCGGCGCAGGCGCCGCACTCGATGCACTGATCAGCGTCAATTACGTACTTGCCGTCGCCCTCACTGATGCAGCTTACGGGACATCCGTCGGCGCAGGCGCCGCAGCTGATGCAGTCGTCACTGATAACGTATGCCATGAAAAAACACCTCGCTTAAAATATTAAGGGTTAGGCAATGGGGAGTCGAACACCGCGACGGTTTAAAGCGGCGAAATTTCCCTCATGCTGTGTTAAAAATGCTCGGAAGGCGTCAGCCTTCCTGCGCTTTTTGCCTTGCCTGAGTAAAATTTCGTTCGCTTTAAACTCCTTCGGACCGTGCGGGAGGATATTTTTTCGTATGCAAGGAAAAGGTTCCTCGGAATACTGACGTATTCCGAGAGCTATCGGGCCCCACAAAACAACAAAGTTGTTTTGTGGGAAGAGGAGAAGCGACCGATTGAGCCAAACTTCTGATTTTCGCAAAAATCAGAAGTTGCGATATGAGGTCAGCTTCGACGATGACGCCGCATACGGGAAAATAGGCCCCGCACGGCGCGCGGGGTTCGCCTCCTCATTGCCTACATCCCTACCCCTACTTTATCACAAATATTGATTATTTTCAATAGTTTTTTTATAACTTTGTGAAAATTTTTTCTTGATTTTTTTCCACGGTCAATATATAATAGTAAAAATTACCTTAGAGGGTACAAAACGGAGGAATTGTTATGCCGAAAAGCAATCAAAAAAAGACTAACATTTTCTACACTGTGTTCATTGACGGCCTGAGCGGAATGGCGCTGGGACTTTTCGCCACGTTGATAGTGGGGACTATCTTTGTCCAGATAGCCGATTTTATCCCCGGCAGGTTCGGGAATCTTCTGCTGGTGGTCGGCAAGACCGCCCAGCTCCTGACAGGCGCGGGCATCGGCTGCGGCACGGCCATGAAGCTAAAGCAGACCGCCCCGCTGGTTACCATAAGCGCCGCCCTCTGCGGTCTTGTGGGCGCTTACGCCAAGGCGATATTGGCGGGCACGTTCTTTACTGACGGCGCTTTTTCCGTAACGCCTCCCGGCGAACCGCTGGGGGCCTTTGTGGCCGCCATAGCCGCCATCGGCATCGGCAGGCTTGTCAGCGGCCGTACCAGCATAGATATCCTTCTCACCCCCGTTTGCTGTACCGTTATCGGCAGCGCGGCGGGGCTGCTTGTTGGCCCGTATATCTCCACCTTTATGGGCTGGCTGGGCCAGATGGTCAACTGGGGCACCGAGCAGCAGCCCTTTATCATGGGCATTGTGGTCTCGGTACTGATGGGAGTATTTCTCACCCTGCCCATCAGCTCGGCGGCCATCGGCGTTTCGCTGGGACTCAGCGGCCTCGCCGCCGGAGCCGCCACCGTGGGCTGCTGCGCCAACATGATAGGCTTCGCCGTGGCCAGCTTCCGTGAGAACAAGGTGGGCGGCCTCATCGCCCAGGGCGTCGGCACGAGTATGCTTCAGATACCGAACATTATCCGCCGGCCGGTTATATGGCTGCCGGCCATCGTCAGCAGCGCCGTTTTGGGCCCCGTGTCCACCATGCTCTTCCACATGGAGTCCAACGCCGTGGGCAGCGGCATGGGCACCGCCGGTCTGGTGGGCCCCATAATGACCTACTCCACCATGGCGCCCAACGGCAACGCCGGCATGGTGCTTGGGGTAATTCTGGTGATGTATTTCGTGCTTCCGGCGATTATCAGCCTGGCGGTAAGCGAGGGTATGCGCAAAATCGGCTGGATACGTCCCGGCGACATGAAGCTTGACATATGAACATCGGCGGCATAGAGCTTAAAAACAACGTCATTCTCGCGCCCATGGCAGGGGTGGCGGACCTGCCGTTCCGCATTGTCTGCCACCGGCTGGGGGCGGGACTGTCCTACACCGAGATGGTCAGCGCCAAGGCGCTGGAGTTCAACAACCAAAAGACGTTCCGACTTATGGAAACCGAGGCTTTGCCCACGGCGGTTCAGCTTTTCGGCCACGAGCCGGAGACCGTGGCCCGGGCGGTACCGCTGGCGGAGAAGATGGGACTTTTCGTGGATATCAATATGGGGTGTCCCGCTCCCAAGATAACCGGCAACGGCGAGGGCTGCGCTCTCATGAGGGACCCCGTTCTGGCGGGGGAGATAATCGCCGCCGCCGTGGAAGCCGCCACGAAGCCCGTCACCGTAAAGATGCGCGCCGGCTGGGATATGGAGCATATCAACGCTCCGCTGTTGGCGGAGACGGCGCAGAAAAACGGGGCCGCGGCGGTGACCGTACACGGCCGCACCCGATCCCAGTTCTACTCCGGCAGCTCGGACCCCAAGGTCATAAAGGCTGTGCGCGAGCGCGTAACCGTCCCCCTTATCGCCAACGGCGATGTGGACGGCGCCGAGGCCGCCCTCTCTCTGATGGAGGAGACCGGGGCCGACGGGGTAATGATAGGGCGGGGCAGTCAGGGCCGCCCGTGGATATTCGGCGAGGTGGCGGCCGCCGTGAGGGGCGAAGCCTCCCCACGGCTGTCACGGCGGGAAAAAATGGAAATAGCCATCGGGCACATCGAGCTTATCGTTCGCTTTAAGGGCGAGCGCGTCGGCATACTCGAGGCCCGCAAGCACGCCGCCTGGTACATCAGGGGAGTGCAGGGAGCGGCCGCCCTCAGAGAGGAGATAAACAGGGCCGTCACCCTTGAAAAAATGCGGGAAATATTAAAAAAAGCTATTGACGAAGATTGACGTTTATGGTAAAATGAAAATAATAACACCGGGCATAAAATTAAAAAGAAAGGATGAAAAAGATGGACGACAAAATTCTGTATGAAGGTCTCACCTACGACGATGTACTGCTTATTCCTCAGAAGTCCGACGTTTACGGCAATGTTGACCTGACCACACGGCTCACCAAAAAGATACGCCTGAACGTGCCTCTCATGAGCGCCGCCATGGATACGGTGACGGAGTCCGCGATGGCTATCGCCATGGCCCGTGAGGGCGGCATAGGCATAATTCACAAAAACATGACTATTGAAGCCCAGGCCATAGAGGTTGACAAGGTTAAGCGCAGCGAGCACGGGGTCATTGTGGACCCATTCTTCCTTTCCCCCGAGAATACCTTGGCCGAGGCCGACGCCCTCTGCGCCCGGTATAAGATAAGCGGCGTGCCCATCACGGAAAACGGCAAGCTTGTGGGCATACTTACAAACCGCGACCTCCGTTTCGAAACTGATTTTACAAAGAAGATAAAATACGTTATGACCAAGGACAACCTGATAACCGCTCCCGAGGGCACCACCCTTGAGGACGCGCAGCAGATACTCCGCCGTCATAAGATAGAAAAGCTCCCCATAGTGGACAAGGACGGGATACTCAAGGGCCTTATCACCATAAAGGACATAAAAAAGGCCGTCCGCTATCCCAACAGCACCCGCGACGAAAGCGGGCGGCTGCTGGCAGGCGCGGCCATCGGTATAACTGATGACATTTTGGATCGGGTGCGGGCGCTTGTTGACGCGAAGGTGGACGTGCTGGTGCTGGACAGCGCCCACGGCCACAGCCAGAACATCATGAACGCCATTGACAAGGTTAAGGCCGCTTTTCCGGACGTGCAGCTCATTGCCGGCAATATCGCCACCGCCGAGGCCGCGAAGGACCTTATCGAGCACGGCGTGGACGCGGTAAAGGTGGGCATCGGCCCCGGCTCCATCTGCACCACCCGCGTGGTGGCCGGTATCGGCGTGCCGCAGATAACCGCGGTCATGAACGCTTACAGTGTGGCCAAGGAATACGATGTGCCCGTTATTGCCGACGGCGGCATCAAGTACAGCGGCGACCTGCCGAAGGCCATTGCCGCCGGAGCCGACGTTATAATGCTGGGCTCGCTTCTTGCGGGCTGCGAGGAAAGTCCCGGCAGCATGGAGATATATCAGGGCCGCCAGTTCAAGGTTTATCGCGGCATGGGCAGTATTGCCGCCATGGAAAGCGGCAGCAAGGACCGCTATTTCCAGACCGGCAGCCGCAAGCTTGTGCCCGAGGGCGTCGAGGGCCGCGTGCCCTACAAGGGACATCTCAGCGATACGGTGTTCCAGCTTTTGGGCGGTCTCAGGAGCGGCATGGGCTACTGCGGCACCGCGACCATTCCCGAGCTCAAGGAGAGGGGCCGCTTTGTACGCATAACCGGCGCGGGCCTCAAGGAGAGCCACCCCCACGACGTACATATCACCAAGGAAGCGCCAAACTACAGCGCGAACGTGTGAGGGTGTTAATCCGCCGAAAAATGGTAACGACAATAAAATCCTGGGCGCACGCACCAGGATTTTATAATTTCTTATTGAGCAATAAAAAATTATAAAAATTTTCTATTTACCTATTGCATAATTATAAAAAATGTTGTATAATAATACATATTCTATTTCCGAGAGGTGAAGCTGCCATGAATTTGCAAGAAATAATGGCTATTGACGAAAAATACTATATGAACACCTTTGGCAAAAGACTGCCCGTCGCTTTCGACCACGGCAAGGGTATGTACCTTTACACCGAGGAGGGCGAGGAGTACATGGATATGTTCGCCGGTATCGCCGTTACCGCCCTGGGCCACTGTCACGAGGGCTTTACAAGGGCCGTGACCGAGCAGGTGAACAAGCTCCTCCACACCTCAAGCCTGTACTACATAAAAAATCAGGCTCTGCTGGCGAAAAAAATCTGCGACTGCTCAGTGGCGGATCGGGTCTTTTTCTGCAACAGCGGCGCCGAGGCCAACGAGGGAGCCATGAAGCTGGCGAAGATATACTATTACAAGCAGGGCAGGGAAAAGTATGAGATAATCACTCTCAACAACTCCTTCCACGGGCGGACGCTGGCGACCGTGGCCGCCACCGGCCAGCCTAAGTACCAAAAGCCCTACAAGCCCCTTGTCCCCGGCATAAAGCATGTGGACATCAACGACTTTGAGGCCCTTGAGGCCGCCGTCACCGACAAGACCTGCGCCATTATGCTTGAGGCGGTCCAGGGTGAGAGCGGCGTACATATATGCACTGACGAGTATCTGCTCAAGGTGCGCCGGCTCTGCGACGAAAGGGATATACTGCTGATATTTGACGAGGTGCAGACCGGCATGGGGCGCACCGGCGAAATGTTCGCTTACCAGACCACTCCCGTCGAGCCTGATATATTCACCCTTGCCAAAGCTCTTGGCAACGGCGTCCCCATCGGGGCGCTGTGCGCCCGGGAAGAGGTGGCGAAGGGCTTCGAGCCCGGCGACCACGGCGGCACTTTCGGCGGCAATCCCCTTGCCACGGCGGCGGGCATGGCCGTTTTCGAGGCTTTCGAAAAGGAAAACATTCTCGAAAACGTCCGCAAAATGGGCGATTACTTTGAGGAAAGGGTAAAGTCCCTCAACTCTGCCGAAATAATCGAAATACGCCGCAAGGGTCTGATGATAGGTATTCAGATGCCCGCGGGCCGGGCGGCCGAGGTGCAGAAAAAGCTCTTTGAGGACAGGGTGCTGGTGGGCTGCGTGGGCGGCCACACCCTGCGGATACTTCCGCCCCTTATCATAGGTAAAGCGGATATAGACATATTTATCGAAAAACTCTGGGAGGCAATGTCATAATGAACCAAAAACACTTACTCACGCTCCACGACTGGAGCGCCGGCGATATACTCGAGACCCTCGATTTGGCCGTAAAGCTCAAAAAGGAGCTTAAGGCCGGAGTAAAGCACCCCATACTGGCGGGCAAGACCCTTGCCATGATATTTACCAAATCCTCCACCCGCACCCGCGTCTCCTTTGAGACCGGCATCTATCAGCTCGGCGGTCAGGGTATTTTCCTGTCCTCCGCCGACATTCAGCTTGGCCGGGGCGAGACTATCTACGACACCGCCAATGTTTTGGGCCGCTATGTGGACGGCATCATGATACGCACCTTTAAGCAGTCCGACGTTGAGGACCTTGCCAAATACAGCGGAGTGCCCGTCATCAACGGCCTTACCGACCTTGTGCACCCCTGTCAGGTGCTGGCGGACCTTCAGACCGTGGCCGAGAAAAAGGGCAGGCTCGAGGGGCTCAAGCTGGCCTATGTGGGCGACGGCAATAACATGGCCCACTCCTACCTTTACGGCTGCGTCAAGGTGGGCATGGACGTGGCCGTAGCCACGCCCAAGGGCTACGAGTGCGACGCCGAGGTGGTCGAAAACGCCAAAAACGACGCCAAAGCCTCCGGCGTCAATTTGACCGTGACCCATGACCCTGTCGAGGCCGTGACAAACGCCGACGTTGTATGCACCGACACCTGGTGCTCCATGGGTCAGGAGGCCGAAAAAGCTCAGCGCGTCAAGGATTTCAAGGGCTATCAGGTGGACGGCAATCTCTTCGCCAAGGCGAAGAGCGACGCGATATTCCTCCACTGTCTGCCGGCCTACCGCGGCTTCGAGGTCACCGAGGAGGTCATCGACGGCCCGCGCAGCGTGATATTTGACGAGGCGGAAAACCGTCTCCACGCCCAAAAGGCCGTTATGGTACAGCTTATGCGTGACAAAAAATAAAGATAAAAGGTGAAACAAATGAACGGAGTATTCCAGATACGCATGGCCGCGCAGGACGACGCGGAGGCCATCTGGTCCATAACCTGCGAGGCATTTCGCAAATACTGCGAAATGGCCGGAATTCCCGATATCGAGGCCCTGCACGAGACCGTGGATGATGTGCGCCGGGATATTGAGGAAAAAACAGTTATCGTTGCCTATCTGGACAAAACCGTGGTGGGCAGCCTGCGGCTGACCTTTGACAACGATACAAAGACCGCCTATGTCAGCCGTTTCGGCGTCAGCCGCGAATACCGCAACAACGGCATCGGCAAGGCCCTTTCCAATGTCGCCGATATTCTGGCCAAAAGCCGCGGCATGGAGCGCGCCCGCCTCCACACCGCCGCCAAGCTGGCGGAGATAGTGAGGTTCTACTATTCCCGAGGCTTCTATATCGAGTCCGTTTCCGGCGAAAGAGGTTATTTGCGGGCCGAGATGGTAAAGGACTATACGGCGTGAAAAACGGGCGGCCCCGTCGGGGCGCGAGGAATTTTTTATGAAAAAACCGATTTTGCTGATATTCTGTATCCTGCTTCTCACCGCCTGCGGGCGGGGGCTTGAGGCCGCCGACATCGAGGGCTCCTGGGAAAACGCCGCCGCCACGCTTTACTTCGGCGATGACGGCACCTACGAGATAAAGTACGCCGACCCCAAGCCCGGCGAGCTTTCCTCGGAGAGCGGGGAGTTCGAGCTGGACGGCGGGAAAATAGAGCTCCGTCTCCGTGACAAGTACACCGTAGATGAGTTTGGAGACGTGGACTTTGAGCGGTTCGGCTACACTGAGGACCGAAAGGTGAAAATCGGGCTGGACGGCGATGTCCTCACCCTCGACGGGGAGGAATACAGCCGCAGACAGACCGATTGAGCGGCGACCGCGCCGTTTTTATCGTCCTCGGCGCTATAGAAAATATTTTATTATTATGAAATAGGAAGGAAGTTAAACTATGGAAAAGAAAATTGCCAAATCCCTGTTGTCCATCGGGGCGGTGTTCCTTCGGCCGGAGCAGCCCTTCACCTGGGCCAGCGGCATAAAAAGCCCCATTTACTGCGACAACCGCCTGACCCTTACGGCGCCCCTTGTACGCACCCAAATCGAGGAGGGCCTGGCCGAGGTGATAAAGGCCAACTATCCCGACGTGGAGGTGCTTATGGGCACTTCGACCGCCGGCATAGCTCACGCGGCCATCACCGCTCACCTTATGGGGCTGCCTATGGGCTATGTCCGCGGCGGCGCGAAGGACCACGGCCGCGCCAATCAGATAGAAGGCAAGCTGGAGCCCGGCCAGAAGGTTGTCGTTGTGGAGGACCTTATCTCCACCGGCGGCAGCGTCCTCGAGGTGGTCAAGGTGCTTCGCGAGGCCGGGGCTCAGGTTCTGGGCATCGCCAGCATCTTCACCTACGGCATGAAGAAGGGCCTTGAGCGCCTTGCCGAGGCGAATGTAAAGAACGTCAGCCTCTCCAACATCGACGCGGTCGTTGAGGTGGCCGCCGCCGACGGCTATATTAAGGCCGAGGACGGAGCGAAGATTTTGAAGTTTCGGGATAATCCCGGCGACGAAAGCTGGATAAAATAAACGATAATACGCGCCCCCGAAGGTCAGACGCTTTCGGGGGCGCGTATTATTTCGGGAAAAACAAATTGTCCGCTTATGCGGCCCGATGCCCTGACATTGGGCAAAAATAATTAAAACTGAGCGAATTTCCCGCCCGCCCCGCTAATATGCTGTAAGAGAAGGGGGCGGCGCTTTGACGACGGAAATAATGATGTTTTTGCTTGGACTTTTACTGGTGACCCTTGGCGGGGACTCCTTTGTGGGCTACGGTATCAGCCTTGCCCGGCGGCTGCGGCTGCCGGCCGCGGCGGTGGGAGCCACGGTGGTGGCCGTGGGCACCAGCCTGCCTGAAATAGTGGTCTCGGTGTCGGCGGCCCTTGGCGGCAACCACGGCATGGCCACCGGCAGCGCCCTCGGTTCCGCCATATATAACGCCGCCCTCGTGGGCGGACTGCTGATTTTACTTCGGCCGGCAAAAAATCTCGGCCGCCGCGACCTGTTTAAACGGCTGATGTTTTTTCTGCTTGCGGCGGGATTTACGGCCCTTTCGCTCGTCAAGTCCGGCTCCCTCGGCGTGGGACTCGGAGTGGTCCTGCTGTCCGTTTTCGCGGTCTACGCCCTTACCTCCATGACCGGCGCCAGAACAAAGGAGTCCGCCGAGACCGAGCGGCCCGAGCTTATCGCCGTGGGCCTGATAGTGGGCGCGGCGGCTTTGTACATGGGCTCGGGAATGGTAGTGGAAAACGGCATATTTTTGGCCCATATCCTGGGCATAAACGAGCGTTTGGTGGCCTTGACCTTTGTGGCGCTGGGCACCGCCCTGCCGGATATAGCCGCCGCCGTAGCCGCGGCGGTGCGGCGCCAGCCCGCCCTCGCCCTCGGCAATATCGTGGGCGCGAACATAATAAATCTCCTGCTGGTAATCGGCCTACCCGCCGTCATTGCTCCCATGGAGGCCGACGCCTCGACGCTGAGGGACGTGACCGCCGCCGCCGGAGCGATGCTGCTGTTGCTGCTGCCGCCGGTGATAACCGGCAGGACCTACCGCTGGCAGGGGGTATTGCTGCTCCTGGGCTTTGCCGCCTTTATGACCGTAAATTTTGTTTGAATTAATTTAAAAAAACTATTGACAAACATTGTAAATAGTGGTAAAGTATTGTTAGCACTCAATGAGCACGAGTGCTAACAATACTTCGCATATCAACACAAAGGAGATATATGTAATGAGGAAAAAGCAATTTAAGGCCGAATCCCAGAAGCTTCTGGACATGATGATCAATTCTATTTACACTCACAAGGAGATATTTCTGCGCGAGATAATCTCCAACTCCTCCGACGCCATAGACAAGCTGTGCTACACCGCCATGAACGCCGGCGACGCCAGCGTCAGCCGCACCGACTGCCGCATAAGGGTGCTTCCCGACAAGGAAAACCGCACCCTCACCATCAGCGACAACGGCATAGGCATGGACGACGCCGATCTTGAGAGCAACCTTGGCGTCATCGCCCGCAGCGGCTCCCTCAGCTTAAAAAAGGACGCGGCGGAGGCCGAGGACATGGACATAATCGGACAGTTCGGCGTGGGCTTTTACAGCGCCTTCATGGTCGCCGACGAGGTAACCGTCGTCACCCGCAAGTACGGCAGCGAGCAGGCGTGGATGTGGAAAAGCTCCGGCGCCGACGGCTATACCGTCGAGCCGACGGCCAAGGAGGGCGTCGGCACCGACATTATCATTCACCTTAAGGCCGACGGCGAGGAGGATACCTACAGCGAGTACCTTGAGACCTATACCCTCCGAAATCTCATCAAAAAATATTCCGATTACATTCGCTACCCCATTCTGCTCAATGTTGAAAAGTCCCGCAAGGTTGACGTGCCCGACAGCGACGAGCCCAAGTACGAGACCTACACCGAGGAGGAGACCGTCAACAGCATGGTCCCCCTGTGGCAGCGCGGCAAGGACGAGGTCACCCAGGAGGAGCTCAACGAGTTTTACAAGGAAAAATTCTACGACATGAAGGACCCAGCCCACACCATACGCATCGACGTTGACGGCGGCATCAGCTATAAGGCGCTGCTTTTCATTCCCTCCGCCACGCCCATGGGCTATTACACCAAGGAGTATCAGAAGGGCCTTGAGCTTTACAGCAGCGGCGTGATGATAATGGAACGCTGCGAGGACCTTATTCCCGAGCATTTCCGCTTTGTCCGTGGCATAGTTGACTCCCGCGACCTGTCCCTCAATATCTCCCGCGAGCTGCTCCAGCACAACCGCCAGCTCAAGACCATCGCCTCCAACATTGAAAAGAAGATACGTCAGGAACTTAAAAAGCTTCAGGAGACCGACCGCGAGAAGTACGAAAAATTCTGGGAGAGCTTCGGCCTCCAGCTCAAGTACGGCATCGTCAGCGACTACGGCGCCCACCGCGACATACTCAAGGACTTGATACTCTATCACTCCTCTCGGGAGAAGAAGCTCCAGACCCTTAAGGAATACGTCGATATGATGCCCGAGGATCAGAAGTACATCTACTTTGCCGTCGGCGAGACCGTGACCCTCGCGGACAACCTGCCCCAGACCGAGCAGATAAAGGACAAGGGCTGGTCCATTCTGTATATGACCGACGAGGTGGACGAGTTTGTGGTCAATATCCTCGGCGAGTACGAGGGCAAGCAGTTCAAGTCCGTCAACGATAAGGACCTTGGCATCGAGGACGAGGAGGACAAGAAGGACACCGAGCTCAAGGAAGAGGAAAACAAGGTAATGCTCGACTATCTCCGCGACTGTCTTGACGGCAAGGTCACCGCCGTCCGCCTGTCTCACAAGCTCAAGAGCCATCCCGTCTGCCTCACCGCCGACGGCGAGGTCAGCCTTGAGATGGAGAAGTATTTTTCCACCATACCCGGCGACGGTCCGGACATCAAGGCCCAGCGCGTGCTGGAACTGAACCCCGCGCATAAGGCGTTTTATATGCTCCTTGACGCGTGGCAGCTCGATAAGGACCGCTGCGCCCGCCTTGGCGAGCTTCTCTACGACCAGGCCCTGCTCATCGCCGGCCTGCCCGTGGAAAATCCCGCGCGGCTCACGGAGCTTATGTGGGAAATGATATAAGTAATAATACACGGCGGCTTGCCCTCAAGCCGCCGTATGTATTTTGTTTTGCGAACGAAATGTGGTTCATCAGCCTTGTAGGGGAGCGCATTGCGCTCCCGCTTACACAGATTTGCGGTAACAAATATACGATTTCGTAGATATATTTGATTGTAATATCATTTATCATTGCCAATACAAACGATTGATGGCGGGCGGCCAATGGCCGCCCCTACAAACCACACGCGCAAAACGGCGGGATGAGGGCATCCCGCCCTACACCGTTTTGTTATGGTGGCGCGCCGTAGGGCGGCTTGCCCTCAAGCCGCCGCGACCCCCGTGACGGGCATAGCGACAGCCCGCCGCGACCCTCGTGATGGACATAAAGACCACGCCCCCCGCGCCCCCAGATTACGCGGTGAGTTTTTTCCGCCGTATGTATTACACTCTGAAAATCATTTTTACCAATGAATTAACCACCTTGGGCAGTTTAAACACAAACACCTTCACGCTCTCACCTCCGCATCATGATTATACCCAAAACGATTATCAGGCCGCCCTCGATGACCGCCAGCAGCGTGACCGGCAGTATCATAGCGGTAAAAATCCCGAATACAAAGGCCAGGATACCCAATCCCGCCTGATTGCAGCCCCTTCCGCCCGACGGCGGCCTTCTGCCCATTGAACGCGCCTCCTTTTGCCCGGTTACATTTTATATTACGCTCTTGGCGGCGTTTTTGTTCATGGACGTGGGAACAACCGTGTTTTTGCGCCGCGACATAATGGCCGCCCCCGCCCTACGTTTCATTTTTACGGCCTCGCGTATCCCTTGTAGGGCGGCTTGCCCTCAAGCCGCCGTGTATATTTTATTTCACGAACGAAATTTGGTTTACCCCCGTTGTAGGGGAGCGCATTGCGCTCCCGCGTTCACACGTTTACGGTAATAAATACGAGGGTTTGTAGATATATTTGATTGTAATATCATTTATCATTTTCAACATAAACGATTGATGGCGGGCGGCCAATGGCCGCCCCTACAAACCTCCGCGACCCCCGCGACGGACATAACGGTACCCCCGCCACGTCCTCCGTGTGTATTACATCGCAAAAAAATAACTGCCCCTCGCCAAAGGTTTGATGTGACCCCAAAAAGTTAGACTTTTCATAGCGTAGTAGTTTTGCTGACTGCTACGCTATTTTTATGCAGCCA
>CANPZO010000012.1 GCA_947589005.1 uncultured Clostridia bacterium | reverse complement strand
AATTATCTATTTAGGGTGATGACCGTGTGCTAACATTTTCGCGCCCTTTTGCTATACTTTTTTCTTGACATATACAACCCATCGTCACCAAATTCCTTGTACGCATTTATCCATATTCGCACTTGACTTTCGTCAGGAATATTGTGGTTTTTTGCTAAACTTCCATATCCGCCTTTGCCGTCTAAATATTCTTGCACGACCTTTTTCTTAAATTCATAACTATATTTTGCCATGAAAAAACCGACCTCCCAATCGTTAGATTTTTGGTCTAACTTTTGGGGGTCGGTTCAAAAAGACGGTTTTTCCACATTAATTCATAGTTTTTGCTTTATTGGACAGATTTATCAAAACATAAATTTGTCTTAAATTAATTCATTCGGCCCTTGAACGGTCTGTGCGACTTTTTTACAGCCCCTCTCTGCTATTTGCTGAAGCTGGGCGCTTTCACGTCCACCTTGGCGTCGCCGAAGCTTCCCTCGGGAGAGGGCTTGGACAAATCGAAATACAGCCTTGAGTCGGTGGTGACGCCGAAGTCCCGGTTGGAGCCGGTGTCCTGCACCTTATTGAACGCCTCGCGGAACATGGCGTTGTGGGCCTCCTCACGGTTGAGGAGGAAGTCGATTGTATCACGGACCTTTTTGTCCTCTATCTGACGGTAGAGGTACTCGTAGACCACCTTCGCGCGCTGCTCGGAGGCGATGTTGGAGAGCAGGTCGGCGCAGAGATCGCCGGTCACCGTCACATAGTCGCCGGTCCAGGAATAGCCCGAAGCGTTGATGAGGCCGGGATTAAGGCCCAAAAGCACATGGGACTGTATCTCTCCCGCGCCCACGGAGGTGTAATCCACATCGTGGCCGTTAAGCAGGTTGATGGTCTCGGCGACCATTTCCATATGGCCCAGCTCCTCGGCGGCGATGTCCATGAACAGATCCTTTATTTCCTTATCCTTTATGCGGAAGCTCTGGGACATATACTGAAGCGCCGCTTTCAGCTCGCCGTTGGCGCCGCCAAGCTGCTCCTGGAGCAGAGCCGCATACTGGGGGTTGGGGCGTTCCACTCCTATTTCGTGGAACAGGTGTTTTTCGTGTCGGAACATGATCATTCTCCTTTCACGGTAAGTATCTGCAAAAGGAGGAAATTTTATTCAGGTACAAGCCCTATAATTTGCGGTATATGGTGAGCCACATGGTGAAGAAACAGGCCAGCCCGCCGATGGCGTTGGAGATAGGCTCCGCCAGGAAAACGCCCTCCACGCCGAAGCCCATACGCGGCAGGGCAAGGGTCAGAGGAACGACTATTATGGCTTTGCGGAACAGGGAGAAAAAGATGGCCTGCTTCGCCTTGCCTAAGGACTGAAAGGTGCTTTGTCCCACAAACTGGAAGGCCATGAAGAAAAATCCGAAAAAGTAAATATTCAGCATTTTGGCCCCGATCTCGACCGTGGCCCCGTCGTCGGAGAAAATACCTATCAGAAGCCGGGGTATGAGCATTACCACCACCCATGCCAAAACCGTGTATATCACGCCCAAGGCGGCGGAAAATCGGATGCCCTCCTTGACCATTTTGTTTTCTCCCGCGCCGTAGTTGAAGCCTAAAACCGGCTGCGCGCCGGAGCTTATGCCGTTGATGGGCAGTGAAAGTATTTCCCGCACGGAGCCGATTACGGTGAAAATGCCCACGTATAAATCGCCGCCAAAGGCCCGCAGCTGGTTGTTGCAGACTATCTGCACCAGACTGTTGGTGCCCTGCATCACGAAGCCGGGGAGCCCCAGCGCCACTATCCTGCCGGTGCGGCGGGGCTGTATGTGTATACGGCCGCGGCGGAGCTTAAGTATGGCCCGCTTGCCGGTGAGAAAGCGCAGCACCCACAGGGCCGAGGCCGCCTGACTTATGACCGTGGCCAAAGCCGCTCCCCTGACGCCCATTTTGAGGCCGAAAATGAATATGGGGTCCAAGACGATGTTTATCGCCGCGCCGAGCACCGTGGTCAGCATACCCGTCCGCGGGAAGCCCTGAGCGTTTATGTAACCGTTTAGTCCGGTGGAAAGCATGGAAAAAACCGTGCCGAACAGATAGACCTTCAGGTACGGGTCGGCGAAAGCGAAGGACTCGTCGCTGGCCCCAAACATAAACAGCAGCGGCCGCCGGAAAAGATAGCTGAGAACAAAAAGCAGCGCCGACGAAAGCGTCAGCAGGGCGAAAACATTGCCGAGGATATTTTCGGCCTCCTCGTTGTCGCCCTTGCCCCGGGTGATTGAAAAAAGGGCCGTGCCGCCCACGCCGAAAAGGTTGGTAAAGGCGGCGATGAGGACTATTACCGGAAAGGTAATGCCCAGACCGGTGAGGGCGGCCCTGCCGACGCCGGGGAGATGACCGATATAGATGCGGTCTACTATATTGTACAGAAGCTGGACCGTCTGTGCCAGCGTCAGCGGCAGGGCTTGGGCCACGATAAGCCTCCTAACCGAGCCTGATGAAAAATCGTTTGTCCGCGTTGTCATTGTATTCATCCCTTTTTAAACTCCCGCGGACCGCGCGGGGTTCGACTCCCGCATTACCCGCGCAGACGCCGCGGGGCCGCGAGGAATTCAGTCCGTCCGTCACACGCTGAGGTATTGAGAATTTTCGAGAATTTTGCGGCCTCTGGAAATTATCCTGTCCGCCGCGCCGCCGCCCAGCTTTTCGCTTATCGCGTCGTAGGCGGCCTTTATTTTAGGCGGCCGGCTCTCGAGGTTGTGGCAGTCGCTGCCCAGCAGCGAGGCCAGCCCCTCCTCGAAAAACTTCACCGACTTGCGCTTGGCGAAAAAGCCGTTGAAGCTTTCGGAATTCATCTGCAAAATACAGCCCATACGCCGGAGCTCGTCCATCTCGTTTTTGCTGTTGCCGAAGCCCAGATAACGCTCGAAATGGGCGATTACTATGTCGAAGCCGTTGCACCTTATCTTGTACACCGTGTCGAGGTTGCGGCCGGTCCATTTTGTGAAGGGCATTTCCAGCAGTATGCAGTTCGTCCCGCCTATTGACATGGCCTCCAGTCCGTCCACCTTGTCCAGCGAGTCCATGAACAGTATCTCCGCGCCAAGGTGGAGCCTCAGCCCCAGCTCTCCGTCCAGCCCGTCAAGGGCGGCTTGAAGATGCTCCAGCCCCACGCTGCGCCGGGCGAGAAATTTTTCGACGCTGTTCTGGGAGGCGTAAAAATGCGGGCTGAGAACTATGTCCGTAACGCCCTCGCTTTTCAGGCTTTTGAGCATCTCGATGGACATTTGGCTGTTCTTGCTGCCGTCGTCTATGCCCGGCAGTATGTGCGTGTGAAAATCTATCATTTAATTTGAGCCTCCCTTGCGTTCTTTTTGTCGGTGTTGTATACAAAGCCTATCAAGCGGGCCTGAGCCGCGCTCAGTATGTCCGCGGCGGCCCTTATTTTGTCGGTTCCGGTGCTCCTTGCCCGCACGACGGAAACCACGCCGTGGCTCAGCTCCCTCAGCAGCCGGCCCTCGGCCTCGCCCACGGCGGCGGGGGCGGAAAGAATGATGTAATCGTATCCGTCCGCAAGCCCGTCCGTGAGGGCCCGCATTTCGCGGCAGCCAAGCAGCTCCACGGGGCTTGGGGGCACGCTGCCGGCGCATATGGCGTCAAGGCCCGGGCGGACGTCCTTCCTCATCGCCTCGCCGAGCTCCGCGTCGCCCACCAGCACATTGCTGAGGCCGGGCAGCGGATTTAGACCGAAAATGCCGTCTATGCCCGCGCGTCCGGGGTCGGCGTCTATCAGCAGCACCCTTTTGCCGTCACCGGCCAGGGCCGACGCCAGCCTCGCCGCCACCCTTTCCTTGCCTGCGCCGTCGCCGGTATCCGTGACCGCCACCCGTCGGCAGCCCCGCTCGGTAAATGAAAAGCGGATATTGTTCTTAAGCTCCGTATATCCCTCGCCGCCGGAAACCGTGCCCAGCACGGGCCGGTCAAAGTCCGCGGCGAGCCCCTCGGCGCTCTTTATCCTCAAATCGAATTTTTCCGCCAAAAGCACTCCGGCGACGCTCAGCACCAGACCGATCAAAGCGCCTATCAGGGCAATTCTTATGGGGTTGGGAGATATGGGGCGGCTCGGCAGCTTCGGATAGTCGATGACCTCGGCGCTGCTGCCCTTGATGACCTCCTGAATAACGGCGGGAGCCACGTCCGCCACGACATTGGCTATGGTCTGGGCGTGGTCGGGCCTGTTGCAGCGGACCGTGACCTCGAGAAGCTGAGTCTCGTCCATCATGCCGGAGGCGCTTATCATTGACGAAAGCTGGGCCGCGCTGTAGCCGAGGCCGGTGTTTTTCGCCACCTCGTCGAGGACGCGGTCGGTTTTCATCATGGCCGCGTAGCTGTAGACCAGGATATTGGAGGTGGTAACGTCCGAGGACTGCACCTTCATTGACTCCGAATAGCCCTGATAGTTTGTCACGTTAAAACTTACGTGCGTTGAATAGACCGGCGGCATGAACCACAGGCAGTACGCGTAAGCCGCCAGCGCGAAAATCACGGTAATCGCTCCTATGACCGGCAGCTTACGGAAAATGGCTTTAACTACCTTTGCAAGGTCTATTTGGGTGTCGTTCTGGTCTTCCATGACATTTCCTCCTTTTAGGGGGCATATATTATAATATAATTATACACCAAATTCAAAAAATGTCAAGGTATTTTAACGGACGTCCCCGCCGTTTCCGCCGAGGCGGAGGGGCCCATACGCTTCGGCGGAAAATTTGTTTATTATTTTATATATTTACACTTGGCAAATATTTCTTTTTGTGCTATAATGACCTTACGGAGGTGAGTACATTTGAAAAAGAACAAATCGTTTTTTATCCGGCTTATTACCGGCGCGGGCAAAAAATATTCGGCGCTTATTCTGGCCGTTTCGCTGAGCCTTTACGGAGCGCCCTCCCTCGCGCTGGAAACGTCCGCCGCCGGCGCCGTCGTGACGGACTGCGCCACCGGCTATGTCATTTATGAAAAAAACGCCGACGAGACGTTCGTTCCGGCCAGCATGACAAAGATCATGACGCTGTATGTGTTTTTCAGCGAAATGGACGGCCGCGGCCTGACCCTTGACTCGCCCGTGACCGTAAGCGAAAACGCCGCTCGGGTGGCGGCCGAAAAGGGCCTTAGCAACGTCCCGCTCATACAGGGGGAGAGCTACACCGTTGACAGCCTGATATCGGCGGTGTGCACGGCTTCGGCCTGCGGCGCGGCGGTGGCCCTCGCCGAGGCCATATCCGGCGGCGAGGCGGAGTTTGTCGCCCTTATGAACGAATACGCCGCCAAAATGGGGCTTACGGCGTACTTTACCGACAGCTACGGCATAAGCGAGTACAATTACATAACGCCCCGCTCCATGGCCGCCCTGTCAAGGAAGGCCGTCTTGGACTACCCCATGATTTTGAATTACAGCTCGGCGGCGAAAATCGTCTGGGAGGGAAAGATTTACTGGTCCACGAACCAGCTTTTGCCGGGGATGCCCTACGCCTACGCCGGGACGGACGGGCTGAAAACGGGCTTTACCAATCAGTCCGGCTACTGCCTGACCTCCACCGCCGTCAAAGACGGGCGCAGGATAATTTCGGCGGTTTTCGGGACCGAAAGCCGCCCCCAAAGCTTTACCGAGTCGGAAAAGCTGCTTGACTTCGGCTTCGAAAACTGCGGCGAAAGGATACGGGAGTTTTACGATATAAGCTGCGGCATCGACGCGCCGGAGCAGGTGTACTTTGACGAGGATTTCACCGTCTGCGCCGAGCTGGGCGGCGTCGTCACCCCCACCGTCCAGAAGGGCGAGTGGCTGGTGAACGATATTCCAATCGCGGGCTATCAGTACGACAGCCTGAACATCGAAAACGGCGAAAAAATATATTTTCATTATAACACCGGCGGCTACGACGGTGGAAGCATAAAGGTGACCCTGCGCCTGTATACGCCAAGCGACAGCGTCAGCTTTGACAGGACGATCCGTGTGCTGACCGAGTATAAGCCCACGGCTCCGGAAGAGGCCGCGGAAAACGGGCAGATATAAGCACAGGGGAGTCGAACACCGCGACGGTTTAAAGCGGCAAAATTTCCCTCATGCCGCGTTAAAAATGCTCGGCAGGCGTCAGCCTTCCTGCGCTTTTTGCCTTGCCTGAGAAAAATTTTGCTCGCTTTAAACTCCTTCGGACCGTGCGGGTAGATATTTTTTCGTAGGCAAGGAAAAGGTTCCTCGGAATACTGACGTATTCCGAGCACTATCAAGCCCCACAAAACAACTTTGTTGTTTTGTGGGAAGAGGAGAAGCGACCGATTGAGCCAAACTTCTGATTTTCGCAAAAATCAGAAGTTGCGATATGAGGTCAGCTTCGACGATGACGCCGCATACGGGAAAATACACCCCGCACGGCGCACGGGGTTCGACTCCCCTGTGCTTAAGTAAACAATACCGCGCGAAGTCCCTTAACGGTCTTTGCGCGGTATTATTTTAACATTATAAACGGGGTGCGGGCCGATTTTAATTGGGGTCAGCACTGTTCCTTTTCCATAAGCTCGACGGCCTCCGCCGCGGTGAGCGAGGGCACGCTCCGCACCCTGTCCTCACGGCCGCGCAAGTCAAAACGGCAGACGCCGAGGCACGGACAGGTCTCACAGCTGAGCCTGCCGCCGTCCCGTATGGGGGACAGAGGTATTTCGCCGCGGCTTATGCGTCCGGCGATACCGGCGACGCTTTTGCGGACGTAATTGAGTATGGTCCTCATCTGGGCGGGGGTGACGGTCTCGATGCCGTCGCCGCCGTCCATGCGGCCCTCGACCGCAAGGCCGGTGAGACGGCCCGGACGGGGCGGCAGCTCCTCGCCGATGGGCAGCTCCTCAAGCCTGGGGGAAAGGGTGAAGTACAGGACTCCCGCCGGACGGGAGTTTTCTTTCGCGGCGGTATAGCTGTCCATATAAGCGAAAAGCTGTAGTTGCAGGCCGGACAGCACCTTGCCCGGGTCAAGCTCCTTTTTGCTGCTTTTGTAATCTATTATACGCACAAGCTCCGCCATGCGCTGGGTGCCGTCCTCGTCGGTGACAAGGGCGGTGCGCACGTCGGCCCGGTCGATGCGGCCGGTAAATTTGGCCCTGCCGCCGTAGGGCAGGTCTATATATGTGGGGGGTATCTGTCCGCCGTCGCCTATGACGACCTCGGCCCCCACGGGCACGAAAAGCTCGTCAGCTATCTGGCGGCGTATCTCGTCAACGCACTTGCGGGCGGCGGCCTCGATGCGCTTCACCGCCGTCATCAGCCTCGGGTCCTCGGCTATCTGGCGGCTGAGGCCGCGGCGTATCTCCCCGCAGACGGAGGCGAAGGCCCGCTCGGTGTAGGCGTCGTCAACCTTTGACCAGTCGCCGCCCTTGTCACGCTCGACCCCGGCGCAGAAGCCGTCGATGATGTTGTGGAGCATATTGCCGCTGTCGGCAAAGTTGATATTCATGGGCGTCCGTTCACGGAGGCGCAGTATATATTTTAAAAAGTACGAAAACGGGCAGCTCCCGTAGGTTTCCAGCCGGGATGGACTGAGGGCCGGCTCCGGCCCCAGCACCTTTTGCAAAAGCTCCGGCTCCAGCTCCTCCGCGTCGATGAAGCTGCGGCCCCGGTCCGCTTCCAGCCGGCCGAGCCTGGGCCCGTAGACGGGGTCGGTTGACAGGAGGGCGCGTATCATTTCCCAAAATCTGCCGGGCCTTTTCTCGCCCAGGGCCGTCCCCAGCTCGAGGAAGGCCGCCTCCTTTGTGGCGCAGAGATATTCTCCGCTGTTTGGGCTCAGGTCCTCGGTCTCCCGCAGCCTGGGGAAAAGCTCCTTCACCCGGCGTATGACGGAGCTGGGGCGCAGGTTGCGTCCGTCGGGCAGCCCCACGCTGTAGCTGAGGTACAGCCTTTCCTCGGCGAAGGACAGGGCGTCGTAGACCACCAGCTTTTCGTTTTCGGCCTTTTCCGCCGTCCCCGGCGGCAGCTCGATGCCCCAGCGGTCACGCAGGGTCTCGGCCTCGTAGTCGGAAAAAATCGAGCTGTTTGCAAAGGAGCGCGGGAATACGTCCTCATTGAGCCCCAGCACGAACACGTACCTGTCCCTGCCGCCCTTCATGCGCTCGATGTCGCCGTAGACGACGCTGTCCGCCGCGGTGGGGACGGCCCCGACTTTGACGGCGGAGCAGGCGGTCTTTACCGCCTCGTAAAGGTCAACGGGCTCCGGCTCGCTGTCGCCGAAGACCGTGCAGATGTCGTCCAGTATGTCCATCAGCAGGTCGTAGACCTGACGGGTTTCCGCCGCGCCGCGGCCGTCGCCGTTCTCCTCCTGGAGCCTTGCGGCGGCCTCGGCCTTTTCCGGCAGACCGCCGGCGATGATGAAGTCGTAAAGCCCCCGGGCAAAGTCTTTGCCGGAACGCTTTTCGGACAGGCAGACGCGCAGGGGCTCGATAAGCTCAAAAAGCTCCCGCCGACGTTCGTTTATCAGCTCCAAATCCTCGGGAGCGACCTTGCCGTTGTAGTCAAGCGAGCTGTAGGCGCCGCGCACAAAGGTGAAATCCTCCCCCCAGTTCCAGGAGCGGACCCCCGCCTCCACGCAGTAATCCTCCAGCGCCCCGCAGTCGCCGCCGTGAGGGGCGAAAGGGTTTTTGGCGAAGGTGAACACGTTTTCGTGGGTAAAGCCGTATATCGCCAGCTCCATCGCCGACAGCAGATAGCGCGAGGCGCTGTGCCCCGACAGGGGGCGGGTGGTGTCGGCAAAGACGGGAATGGAGTAAATGGGGAAGATGCGCTTGATATATGGGGCGTAATCCTCCATGCCGCGCACGGCCACGGTTATGTCCCGGTAGCGGCTGCCGCTTTTTACCAGCCTTGTTATTGCCGCCGCCGCGTGGCGCACCTCGTCGGCGGGGGTCTTGGACGCGTGGAGGAAAAGGCTCCTGTCCACGGTTCGGTCGTATTTGCCCTCGCCGCCGTAAAAGCCGGCGCTGAGGAAGGCCAGCGGCTCCGGCCGCCGGTCGGTATAGGTCAGGGGCCGCATAACAAAGCCGCCCCCGGCCTCCTCCGCCGCCTCGCGAAGGGAGCGTATGAGCTTTTTTGTGGTGGCAAACTCGGGCTTGTCCTCCCATACCACCGCCGCGACGACCTTTTCCGCCCGGCGGCAGATGGCCGTCACACAGCCCAGCTGCGCCCGGTTCAAATCCGAAAAGTGGCTGATGTATACCGACCGCCCGTCAAAAAAGCCGCAGTCCTCCCGACCGAGTATATCCGCCAGCTCGGTCATGTCGTCGTCCGCGTCCGAGAGGGCGCCGCTTTCCATAAAGCGGTCATAGCTTTCCAAGGCTTTGAAGCAGTCGTGTATTTTTTTCTTAAGGGGCAGATTTTCCGGCAGGCCCTCGTCGCAGACGCGCAGCTTTTCCGCCGTTACGCCGTATCGCTTGAAGCCGGTTATCAGGGCGCTGACAGCGGGGGCAAGCTCCCGCTTTTTAAGCACGCCCCTGAACAGCCGGAACTCCCTCGGGTCGATGGAGGCAAGGGAGTGTATGACCGCCATTTCCCTGGCGGCGGGCGTAAGGCGCTTTTTGCCCGAGGGGAAGCGCACGCTGAGCTTGTAGTACAGCCGCTTGAAGCTGAGCACCTCCGGGTTGCCCAATCCGGCCACGCCAAAGGCGGAGACCAGCCTTTCCTCCTCCGAGAAGGAGCTTTGGTCCGGCACGATAACTACGGCCCCCCTGTCCGTCATGGCGGCGTCCGTTTTCATCAGCCGCAGCATCTCCGCCTCCAGCGCCCCGTGACCGGGACAGGTCAGCACCGTCATTTTCACTTTCGCCGCCTCCTTTGTTTTAGCTTTAATTAAGTATATAATATCATAATCGGAGAAAAAAATCAAGGGCGTGGAATGATTTCCTGCCGCCGCGGTAATTAAAATCGTGCTATGATTGCCACCGCCCCCGTAAAATTTTTTGAAAAAACCCTTGCTATTTTCCGAGCTTTGTAGTATAATAACATTGTCGTACTAACCGGGGAGGCAGCGGCGCCCTGTATCCGCAATCCGCTACAGCGGAGGCTAACTCCCCAATTGAGGCAATTCATCTGCGCAGCAGGCGCCTGAAAGTGGTGTTGACGGTCGGGTCTCGCGCAACATGGACCCGTGAACCTTGTCAGGCGGGGAACCGAGCAGCAATAAGCGGCAACCCGTGTGTGCCGCGAGGTTGCCTGATCCGAGCTAACTGCAGGCATACCGTGGGTGGATGGTTGTCGATTTTGGGGTGTACGACATTTTATTATAATTACGAAAGGAGCGGCCCGCTATGGCTTATCAGGCGCTTTACCGCAAGTGGCGGCCTTTGACCTTTGACGACGTCGTGGGTCAGCGCCACGTTACCGAGACCATCAAAAACGAGGTCAAAAACGGCAACATCGGGCACGCCTTCCTTTTCTGCGGCACCCGAGGCACCGGCAAGACCACTACCGCCCGCATTTTCAGCCGCGCCATAAACTGTGAAAATCCGCAAAACGGCAACCCCTGCAACAAGTGTCCCACCTGCCGGGGGATATTGGACGGCAGCATAATGGACATAACCGAGATAGACGCCGCCAGCAACAGCGGCGTGGACAATATACGCTCCCTTCGGGAGGAGGCGAGCTATACCGCCGCGATAACGAAATACAAGGTCTACATCATCGACGAGGTTCACGCTCTCTCCGCCGGGGCTTTCAACGCCCTGCTCAAGCTCCTTGAGGAGCCGCCGGAGCACGTGAAGTTCGTTCTCGCCACAACCGAGGCCCACAAGGTCATGGATACCATCAGCTCCCGGTGCCAACGCTTTGACTTCAAGCGCATCACCGCCGAGGACATATATGACCGGCTGGAATACATCTGCAATGCCGAGGGCATACAGGCGGAGGAACGGGCCCTGCGGATGATAGCCTCCGCCGCCGACGGCTCCATGCGCGACGCTTTGTCCTGCCTGGATCCCTGCGTGGCCGCGGGCAAGGAGGTGGACACAGACTTTGTGGCGGATTTCCTGGGACAGGCCCAGGGGACGAGCGTGCTGGCCCTCTGCGGCGCTATAGCCGGCGAGGATGCCGCCGCCGCGGTGGACGCTTTGGAGACCGTCGCCGCCCGTGGAAGGGCCTTGGCCCCTTTTGTGGAAACGGTAATTAAGGCCCTCCGCGATATGCTGGTGCTTCGCTCCACGGGTAAGATGAACAGCGACTTTTCCCCCGAGGAACAGGAGGAGCTGAAACGGATTTCCAAGGGCTTTTCCGTGGAAAAGCTGCTCTACTCGATAAAGACCCTTTCCGAGGCTCTGGCCTCGGCGAAATATACCTCCCTGCCGGCGGTGGTGTTTCAGTCGGCGGCCATAAAGCTCTGCATCGCCCACAACGACGGCGGCTATGACGCTCTGCTGGCCCGCGTCGGCGAGCTGGAGCGGAAAATCGCCGACGGCGCGTTTGCCGCGGCTCCGGCAAAGCCGGCGGCGGTACAGCCTCCGCCACCCGAGGAGCCTCCGGAGGAGCTGCCCCTTGAGCCGGAAAAGGAGATATATGCGCCACAGAGCGAGTTCGTGGAAAAGATAAAAGACAAATGGCCCGAAATAATGGACAATATTGCGGCGGATTTCAATATAACGCTCTATACCTATCTCAGCAACTGCTCCCTTCGGGATTTTAGGGGCAAGCTGGCCATCACCTTTTCCGACGCGACCTTCGCCGCCTTCCGCGGCGAGGTGAAGGACAGCATCGACTACCTGCAAAAGCTCGTTAAAAAGCACTGCGGCATCGACTGCGCCGTGACGGTGAAGGCCGATTCCGACTTTGGCAAGGGCGGCCCCGTCCGGCAGAAGGACCCGCTGGACGATCTTATAAATTTACCTATAACCGAAATAGAATAAAATTAAACGAAAGGAAATGATATTATGGCAAGAGGCGGCTTCCCCAGAGGGATGGGCGGCATGGGCAATATGAACAATATGATACGTCAGGCCCAGAAGATGCAGGAGGAAATGGCCAAGGCTCAGGAATCTCTCGAACAGCAGGAGCTTGAGGCCAGCGTTGGCGGCGGCGCGGTCAGCGTGAAGGTCAACGGCAAAAAGGAGGTTCTTTCCGTCACTCTCAGCCCCGACGCCGTGGATCCCGAGGACGTGGAGATGCTCCAGGACCTCATCGTCACCGCGGTAAACGAGGCCCTCCGCAAGGCGGACGAGGCCGCGGCCAGTTCCATGAGCAGGATAACCGGCGGCATGAATATACCGGGGTTGTTCTGATGAGCGCCCCTTATCCGCCGTCGCTGACGGCCCTGATAGAAGAATTTGAAAAAATGCCCGGCATCGGGCACAAAAGTGCCGTGCGGCTGGCCTTTCATGTGATGAATGTGCCGGAGGAAAAGGCCCGGCGCTTTGCCGAGGCCATAATGACGGCGCGGGAGAGCGTGAAGCTCTGCGGCTGCTGCCAGAACCTGACCGATACCGAGGTTTGTCCCATCTGCTCCGACCCGCGCCGGGACCGGAGCCTTATCTGCGTGGTGGAAAGCCCCAAGGACTTGGCGGCCATGGAAAAGACCCGTGAGTACAACGGCCTCTATCACGTGCTGCACGGCTGTCTTTCGCCCATCGACGGCGTAGGCCCCGACGACATCAAGATAAAGGAGCTTATGCCCCGGCTGACCGGCGAGGTGGCCGAGGTCATCATGGCCACCAATCCCACCGTCGAGGGCGAGGCCACGGCCATGTACCTGTCGCGGCTCATCAAGCCCATGGGCATAAAAACCACCCGCATCGCTCACGGAATACCCGTGGGCGGCGATATAGAGTTTGCCGACGAAATGACCCTCGCCCGCGCCATGGAGGGGCGAAGGGAGATTTAACCTGTTGTCCAGAAAGGAAGTCCTTAAAAATGTCTTATCCGATACCGCTTACCCGGGGAGCCCTCGTGCTGGAGGGCGGCGGGATGCGCGGGGCCTTTACCACGGGCGTGCTCGATTTTCTGCTTGAGAAAAAGGTGGTTTTTGACCGTGTATACGGCGTTTCCGCCGGGGCCTGCCACGCCTGCAGCTATTTGTCCCTCCAGCCGAAGCGGGCCTTCCGCGTGGTGGCGGACTATGTCAACGACCCCCGCTACATGAGCTTTTTCAACCTGCTCAAGGGAGAGGATATGTTCCCGGCGGAGTTTGTTTATCACACCATTCCCGACGGTCTGGACCCCTATGACTACAAGACCGCCAACGAGTATCCCGGCAAGTTTTGCGTCGTGACCACCGACTGCCGCAGTGGTCAGGCGAAATATTTTGAGGTCGGCGATTTGCGCCGTGATATCGACATGGTTCGGGCCTCCGCCTCGCTGCCGCTTTTGAGCCACATGGTCAAAATCGGCGGGGGCGAGTATCTGGACGGCGGCATGAGCGACTCCATTCCCGTCAAAAGGGCTTTTGCGGACGGGGCGGAAAAGTGCGTCGCCGTGCTTACGCGGGACGCGGATTATCTTAAGGAGTCAAGCGGGCTGTACAGGCTGGCAAGGCTGCTTTCGCCCCGGCATAAGGGCCTGGCCGAATCTATGAAGAACCGCCACCTGATGTACAATGAGACCGTGAACTATATCAAGCGTTCCGCCGCCGAGGGGAAGGTTTTTGTTTTCAGGCCGGAGAAGGAACGCCTCGACGTCGGCCGGCTGGAAAAGGACCGCTCCAAGCTGGAACGTCTCTACGAACACGGCTACGAAACGGCGGAAAAGCAGTTTGACGCAATGATGGAATATTTGAACAAATAAAGGAAAGATAGATATGAAAATTACACCCGTAAAAGGCGCCAACGACTACCTGCCCGCTCAGGTCAGGGTGCGGGACAGCGTGCAGAATAAGATTTTGGAGGTATATCGGGCCGCGGGCTTCGAGCGTATAACCACCCCCATCATGGAGGATATGGAAAATCTGGACAAGAGCGACGGCGGCGAAAACCTGAACCTCATTTTTAAGATACTTAAGCGCGGCGAAAAGCTGGACAAGGCCCTCGCCGAGGGCGGCGAGCTCTGCGACCTCGGGCTCCGCTACGATTTGACCCTGCCGCTGACGCGTTATTATGCCAACAATCGGGCGAAGCTGATGAACCCCTTCAAGGTCATACAGACCGACAGGGTGTATCGGGCCGAGCGTCCCCAGAAGGGACGGCTCAGGGAGTTTGTCCAGTGCGACATCGACATAATCGGCACCGAAAGCCGTACCGCCGAGCTGGAGCTCATACTCACCACGGTGAAGGCGCTTAAGGCCGTGGGGATAGAGGATTTCACCGTTAAGATAAACGACCGCCGGCTGCTCAGGGCCATGCTCGAGAACCTGGGCTTCGCCGGTGAAACGCTGGACGGTGTGTGCATAATCTTTGACAAGCTGGACAAGATAGGCCCCGAGGGCGTCGCCGCCGAAATGCTGGAAAAAGGTCTGCCCGAGGCCGCGGTGAACGGATTGACGGCCCTGCTTCAGGAGGGCGCGGACTTTGAGACCCTTCGGGCGCGGACCCCCTGCGAGGCCACGGAGGACCTGGCCTTCATTATGGACGGCATAAAGGCCGTAGGCGGGGCGGAGATACAATTTGATTTGAGCCTTGTACGCGGGCAGGGTTATTATACCTCCACCGTGTTCGAGGTGGTGAGCAGCCGCTTCAGGGGCGCCATCGCCGGCGGCGGCCGCTATGACAACCTCATCGGCAAGTTCATCGGCGAGGAGGTGCCCGCCGTGGGCTTTTCCATCGGCTTTGAACGCATCTGCGCCATTCTTGAGGAGCAGGGCGCTTCCGCCGCGGAGCTTCGGCCCCGTTTGGCGGTAATCTACGATAAGGAGCGTTTCGCCGAGGCCCAAGCCTACGCCGAGGAAAAGCGTGTCAAGTACGACGCCGCCCTTTTCGAGCGGCCAAAGAAGCTGAACAAGCTTCTCTCCCGTCTTGAGGAGCAGGGCTACGACGCCTTTTACACCGTCGGCTGGGAGGAAACCGAGCCGAGGTCGTTGGGCGCTGGGAAGTAGAATTACGGACATAGAAAAAACGCCGCGGCTGCGGCGTTTTTGTGTTGGGTGCAGTAAAATAACGTCAATGAGTTTGAATGACCCGAATATCTGTTATAGAGCATTAGAACTGTATTCTTGCAACTATTTCGTCCATTAATTTTTTCATTTTCCTTTTTGGAACCATCCCCGCAAAACCGGTCAAACCCGATTCTCCAACCATTGCATCAGTCACCCATCCCTGTAGGAGAACGCTTTGGTCTGAAAAACTTAAGGCAAAGCATTGCCTAAATGCTAAAACACCATCACCTTTAGACCAAACATCTTCACCGTTTATAATTTTATTTGCATATTTATTTGCTGTCATTACCTGTGTAAAAATATTTAATACATCATCTACGCTCTTTCTGCCGAGCGGTATTGTTACAGAAGTCCTTGACATGATAGCTACCTCCATTGAGCATTAGAATTAGAATTTGAATTTATTGGCGTCTTGCATTTAGGACATATTTTTGTGCCTTTGCTTACCTGAAGTCCGCAAGACGGGCATACGTTGGAAGTAATTTTTATACTATTAGCATCGACTTCGGTCTTAGAGGTATAAATATGTGAGGCAATATAGAGAATTAAATCCAATATACCTATAATTAACAAAATTATGCCAATCGTTTTCATTGTTATGTACCGTGCTTCAAAAGGAGTGTAGGGTTTAGTCCAAGTATAGTAATTATCTTCACTTATGGTCATTTGCGCCGTAAGGAATGTGATAAAGCCTATAAACGTCATTAGTACGCCAATAATTCCTGTTAATTTCTTCATATTAAATGTCCTCCTTAATTATTTAATCGTCTAATTTAATGTATGGATACAATGAAATAGTTGCCACTATATAGTGGATTAGTTATGAAACATATATTATAAAATCATTAGTATGCATTATATAATTGACAATTTTTTTGATTTGTGAGCCCCCACATACCGGTTTTACCAAGATTAATAAAATCATTACCGTTAGCAATCGGCCCATCGCCCGAATCGTAAGTTTCAACAGTAATTCTGTATGCTGGATAATCGTCTCCAAGTTTTAATGTATCTCCTCCAGATTTGACTCCACTCCATATTATCCTGTTAGACATATCGCGAAGAGTAACCAATACTTTACCGTCGGTTCCTCTTTGGTCGATCTCATTAAATGTCTTTAATTTGACACTGGCTTTTTGATATCCCTTTTTATTGATGAGTGACGTGTCAATTTTTACAATGCAAGAATTTGAAGAACCTGTGCGAGCGGTGAAAGATGAGTTTTCACTGGTGGAGTACACCTTTCTTAATTCCCATTTTTGCGATGCTGTGCCATTGGGTTTATAAATTTGAATATTTGTGCCATTCTTTGAACTGCCGCCGGATACATCGAGAGCAAATCTCCCGAGATCACACCCAATATAGCAATACCCACCGCCGGCATCGTAAAACCTCCATTTTTGAGCACTTGTGTCATTTGAATAATACTGTTGAACATTAGTCCCAGATTTCATATCCCCACCTTGAACATCAAGGACTAATCCTGAACACATAGGTGTTATTGTGTAGTAAGAACCAGATTTTTGAATCCAAAATAATTGTGAAGTGGTTCCATTGTATTGATATAACTGCAAATTTCCTCCGGAAGATGTTGAACCACCTGAGATGTCAAGGACCTTGTTAGAACTCACTTTAGAATAAATGGTGTAAATTCCTTCCTGAATATTTAATCTGTCTGTCGCAAATGCCGAAATTGAACTAAACGCCATAGTTCCTATTGATACTGTGAGTACTAATATAAATGATATAATCCCTTTTTTCATAATTTTAATTGCCTCCAATTATATTACGTCTACAAATTGCGATATGCTTTAAATTTTGAATTTAATCGTCTACCCTATTATACACGGCCTCTACGCGACCGCTGTTTGCGTACAGTGTCAACTTGTCTCCGTCCACCTCGAAAGTATAAGTCTTAGAGTCTACCAAAATTCCCTCAAGATACAGTCTGTCGTCGTCCACTGAAAAATCGCCCTCGTAGTTGGAATCATCTGACGTGTACTTTCCGTCGTCAAAAAATTCGAGCCGGGACAGATAGGCATGATAGTCCTCGTCTATCTCCCATTTGCCTGACAGTTGTTCTTCGGCGGATTTACCGCAGGCCGAAAGAGACAGGGCTATGGCGGCGGCGGTTGCGGCCGATAGAACGGTTTTTACAATTCGCATTTTAAGTCCTCCTATTCTTTTATTTGCATCTATTATAACATATTATATTACAAAATGCAATACAATATAGAAAAAAGTTTTAAAAAATATATAACTATTTTCTATACAACATTCTATATTCATTTATATTGCAAAGGGTCATATAATAATATTGAAAGATATATTGCATAATGTATGGAGGGATTGTTATGAGAAAATTTAAAATACCCGTTCCCACCCACGCCACCAATAAGTGTATACGCTTTCCCGACGACGTGATAGAGGAGGTCGAAAACTCCATCCGGGGCTTGGACTGTACCTTTTCGGCCTTTGTGGTGGAGGCGGTAAGAGTAGCCCTCGAAAATCTGCGGGAGGACGAGGCGGAAGAAAAAAATTAACGGCAGCCGTTTGGCTGCCGTTCGGCGCAATATAATACTAATCCTCGATAAACTTGTGATACCGAGCTTGTGACGACGCAGGTCTGCGCCATTTTTTTACAGCCCCTTCTATTTGGCTATTGCCACGAGATGCTCAGCTTGCGGTTTTGAACCGCGCAGTCGGTCAGATACAGATTTATCAGCGTCTGATAAGGTATGCCGCTGTCGGCGGCCTGCCGACGGAAGAAATCCACCGTGTCGCTGTCTATGTTGATGGTTATCTGTTTTTTCAGCTTTTTTGCGTAGGGGTTTTTCACCGCCCCGGTAAAATCGTATTCATCTCTCATGGTATCACCCCTTATTCATTGTATTGTGTTTTCGTCCCACTCGAAATATAATGTATCCATAATTATATTATAATTATAAAATAATTATTTGTCAAGGGTTTTTATTAGGATTATCACGTAAGTTTGTGTGAACGGCGGTCATGGGGCCCCCGCAAGCAAAGTAAGGTTTGCGACGACGTAGGGCGGTTTGCCCGGGGGTCGCCGAAAAATTACATAACGACGCCGCTTGTTCGGCGCAGTATAAATCCCCCTCCCGGGCAAGCCCTGGGAGGGGGATTGTTTTGGTTTTATTTACCAGACCGCCTCGTCCTTACCGGCGGGGTCCGGAACTATCTGCTCGTTGTCGCCCTTGGGAAATTCGGCGCTGGAGGTGATGTCGTCCATCACCGTCCGGCTAAGGGACAGCTCGCGAAGTTCTATTTCGGGAAAAATAAACTTTTTCATAATATTTTCCTCCTTCATCAAAGCTCGGGAACCAGGTCGGCCTGGACGGTGATATCGCCGGACGCGGCCTCGGTCACGTCAGTGGCGGCAAGCTCCATATCCACCGCCTCGAGGGACAGGGGAGCGGCCGACTGGAGGGCGACGGAGTCGCTGATGCCCAGGCCCGCGGCCTTTTCTCTGAGGTCGCCGTTCCCGTCGTAAAGCACGGCCTTGTCGTCAAGCAGGTCGGGGAACCGGTCGCCGGAGTTCTCAGTGCTGTTTTGAGCCACGAAGCTGATTATCTCGTTGGCCGCCTTGAGACGGGCCTCGGGTATCTTTGTGCCGGCGGCGTTCATTATACTTTCAGCCAGCACGCCGTAAAGGGTGGCGTCGGTGCCCAAAATCATCTCGTCGCCGTTGTACAGGTTCAGCACCGTGACTAAAACATAGCTGCGGGCGCTGTTTTTGTTGGAAATGTCTTTGATTGTCACGCGGCATTTGCCGTCCCCGTCAAGGACCGCGCCCTCAACGGGCTGCGCGGAGGCAAAGAATTCGTCGGAGCTTACGTCGGTGTAGTTGCCGTCGCTGTCTGCCAGGGCCGCTCCGACGTAAAAGTCCACGCCGGCGACGGCGTCGTCCATGGCGTCCATTTGAACGTCATAGGCTATGCCGAAGGAAGCGGTCTCCTCTCCGTCAAAAATTCGCAGGGACGGTGTGGCGGTCAGTCCGACGGCGCGGAAATTGTCCACGGTGAAGGTGTCGGCGGCCACGCCGTCGCCGCCCATAACTCTGATCCAGCTGAGCGCACCCTCCATCTTGTCGCGGAAGGGACGATCCTCCGCCACCAAAACGAAATCCTCATCGGAGTCGATATCGCAGACATAAACGGTGTAGGTCTTATTTTGGGGATTGACATATATCACGAAGTCATAGGTTTTGCCGGCCTCGTAGGGAACGTCGCCGGAGAAGCTGCCGTCGCCGTTGTTGGCCTGTATCGTGCCGTCCTTGGTGGTGCGCACGCATACATTGTAGCTGCCCCAGGCGTTGGGAGTGAGGGCGGAGGGGCCGAAGGCCACGGTGGCGTCGGTCAGCTCCTTGGGAGTAAGCTCAAAGGAAAGCGTCACCGTTTTGCCGTCAACCGGAGTAAAATCGTGCTTTATCCAGCTGCCGCCGGCCGCCGAATGCCACAGGGGGCCGCCGGCCTTTACCGTAACCTCGTAGGTCTTGGTCTGAGACTGGCCCGCAAGGGTAAACTCGGCGGTGAGAGTGACCTTTTTGTCCTCTTCGCTGAGGGCCGGACGGGTGACCTTGCCCTCGGCGGTTATGGCCGGGTCGGAGCTGGTCCAGGTTATCTTGCTGCCCATGGCGCCCTCGGTGGGGAGAGTGATGTCCTCCTTTGCCTCGGCGGGAACATTGACACCGTCAATGTCGGCCTTAAGCATATCCTCAACGGAAACGTCGGAGTCGTAGTCCACCGCTATCTCGGCGGGGCTCAGGGCCCGATGGTAGAGGGCGATATTGTCATAGCTGCCGTTGACGTAATTGTCGGCGGCGAACAGGGACTTGCCCAGATAGGCCACAAGGCCGTCCACGCCCAGATGAGAGGTGGTGAACTGACCGCCCTGAAGCGCGCCGGCATCGCCCACACGGGCGTCGGCGTTTTCCGTCACGAGCTTGCCGTCCTTGTAAACGGCAAGGTAGCCGGGCTTAACGACAAGGGCTATCCTCGCCCACTGGCCGTTTATGCCGTCGGCGCCGGTAAGCGCCTTGCGCTCATGCTGATAGCCGTAAACGGTCTCGGCCAGACAGAGCTCGTTCTGCCTTGCGCGGAAATACATATAGTGATCGGAGCCGTCGCCCTGACCCAGGGCAAAGGTGAAGAAGTTGCCGGTCATGGCGCTCTTTACATCCATGAGCAGGGTGAAGGTGTCCTGACGGTCAAAGAGCTTTTCGGGGAACTGGAAGTAGGAGGCGTTATCCTTGACGCCGTCAAGCTTAAGCACCTTGCTGCCCGTTTCCTCGTCCTCGGCGATGGCCGCGCCGCCCTTGAGGAGACCCTCGGTGGCGGCTTCATCCTCGAAGTCGGCGGTGAAAGCGGGTCCCGCGCCGTCCGCGTCAACCTCCTCTGGGCCGTAAGCCTCAAGAAGGGCGTCGTACTCCTTCTGGGAGATGGGGATCATGCCGCCATGCTTGGAGCCGGTGGGCATGGTCACTTCCGTAGTGGATTTTGTGAACTTACCGCTGGCGATGTCGTCGGTCAGGTAAGGAACATACTTGCTGTAGTCGTCAACGCACAGAGCGTACTGGTTGGTGCCGTTGACCTTATAGCTGGCGGGACCCTCGCCGCCGATGGTCTCGAAGCCCGCGACCTCCTCGTAGGGACCCGCGGCGTGGTCGCTGGCCATCATCATGATATAGCTGTTTTCCTTCTTATAGAAGTGATAGTATCTGCCGTCGTCGGCCTGAATTATATTGGAGTCGATGGCGGAAACGCGGTTGCCGTCCCTCGTGGGTATGAAGAATATTTCCGGCTCGCTGAAGGAGTAGAAGTCACGGGTGCGAGAAACGAAAACCGTATCCACCTTTACGCCGGTCTCATTGTAATAATTCAGATCCTTGCCGGAGGCGTAAACCAGGTACTCGCCGGTGTCCACGTCGTAAACGGACTCGGGAGCCCAGGCGCAGCCGATGTTATCGTCGGCGAACTTGACCATGCGCTGCTCGCCCCAGTTTACAAGATCCTCGGAGGCCCATACCATCAGGTACTTGCTGCCGCGCATACTCCATTTATCCCAGTCGTTCGAACCGTCCTGAGTGTTCAGGTCGGTGGCCACAAGATAGAACTTGTCACCGTAGCGGCTGCGGAGTATGTAGGGGTCGCGGAGGGACTCGGTGCCCATTTTGGACTCGATAACGGGGAAGTTGCCGTTGAGGTCGGTCCAGTTGTAGCCGTCCTCGCTGGTGGCCAAATGTATGGACAGGCGCTCGTTTTCGCCGTTTACATTGCCGCGGAAGTAGGCGTACAGATAGGCCACCTTTTTCTCCTCGGCGGGGGCGGCCTTTACTGTCAGCTCATAGCTGCCGGTCTTGGTCTCGCCGCCGTAGCTGTACTCGTAGGATACGGTCACCTTTTCGTCCTTGTCGGTACGGGTGACATAACCGGCGGGTATGGTGTAGCCCTTGCTGTCGGGATTTTCCATAGCCTTGTCGGTAACGACCTCGGGGTTGGAGGAGGTCCACTTTATCTCCACGCCGCCCACCTTTTCGGCGAGGGTTACGGAGTCAAGAATGTTGTCGGTGTCGTTGATTTTAACGGCGGCCTCGATGTCCTCCAGGGGGATGGCCTTAACGGTAACGTTAAAATCCTTTGTGCCGGTTTTGCCGGCGTCGTTGGTGATTTTGGCGGTAAGCTTTACGGTCTTGTCCTCGCCGTAGCGGGTAACCTTACCTTCGCCGGTGAGCACGGACTCGTCGGAGGAGGTCCACTCAATGCTCGCGCCCATGTAGCCGGTGGTAAGGGTGATGTCGGTTTCGGTCTCGGCGGGGACGCTGAGGATGGCCGCCACGTCCTCGATGGGGGTGTCAAAAATCGCTTCTTTGGCGATTTCCTCATCGGTAAGAGCTCCGTCAAAAATCTTGAACTCGTCGATATAGCCGGAGAAGTCCTCGCCGCTTGCGTTCCAGTTGCCACGGCCAAGCTGAACATAGGACGTGGTGGCGAAAAGGTCCGCAATCGTGGACTTGCTGTCCTTTTTGCCGACGCTCGCGCCGTTGACAAAAAGCTCGGTGTACTCGTCGGTGAGGACGATGGCGATATGCTTCCAGCCGGAAGTCACGCTGCCCACCACCTGAGATGAGGTATCCTTATCGCGGCCGTTCACATAACGCTCCACACGGAAGGCGTCGTAGTCGAAGAGGCCGAAATAATTCTCGCCGTTATAAACCTGAGCCCCGCTGCCGGGAGCGGCAAACAGCGGCCAGCGCCCGTCTCCGTCGTCTCTCTTCTCGAAGAAGGTGATTGTCACGGCGGTTTTGCCGACGAGCAGGTTGTTATTGCCTTCGCCGTCGGTCAGCAGCAGATAATTGCCGGCGCCGGCGGGTATGTAGGCGGCATTGCCGTGAATACCGGGCCTAACCTCAAAGCCGGAGCCCGTCTGCTCTATCTTGCCGGTCTCGGCGGCAATGCCTTCGTCAAAGCTGGCGGAAAATATGACGCTGCTGTCGGCGGCGTATGAGAACGTGGGCACGACGCTCAGTATCATTGCCAGTGTGACGATGAACGCGAAAACATTTTTCATTTTACCATTTCCTTTCTGTGGTTATACTTTAAAATCATTCTATCACACAATATACAAAAAATCAATGTAGATAATAGAGAAAAATGTACAAAATAGACACAAAATAAGCGGGGAGGGAAACGGCTCCCTCCCCGCGGTGATTGTGGACATTTTATTTGTTTGTCAGCACCGCCTCGGCGCAGCGTATCCCGTCCACGGCGGCGGACATTATCCCTCCGGCGTAGCCCGCGCCCTCGCCGCAGGGATAAATTCCCCTTACCGAGGCTTGGAGATCCGCCCCCCGAAGTATGCGCAGAGGAGAGGAGGAGCGGCTCTCCACCCCCGTCAGCGGCGCGTCGGGCAGGGCAAAGCCCCGAAGCCGCCGGTCGATAAGGCTTATGCCCTCGGCAAGGGCGTCCCCGATAAATTTCGGGAACAGCTTTCGCAAATCCGCGGGCGTCACCCCGATGGGATAGGTGGGCTCCACCGAGCCGAGAGAGACGGTTTTCTGTCCCTTGAGGAAGTCCGCCGTCAGCGTCACCGGCGCCCTGTAGTCGCCGCCGCCCATGTAAAAGGCCCGGCGCTCAAGCTTTTGCTGGAGCTTGACTCCCGCGAAAAGGTCGTCGCTGTCAAAGTCCTCCGGATTTACCGACACCAGCAGGGCGCTGTTGGCGTTTTTGCCCGAACGGGCGTGGAGGCTCATGCCGTTGGTGACCACGGTGTTTTCTTCGCTGGCGGAGGCTATTACCTCGCCTCCGGGACACATACAAAAGGTGTAGACCCCGCGGCCGTCCTTCAGGTGTACCGCCGCCTTGTAGTCCGCCGGAGGCAGCCCCCCGGCCGAGCCGTACTGCATTTTTTGGATATGGGCCTGCGGGTGCTCGATGCGGACGCCCACGGAAAAGGGCTTCCGTTCCATCATCAGCCCCTTTTCGGCGCAGAGGGCGAACACGTCCCTGGCGCTGTGGCCCGTGGCGAGTATAAGGTTGTCCGTGTCTATGGGGCCGAGTGTTGTCATCACGCCCCGAAGACGGCCGTTTTCGATGTACAAATCAGTCATCTTACAGCTAAAGCGTACAGTGCCGCCGAGGGCGATAATCTTGCGGCGGAGGTTTTTTACCACCTCTATCAGCCTGTCGGTGCCTATGTGCGGTTTGGCGAGGTAGGCTATCTCCTCCGGCGCCCCCGCGTCGATAAATTCAGCGATGACCTTGCGCAGTCGTGGGTCGCGGGTGCCGGTGGTGAGCTTTCCGTCGGAAAAGGTCCCCGCCCCGCCCTCGCCGAACTGGACGTTGCTCTCGGGGTCAAGGGCGCCGCCCCGCTGAAAGGCCGCCACGTCCTTTGCGCGGCTGTCCGCGTCGCGGCCCCGCTCGACGAGTATGGGCCTCGCTCCGGCATAGGCCAGTATCAGCGCGGCGAACAGCCCCGCCGGACCGCCGCCCGCGACCACGGGCCGCCGAAGGAGGCGGCTCACCGCCGGCTGGGGATAGACATAGGGAACGTATTTTTCCGCGTCCTTGTGATTGAGAAAGGAATTTTCGTTTTCGATGCTTACCAGCAGCGCGGCCAGATAGTGTATGTCGCCCTTGTCCCTGGCGTCCAGAGAAAGACGAAAAAGCTCCGCCCGGGAGATGATGCTCTCCTTGGTGTGGAGCTTGCGGGCCGCCTCGGCCCGAAGAATATCCTCATTATAATTTATGGGTAAACGAACATTGGACAGTTTTATCATAAGCTTTACTCCGGGGCGGCCATCGCTTCGCCCGCTCTCGAACCGCTGACCCAGGCCCAGTGGAGGTTGTAGCCCCCGCAGTCGCCGCACACGTCCAGAATTTCGCCGGCAAAGTAAAGGCCGCGCACTATTTTCGACTCCATGGTGAGCGGATCCACCTCGCTCAGGGCGACGCCGCCCCTCGTGGTCTGCGCGTCCGGCCACGAATTGGTGCCGGCGACGTTGAAGCGAAGGGCCTTGGCCGTCTGAACAAAACGCTTTATGTCCCGGACGGTGAGCCGGTTCACCGGCGTTTCCGTATCCAGGGCGCAGCCGCGGCAGACCCTGCGGGTGATGCCCTTCGGAAAATAGCCCCCCATAAAGTCCGGCAGGGCTAAGTCGCCGACGCTTTCGGACATTGAAAGCAGGGCTTCCACCACCGCGCCGAAGTCCTCTCCGGGGAACAGGTCGAGAAGCACCTCCATTTCCCCGTTGAACACGGAGGAAAGCTGCATTATGGGTATGCCCGACAGCCCGTAGTCCGTGAACTGCACCTCGCCGGTCTCCTCGCGGACGGCCTCCCCACGGACAACGGCCCTGGCGCCGGCACGGACGCGTATGCCCTTGAGGTCCCTTTCGCCGCCCTCCGTCCGAAGCTGCACAAGAGCGGGATAGGGCTCGTAGACCCTGTGCCCCAGGCTCCGCGCCATGTCGAAGCCGCTGCCGTCGGTGCCCTGACCCGGCGCGGCCTTGCCGCCGCAGGCCAGGCAGACGCGGTCAAAGGTTCCCGCGCCCACGCGGAAAACCTTGGACGAATGTACCGTTTCGTTTATTTTTGCCTCGAGCACCGTTTCGACCTTGAGGCGTTCGCACTCAAAGCGCAGGGCGTCCAATACCGAGGCCGCCCTCATGCTGCGGGGGTAGGCCCGTCCGTCCTCCAGCGTCAGCGGCACTCCCAGGCCCCGGAACATCTCCCGCGCGAAATCAAAGCCCCTGCCCTCCAGCGACGCCCTCAGCCGGGCGGGGTCCCTCGAGATATATCTGGCGGCGGAAATGTCCGCGTTGCTCAAATTGCAGCGGCCGTTGCCAGTGGACAGCAGCTTTTTGCCGACCCGCCTGTTGCCCTCGAAAACCGTGACCCGCGCGCCGGGATTTGTCCTCTTCGCGTAAATTGCGGCGGTCAGGCCCGAGGCCCCGCCGCCTATGACGGCTATTTTCACAGCAGCTGATCCTCGCTTTTCGCGCTCCTGGTCATAAGCTCTTTTACGGCGGCGAGGGGGCTTTTCCCCTCGAACAGCACCGCGTAAGCCTGATTTATGATAGGCAGCTCGACATTGTATTTTTTCCCCAGCTCGTAGCCGGCTCTGGTGGCCCAAACGCCTTCCACGGTCATGTGCACCTCGCTGAGGGCCTCGTCAAGGGTCTTGCCCCGGCCGAGCAGTATGCCCGCCCGACGGTTGCGGCTGTGCATACTTGTGCAGGTGACTATCAAATCGCCCACGCCGCTCAGTCCGGCGAAGGTCTTTTCTCTGGCCCCCATCGCCACACCGAGACGGCTTATCTCGTGCAGGCCGCGGGTCATGAGGGCGGCCTTTGTGTTGTCGCCGAAGCCGCAGCCGTCGGCAATTCCGGCGCAGAGAGCGATGACGTTTTTCATGGCGCCTCCAAGCTCCACGCCGCAGACGTCGGGGTTGGTATAGACGCGGAAGGTCTCGCAGTTGAATATCTGCTGAACCTTGGCGGCCGTTTCGGGGTCGGCGCAGGCGGCCACGTTGGTGGTGGGTATGCCTCTGGCCACCTCCTCGGCGTGGCTTGGCCCGCTGAGGACGGCCACGGTGGAGCGGGGCAGCTTTTCGGAAATTATCTCCGACAGCCGCCGGAGAGATTTTTCGTCTATGCCCTTTGAAACGTTTACTATTATCTTGCCGTCGGCCTTTTTTGCCAGCTTTTCCGCGGTGGAGGCCACCGCCATGCTGGGCACGGCGCTGACGAGTATATCGCCGAACTCCGCGGCCTCGTCGATATCGCAGGTGAAGCGTATGTCAGCGTCCCCGAACGGGACACCGGGCAGGAATTCCTTGTTTTCGCGGTCGTTTTTCAGTCTTTCGCTTTCCTCGGGCAGATAGCTCCAAAGGCAGACCCTGTGACCGCTCCTGCACAGGAGCAGGGTTAGGGCCGTGCCCCAGCCGCCGCTGCCGATAACGGATATGTTCATTGGTTTCCCTCCTGCTGTTTTTCTCGAATGACCGTTATTTCTTATCGGACCGGCCGCCTATTCTGTTTTCCCGTCCCTGACGGAGGCGGACAAAATTCTCCTTGTGCCGAAGTATGCACAAAATGCCCAGGCAGACGGAGAGAACGCAGACGGCCGCGCTGACGCTGTTGTTTACAAAATGGAATACTATCGCCGCTACCGGCGCGGCGATAGCGGCCGCCGTCGAGCCGATGGACACATAGCGGGTGACGAGCGCCGTTATCAGGAACACCCCCAGAGCTATGAGCGCCACCCGCCAGTCCAGCAACAGCAGCACCGCAAAGCCGGTGGCCACGCCCTTGCCGCCGGAGAAGCCGTAATAGCAGGGGAAGTTGTGGCCCAGAACGGCCCCTGCCGCCGCGAAGCAGGCGCAGATGTCGCGGGAGTTGGGATAGAGCAGGTTGGCTATGAGCACCGCCGCCGCGCCCTTGAGTATATCGAGGACAAACACAAGGGCCGCCGCCGCTTTGCCGTAAGTGCGCAGCACATTTGTGGCCCCGGCGTTGCCGCTGCCGTGTTTGCGGATGTCGTCCTTTTTGAACAGCTTTGAGTAGATTATGGCGAAGTTCAGCGAGCCGATGAGATAGCCCATCAGCAGCATTAAAAGCATATCGCCGGTAGTTATGACATTATTCATTTTCCTTCTTCCTCTCTCTCACAATTAATCTCACCGGCGTCGCGGTAAGGCCGAAGCTCTCCCTGAGCTGATTTTCAATATATCGCATATAGCTGAAGTGAGCCAGCTCCTTGTCGTTGACAAAAACGATAAAGGTGGGGGGCTTCACCGACGCCTGAGTCATATAGTATAGCTTAAGCCGCTTGCCCTTGTCGGAGGGCGGCTGCACCCTCAGCACCGCGTCGGCCAGCACGTCGTTGAGAACGCCGGTCTGTACCCGCATGGAGTGCTGGCCGGACACAAGGGCGATACTGTCGAAAATTTTGTTCACCCTTTGACCGGTGAGGGCGGAGATGAACAACACCGGAGCGTATGACATGAAGCCCAGCTTGTCCCTGATGTCCTTAAGGAAAGCGTTCATGGTCCTGTCGTCCTTTTCGACGGCGTCCCACTTGTTTACCACGATTATCGAGGCCCGGCCCTCGTCGTGAGCGTAGCCGGCGATTTTGGTGTCCTGCTCGGTTATGCCGGTCACCGCGTCGATGAGCACAAGGCACACGTCGCAGCGTTCGATGGCGCCGTAGCTGCGGATAACGCTGTAACGCTCCACCGCGTCCTCCACCTTGGAGCGGCGGCGGATGCCGGCGGTGTCGATTAAGGTGTATTTTTGGCCGTCGCGCTCGTATTCGGAGTCGATGGCGTCGCGGGTGGTGCCGGCCACGTCCGAGACGATGACCCGGTTTTCGCCGAGTATTCGGTTGATAAGGCTGCTCTTTCCGGCGTTGGGCTTGCCTACGACGGCGACCCTTATGCTGTCGCTTTCCTCCTCCTCTGTCTCGGGAGGGAAGTGCTTCACACACTCGTCCAGCACGTCGCCGAAGCCCATCTTGTGTACCGAGGACACGGGCATCGGGTCCCCCAGCCCCAGATTGTAGAACTCGTAAAGCTCCATGGGAGGCTCGCCGGGGGTGTCCACCTTGTTGCAGACGAGGACTATGGGCTTGCCGCTTTTTTGCAGCATGGCGGCCACGTCGCTGTCTGCGGCGGTAAGACCGTCACGGACGTTGACCATGAAGATTATGACGTCGGCGGTCTCGATGGCTATCTCCGCCTGAAGCCGCATCTGCTCGAGTATGACGTCCTTGGAGTATGGCTCGATGCCGCCGGTATCTATGAGGGTGAAGGTACGGCCGAGCCACTCGCCCTGAGCGTAGATACGGTCGCGGGTAACGCCGGGGGTGTCCTCCACTATGGAGATGCGGCTGCCCACCATCTGGTTGAACAGGGTGGACTTGCCCACATTTGGGCGGCCGACTATGGCGATGGTTGGTTTCATAAAAACCTCCTAATTATTCGTGCGGTGTACTTCGAAAATGCCTGGAATACGGTAAAGCCGCTTTACCAGCATATCTATCTGGCCGCGGTCGCTGACCTCTACGGTGATGTTTATTATGCCCATTTTGTCCTTGGTGGCGCGGGCGTTTACGGCGATGAGGGGCAGCTTCACGTCGCTGATGACGGCAGTCACGTCGCCCAGCATACCGTCGCGGTTGGGGCCCTCAAGCTGGAGCTCACAGTTATAATGGCCGTCGGTCTCGGCCCAGGTGCATTTTATCATGCGGCTCCGCATTTCCTCGGTGAGGTTTTCGGGGCGGATGTTGGCGCAGTCCCGGCGGTGTACGCTGACGCCGCGGCCTCGGGTGATAAAGCCCACTATGTCGTCGCCGGCCACCGGACTGCAGCACTTGGACAGGCGCACAAGGCAGTTGTCTATGCCCTCCACCTCGATGCCGCTGCTGCCGCGGCGCTTGGGCTTGGGAGCGTGGACCGTCTGCTCCGCGGCCGGCTCGTCCTTGGAAAGCTGGGTGTAAAGGTCGCGCAGACGGGTGACTATCTTGGCGGCCGTTATGCCGCCGTAACCCACGGCCGCGTACATTTCGTCCTCGGTTTTGAAACCGTAGCGGCGGAGCATGGGCTCCATAAATTCGGGCCGGAGGAGGTTGAGATTGAAATAGTTCAGCCGTTTCAGCTCGCGGTCTACGGCCTCCTTTCCCCGCTCGATGTTTATATCACGGTTCTCCTTTTTAAACCAGGCGTTTATCTTGCTGCGGGCCTGACTTGTCTTTACTATTTTAAGCCAATCGCGGCTGGGGCCCTTGACCGTGGAGGAGGTGAGTATTTCCACTATGTCGCCGTTTTGCAGCTTGTAGTCCAAAGGCACGATGCGGGTGTTGGCCTTGGCGCCGGTCATGCGGTAGCCCACGGCGGTGTGAATGTAAAAGGCGAAATCTATGGGCGTGGCGCCCATGGGCAGACTGATGACGTTGCCCTTGGGAGTGAAAACGAAAACCTCGTCCGCAAACATATCTATTTTCAGGGTGCGCATGAAGTCCTCGTCATTGTCGGCCTCGCTCTGTATCTCCACCAGCTTATCCACCCAGGCCAGCTTTTTCTCGTCTCCGGGCGTGGCGCCCTCCTTGTACTTCCAGTGGGCGGCAATGCCCTGCTCCGCCACCCGGTGCATCTCCCAGGTGCGTATCTGTATCTCGAAGGGACGGCCGTCTGGACCGATGACCGTGGTGTGGAGCGACTGATACATATTGGGCTTGGGCATGGCGATATAGTCCTTGAAGCGGCCGGGTATGGGCTTGTACTGCTCGTGAACCATGCCGAGGGCGGCGTAGCACTCGCTGACGTTGTCCACGATAATGCGCACCGCGAAGAGGTCGTATATCTCGTCAAGGCTCTTGCCCTGACTGTACATTTTGCGGAATATGCTGTAAATATGCTTGGCGCGGCCGCTGATTTGGCTTTTTATGCCCATGGCCTGCATTTTGGTCTCGATGGTGTCCCTTATGAGCTGAACGTAGGCGTCGCGCTCGGCCTTCTTCTGGTCAAGGCCCTGGGCTATCTCGTAAAAGGCCACGCTGTCAAGGTATCTGAGGGACAGGTCCTCCAGCTCGCACTTTATCTGAGAAATACCCAGCCGGTGAGCCAGCGGCGCGAACACGTCCAAGGTCTCCTTGGCGATGATGCGCTGTTTTTCCGGAGGCATATATTTCAGCGTGCGCATATTGTGCAGCCGGTCGGCCAGCTTTATGAGTATTACGCGGATGTCCTTGGCCATGGCGAAAAACATCTTGCGCAGGTTTTCCACCTGCTGGTCCTCACGCGAAACGTACTTTATTTTTTTGAGCTTTGTGACTCCGTCCACCAGCAGGGCCACGTCGTCTCCGAACATATCCTTTATTTCGTCGTATCCGTACTCGGTGTCCTCGATAACGTCGTGGAGCAGACCGGCTATGACGGTTTCCCCGTCCATGCCCATTTCCGCCAGTATCTGAGCCACGGCCATGGGGTGGATGTAGTAGGGCTCACCCGAAAGGCGCACCTGCTCCGAATGGGCGTCGCGGCAGAGCTCGTAGGCCCGCCGCACGTTGTCCTCCGTCTCCGGGGAGCACTTGCCGTGGGCGTTCATTGTATTTATTAATTTATCGAAGCTCGGGTCCTCGTATTTCACAAGTCATCAACTCCCGTTGAACTATAGATTTAGGCTTTTCTTTATTCTTATGTATTCGGGGCTGGAATCAAGGTTCACCTTTTGTCCCGCCTCCGCGGGCAGCAGCTCCACCTTCACCATATCCCCCAGGACGCCCAGTCTTATTATGCCCACGTCGTCAAAGACGCTGAGGGCGCCCATGAGCTTTTCACGCTTTATGCGGCGGCGCATCGCCAGAGAAACGTCGTTGGCCAGCACGGCGGCCTCGGCGCGGATGGGCCCCTGCCGCCGCTTTATATAGCGGTAAATGTCGGCGAAGTCGTCCCTTGAGGGGAGTATGTCCCCGGGACGGCGGCGGCTCAACCTCAGGTCCGCCAGCACAAGCTGCACCCTTTCGGTGCCGTTATAATAGTTTATGTTCATTTCTCCCGCCAAATCAACGATATCGCCTATGCCGTACTCGTTCGCTATCCCGCCCATGCCGAAGGCTATGGCCTCGACCCTGAGTCCCTCCTTTTCGCACAGCAGGCGGCAGTGACGGCCGCCGGACAGCAGCCGCAGGTCGGATATCCTCATTTCCGACAGGGCGAAAACCGGCGTCTTGTTGCCGGCCCCGTATGGGCACAGCACCTCGGTTTTGCGCACGGTGTCCAGATTGAGGTCGCTTATGTCGATTTCGGCGTCTATGTACAGCCGGGGGGCGGGCTCCCGCTCGAATATCTCGTCGGCGTACTCGTTGAGCCGCCGGTCCAGCTCGGGTATATTCTCCTCGGCTATGCTGAAGCCCGCGGCGTAGGCGTGGCCGCCGAATTTTTCCAGTATGTCTCCGCAGCGGCTCAGGGCCTCGAAAAGGTTGAAGCCCTCCACGCTTCGGCCGCTGCTCTTGCAGCGCCCGTCCTCTACCGAAATGAGGATGCAGGTTTTGTTGAATTTGTCGCATATGCGCGAGGCCACCACCCCGATAATTCCGTGGTGCCAGCCGCGCTTTGCCAGAACGATGACCTTTTTGCCGAAGCAGTCCTGCCGGTTTATCATTTCCGCGGCCTCGGCGAAGATAACGCTTTCCTCCTGCTGACGGCGGCGGTTTTCCTCGTCAAGGAACAGGGCCAGCTCTCCGGCTTTTCCGGCGTCCTCCGTAAGCAGCAGCTCCACTCCGGTCATGGCGCTGCTCATCCTGCCGGCGGCGTTTAGCCTCGGCGCCACGGAGTAGCTGACCACGGCGCTGCTGTTCCACTTGGAGACGCTTACTATATTCATCACCGCGCCAAGCCCGGGGTTGGGAGCGGTGTTCATCTTTTTTATGCCGTAATCCACGATGGCGCGGTTTTCGTCGGTGAGCGAAACCACGTCGGCGATGGTGCCCAAAGCCACGATATCGCCGTAGCTTTCAAGCACGGCCCCGTAGCCGCCGTCCAGCGCGCAGACCAGCTTAAAGGCCACGCCCACGCCCGCCAGCTCTTTAAAGGGATAGGGGCAGTCCGGACGCTTGGGATTTACCACCGCGGCGGCGGACGGGAGGGTTTCCTTGCACTCGTGGTGGTCGGTGATTATCATATCGAGGCCCAGCTCTCCGGCGTACTCCGCCTCGTCAACGGCGGTTATGCCCGTGTCCACGGTCACCACCAGCTTTGTGCCGCCGGCGGCTATTTTGTCCAAGGCGCCGCGGTTGATGCCGTAGCCCTCGGTCTGACGGTCGGGGATATAGGCGTCGGCGACGGCGCCGCGGCCGCGGAGATATCGCACCATAAGGGCGGTGGCGGTTATGCCGTCCACGTCGTAATCCCCGTAGACGGTGATTTTTTCGCCGTTTTCGATGGCGGCGCGAATTCGGGCGGCGGCCTTGTCCATGTCCGCCATGGCGAGGGGGTCGTGGAGACAGCCGGTGTCCTTTGTCAAAAAGCGCCGCGCGTCCTCTACGCGGCCGAGGCCCCTGTTCACCATGACCCTTGCCACAGCCTCCGGCAGTCCAAAGGCGCCGCAAAGCCGGCGGACAGTCTCGCCGTCCGCCTCGTTTTTCGGGAACACCCATTCTTTGGCCGTCATTATGTCACCGCCCTTTCCGCCGAATACAATTATAGATAATAATATTATATCACAAAAACGGAAGTTATTCAATAGGTTTTTACGAAAAAAATCGCCGCAAAACCGACGCAAAAATAAAAAGTCCGTTAAAGCCGCGCACGCGGTTTTAACGGAAAAGCGCCGGAGCAAAGCTGTCTTTGCTCCGGCGCCGTGGTGGGCCATCAAGGACTCGAACCTTGGACCGTCCGGTTATGAGCCGGATGCTCTAACCAACTGAGCTAATGGCCCGCGGGCCTCATCGGCCGTGGTGACCCGAGGGGGAATTGAACCCCCGATACCGCCGTGAAAGGGCGGTGTCTTAACCTCTTGACCATCGGGCCGAATGGCTCCTCAAGTTGGACTCGAACCAACGACCCTGCGGTTAACAGCCGCATGCTCTACCGACTGAGCTATTGAGGAATATTCAGACCGGCATCGCTGCCGACTTACTTATTATACTATGCGCACACGGTTTTGTCAAGTGCTTTTTAAAAAAATTTTTTCCCTTGTAAAAAGCGTAAGTTGTAAGAAACTCACTATGTAATCTGGAAACATGGGGGCTGTCCAAAAAAATTGTGCAGAACGGCGTCGGAACAAGCGTTGCATCGCTTGTTCCGATTTTTTCAAAATCGGAACAATGGCTCGCGCCGCTGTTCCTCCTTTTCCACACAAACAACTTCGTTGTTTGTGTGGAGCGGTACCGCCCTCGGCGGCTTGTTTGTCCATCTATAGGAGTCGGCGGCTTGAGGGCAAGCCGCCCTACGGAGCACTAACGTAACAATGTAGTGTAGGGCGGGCTGCCGCGTCGTCGCAAGCCTCGCTTAGCTTGCGGCGACTTTTTATGCTCCACAAAAAAGTCACCGTTTGGCTCGCTCGGCTGCTCCTCCTTTTCCCCACAAAGCCTGTCGGCTTTGCGGGGGACCCCATGACCGCCGTCCCTCATGACGGACAAAAAACCTCGCAATTGTAAAAAACAGCCCGACCGTATGGCCGGGCTGTTGCGTTGTTTCGGAAATTTTTACTGCATATCCTTGATGGCAGCCTGCGCCGCGGCAAGGCGGGCGATAGGCACGCGGAAGGGAGAGCAGGACACGTAGTTGAGGCCGATGCGGTGGCAGAACTCAACGGAAGTGGGGTCGCCGCCGTGCTCGCCGCAGATGCCGACGTGAAGGTTGGGATTGACGGGCCGGCCCAGCTTGATGGCCATTTCCATAAGCTTGCCCACGCCGGTCTGATCCAGCTTGGCGAAGGGATCGTTCTCGAAAATCTTGGCGTCGTAGTAAGCGTTGAGGAACTTGCCGGCGTCGTCACGGGAGAAGCCGAAGGTCATCTGGGTCAGATCGTTGGTGCCGAAGCAGAAGAAGTCGGCCTCGGTAGCTATCTCGTCGGCGGTGAGGGCCGCACGGGGAATTTCGATCATGGTGCCGACCTCATACTTAAGGTCGATGCCGCCCTGCGCTATCTCGGCGTCGGCGGTCTCAACGACTACCTTCTTAACGTACTTGAGCTCGTTGATATCGCATACGAGGGGTATCATTATCTCGGGCTTAACGGTCCAGTCGGGATGAGCCTTCTGAACGTTGATGGCGGCGCGAATAACGGCGCTGGTCTGCATTTTGGCTATCTCGGGATAGGTTACGGCCAGACGGCAGCCGCGGTGACCCATCATGGGGTTGAACTCGTGGAGAGAGGCGATGATGGCCTTGATGTCCTCGACCGTCTTGCCCTGAGCCTTGGCCAGCTTTTCGATGTCGGCCTCGTCGGTGGGCACGAACTCGTGCAGCGGGGGGTCAAGGAAGCGTATGGTCACGGGGTTGCCTTCGAGAGCCTCGTACAGCTTCTCAAAGTCGCCCTGCTGAACGGGCAGTATCTTGGCAAGAGCGGCCTCGCGCTCCTCAACGGTGTCGGAGCAGATCATCTCGCGGAAGGCTTCTATTCTGTCGCCCTCGAAGAACATATGCTCGGTGCGGCAGAGGCCGATGCCCTCGGCGCCCAGCTCGCGGGCCTTCTTGGCGTCGGCGGGGGTGTCGGCGTTGGTGCGTACCTTGAGCTGTCTGAATTTGTCGGCCCAAGCCATGATGCGGCCGAACTCGCCGGCGATGGTGGCGTCAACGGTGGGAATTATGCCGTCGTAGATATTGCCGGTGCTGCCGTCGATGGAGATGGAGTCTCCCTCGTGATAGGTCTTGCCGGCCAGGGTAAATTTCTTGTTTTCTTCGTCCATATTGATGTCGCCGCAGCCGGAAACACAGCACTCGCCCATGCCTCTGGCGACAACGGCGGCGTGAGAGGTCATACCGCCGCGGACGGTAAGTATGCCCTGAGAGGCTTTCATACCCTCGATGTCCTCGGGAGAGGTCTCGAGACGGACCAGAACGACCTTTTCACCGCGGGCGGCCCATTCCTTGGCGTCCTCGGCGGTGAATACTATCTTGCCGCAGGCCGCGCCGGGAGAAGCGCCCAGACCCTTGCCGACGGCCTGAGCCTTCTTAAGGGCGGCGGCGTCGAACTGGGGATGTAAAAGTGTGTCAAGGTTGCGGGGGTCTATCATGGCGACGGCCTTCTTCTCGTCTATCATGCCCTCGTCAACCAAATCGCAGGCTATTTTAAGAGCGGCCTGAGCGGTGCGCTTACCGTTGCGGCACTGAAGCATATAGAGCTTGCCGTTCTCAACGGTGAACTCCATATCCTGCATATCGCGGTAGTGGTCCTCAAGGGTATCGCAAACCTTTATAAACTGAGCGTAAGCCTCGGGGAACAGCTTTTCCATCTCGGAGATGGGCATGGGGGTACGAACGCCGGCCACAACGTCCTCGCCCTGAGCGTTGATAAGGAACTCGCCCATCAGCTTCTTTTCGCCTGTGGCGGGATCGCGGGTAAAGGCGACGCCGGTGCCGGAGTTATCGTTGAGGTTGCCGAATACCATGGGCATTACATTGACGGCGGTGCCCCAGCTGTAGGGAATATCGTTGTCGCGGCGGTATACGTTGGCGCGGGGGTTGTCCCAGGAACGGAATACCGCGCGGATGGCCTCGTAAAGCTGAACCTGGGGGTCGGAGGGGAAGTCCTGACCCAGCTGCTTTTTATACTCGGCCTTGAACTCGGCGGCCAGCTCCTTAAGGTCGGCGGCCGTGAGCTCAACGTCGAACTTGACGCCCTTGCGCTCCTTCATCTGGTCGATGAGCTGCTCGAAATACTTCTTGCCGACTTCCATTACGACGTCGGAGAACATCTGGATGAAGCGGCGGTAAGAGTCATAGACAAAACGCTCGAACTTGGGGTCGGGGTTGCCGGCTATCATGGCCGCCACAACGTCGTCGTTGAGACCAAGGTTGAGGATGGTGTCCATCATGCCGGGCATGGAGGCGCGGGCACCGGAGCGCACGGAAACCAGCAGAGGGTTCTTCAAATCGCCGAACTTCTTGCCGTTGATTTCCTCCATCTTTTTAACGTACTCGTTGACCTGGCCCATTATCTCGTCGTTAATCTGGCGGCCGTCCTCATAATACTGAGTGCAAGCCTCGGTAGAGATGGTAAAGCCCTGAGGCACCGGAAGACCGATGTTGGTCATTTCGGCAAGGTTCGCGCCCTTGCCGCCGAGGAGCTCGCGCATGGTGGCGTTGCCCTCGGTAAACAAATAAACATACTTTTTGCTCATTGGGGTTTCCTCCTTATGTTGTAGTTCACATCTATTATATACTGTCCGTACAAAAATTTCCAGTCTTTTTTAAAAATTTTTTGAGTTTTTTTAAAAAATTTTTGCTCCGGCGGGGGCGAGAGCGTGGAAAGTCCCGTAGATATCGGCTTTTACAGCGTTTTTTATGCAAAAACCGCCCCGTCCTCCCCGCCCGTTTTCTCCCCGGCGCCCCGTCAGGGGCGCAAGGGGGCGAAAAAGCGCCGGTCCTCCCGCGGACAAGCGGCGGTATAAATTGAGGTACCTTATTGACTTGCGGGAATATTTGTGCTATAGTTATGATATAAATAACGGGTTTTCAGATTTAAAAATTGGAGATGTGCTTCGAATGAAAAACAGGATATTATCAATGCTGTCGTCGTTTTTCGTCTTTTGCGCGGCCTTCGCGGCGCGGCCGCTGCCCGGCTCGGCCGCGTTTAACGGTGTCGGCGTAACCGAAAGCGGCATCAGCTACAATATATTTGACGACCATATTTCCGTCACCGACTATCACGGCGGCGATCCCGTTATGGTCATTCCGGAGGAGATCGACGGCCTGCCCGTAAAGTCGATAAGCGGCCAGCTTATGAAGTACAGCTATGACATTGTGGCCGTCGATGTGCCGAATTCCGTGGAAAGCATCGGCCAAAATGCGCTGCCGAAAACGGTGCTGCTTATTGCCGACCCCGGCGGCTATACCGAAAAGTTCGCCAAAGAAAACGGATATTTCTTCGCGCCGCGGGGGAGCGAAATGTCCGCGGGCGGCGTTATAGAGGACGGCGGCTGCGACGCGGAGTGGGTGTACGACTTCCTTAATCGGAGCCTTACGGTCACGGGCAGCGGACGTCTGCCGGATTATATGAACAAACCGTCGCCGTGGAGCGGCTTTTCCGCCGTGGCCGAAGCCCTGTCCATAAGCGGCGGCATAACGTATATAGGCTCGAGCGACTTTGAAAGCTTCAGCCGCCTTAAGACGCTGGAGCTGCCCTCCGGCCTTGAGGATATAAGCTTTTACGCTTTTCGCTACTGCTCCGCCCTGAGCAAAGTTGAATTTCCGCCCACGCTGACCCGCATATGCGCGAGCGCCTTTTTGGACTGCTCCTCTCTTGAGGAGGCGGATTTCCCCGACGGGCTCAGCGATATCGGTGAAAAAGCCTTTTCGGGCTGCGAAAAGCTGAAAAACGTGGTTCTCCCCAAAGGGCTCACGGTTATGGGCCAGCAGGCGTTCTATAATTGCGCCGCCCTTGAAAGCGCGGTTTTCTCCGACGGGCTTACCGTCCTTAACAGCGAGATGTTCCGGGGCTGCGAGTCGCTGCGGGAGGTTAAGCTGCCCGGAACGCTGCAGGGAATGTCCAAAAACATTTTCTGGGGCTGTCACGCGCTTGAAAGCGTGAACCTTCCCGAGGGCGTCACGCGCCTGAACGAGGGCTTTTTCGCTTATTGCAGGAGCCTGACGCACATAGACATACCGCAAAGCATAACGAATATAGAAGCCAAGGCGTTTATCGGCTGTGAGGCTCTGAGCGAAATAGAGCTCCCCGACGCCGTAACCGCTGTCGGCGAAAGCGCGTTTGAGGACTGCAAAAGCCTTAAGCGGATTGCCCTCGGCCAGAATATAACCGAGATAGCCTCCACCGCCTTTAACGGAGTGCCGAAGGACGCGGTAATGGCGGTCTATGAAAACAGCTTTGCGGATATTTACGCCTTGTCCTGCGGCTTTAGGGTCGAGTATCTGGGCAAAAGCGAAACGGAGGTCGAAGTCGCCGAGCTGGAATACAACCTTGTAGACGGCGAATATTACGAGGTCGTCGGCTTGACAAATCCCTTTGAGGCGCGGAAGGCCGTCGTGCCCGCCGCGTATCAGGGGCTGCCGGTCAAGGGCATAGGCCGCGGCGGTTTGACCCGGGCCGGATTTATCGTTTACGCCGAGCTGCCCGAGGGCTTGGAGTATATCGGCGACGGGGCGTTTGAAAACTGTATACTCCTCAACAACATATACATTCCAAGCACCGTCAAAACTCTGGGGAAAGAGGCGTTTCGGGGCTGTAAATCCCTGAGCCTGGTGAACTTCGGCAGGGAGGAGCTTAACGACATATATACCTATCTCGACAATTTCAATATATCTGTTTTCAAAAACACTCCTTTCTGTGAAAATCTGTTCGAGCTGCCCGGATACAACGAATATTCGAGGGATATCATGGGCGCAAGGCCCGAGCTTGACGCCGCGCTCATATCCGATTACGTCGATCAGATACTTGAGGAGACAGGCGCGAGCGGGCCCAATGAGGACTCCGTCAGGAAGGTCTATGACTGGATATGCAAAAATGTTCACTACACCGTCGGCGACGTCCGTGATACCGGCGCCTACGGAGCACTGTTCATGGGCGGGGCGTCATGCGCCGGCTACGCCGAGGTCTTCGGCCTGTGTATGCGGCGGCTGGGCATTGAGTATTCCTACGTGGAAGGCAAGTGTACCGGCAGGTACGGCGTCCTTGCCCACCGGTGGAACATGGTCAATCTTGGAAACGGCTGGTACCATGTTGACGCTACGGACACAAGGTACGGCGATTATTCCACCTATATGAAAGACGGCGACTACTTTCGGAACGCCGGATACTCCTGGAGCGGCGCAAAATTCCCCAAGTCCATGAACCCCACCGCCGGTACGCTGAGCGATGATTTGAGCTGGAGACTTGCCGGCGGCGAGCTTATCTTTGAGGGCGGCGGCGCCGTGCCGTCATATAAGGAAGCCTGCGCCCCGTGGTACAACCGCGCGGACGAGATAAAGTCCGTATATATCGGCGCCGGAGTGACGTCCGTCGGCGCGAACGCCCTTTTCGGCATGGACGGCGCCGAGGTTAAGTACGACGGCGGCGCGGACGAGTGGGAAAGGGTCGGCAAGGGCAAGGGAAACTCCGCCCTCGACGGCGCGGCCGCGGCCATAAGCCTGAACAAAACCGCGCTTGACCTTGAAATCGGAAATAACGCGGACTTGGAGGCCGTTATCGCTTCCGACAAAATTAAGGGCGCGCCGCTTGTATGGACCTCCTCCGACGTGGGCGTGGCCTCCGTGAACGGCGGCACGGTGACGGCGGTTTCGGCGGGGACGGCGGTCATAACCGTTTCGGCCGGGGAGGGCTACAGCGCGAGCTGCGCCGTCAGCGTGACGGCCCGAACCGGGGAGGCCGCGTACAGCGTCACCGAAATAGACGCCGCTCCCGACGGCGGCGGGCTCTTAATCAAGGTGACTTTTACAAAAAATGACGACTCCGCCGGAGAGGACACCCTCATAGTGGCCGCTTATGAGGACGGCGCCTTGGTCGATATGGCCGCCGTAAGGCGCGCCTTCCCCAAAGGGACTCTGGTCGAAAGCGTGCGGCTTCGGGCCGGTGAGGGCGCGGTCGTTCGGGCCTTTGTGTGGGACGGCCTTTCGGGGTTGAAGCCCCTCGGCAATGTGTTTGAAAAATAAAAGGCAAAAATGATTTCGTTTGTCCTCCCCGCGGAGGAGGGCGAATTTGCTTGACAAAGCCGCGTATTTATGGTAAAATAACATTTGAACGGACGACAGCGGAAATCAGATATATATAAAGGAATATAAATTTTAAATTTTTCAACGGTCAAATAATATTTTTGTATGGGAGAGATAAAAATGTACAGACTTACCAAGCGTTTTGCCGCCTTTGCGGCCGCCGCCCTTGTCGCGGCTGTTCCGGCGTCGATGCCGGCCTATGGCGCGGAGGGGGAGGCCGAAAAGACCGTGGCCCTGCGTATGGCGGCTTATTACGACGAGGCCGGCAATCTTGTGAGCGTAAAGCGCGTCGGAGAGGGATTGTCCCCCGACGAGACGGAGGTTTATGTAAACCTCTATGACCCCGCTGGCGCCGTAACCGCAAGGGTTTTCGCATGGACGGCCGAGCTGGAGCCGGTGGAGGACAGCGTTGCCTACGACCTTGACGGGGACGGCAAATCCGTCGTCATCCTCCACACCAACGATATGCACGGCAGCCTTGCGGATACGAGCTCCGTTATCGGCAGCGACCGTGTGGCCGCCCTCAAAAAGATGGAAAACGCCATCCTCGCCGACGGCGGCGACGCCACTCAAGGCGTTGCCCTGGCCTCTCAGTCTAAGGGAGTGGATATAATCAAGATAATGAACGCCGCCGGATATGACGTGATGGCCCTGGGCAACCACGAGTTTGACTACGGGCAGGAACAGCTGCGTCAGTTCCTCCAGCTGGCCGATTTCCCAATGATATCAGCCAACACGTACCTGAACGGCGGTTTGCTCTGCGGCGACGGGGACAACAACGGCGAAAACGTCGTTATTGAGAAAAACGGCGTAAAGGTCGGGATTTTCGCCCTCACCACCCGCGCCACCGAAACCTCCACCAAACCCGAAAACCTTGAGGGCATAGAGTTCAGGGACGAGATAGAGACCGCGAAGGCGCAGGTGGAAAAGCTGGACGCCGAGGGCGCCGACGTTATAGTTGCCCTTGTACACATGGGCGTGCTTGGCGACGCCGCGGACTGCACAAGCCGTGAGCTGGCCCTGGCCATGAAGGACACCGAGCTTGACGCCATCATCGACGGCCACAGCCACACCGTTGTCAACGAGGTGGTCGAGGGCACGGGCATCACCCTTGCCCAGACCGGCACGGGCGGCGCCAACGTGGGACATATGGAGATAAGTGTTGCCGACGACGGCAGCGTTACCGTGGACGAGACCATGCTTTCCAGAGCGTTTTTTGAAAACATAACTCCCGACCCGGAGGTCGCCTCGGTCATCGACGGGCTTAACGGCGAACTCAGCGAGACGCTGAAGCAGCCCATCGGCACCGCGGCCAACACCCTCTGGGGCGGCTCGGTAAACGGCAAGATATCCGAGTCCCGCTCCGGCGAGACCAATTTGGGCGACCTGATCTGCGACGCCATGATAGCCGAGGCCAAGGACATTATGCCCGACGGCAAAAAGGCCCTGCCCATAGTGGCCATCGAGAACGGCGGCGGATTTCGTACCGCGATACCCAACGGCGAAATGACCCTGGGCAGCGTCATAAACTGCCTGCCCTTCGCCAACGCCGTAATGACAAAGGAAATAACTCCCGCGGTGCTGTATACGGCCCTGGAGAGCTTTGTCTCCTCCGTTACGGCGCAGGATAAGGAGAGTGGCTTCCTGACGGCTTCCTATTCGGGCTCCTTCCCCCAAATCGGCGGCATGAGCTTCGTTTACGACCCCAACGCCGAGACCGGCGCAAAGCTGGTATCCGTCACCCTCGCCGACGGCACCGTTCTTGACCGCGGCGACGCCTCGACCGGTATAATCCTTGTTTCCAACGACTATGTTATTGGCAACGCCGCGTTTGCGGACTGCCCCGCCGTGGCCGAGGGCAGCGGCCTCACCGAGACCGTGCTGGCCTACATCGACGACATGACGGACGGCGGTACAAGGCCCCTTGAGCTGCCCGTGACCGAGGGCCGTATCAAGACCGTAAACAACGATGAAAGCAGAACATACACCGCCCGCGTCGCCATAAAGGGCGACGGCGTGCCCGCCGCACTCACCGCCATTGTCGACGGCAAGGACCGCGTAACCGGAAATGTGACCGACGGCGTCCTCGCGCTTGAGCTGTCTGACGGCCCCCACGCCGTAAAGCTCTACGACGGCCAGCAGGAGGTCTATGTGAATAACTACAGCGGCAACGGAACCCTCGAGGACTACGGGAGCCTGCACCTGGGCTGGCCCGAGCTTGAATATACCGCGGATTAAAAGCGATACCGCACGGAGACCTACAAAAGCTCCGTGCGGTATTTTCATTCTATATTGACAATGCTTATTGTGCTTATGCCGAAGGGAACGTCCGCTCGGTCGCCGGGCGGAAAAACGGCCACCTCCGCGGTCTTTCCTCCGTCGGAGGAGAAAAGGGGCGCGGCGAAGGGCGGCGCGGACAACCTCAGCCTGCGGCGGCCTATCTTCACAAGGGCGCAGCCGAAGCTCCCCTCCGGAATGAGATACTTTCCGCCGCAGTCCTCGGGCAGGATTGCCCGGTATATCAGCGGCCCGTCGTACCGGGCCATTCCCTGACGGCGCACGTTGCCGGGGCCGGGCCTGACAGGGGAGACAATGGCGTTCCCCTCCACGGAAAAGCCGCCGTACAGCACCGTCTCGCCGCCGTCGGTCTCAAGGGTGTTCCTCCCTTGCCGCAGCTCCTTTGCCCCGACTACGACGGGGCCGCCGCCGATATTGGAGCCGCTCAGCTCAAGGCCGTTAAGGGTTATATAAGAGGCGTTTTCCGCCTCCAGCCGCAGGGCGGCGTCCTTGCCCAAGCCGCGGACCTCAAATTCCGCGCGGCCGTTTTCCGGCTCAAGGGGCAGCCTGTTTTCGTCCATGCCGGACAGCTCGGGCACAAGCTCCGCCTCGGTCACGGCCTCGCCGAATATCGCGCCGCAGCCCAGCACCGCCGGCAGGGAGTCCGCCTCCCTTTCCCGGCCTGGCAGGAGTATAAGACAGCCGCCCTCGCAGAGGGTCACGTCCCGTCCGGCCTCCGGAGGCAGATAAACGCCGCCCTCCAAATCGGCTATGTACCCGGCGCCCAGGGCCTCCATGTCCGGACGTAAAGATACCGGACCGGCGGAGGTGTTATATATAAGTATGTTTTCGCCGAATTTTTTTGCCGCGACGCCTTGCGGCAGCTCCGCCGCCACCGGCCCGACGGCGCCTTCGGTCAGCTCCAAAAGGGCCTCCACCTCGGCGCACCAGCGTTCCTCCATAAAATCGGGGTAGCGCACCGTGTCCCAGCCGAGCCGCCGCGCTCCGCCGGCCAGCAGCCCGTACAGGACCTTCCGGCGTTCGGCCATTGTCAGGCCGTCAAGGTCGGTAAAAACCAGCGCCGGGCCGATGTATTTTTCGGCCTCGGGCAGCGCCGTCCCCGTTTCGGCGGCCAGCTCAAGCCCCAGCCGGCGGCAGAACTCCCACAGTGGCCGAAGCTGAACCTCGGCAAAGTCCGCCGGTCTCTCCGGCAGAGGGCCGCCGACGGAGGTCACCACGCCCTTAAGCTCGTATCCGAGAAAACCCTTCAGCTCCCGGCGCAGCTCCGTGTAGGAGCAGTCCAAAAAGGCTTCCGCCGCCGCCGGATTGTACAGGCCGCAGCCCCAGAACTCCGGCCGCTCCGACCGGTAGCCGGGCACTGAGGTCACCTCGCCGCCAAAGCTGCCGCTGGGCCGGTCCGCGTCGTCTCTTATCCAGACGCCGATACCGTACCTTCCGGCGCCGCGGCAAAAGCCCCTGACCAATTCCCAGTCCCCGTCCCGGGGCAGCACCAGTCCGCCGAAGCCCATACGGGCGGCGGCCTCGGCGATTTCGTCCGCATCCCGCAGAGAAAGGCCGCTTATGGTTTTAAGCAGGAATAAAGGCTTCATTTTTATCACTCCTCTTATTTAAAATATTACCATTAAAAATTTAATCTGTCAAGGGCTTGTAATGCCGGCAAAAAAGTGCTATAATCAATACAATAAGGAGTGATACCCATGCCTATCAAAGTGCCCAACGATCTGCCGGCCACAAAAATACTGGACGGAGAAAATATTTTCGTCATGACCGAAAAGCGCGCCCTCAGTCAGGATATACGCCCGCTGAAGGTACTGATAGTCAACATAATGCCCACGAAGATAGCCACCGAAACCCAAATTCTTCGGGCTTTGAGCAATACGCCGCTTCAGATAGACCCCGAATTCATAAATATGGATACGCACGAATCCCGCCACACTCCCCCCGAGCATTTGGAGGCGTTTTACAAGTCCTTTGATGAAATAAAGGACGGCCGCTACGACGGAGTGATAATCACCGGCGCCCCGGTGGAGCTTTTGCCCTACGAGGAGGTGGACTACTGGGACGAGATGAAGCGGATAATGGAGTGGACAAAGAGCCACGCCACCAGCACCCTGCACATCTGCTGGGCCGCTCAGGCGGCGCTGTATTACCATTACGGCATCGAAAAATATCCCCTGCCAAAAAAGCTTTCCGGCATTTACCGCCACAGGACGCTGAATATGCACAGCCGCCTGACGAGGGGCTTCGACGAGTATTTTCTGGCGCCTCATTCCCGTCACACTCAGGTCCGCAGGGAGGACATCGAAAAGGTGCCCGGGCTGGAGATAGTGGCCGAAAGCGACGAGGCCGGAGTGTACATAGTAAAGTCCGCCGACAACCGCCAGGTCTTTGTCACCGGCCACAGCGAGTACGAGTTTGACACCCTTGACAAGGAATACCGGCGCGATTTGGAAAAGGGGCTTAAGCCGGAGGTGCCGGTGAACTATTACCCCGATGACGACCCCTCCAAAAAGCCGGCGGTAACCTGGCGAAGCCACAATCACCTGCTCTTTACCAACTGGCTGAACTACTTCGTATATCAGACTACGCCATATTCTCTCGAGAAGGTGGGGACGGAGGTCACAAATGAGGAAAACTGTTAAAATACCCCTATCGTACCAGGCTCTTTACGAGCGGGCCTACGCCATTCTCGAAAGCGTCACCCCCATTAAGGCCGACTGCGGAAGGCTCTGCGGCAAAGCCTGCTGCAAGGTGGAGGAGGACATCACCGGTATGTACCTCTTCCCCGAGGAAAACGTCATGTTCCGCGACCTGCCCTCCTACGCCAGCCTTTACGATACGGACTTTGAATATGATTACGGCAGATACGCCGACCTTTTCACCTGCGACGGCAGCTGCGAACGTCATCGCCGCCCTCTGGCCTGCCGCATTTTCCCTCTGCTGCCCTACTGCAAGGAGGGGGAGGAGCCCCGGGTCATAATGGACCCCCGCGGCCGCGGCATCTGCCCCTTGGCGCGGACCCTTTCCGTTGACGAGCTCGACCCGGAGTTCGTCGCGGCGGTGGAAAAGGTGACCCGCCTTATCATGAAAAATCCGCAGGTGCGAAAGTTTGTGTACGAGCTTAGCAAGCAGGTGGATATGTGTCTGTAGTAATTATTTAAACTTTCTCTTGCAAAACTTGGAAATTAATGATATAATTAACTTAAACATAAAAACTAAAAAAGGAGTTGTGTAAAAATGGATATTCTGAAGGACTTCAGCCTCGAGGGCAAGGTCGCCCTCGTGACCGGCGCATCCTACGGCATCGGCTACGCCATAGCCAAGGCTTACGCCAGCGCCGGCGCAAAAATCGTGTTCTGCGACATCAAGCAGGAATTTGTGGACAAGGGCCTCGCCTCGTATGAGGCCGACGGCATCGACGCCAAGGGCTATGTCTGCGACGTTACCAAGGAGGACATGGTTCAGGACATGGTGAAGAAAATCGAGGAAGAGGTCGGGGTTGTAGACATACTTGTGAACAACGCCGGCATCATCAAGCGCATACCCATGCTGGACATGACCGCCGAGGAGTTCCGCCAGGTCATCGACGTTGACCTGAACGCCCCCTTCATCGTGGCCAAGGCCGTTATACCATCCATGATAAAGAAGGGCCACGGCAAAATCGTCAACATCTGCTCCATGATGAGTGAGCTGGGACGGGAGACGGTTTCCGCCTATGCCGCCGCCAAGGGCGGACTTAAGATGCTCACCCGTAACATCTGCTCCGAGTACGGCGAGCACAATATCCAGTGCAACGGCATCGGCCCCGGCTACATCGCCACCCCTCAGACCGCGCCCCTGCGTGAGCGTCAGCCTGACGGCAGCCGCCACCCCTTTGACCAGTTCATAGTTTCCAAGACGCCTCAGGCCCGCTGGGGGACTCCCGAGGACCTTATGGGCCCGGCGGTGTTCCTGGCCTCCGACGCGTCCAACTTCGTAAACGGCCATATCCTTTACGTTGACGGCGGCATCCTGGCCTATATCGGGAAACAGCCGTAAGCACAGGCTTATAAAGCGGTAAATACAGATAAAAAAAGGAGGATGAAAAATGCATTGGGTGAAAAAGTGGTATTGGCAGTGCATGGCCCGGGAGGCCGTGGACATCTTCAATAAAAAGGGCTACGACGCCCGCTACGCCGAGGACACCGAGGAGGCCAAAAAGATAATACTTGACCTTATCCCCGAGGGCTCGTCCGTGGCCGTCGGCGGCAGCATGACCCTCGACGCCATGGGGCTTGTGGACATATTCCGCACGGACAAGTACAAATTCTTCGAAAGGTTCAAGACCAGCGGCTACGCCGAGACCTACCAGGTTTACCGGCAGTCCTTCCTGGCGGACTTCCTGGTTACGGGCTCCAGCGCGATTACGAGGAACGGCGAGATAGTGAACACCGACTCCAGCGGCAACCGCGCCGCCGGTATCATCCTCGGCCCCGAAAGGGTAATTATCGCCGTTGGCGCCAACAAGCTGGTGGACGACCTGCCGGCGGCCTTTGACCGCATCAAAAAGGTGGCCCCCCAGAACGCCAAGCGCATCGGCCATCACTGTCCCTGCGTGGAGACGGGCTACTGCGTCAACTGCGACCACCCCGAAAGCGTCTGCAACGCTACCAGTATTATACATAACGGCCGCAAACACCCCGGCCGCTACACCGTCGTCATAATCGCGGAGGAGCTTGGGCTTTAAGCGGCGGGACGGACGGCATAAGAACGGCATAAATTGAAAGGACTTGATACCGATGGCTAAAAAAATCGTAACTTTCGGCGAGATAATGCTTCGCCTCCAGACCCCCGGCCACCAGCGATTTATTCAGGCTCAAAGCCTCGAGGCCACCTATGGCGGCGGCGAGGCTAACGTGGCCGTGTCTCTGGCCAACTACGGCATGGACACGCAGTTTGTGACAAGGCTCCCCAAAAATCCCATTGGCGAGGCTTGCCTGGCCTCTCTTCGGATGCACGGCGTGGGGACGGATTATATCGCCCGCGGCGGTGAGCGCCTTGGCATTTACTATGTGGAAAAGGGCGCCGCGCAGCGCGCCTCCAACGTGGTCTATGACAGGGCTCACTCGGCGATTTCCGAGGCTTCAATGAACGACTTTGACTGGGACGCCATATTCGACGGGGCGGACTGGTTCCACTTTACCGGCATAACCCCCGCCATCAGCCCCGCCTGTGCCGAAATAACCCTTGCCGCCCTCAAGGCCGCCAAGGCTCGCGGCGTTCAGGTTTCCTGCGACCTCAACTTCCGCAAAAAGCTCTGGACCAGCGAGGAGGCCGGACGGGTGATGGGCTGTCTTATGGAATACGTTGACGTCTGCATCGCCAACGAGGAGGACGCGGAAAAGGTTTTCGGCATAGCCGCGGACAACACCGACATTACCGGCGGCGAGCTCAGCGACGAGGGCTACCGTCAGGTGGCCGCCAAGCTGGTGGAACGCTTCGGCTTCAAAAAGGTGGCCATAACCCTGCGCGAGTCTATCAGCGCCAGTGAGAACAACTGGGCGGCCCTGCTTTATGACGGCGAAAATTATTACAAGTCCAAAAAATATAGCATCACCATCGTTGACCGCGTGGGCGGCGGCGACAGCTTCGGCGGCGGCCTTATATACGGCCTGCTGAACGGCTATTCAATGCAGGACACCATCGAGTTCGCGGTGGCGGCCTCCTGCCTCAAGCACTCCATCGAGGGCGATTTCAACCTTGTCACTCTTGATGAGGTCAAAAACCTGATGAAGGGCGACGGCAGCGGCAGAGTGCAGAGATAAATTTCGTCGGGGGACCGGAGCGGTCCCCCATTTTGACAAGCGGCCGGAACATTTCTAAAGGAGGAAAACCTATGTTTAAGTCAGTACTGTACAAAGGCCGCCGGACGGCGGCGCTTATCCTCGCGTTGGCGCTGTGTTTTGCCGGCTGCGGAAAGGACGTCACTCTGGCTCAGCAGAGCGCCGCCCCTCAATCCGGCGCCGGCGCGGTAAAAACCTCTTCGGCCACGGCGCCGGCGGAGGGCACGGAGGCCGGCTTTGTGTCTTTGACCGATGCGGTGCCCGACGCGGTGCTTGAAATAAGATACTATTCCACTTTCAACTTTGTGGGCGAGCGGGTGGACGGCTATGAGCAGCCCTGCGCCCTGCTGACGCGGGAGGCCGCCGAGGCCCTGCGGGGCGTAAGCGACAGCCTTGCCGAAAAGGGCTACAGGCTGAAAATATACGACGCCTACCGGCCCCAGACGGCGGTCGATCACTTTGAACGCTGGGCCGGGGACCCGAACGATACTAAGATGAAGGAATATTTTTATCCGGAGCTGGAAAAGACCGTCCTCATACCCCAGGGCTATATCGCCGAAAAGTCCGGCCACAGCAGGGGCAGCACGGTTGATCTGACGCTGCTTGACATGAAGACCGGGCGCGATTTGGACATGGGCGGCGGCTTCGATTATTTCGGCCTTCTTTCTCATCCGGATTTTACCGACGGCCTGACCGAGGAACAGCTTGCCAACCGGCAGCTGCTGAGGGACGCGATGATAGAGGGCGGCTTTGTCCCGCTCGATACCGAGTGGTGGCACTTTACCCTTGATAACGAGCCCTATCCCGACACCTATTTTGATTTTCCTGTCAGCTTCGACTCGGTGGCGTGAGAAAGTAAAACGCGATTAAAAATTAAAAACGTGCTTAAAAAAGTGAGGGAAAGATATGGTAACCTTTGAACTTGTGGAAAATACCGGCGACACGCTCAGGTACGAGTACTACCCCGAGGACGACCGCTCCGCCGCCCCGGGGGTGATTGTCGTGGACAAAACCCGTATGGCCGTGGATATGCGTAAGCCCGCGGAAAATGACATTTTCCGCCCCGCCTCGGACGAGGAGAAGGCCGCGATGCAGGCCGGTCTCAACGCCATGCGTGAAAAACGGGGCGACCCGCCTCTGCCGCAGGAAATTTTGGACAGCATGACCCGAGCCGCCGGTAAGTACGTCTATCTCGACCCCGCCATGCAGGCCATCGCCAACGCCTTTTACGGCGGGCAGCCGCTGGAAAGCGGCAGGGCGGATTGACATACAAAAAATGGCCGCGCTGTGATTTCGCCACAGCGCGGCCGTTTGCGTATATGCTGTTTTTGTTAAGCACAGGGGAGTCGAACCCCGTGCGCCGTGCGGGGTGTATTTTCCCGTATGCGGCGTCAAAGAACCTCTCGGAATACGACAGTATTCCGAGGAACCTTTTCCTTGCCTACGAAAAAATATCCACCCACACGGTCCGCAGGAGTTTAAAGCGAGCGAAATTTTTCTTAGGCGAGGCAAAAAGCGCAGGAAGGCTGACGCCTTCCGAGCATTTTTAACGAAGCATGGGGGAAATTTCACCGCTTTAAACCGTCGCGGTGTTCGACTTCCCTGTGCTTAAGAAAAGGCGTTGCTTCAGTTGCTGCTTTGCTCTCTTTTCCTCTTCATATATTCGCTTTGTACCGCGGATTCAACTCCGCTTTTTTCGTTTTTGTCCGGTGAGTACACATACATAATATTGTCGTAGGCCACCACTCCGCCGTCGGAGGTCTCGCTGCTGTATACCATATGCACACCGTATGCTTGTTCGGCGTCTCTCCCGTTTTCACGGTCAATAATTGTAGAGTCGAAGGCGGTTTGCGCCTGGGTTCCGGTCAATTCAAAGATGCTCTCTATTCCGGCCTCCGGCACTTCTCCGTATGTATATTCGGGATTGCGCATATACGGCTTCGGTTTCTTGGAATTTATACTCCTGAAAATCAACAGGCCCGCGATTACGGCGATTATAATAACAGCCGGTATTATGACCATTTTATATGATTTGTTCATAAAGCGTGCCTCCTAATCTCTTTTGAAGCTTTTTATGGTTTTTCCACAATAAGACATTATTCCTTGATCGCCCTCTTTTAATATAAGCGTTTTTTCGTCGTAATTGCGCAAAATCAAACGCTCGCCAGCGTCCGTTTCAATACTGTATTCCCTAAAAAGCGTAATACCGTTGCCTTTCGGGGGACGGCGTTCGATTATTTTTACCCTTTTTGTGATTGTCGGTTTAAAATTGTCCGCGTTCTTCATGATAGCTTTCATCAGAAAAAGCACGACGGGTATCGCAATTAAAATGGAGGCGAGAGTTACAAAAAGTAACTGTGGGGGCATATCGCCCAACAAATCCGATGTGCTGATGATTGTCATTTCAAATATCTCCTTTGTCATATTATTACTGCGTTCATTTTATAATCGCGCTGCCACGGCGCCGAAATACGCGCTCCCTCCTTTTTGGACAAATTCGTGTTCGGCGCAATAAAAAATGCGCAGCCAATTCGAAGCTGCGCACGAAAAACGCCAAACTCCGAATTTACTGCCACATAAATCGGATATAACACTGAGGAGACACTTTTGGTTTGCACCTTGAAGAAGCGACATCAGAGCAACCCTTTGGAGCGGCGTTTTTACCACTGTAAAAGAGTTGTCCGAATGTCAGCATTTTATACGGAAACACTTCCGCGTAAAATAAAATAAATCAATGCACGCCTAAAAAGCGCACGATTGTGCGTCTCCTTTCTTATCCGATTATGTGGCATTTACAGTATACCACATTCCCGACGGTTTGTAAAGTGTTTTTTGTAAACTCATGGGCTTTATCGTGCCGCTTTGGGCGGATTGAAACACAAAAACGGGGCGGCGCTCTGTGACTTGGTCACAAAGCGCCGCCCCGTTGCGCGCCGTTACATTATCTCACGGCTATGCCCCGGCCGCCGAGGTAGGTTTTCAGCTCGCCGATGCCTATCTCGCCGAAGTGGAACAGGCTGGCGGCCAGCACCGCGTCGGCCCTGCCGAGGGTGAGCGCGTCGTAAAAATGCTCCATCGTCCCCGCGCCGCCGCTGGCTATGACGGGTATTTTCGCGCTTTCGCTGACGGCCCGCGTCAGCTCCAAATCATAGCCCGCCTTGGTGCCGTCGCGATCCATGGAGGTGAGCAGTATTTCTCCCGCCCCGAGAGCCTCGGCCCTTGCCGCCCATTCCAGGGCGTCGATGCCGGTGTTGACGCGCCCCCCGGCCAGGAACACCTCCCAGCCGCCGCCGTTTTCACGGCGCTTGGCGTCGATGGCGCAGACCACGCACTGACTGCCGAACCGGTCCGCCGCCTCGCTTATCAGCTCCGGCCGCTTAATGGCCGAGGAATTTACGCTGACCTTGTCCGCCCCCGCCAGCAGCAGCGTGCGGAAGTCCGCCACCGTGCGGATGCCGCCGCCCACCGTGAAGGGAATGAACACCGATTCCGCCACCCGCCGCACCATATCCACCACGGTTTCCCGCCGGTCGCTGGTGGCGGTTATGTCCAAAAACACCAGCTCGTCCGCCCCGGCCCTGTCGTAGGTTCGGGCGCACTCCACCGGGTCGCCGGCGTCTATGAGGTTTACAAAGTTTACCCCCTTGACCACCCGGCCGTCGTTCACGTCAAGACAGGGGATTATGCGCTTTGCGTACATAGGAAGTCCTCCCTTTTCATGGCGGCGAAGTTCGTAAGCATTTTAAGTCCCGCGTCCCCGCTTTTTTCCGGGTGGAACTGAGCGGCGAAAACATTTTGCGTCTCGACGGCGGCCTCGATAGTGACCCCGTACTCCGCCCGGGCCGAAACTATGCCCTTGTCCGCCGCGTCCAGGCAGTAGGAGTGGACGAAGTACACATAGGGCCGCTCCAGTCCCTCGAACAGCCGCCCGCGGCAGTCAATGTCGTTCCAGCCCATATGGGGTATTTTCAGCCCCCGATCCGGTATGCGGCGGATTTTACCCTTTAAAATACCGAGCCCCGCCGCGCCGGGACTTTCCTCGCTTCCCTCGAACAAAAGCTGCATACCCAGACATATGCCGAGGAACGGCGTCTTATTTTCAATCACCTTTTCGATGACGCCCGTCAAACCCTTTGCCCGCAGGCTGGCCATACAGTCGCCGAAGGCCCCCACCCCCGGCAGCACCACGCGGTCCGCCGCCAGTATAAGGCCGCCGTCGTCGGTGACAACGGCCTCCCGCCCCAAAAAGCGGAAGGCTTTTTCCACGTTGAGCAGATTTCCGGCGTCATAATCGATTATCGCTATCATTCGGACATCTCCTCGACGGTTTTTCGAATTTCGCTCACCAGCGATTTTATGCGGGCGCTTTCCATTTTTGCGCTGACTCGGTTGACGATGAGCCGTGCGGACAGGGGGCAGACCTCCTCAAGCACGGTGAGGCCGTTTTCCTCGAGGGTCTTTCCGCTTTCCACAATGTCCACAATCACCTCGCTGAGGCCGGTTATGGGGGCCAGCTCGACGCTGCCGTTCAGCTTGATTATTTCCACGTTGATGTTCTTTTTGCTTATAAAATAGTCGCGGGCTATTTCCGGATACTTGCTGGCGACCCTCAGCCCCGAGGTGGAGCTGAGCTTTTCCCTCATTTCCTCCGAACCGCAGACGCACATCCGGCATTTGCCGAAGCCCAGGTCCAGCATCTCGTAGAGGTTGCGACCCTCCTCGAGTATGGTGTCCCGTCCCACTATGCCCACGTCCGCCGCGCCGTACTCCACGTAGGTGGGCACGTCGCCGGCCTTCACCAGCAGAAAGCGCACCTCCCTCGCCTCGTCGGTAAATATGAGCTTGCGGGTCTTGGTCAGCATTTCGGCGCAGTCGTAGCCCAGCTTCATGAAAATTTCCACCGACAGCTCCGCCAGCCGTCCCTTTGCCAAAGCTATAGTCAAATATTTTTCAGCCATTCGCCGAGCCTCCCTTGACCGCCTGTAAGATTTTGCGTTCGCTCATATACCGCAGCCGCGCGGCCTCGTCGCCGTCGAAGTCCGGATGCTCCTCGCACAGGACCCGCAGCCCCTTTTCCCGCTGCTCCCGGGCCATGGCGTAGGCCGCGGCCCGCTCCTCGGAACGGCCGTACCATATGAGCAGGTCGATTTTCAGCTCCGCCTGCTTTTGCTTTTGGCGTATGAGGGCGGTCATCACCCGGTCGGTCCAAATAGCCGTGCCCGTGGCCGGCAAAGCCAGGCCGAACCTGTCCGCCAGGCCGTCATAGCGGCCGCCGCCGCACACCGGAAAGGCCACCCCGTAGGTCAGCCCCTTGAACACTATGCCCGTGTAATACTTAAAACTCCGCACCAACCCGAGGTCCACGCTGATATATTTTTCATAGCCGTAATCCTTCACAGCGGCGCAGACCGCCAGCAGGTTTTCCAGCGCGGCCCGGCTTTGGGCGCTGAGCGGCCTTTCGGCGACCTTTTCGGCCACGGACGGGTCGCCGTAAAGCCCCGGCATTTCGCACAGCAGCTCCGACGTGTCGGGGTCAAGACCGGCCTTTTTGCAGAACTCCTCTATGCCGAGAATAAATTTTTTGTCCAAAAGCTCGGTCAGCTCAGCGGTCTCGTCCTCGCCGAGCCGCCCGTCCACGACTCCCCTGAGAAAGCCCGTGTGCCCCAGCTCCAGCTGAAACTCCTTCAGCCCGCACCTGAGCAGGGCGTCGATGGTGGCGATGATGACCTCGGCGTCGGCCTCCGGCCCGGAGGGGCCGAACAGCTCCGCCCCCGCCTGGGTGAACTCCTTTTGACGGGCCTCGGTATAGCTTTCTCCGGCGCGGAAGATGTTGCCCCGGTAACGGAGCCGCAGGGGGAGAGGAGCCTCGGTCTTGTGCGAGGCCACCAGCCGCGAGATGGCGGTGGTATAGTCCGGCCGCAGGGCGAGCACCCTGCCGGACTTGTCTATAAATTTTATCACGTCCTCGGTGGCGATGGACAGGTCGTCGGCGAAAACGTCGAAATATTCAAATGTCGGGGTCTGGATCTCACTGTAACCAAAGGAGTCCAAGGCCCCGGCGATAGCGGTCTCTATTTTGTTTTTCAGGGCGCAGTCGCCCTCCAGCACGTCCGACACCCCTAAGGGCGACAGCAGCTTCCAGTCTTTTTCCATAACATCATTACCTTTATTAATAAAGTAAAGCTCGCTCCCCGCCCCCGTTAAAGGGGGGCGGGGCTGAACTCATCCGGGAGGAACGCTACTCCACGTCGCTGGTGCAGTGCGCGCACTTTACGGCGTCGATGGGTATCTCGCTCTTGCAGTAAGGACATACCTTGGTCGTGGGGGCGGGAGCCTCCTCCTTGCCGCGGCCGGACAGCTCGGCGGCCTTGGCGCTGGCGGTGTTTATTCCCTTAAGAATAAGGAAAAGCACCAGCGCGGTGATAAGGAAAGAAATGATGGAGGACGCCAGGGCGCTGACGTTGCCGGGCAAAGCCTTTTCCCAAGCGGCAAGGCCGTCCTCGGAATGGTCCATCACAAGGGTGACAATGGGGTTGAGTATATTTTCGACAACACCCGAAACCACCGCCGTGAACGCGCCGCCTATGATAACGCCGACGGCCATGTCCAGCACGTTGCCCTTAAAGGCAAAATCCTTAAATTCCTTAATAAGTCCCATTTTCCGTACTCTCCTTTCTCTTGTGTTTTGTTTGTGGGTAAATTCCCTTACAAATCAATTATACCTAAAAAGTTCACAAAATGCAACTGTTTTTTTTTAGTATTTTGCATAAACACAAAATTAATAAAAATTTTTTTAAAAAAACACTTGAAATTGTGTCAAGTTTATGGTATTATCTAAAGTAGCATGATTGTGGTGTACTATACCCTTTTCCACGGTAGTGCTGAAAAAAACATATGAAATTCGGTTTTCACAAAATCAAAAGGAAGGTGCAGATTATGAAAAAACGCGTGCTCAGTATGTTGCTGGCTCTTGCTCTGTGCTTCACCGTTTTTGCGGGGATGGCTATGGCCAAGCCCGAAACCTCGGTTCAGCGCATGGTGGACAGGGTCGACAATGTACGCACAAAAATTGCTTTGGATGGGCAGAAGGAGCTCCTTGATGAGAGCATAAAGCCCGTCGAAGTAGATGTTAATGAGGAAGGTGTTTGGAAAGAAATTGCCGACACCATACTTAATGACACCGTTCTCGAAAAAGACAAGGCTGATGTTACGGATAAGACCGTCACTCCTTACTTTTTCCTCAGATGGTTGGAGGAGCAGTACGACGGTAACGCGTCTCCCGAAGTCTACGAGGTAACGGAGGATATTCACGATTATCCTACAATTTTGAACCTTGTTGAACGCTTCAAGGAAATCAATACGACATACGACACCTCCACAGTGGGCCTTAAAGCCGCTATGACACTCTTTGAGGATTACAGCGAGGATATAGGCGATAATCTGCTGTTGCCCTTTATGGAGGATGTTAACGGTCAGCTCGACCTTCTGCTTTATCTCGGCATCATAAGCGAGGTTGAATCCGACATTACGTTCAATCTCGGTGAAGATAACCCCGACGCCTCTCTTACCGACGCTCTTGAGGATATCCAGAAGAAGATAGCGAGCGGCGAGTTTGACAGCCTTGAGGATGCTCTCAAGTACCTCAACGAAATCGCCAACGGTAACCTGAATATAGATCCCGACCATCCCGGGAATCCCGATCTTGTTGAGTCCGGTGCCAAGTACGACGCTGAGGAAGCCAAGGCGCAGATTGACGAGATTGGTAAGCTTCAGGCTCGCAAGGAAGTTGGAGACCTCCTTCAGCTCGTTGCCAACTTTGTTACCAGCGGCGACAGCGGCGAGGAATATGAGTTCCAGCAGAGCGAGGGTAAATTCCTTACCGCCTACCGTGCCATCATGCAGGAGGATGAGCCCAAGAAGAACGGCGCCATCCTTGTGGGCATGGAAACTATCGACTTCCTCACCAGCGGACTTCGCCAGGAAGTTATCAATTTTGTCAGAGACAATATAAATGTTGATGATAAGAATAATGACGAAACGCTTACCGGCAAAATCTACAATTATATCGGCGAAAATGTCAGCGATGGCATATTCAGCGCCGATCCCGAGACTGCCGTAAACGCCGCTCATGAGCTTATGAAGATGCTAGTTGGTTATGTTCAGGATAACGCTGAGACCAATTCAACCATCGACAAGTTTATGGGTGCCCTCGAGGCCCGCGGCCTCGGCGATCTCAACTCTCTGTACGACATTGAGGAAAAGGTCGTTAAGACCATCGACACCTCTGATGTTGGCATGGGTCAGAACATCTGGTTCAACCTCGGCCTTGGCCGTGTGCTTGAGGTGGAGAGCGTTCCCGGTAATGTAATGAACGACAGCGCCGATCTCGATGAGTATAATCCCACTGTTACTCAGACGGTAGCGCCTAAGTTTGCCCACCGCTTTATCAGCAAGTTCACCAAGAGCGGCACCGATAATCCTCAGGCCCTTCAGACCCTTAACAAGGATGAGACTCCCAAATACTTCTATATGGAGATTACCGATCCCAAGCTTGACGGTAATGACATCGAAGTGACCGAGGCTGACGGTGTTATCACCGCCACGGTCGAGAAGTACGGCATGACTTTCTTGCAGGGTACAAACGGCGGCGTTAAAGTGCCTCAGCTCATATACGACGCCACTAAGATACCCAAGGATGACCCGACCCTTACAGTCACTGTTTACAGAGGCCCGGACGCTTTTGACCATTCAAGTACTTACCATGGTTACGAGCGTTATGTGACCACGGCCGTTATCGAGCTTACCACGGATACTGCTCCCGAGCCCACCAAGCCCGTTATCACTCTTGAACAGCCCAACGGTGAGAAGTACGGCAGTACCTCCGGCGCCGAGATAACCATTCAGGGTGATCCCGCGGACTATGAGCTTATCTCCATCTACATCAAGGCCCCCGAGGGCAAGAGATTCCTCTACATGGTTGTGGATGCCGCCGAGTATATGTCCGGCGTTACGTTCAAGCTTCCCAACCCCGCTCCCTTAGGCACTTACACCGTATATGCCGGTGTTGGCGACAATCTGGTTTCCAAGACCTTCGAGGTAATCGCCGACGAGGATGTACTGCCTCAGATAGTTAAGGAAGGCGACGACTTCGCGAAAGTTACCGGTTCCTTCTCCGGCACCAAGGGCAAGGCTTGGGATACTTTGAAGAATGTTCCCACCGAGGTTGAGCTCCTTTCCGCCGACGGAAAGACCTCCATCCAGGCTCCCGTTACCTGGCAGACCAAGGCTGACGAGGCTACCGGCTACAAGGGCTATGTTCCCACCGAGCTCTCCGCTCAGACCATTAATGGTACCTACGACGTGGACGCTCTTAAGGAGAAGTACAAGGATCAGTACGAGATTCTTGACAATCTTACCGAGCTTTACGGCGATAAGGCCATCGACGGTAAGGTTACCCTCATCGTTGACCTTTCCAAGTCCAGCCCCACCGGTGGCCGCGGATCTTCGACCTACGCGAACTTCATCGACGAGGAAATGAGCTTTAACGGCAGCACCAACGCCCTTACCGTAAAGGGTGAGACCAATATGTCCAAGACTCTTATCGAGGTAGTTGGTCCCGACGGCAAGACCGTTCTCAAGTCCTACACCGCCACCGGTTCCGAGCTGCGTGCCGGCTTCGTCCTTGACCTGTCCGACATCGCTCCTCTGGCGCCCGGCGTTTACACCGTAAACCTGAAGGATCCCTCTACCGGTCAGATTTATGATACCTATACCTTCACCGTTGGCGCGGTTGACTTCATGGTTGAGGACCATATCAACTACGTAATGGGTTATGAAGACGGTACCATCCGTCCCGAGGCCAATGTCACCCGTGATCAGGTTGCCGCTATGCTGTTCCGTCTGCTTAACGACAACTACAGAAACGGCTGGCTGACCAATTCCACCAACAAGTTCAGCGACCTGACCGACGATATGTGGTCCATGACGCCTATCGCTACCATGAACACCGCCGGCATAGTTAACGGCTATCCCGACGGCACCTTCGGTACCGGCAAGCCCATCACCAGGGCCGAGTTCGCCGCTATGTGCGCGAGAATGGGCGCCTTCACAACCGCCGACGCCAATCCTTACAGCGATATCGACGACAGCTGGGCTAAGGAAGAAATCAAGCACGTAACCGCTATGGGCTGGTTCCAGGGCAGCGACGGCAAGTTCCGTCCCAACGATTACCTGACCCGTGCCGAGGCCATCACCGTTATCAACCGTATGCTTGGCCGTGACAAGGTTACCGTTGACAGCTTCAAGAGCATGACCGTTCCCGAGTTCGCAGACCTCAGTGCTGACGCTTGGTATTATGCCGCTATCATCGAGGCCGCCACAGCTCACGACCATGAGATTTCCAATGGCGTTGAGATTTGGACCAAGACCGAGACTGCGGAAGACTGGACCACCTTCGAGAAGTAATTGCTTGAAGAATAACAGTTGAATAAAGAAGGGGGCAGTTCTTCGGAACTGCCCCTGAATTTTGGATAAAGCACACCGCGGGGCGCGGCGGTTTCGGCGCGCCCGCGCACGGAGGAGGACTGACCTTGCGCGCGGCAATAATCGACCTTGACGGCACCATTCTTGACTCGCTGGGTATGTGGAGCCGTATCGACCGGGAGTTTTTGGAGGTGCGCAGGGGCATCCCCGTGCCCGAGGACTACGCCCGCACCATCGCCCACATGACCTATCGGCAGACCGCCGAGTATACCATCGCCCGCTTCGGCCTGCCCGACGAGCCCGAGCCGCTGATGGCTGAGTGGGAAAAAATGGCCGAGGAGGAATACCGCAGCCGCCTCCGGCTTCGGCCTTACGCTCGGGAGTTCCTGACGCGCCTGCGGCAAATGGGGGTCAGGACCGCCCTGTGTACAAGCTCGCCCGAGAGCTACTACGCTCCCGCCCTGAAAAGGCTGGGCGTTTACGGACTGTTCGACGCCTTTGCCACCACCGGCGAGGTGGAGCGGAGCAAGCGTTATCCCGACGTGTATCTGCTGGCGGCGGAGCGGGTGGGGGTCCCTCCGGAGGACTGCACCGCCTTCGAGGACATACCCGACGCCATCCTCGGCGCGAAAAAGGCCGGTATGCGCACCGTTGGCGTTTACGAGCCGCGGAGCGCCGGCGAAACGGAAAAAATGCGCCGGATATGCGACGCTTATATTATGACCCTTGATGAATTTTTCAAATTGGAGATGAATAAATGAGAGCAATAACACACACCCTTACGGACATTGTCAGCGCCGCCTTTGAAAAGTGCGGCTATGACCCATCTCTGGGGACGGTTTCCGTCTCCGACCGCATGGACCTGTGCCAGTTTCAGTGCAACGGCGCTTTCGCCGCCGCCAAAATGTATCACAAGGCGCCCTTCATCGTGGCCGGCGAGGTCGCGGCGGTTTTGGCCGAGGAGCCGCTGATAGGCAGGGCCGAGGTCGCCAAGCCGGGCTTCCTCAATATAACGCTGAGGGACGAGGGGCTTATCTCTCTTATGAGCGATATCGCCGCCGACGGCAATCTCGGCGTGCCTCAGGCCGAAAAGCCCGAGACCATTATTATCGACTACGGCGGCCCAAACGTCGCCAAGCCCCTTCACATCGGCCATCTGCGTTCCGCCATTATCGGCGAGGCCATTAAGCGCCTTGCCCGCGCCACCGGACGGAGGGTTTACGGAGATATACACATGGGCGACTGGGGCCTGCAAATAGGACTGGTCATTACCGAGCTGCGCCGCCGCAACCCCGATTGGCCCTGCTTCGCGCCGGATTTCCCCGCGGACGGCAGGACGCCGGAGCTGGACGTCGATATCCTCAACGAGGTATATCCCGCCGCCTCCAAGCGCAGCAAGGAGGACCCCGACTACAAGGCCGAGGCCCAAACCGCCACCGTCGAGCTCCAGAACGGCCGTTACGCCGCTCTTTGGAAGGAGATAATGCGGGTCAGCGTCGCCGACTTGAAGCGGAACTACGACCGTTTGGGCGTGGATTTTGACCTTTGGTATGGCGAGAGCAACGCCCGGCGTTACGAGCCGAGGCTTATGGAAATACTCACCTCCAAGGGTCTGCTGGTGGAAAGCGAGGGCGCAAAGGTGGTCGAGGTGGCCACCGACGAGGACAAGGCCCCCATGCCTCCCGTTATCATCAAGAAAAGCGATAATTCCAGCATTTATGCCACCACCGACCTTTCGACCCTCATTCAGCGGCAGGAGGATTTCGCCCCCGACCGTGTGTGGTATGTGGTGGACAAGCGCCAGAGCCTGCACTTTACTCAGGTGTTCCGCTGCGCCCGCAAGGCCGGACTTGTGGGGGAGAATTGCGAGCTTGAGTTCCTGGGCTTCGGCACGATGAACGGCCCCGACGGTCACGCCTACAAGACCCGGGACGGCGGCGTTATGCGGCTCAGCGACCTTCTCGACGCCGCCGAAAGAGCCGCCGCCGAAAAGCTCAGCGCCTCGGAGTTCACCGACGGCTCGGACCTGACCGACACCGCCCGCAAGGTGGGCGCCGCCGCCATCAAGTTCGGCGACCTCATCAATCACCGCAGCAAGGACTATATTTTTGACATGGACAAATTCCTGTCCTTCGAGGGCAAAACCGGCACCTATCTGCTCTATACCGTCACCCGCATCAATTCCATACTGAAGAAGGCCGGCATGGACGATTGCGCGCCTGTCGCCGCCGCGAAGGTCTATACCGACGCCGAGCGGAATTTGATGCTCACCATTCTCCTCTCAGGCGAGGCTTTTGATCGCGCCTTTGAGGAAAAGGCCCCCAACTATATCTGCGAGAGCGCCTATGACCTCGCCACGGCCTTTTCCCGATTTTACCACGAAAACCACATACTCAGCGAGGCCGACGCCGAAAAGCGCGCCGCCTGGCTGGGCCTCTGCGCCCTTACCAAGCGTCTGCTCGTGAAGCATTTGGACGTGCTGGGCATCGAGGCCGTGGAGAGTATGTGATTAATACTCCATTAAATCCTCATAGCGCACGTTCAATATTTCCCGCAGCAGCCTTATCTCGTCGGCGTAAATGTGCCGCTGGCCCACTTCCATTTTGGCCAGGGCGCTGCGGGTTATGTCGCAGCCCATCAGCTGCAGCTTTGTGGAAAGGGCCTCCTGTGTGAGGCCCTTTTCCTCTCTCAGCCGCCGAATGTTTTTGCCCAGAGCCTTTTCGTATACCGAATTCATTTTCATTCCTCCAATTTTTTGCACCTAAATCGGAACAAAACTCTTGACTTTATTTTAACTTAATGATATAATAATTGTGCACCCAAATAAGTGCAAAGTCAAATTAAGCATAGGGGAAAATGCACCCCGCACGGTCCGAAGGAGTTTAAAGCGGTGTTCGACTCCCCTGTGCTTAAGCCTTTTAAAGGTTTTGCCGTAAACCGGCCGGAGGAGCGGCGGATGCCGAAAATGTCACATTTTAAGGAGGAATGATTATGAAACGGAAGCTATGTATCGTTGTTTTGGCGGCGGCGGCCCTGCTTTTGCCGGCCTTATCCGCCATGGCCGCCGAGCCGGACTATACCCTGGAGGACGGGGTGCTGACCGTCACCGGCCCGAGTGACTTTGCGGGCGAAATAGTCCTGCCCGCCTCGGATATGGGGCCGGTGGACGAGATAGTTATAGATTGCGGGGCTTTTTACGGGAGCGGGGTCACGGCCCTGCGCCTTACCGCGGAAAAGAAAATTTATATCGGCGGCAGCGCGAGCGACTTCCCCGACCGCGACATACCCGGCGCCTTTGAGGACTGCGCCGGACTGACGGAGCTTGAGCTGGACGCGGGCGAGATAGAGATAGATGGCTACGCCTTTTGCGGCTCGGGCCTGGAAAGGGCGGCGCTCCGCTGCGGCGGCCTTGTCCTGGGCGACCGCGCCTTTTACGGCTGCGGCGGCTTGACGGACTTTGAGTGCGGCGCCCACAGCGCCGACCTGGGCGGGGAGGTTTTTTCGGACGGCGGCGACTGGCTGCCCTGGATAAAAAACCGCGGCGACAGCGTGTACCTGGGAGACTGCCTTGCGGCTTACAGCGGCAGCGCCCACACTATTGTCACCGACTGCAAGAAGCTGGCCGTTGACGCCTTCGCTTATAACGACAGCCTTCGGAACATCGTTTTCAGCGGAAGCATGACTGAGCTGCCCACGGCGTTTATTTTTGACAGTCCCTTTCGGAACATGGAAAGGCTGGAAAGCGTGACGCTACCGAGTGGACTGAAACACCTGTATCCGTGCACGTTTTACGGCTGTACCGGCCTGAAAACCGTGATTTTGCCCGAGGAGCTTGAAACGATGTTCGATGTAAGCTTCGTTGACTGTCCCGAGCTGGAAACCCTGACCGTGCCCAAGGGAACGGAAATTTTCCCCCTGAGGATTGGCAATTTGGCCTACGGACCGTTCCATAACTGCGGCAGGCTGACCCTGCGGGTATACGAGGACACTCCCGCCCACGAGTATGTCAAGGGCGTCGGCATACCCTGCGAGGTCATACCCAAGGTGGACTTTGCCGACGAAAAGGTAGAGGAAGCGGCGAAAATGGCGCTTCAGCGAACGGGCGGCATTTACGAGGAGGACCTGGCGGAGGTGACGGAACTGTCCCTGACCGGCGCGGCAAGTCTGGAGGATATCCCGCTTTTCCCCAATCTGCGCAGTCTCAAGGCCACATACGGCTGGATAGACGACCTTTCTCCGCTGGCGGACGCGGCCGGACTTCGGGAGCTGGACTTGTCCTACAACCGCATCATGGACGTGGAGCCCCTGCGGGGCCTCGGCGGGCTGGAAAGCCTGAACCTCACGGGCAACATGATAGCCGACGCCGGCCCGCTCAATGACATTGCCAACGGCGGAGCGTTAAAAAGGCTGTTATATTACAACTACACCGGCGGCAGAACCGACTATATAGAAATGCGGGAAACCGGCGCGTATCTGTTCCTGCCGGTAAACGGGGGAGTTTGGTGCTACGGCGTGTATCGGGACGGCGAGCTCATTATGGGCGGGGAGCTGACCGGCGAGTCGCCGGTCGAGGACGGCCGTTATTGGGTGAGCTTTGAGGGGTTGGGCGACCCGGCCTCGCTGACCGTCAAGGCGTTCAACTGGGACAGCCTTTCAAACCTGCGTCCTTACGAGCTGACCGGCGGCTGGACCTTCCCAGTCATAACTTCCGAGCATTTTTAAAGCAGCATGAGGGGAATTTCGCCGCTTTAAACCGTCGCGGGGTTCTACTCCCCATTGCCTAAGCTCGGAGTACCTTGCGAAATAAAAAATCCTCAAAAAAATTTATAAAATTTACAAAAAACACTTGCATTTAGTCTCCAAATGTGGTAAAGTATCATAGTGACATTGATGTACGTGATTTTTACGGAGGTGTAACTATATGAAACTGGCCGCTACTATCGTTTATATCGTTATCGCGCTGGTGCTTACGGTCGTTGTTCTGCTTCAGGAGGGTAAGGACCCCAGAGACTCCGCCATCATGGGCGGCTCGTCCGATACCTTCTTCGGCAAAAACAAGGCCCACACGATGGAAGGCTTTATGGAGAAGCTTACAAGCGTATGCGCTGTTCTGTTTTTTGTCCTTTCTATCGTACTTTGCCTTAATTTGTTTAAGTAATGAAGGCGATCAGGCACCGTCAAGGTGCCTGTTTTTATTTGAAAAAACCGTTATTTTGCAATATTAGGGGATTAAGGGAGATTATATGACAAGAAAAGAGAGGATACGTCTCTTTATTTCCTCTCAGGGGTATGAGCCCGTGACCCGCGGCCGTTTGGCCGAGGAGCTTAAGGTGCCGGAGAAGAGCGCGTCCCGCTTCAATGGGGAAGTGGACGAGCTGATAAAGAGCGGCGACATCGTTGAGAGCCGCAAGACCGGACGTCTGCGCACCACCGCGTCCGTCGGCCTTGTGAAGGGCGTTCTCAGAACAAATCCAAAGGGCTTCGGCTTTGTCATTCGGGAGGACGGAGGCGAGGATCTTTATGTGGGCGGAAAGTATTACAATTCCGCCATTAATGGCGACACCGTGCTTGTGCGTCCCCTGCCCGCCGAAAATGACGGGCGGGAGCGTTGGGCCGTATATTCGGTGCTGGAAAGGGGCACCTCGAGGGTGGTGGGCCTTTTGAGGCTGTACCCGGGGCTGGGTATCGTCACGCCGGACAACGAAAAGCTGCCGAGGGAGATTTTTGTCTCCGACAACGGCAGGGCGCTGGACGGTCAAAAGGTGGTAGTTAAAATCACCGGCTATCCCACCGACGGGAGCCTGCACGGAGAGATAGAGGAGGCTTTGGGCTACCCTGACGATTTCGGGGTGGACGTGCTGTCCGTCATCAGGGATTACGATTTTGAGGTGGAGTTCCCCAAAACCGTTCAGGCTCAGGCCCGCGCCGTGCCGGTCGAAATTTCCCCGGCCGAGCTGGAAGGCCGCCTGGACCTTCGGGATAAGCTCATAATCACCATCGACGGCGACGACTCCAAGGATTTGGACGACGCCGTTTCTCTGGAAAAAACCGCCGGTGGCTGGCGGCTGGGCGTACACATCGCCGACGTAAGCGCCTATGTGCGCCCCGGCTCCGCGCTGGACAAAGAGGCGCTTAAGCGCGGCACCAGCGTTTATCTGGCGGACAGGGTTGTGCCCATGCTCCCGCCAAGGCTCAGCAACGGCATCTGCTCCCTCAATCAGGGGGAGGACCGGCTGACGCTGTCGGTGTTCATGGATATGGACAAAAACGGCGTTGTGCGCAAAAGCGAGTTCCACAAGTCGGTGATACGCTCCGCCCACCGCATGACATATAACAATGTTGAAAAAATACTTCGGGGCGACAGGGAGCTTTCGGAGCGTTATGCCGACATCGCGCCCATGCTTCGGGATATGCGCGCCCTCAGCCTCAAGCTCAAGGGCCTTGCTGCGGGGCGGGGCTATATAGAGCTGGCCATACCCGAGGCCAAGGCTGTATTGGACGAAAACGGCCGGACGGTGGCCATCGAGCTCCGCCGCTCCAGCGACGCCACCGAGCTCATCGAGCAGTTCATGGTGGCGGCAAATATGGCCGTGGCGAGGTTCTTTTGCGAGAAAAGCATCCCCGCCGTTTTCCGTGTCCACGGCCTTCCGGACGAGAACAAGCTCCGCACCGTCCGCCAAATAGTCAGCGGCATGGGCATAAATCCCAACCTGACCATGGCGGAAATATTGAAGGCCGCCGAGGGCTCCGAGGGCGAGGCCATAATTTCGGCCCTCATCCTCCGCAGCATGGCCAAGGCCGTCTACTCCGCCGAAAATCAGGGCCACTACGGTCTCGGCGCGGACTATTACTGCCATTTCACCTCGCCAATCCGCCGGTATCCCGACCTGGTCTGCCATCGGGCGCTCAAGGCCGCCATCGAGGGCGACGAGGCCATGCTGAGGCTGCTGCGCCGTACCAATGCGGACGCGGCGGAGCAGAGCAGCGAGCGGGAGACCGCCGCCGAGCACTGCGAGCGGGATGTTCTGGATATGAAAAAGGCCGAGTATATGGAGCAGTTTGTGGGTCAGGATTTCCATGGCGTAATTTCATCCGTGACCAGCTTCGGCTTTTTCGTCGCCCTGCCCGACACCGTGGAGGGGCTGGTCTGCGTTGCGAGCCTGACCGACGACTATTATGTATACGACGAAAAGGCCCTGTGCCTGCGGGGTGAGCGCACCCACAAGGAGTACCGTCTGGGGGACGGGGTGGACGTCACTCTTGTGTCAGCCAACCGTAAAAACAGGAAAATCGAATTTGCGGTCAAGGGCCAAAAGGCGCCGAGACCCGTTAAAAAGGAGGCCGCGCCCAATGGCGGAAAGCAAAAGCGTAAAAATTCTGGCGCAAAACAAAAGCGCGTACCACGAGTTCTTCATCGAAGAAAAAATCGAGGCCGGCATTGAGCTTTTCGGCACCGAGGTCAAGTCCATCAGGCAGGGAAAGGTCAACCTTAAGGAGAGCTACTGCGAGATAGACGGCGGCCAAATGTTTATTCACGGGATGCACGTTTCGCCATACGAGCAGGGGAATATCTTCAACAAGGACCCCCTGCGCACCCGCCGGCTGCTCCTGCACAAAAGCGAGATAATGCGGCTTTTCGGCAAGGTGAAGCAAAAGGGCCTGACCCTTGTGCCTCTGGACGTGTATCTCAATGGGTCGCTGGTAAAAATGACCGTCGCCCTTGCCCGGGGTAAAAAGCTCTACGACAAGCGCGAGGACGCCGCCAAGCGGGACGCCAGGCGCGAGATGGACAGGGCGCTCAGGGAACGGCAGAAGCTGTAGCTTGGGCGGTTGGACTCCTATCCGGATAAGCGATTTTCTATCCGAACCGTCTATTGATTTCTCCGAAATTTATGGTAAAATAAAGCCAAGGCTTTATTTTACATTTGATTTTATGCGCCGCCGAAATTTTCCTCGCCTGCGGCTCGGAAACGGCGATGCGCAATTTTACCATAAATTTTTGCAAATTTATGGTAAAATGTATTCATAAGGAGGAATTAAAATGCAGACTGTGGGTGAAACGATCGCGTCCCTGCGCAGGGACAGGCGCATGACTCAGGAGGAGCTGGCCGCAAGCCTGGGCGTGTCGGCCCAGTCGGTCTCAAAGTGGGAGAACAATGTCACCATGCCGGATATTTTGCTTTTGCCGGTGATCGCAGGCATATTTGAAGTGACCGTGGACGAGCTGTTTTCCATGGAAAGACCCGGCCGCAAAGGTTCATGGCCCATGGAGGAAGCTCCCTCCGCCGTTTACAGGGCGGTAATAGAGACCATGTGGGATTGGGATACGGAGGCTCAGCCGGAGCTTACAATCAAAAACCTGAAAAGTAACCCGACGCAGCACACGGGCTTTGTTTCAAGGCTGGGCGGGGGCGTTTATGCCAACAGGGACATGGCCCTTGTCATGCTCCCCGAGGGTGAAAACGACCTCGCCCTGCTGGAGAACGAGGCCGCGGCGGAGTTTTTGGCGGCGATGGCGGACGCTTCCGTGCGCAAAATCATAAAACACCTGATGGAAAAGCCCGGAGTTTACACGGCGGCTTCCCTCGCCGCCCTCTGCCATATGGACGAAAAGGACGCTCGGACGGCTCTTGAAAGGCTGGAAAAATACAATCTTGTGCAAAGGCGGTCCGTGGACCTGGGCGCGGAGGAAAAGCTGGACGTGTACAGTCTTTTCGGCGGGCACAGGATAAAGCTGCTGTTGTGGCCGCTTTTGTCCCTGGCGGGGCGGCTGGCGGATTTTCACGAGGACTGGTGCGGGTTCCGGAATTAGACAGGAAAATCAAATCAAGGACAAAATATCTCAGCTTTTGTCCTTGATTTGTAACATTGATTGTGATATAATAAAACCGTACATGGGGCCGTAACGGCTTCGACGGGGATGTTGAAGCTTGGGAAGCGAGCCGCGGCGGGAACCGCGTTAAAATCCCAACCTAAAATTAAACGCTAACAATAACAGATTAGCTTACGCGGCCTAACTTGGCCCGTCGTCCTTACCCGGAGTACCGCGGCTGGGATAAGGGCGTCACTCAGCGGTGAACGTGATATGGCTAAGCTTTGCGCCATACATGACAAATGAAGCTACCGAAGCCCGGAGGCCGTCAATAGCCGCCCCGCGGAGGGAATTTTAAAATGTTGACTGCGCTCGGAGACGCCCGGGTGGAGATGTTTTCGGACAGGGGTTCAACTCCCCTCGGCTCCACCATCCAATTTCACGAAAGGGAGATAACAGTCTCCCTTTTGTGGTATATGGGGATAACGAAAAAAATAAATCACGCCCATAGGTAGAACCCGTGAGCGTGATTTTTGCATATACAAAAAACAATTTGTCGTTTAATGTGCCCTATGTGCCCTTTGGTACTGAGGTACTGGACTTTCTCGATTTCAAAGTGCCCTAAATGTGCCCTTGAAGTGTCCTAAATTATTTTTTTACGCCCTTGCTTGCAAGGTAGACGCTCACTCCGAGCATGGCTCCTTCGGCGAATGATTCAAGGATAGCGGTTGTCCCTATGGCTCCTATAGCTAAACTTAACATGAAACCACCTCCAGTACGGTCAAGGTAACAACAAAGCCTAATAATGTGTATCTCATCAATAAATCCTCCCTTGAGTTAAAATATACCAGCATAGGGGCTTGTCCTTATGCTTGTAGTCGTATGTTTCGTTTCTTCTGAAATTCATTGTATTATTTCCTCCTTTATATTTTTTGGTGTTATGCTTAAAGGCATGATGACCGTTATTGAATACTCCGTGCCGACGAGATAAAGCACACTGACGTAATCCTCAGATGAAGTTTTTATCAGGTCGGCAAACTCATAGATAGATGAAGCCATGTCAACGGGGCAAAGGCCCATGTCGGCATGGCTTTCAAGGATTACTATATAGCCTCCGTCTATCCCTTTATCGTTGTAGTTTTCGTCCAATATCCCCATAACACGGCGTATCTCGCTTTGTACCTCCATAGGCAGATGAGCGGCCATGGATAGATTGGACTTTGATTTGATAGTGATAATAATACCATCTCCTTATGAATTTTTTTGTATAGAAAAAGAGCTATGGAGTGTTGGCTCCATAGCTCGAAAACATATAGCCCCGGTGCGTGAGGGAACGGACTTTCGTCCGACGCACCGGGGACATCTATATCAAAGGGAATTACACCCTATTATTTTTTTGCGGATTATAACTCTAAATCCGCCTTGTTGCTTATTGGCTGCATCTTATCAAGGTCATTCCATATAAATGCCGCTATATGAGCAGCGCCATTAACATCGAGATCAAAGCTGATATCAGTGTTTTCTTTTTCGTTCAGCTTTATATCCTTGTATACAGCACTAATGAGCTTCCCGTCGCTATCGTATGCCGCTACAATAAGTTTACCACTTATGCTTGTATAGCCGGTAACATTAACAACGACATTTCCGCTTTCTGTTGTTATACTATTTACTGTATAGTCGGTGGAAGGGTTCTCCTGTGGTGATTTGCTGCCTTTAGCTATGGTAAATCCTTGATAGTTATTGCCTTGACTTACCTCGTCGCTATCTGTTGTTACCATTGCCGTAAGAGCAATAAAGCTATTGTCGGTTGCCAACTCGTTTGCGTCGATTTCAAAGGTGACTTCCATTGTGCTTTGAGCGTCTAAAACACCAACATTCTGTTCAGAAATCAACTCGCCGGATTCTGAACCGTTAAATATGGCAACTTTAACATTTTGGGCATTTGTATAGCCTGAATTTTTAACTGTGAGAACAATGTTATGGCTGTCTCCGTCAGCCGTGTCAGCAACATTTGTTACTTCAACATCACTGAGACCTACGGCTACGGATGCCTCATTATTTTCCTCGTTGTACTCCGAGCCGGTTTCCGTGCTAACTTTGACGGTTATTTCTCCGCCTATAACGGTATCATCAACTGTGTAATGACCTTCAAGTTCGACAGACTCTCCGGGCTGTAAAGTTTGCTCAAAATCAAAGGTGGCATTAGACTCCCCGTTCACCCCAATTATATTGGCAGAAATATCATTGACGGGGAGTTCTCCGGAGTTTACAACAGTGAAGTATACCGGTACATCGGTATTTGGCGCGAGTTCGCCAATGTACACATCTTCAACAGAAATATCGTAAGAAGGAGTAACATTTATCACACAAAGATCCGCACGACCGTCAACGAAATAGTCGCCTTCCTCCACATTCTGTATTCTGTTAAAGCCGATAATGAGTTTTCCGTCGTCTTCGATAACGCCGTCCGGATACCTCGCAGACTGACCTGTTTGTGTGATTGTCACGTCATTACTCCACTGTGAGCCGTCATAAAGGGCTCCGTGTACTTCGGAAACGCCGTTCATTACAGAAGTCCAAAGGACAGCGGTATTATCACCATTGGAAATAATAGAATAATCGTCAGTAAAGCGTTCAATTCCATCGGCGGATATTGTGTTGTAAACTATGTCGTCCAAATCAGTGACGTAATATACGTTGCTGCCACTGTACCAGAACAGAGCTGGTGTGCCGTTGATGTCCTCAATAATGGGGTTAGAATCAAGCACATCATTGTTTGTAAACCTTGTTGTAGCTCCGTCCCTTATTAAGTATATCTCTCTGTCGTTAATGGTATTAAGGTCGTTATCCTCATCAAGAGAGTATGCAACAACCGCTTCATCGCCCATATAGCCGACTGTCAGGTAAGCAACGGTATTCAAGCCGCCATCAAGCTTTACAGGCTCAGACCATACGGAACCATCAAAAGTGGACTGATAAACTGCATTCGTTCCCGTGTAACCTAAGATGTTGTTTTCTGTATTCTGCGTCCATGCAACAATGGCATTTTCTCCATCTACTGCAATATGAGGTTGTGTATCGACGGTTGTATTATTTGTTAATCTAATAGGTGTATCGAAGCCATCACCGTTGAATTTTGCCACATAAATCTCACTGTTGGCGCCCAACTCTGTGAGAGTTACATCAGGGAGAAACACCTTTGTTGCTTTTTGCCATACAACATATCCATCTTTCGCTTCTGGATAGAAATCGCCAGTACCATCATCCATAATAGCTTTGGGAGCTGTCCAAGTGTCATTGGTATCATTATATATGGAATAAACAAGCATTGATTTGTTTACAGCGTCCCTTGATGTGTTGTCGGTTGTCCATATCATAACTTTTTCCCCATTGACACTCATCATCTGAGGTTCTGTGTTAGGATATGAGTTAGACTGGAGAATGCGTAGCTCCTTGTTTGAATAATCCGAAGCCATAAGTGAAGCACCTGTATCTTCACCAAGCCATTCTGCCGGGGTATCTGCATAGTCTCTTCTTTCCGGAGTTAACGGTTCATCAAGCTTTATACTGTCATATATATTTTCCGGTGCAGACATAAGGCTTGTGGAATCAGCCTGACCATTTTCCCATATTGTCCATGTGCCATGTGCAAAATTTCTCTCGTAAAGGCTAAACGTAGCAACTTTGATTTCAAAGAACGCATCACCCGTTAAATCTACCTTCTGATAGTTATGGTCTAATGCAATATTAATTCCTAAAGTGGCATTTCCTCTTGCACCTACTTGACCTACATCAATTATACCGATGCCACCGCCAAGCTCAAAATATGGAGCAATCTCAAGATTACCGTCAAACATCGGCTTAAATCCTTCTCCTTGCACCATGCCTTTCACGCCTGTTGCGAGTCTAATTTCTCCACCGCCACCTATAGTGTAATAGACGGGGATTATCCACACCATTACCTGACCGTCAATTGAAGCGGACATTTTAGCACTTACTAAAATGCCACCTTCAGTAGGAATAAGTTTTCCATTTTCAACCTTGCCTTCAATATATCCACTTATGTCAGCTTCAGGCGTCCAGTCTTTTTTCACAGAAACATGAGAAACTTGACCGTACCCTTTTTGACGCAGTGTATTATGTATAATAGTTCCAGATATGCCTGCCATAACTTTCTTCTGCATATCTTTCATTGTTTCTTTAAATGTCTTATATTCTTCAAGCCCAAATTTGCCATCATCATTCTTTTCGAAGTTTGCTCCTATAACAGCCTTGAATGAACCATCATCAAGTTCCAAATCAGCATTTATTGAGCCAAAGTCTATCTCAAAGGTTTGATTGCCAAGCACAGGTTTATCATCAGGAATTGTAAATGAGAACCGATCAAACAAAGTAAATTTATGTTCTTCTCCACCAATATTACCTTCAAATGTCGGCTCTAAGATTTGAAGCAAAACCTTTTTAGTATCAGTTACTCTACCACTTCCGTCAACGGCTATAACATATATGGCTTCTCCAGGTTTAAATGTTTTGGCCGGTTTAACAGCACCAAAATTACCGTCATTAGCTTCAATATATCTGTCGGCCCTTTGAGCTATAACAATTCGCCCAGGTTTTGCATCGCCCCATTCGACCTTAGCGGTAATGTATACCGTTTCGTCAGAGTCATTTTTAAAGGTTTGCTTTGTGGTCAAGAGGCTGAAACGCTGGCCGTCACGAGTGATATTGAGTGACTTAATTTCACCCTTAGGAGCTTCTGGAGGAAGTTCCGGTTCCTCGTAGGAGGGATTAACCATTCTGAGGTATGGATAACCCCCGTTTTTATCGCTTGACATAGCCCAGACCGTGCTGAAATCCCAGTCCTCGTATGTAGACTGAGTTTTTGCCTGAGCAGTTGAAACACCTATACCTTTGTCTGTATCGGAGGCTCTTGTGGTGTCTCTGTCATAGTAGCAGAAAAGAATATCTGTATAACTGCGATAATTGTCTCCCAGCAAACCACCATAAATAGCATTGTCATTCTTTGTTCTTACATATCCTGTTGAATAACTCCGCTTTATACTTCCTCCACCACTCTCACCGACTAATCCACCAAGGCATGTAGATGTCCCATCTGTAAGACCTGTCACATTTGCTCTGGAATAACAGTTCTCTATATTGCCATCCAAATATCCAATCAAACCGCCAACATTACATTGCGCACTTACCTCTCCTGTTGAAAAGCAGTTTGTTACTGTGCCTGTTACATATCCCGCAAGTAAACCGGCATAGTCTGTTGTAACAGCTATATTGCCGCTTACTCCCAAGTTAGTTACTGTACCGGTGACACTCCCGAACAAACCGCTGTAAGAAAAGTTATCTTGCGTTATGTTCAGGCCAGAAATTGTGTGCCCGTTGCCGTTAAACACGCCATCAAAATCATAGCCTGACAAATTACCACCTATTGGCGTCCAGAATACAGCGTCCAGCTTTATATCATTCTCCAGTTCATAATATGAACCGTACTTGCCCATACTCCGTTCTGTCACAGCTATGAGGTCGTCCTGAGTACGGATAATATATGGGTCATACTGTGAACCGGCTCCCTCAAGGGTATATTCGTATGTGCCAAATTTAAGATAAGGATACCCGTCATTTTTATCGCCGTCAATACCCCACACCTCTGTGAAGTCCCAGCCGGTAAATGTTGACTGAGTTTTCATCTGAGCCGTTGTCGCAGCAAAACCATTGTCAGTATCAATGGCTTTTGCGGTGCCTCTGTCATAATAGCAGAAAAGAATATCTGTATAACTGCGATAATTGTCTCCCAGCAAACCACCATAAATAGCATTGTCATTCTTTGT
>CANPZO010000011.1 GCA_947589005.1 uncultured Clostridia bacterium | reverse complement strand
GCTTTGATGTAGACACATGAAAAATTCCCGGGACCTCGCGGCCGCCGGGAATTTTGCTTGTCCCGTGTTGATTTTTCTTCGCCAATGTGATATATTATATGGGGAAAGCCCGAATTCTCAAGGTTTTTTCGAGGCGGCTCAATAAAGGTCTTGACTTTCGCTGAATTTTGATGTATAATTACTAAAAACAATTAGGAGGAATTATTATGGCAGAAAAAATTGTACTGGCTTATTCAGGCGGTCTTGACACCTCCATTATCATAAGCTGGCTCAAGGAGAACTACGAGGGCTGCGAAGTCATTGCCGTCTGCGGCGACGTGGGACAGGGCAAGGAGACCGAGGGCCTTGAGGAGCGGGCCAAGGCGGCCGGCGCTTCCAAGCTCTATCTTGAGGACCTCAGAGACGAATATGTTGAGGACTTTATCTATCCCGTGGTGAAGGCCGGGGCCGTTTACGAGGGCAAGTACCTTCTGGGTACCAGCCACGCCCGCCCCATCATCGCCAAGAGACTTGTTGAGATAGCTCTGGCCGAGGGCGCCACCGCCATCTGCCACGGCGCTACCGGCAAGGGCAACGACCAGGTGCGTTTTGAGCTGACCATAAAGGCCCTTGCGCCCCAGCTCAAGATAATAGCTCCCTGGAGAATATGGGACATCAAGTCCCGCGAGGACGCGGTGGATTACGCCGAGGCCCATCACATTCAGATACCCGTCACCAAGAGCGACCTTTATTCCCGTGACCGCAACATCTGGCATATCAGCCACGAGGGTATGGACCTTGAGGACCCCGCCAACGAGCCTCAGCTCGACAAGCTGCTCAAGCTCACCGTTCCTCCGGAAAAGACTCCCGACGAGCCTAAATACATAACCATCGGTTTTGAGAAGGGCGAGGCCGTTTCACTTGACGGCGAAAAGCTGTCTCCCCGTGTCCTTGTCGAAAAGCTCAACGAGATAGGCGGAGCCTATGGCATCGGCATCGCCGACATCGTGGAGGATCGTCTTGTCGGCATGAAGAGCCGCGGCGTGTATGAAACGCCCGGCGGCACCATCCTTTATTACGCCCACAACGAGCTGGAGTACCTCTGCCTTGACCGCGACACCCAGGCTTTCAAGCGCCATGTTGCCATCAAGCTCGCCGAGCTGGTTTACGACGGCAAGTGGTACACCCCTCTCCGCGAGGCCATTTCCGCTTTTGTTGACAGCACTCAGGAGACCGTTACGGGCGAGGTTCGTCTCAAGCTTTATAAGGGCAGCATTTCCTCCGCGGGCGCTAAGAGCCCCTATTCCCTCTACAACGAGACTATCGCCAGCTTTGGCGACAGCCATGAGCTCTACAGCCACAAGGACTCCGAGGGCTTCATCAACCTGTTCGGACTGCCGCTTAAGGTTCGCGCGCTCATGAAAAAGAGCATGGAAAACAAATAAAAAATCATAGCTCCCCGGCGCTACCGTGCCGGGGAGTTGCAGCAAAGGGGAAGATTTTTATGAAGCTTTGGGGCGGACGCTTTGAAAAGGCCACCGACGCGCAGGCCAACGATTTTCAGTCCTCCATACGTTTTGACCAAAGGATGTACCGTCAGGACATTAAGGGTTCCATGGCCCACGCCGAAATGCTGGGCCGTCAGGGGATAATCCCCAAGGAGGACAGCGAGCTCATCGTCAAAACTCTGGGGGAGATACTGGCGGACATCGAGGCGGGAAAGGTGGAATTCCTCGTGGACGCCGAGGATATCCACATGAATATAGAAAAAATACTTACCGACCGAATAGGCGAGGCCGGCAAGCGCCTTCATACCGGACGCAGCCGCAACGATCAGGTCGCCCTTGACGTGCGTATGTACACAAGGGACGCTCTGACCGAAATTAAGACCATGACGGCGGAACTCATCGAGACGCTGCTGAGGCTGGCGGAGGAAAATCTGGACACTATTATGCCCGGCTACACCCACCTCCAAAAGGCCCAGCCCATCACTTTGGCCCACCATTTTATGGCCTACGTGAATATGCTGCTGCGGGATATGGACAGGATGAGCGACTGCTTGCGCCGCACTGACGTAATGCCCCTCGGCAGCGGCGCTCTGGCCGGCACGACCTACCCGCTTGACCGGGAGTTCGTGGCGGAAAAGCTGGGCTTTTCGGCGGTCACGATGAATTCGCTGGACGGCGTTTCCGACAGGGATTTCGCGTTGGAGGCCATGTTTGATTTTTCCGTGATAATGACGCACCTCTCAAGGTTCTGCGAGGAGCTAATTCTCTGGAGCAGCAACGAGTTCCGCTTTGTGACCATGGACGACGCCTACAGCACCGGAAGCTCCATAATGCCCCAGAAGAAAAACCCCGACTTTGCCGAGCTTATCCGCGGCAAGACGGGCCGGGTCTACGGCGATTTGACGGCCCTGCTCACGGTTATGAAGGGGCTGCCTCTGGCCTACAACAAGGATATGCAGGAGGACAAGGAGGCCCTTTTTGACGCCATAGACACGGTGAGGCTCTGCATACCCGTGTTCACGAAAATGACGGCCACCATGAGGATAAATAAGGAAAATATGTACAAGGGCGCCAACGGCGGCTTTACAAATGCCACCGACGTGGCGGATTATCTGGTGAGGAAGGGCGTGCCCTTCCGCGACGCCCACGCCATAGTGGGCCATATGGTGCTGACCGCCGAAAGGAAGGGCGTCGGCATCGACGGGCTTAGCCTCGAGGAGCTCAAGGCGTGCAGTCCCCTCATCGAAGAGGATATTTACGGCGAGATAAGCATGGAAACCTGCGTCGCCGGCCGCACCCTTATCGGCGGGCCCGCGCCCTCCGCCGTGAAAAAGTCCATTGAGGCCGCGAGAGCGGCTTTGGAAAAGCTGAAATAAAACGGCCCTCCTCTCCATAAAATGATAGTAGCATTTTGTGGAGGGGTTTAAGCTGTGAAAAGATTTATAGCTGTTTTTTTGACAATATTTACGCTGGCGTCAACCGCCCGCGGGCAGGCACCGGAGGGGCTTTCCGCCCGTAGCGCCGTGCTCATGGACGCCGCCTCCGGACGGCTGCTGTACGAAAAAAACGGCTTTGAGCGGCTGCCCATGGCCAGCACCACCAAGATAATGACGGCGATATTGGCTGTGGAAAACTGCGCCATGGACGATGTGGTGACCGTAAGTCCCGTGGCTTCCGGCGTGGAGGGCTCGTCCCTCTGGCTGGAAATAGGTGAAAAGCTCACGGTGGAGCAGCTGCTCTACGGCCTTATGCTGAAAAGCGGCAACGACGCCGCCGTGGCGCTGGCGGAGCATATAGCCGGAAGCGTCGATGCTTTTGCCGCCATGATGAACAGGCGGGCGTCGGAGCTGGGTATGTACAATACCCACTTCGAAACGCCCAACGGCCTTGACAGTGAAAATCACTATACCACCGCCCGGGATATGGCGGTAATGACCCGCCACGCAATGACGCTGCCCAAGTTTCGCGAGATAGTAGGCGCCAAAAACGCGTCTATCCCCTGGCAGGGCAAAGACTGGGACCGCTCGCTTAAAAACCACAACAAGCTCCTGTGGCAGTATGAGGGCTGCACCGGTGTCAAGACCGGCTACACAAAAAAGTCAGGCCGGTGCCTGGTCTCGTCGGCCCTGCGGGACGGGCGGGAGCTGATAGCCGTGACGCTGAACGCCCCCGACGACTGGAACGACCACACCCGTATGCTGGATTACGGCTTTACGGATTTTGAGACGGCGGTTTTGGCCGAAAAGGGCCGCCTTTGGGATAAGATTACCATAGACAGCGAGGAGGTGGGCCTGGTCTGCGCCGACGGTTTTGCAGCCTCGCTGCCCCTCGGCTATGGCGGCGGCGTAGAGTACGGGGTGGAGACGGCCGACTTTTCACTGCCGATAAAAAAGGGACGCAAGCTGGCCCGGCTGTATATGTTCTGGGAGGGAGAGCTTCTGGGCGGCGTGGATTTGCTGGCCGACAGGGATATAGCGAAAAAGGAAGGCTTTTTTGACAAGCTGATAAGAATAATGAAGGAACTGATGTAAATGCGTTTGCAGAAATATATCGCCCTTTGCGGCGTGGCCTCGCGACGGGCGGCGGAACGGCTCATCGAAAGCGGCCGGGTGACGGTCAACGGCGGCCTTGTGGACTATATGGGCTGCGAGGTGGACGAAAACGCCGACGAGGTGACCGTTGACGGCAAGGTGATAAAGCCCGAAAGCAGACTTTACTATATAGCCCTTAACAAGCCGAAAAATTACGTCACCACGGTCAGCGACAATTTGGGCCGGCCCACGGTCATGGAGCTGGTGCGGGACATCGACGCCCGTATTTACCCTGTGGGCAGGCTGGATTTTGACACCTCCGGCCTGCTGATTATGACCAACGACGGAGCCTTCGCCAACGCCGTCACCCACCCCAGCCACGCGGTGGACAAGGTCTATATCGCCCGTATAAGCCGCCCGTTGGAGAAGAGCGACGAGATACGTCTGCGCGGCGGCGTGGAAATCGACGGCCGCCTTACGGCTCCGGCCAAGGTGGAGCAGCTGCACGGCAGGATACCCGAGGTGAAAATAACCATTCACGAGGGCCGCAACCGTCAGGTTCGCAAAATGCTCGAGGCCGTGGGCAGCGATGTACTGGCCCTTAAGCGCGTCGCCGTGGGCGGCGTCACTTTGGGCAACCTCCCCGAGGGCAAGTGGCGCCACCTCAGTGACGCGGAGATAAACAAGCTGAAAGGACGGCGGAAAAAGTGATTAAAGTAGTGATTTTCGACAATAAACAGGTTATAAGCTCCATACATCCCAACCCCGAGGACGATATTCGCGTCGCCTGGGCGCAGGAGGGCCCCGACTGCAAGGGCTGGTGCGCCTTTCGCGAAACGGGAGAGCTGCTGTATGTTGTGGACAGGGACGACGTTTTTGAGCTTCTCATACGGGCCGCCCTCAACCATTTGGACCTTAACGGCGTCGAAAGGGGCTTTTGCACAAACGAGGTCATGTTCCCCGGACTTTATATGCTGGGCTTTAAGGACGCCGCTGGCGGCGGCCTTGAGGTGGATATAAAAGAGTTTTTCAAGCCGGGCGGCTGCTGCGGCGGAAAAGGGTAAAAAATATAAAGCCGGCGTTGCGGGAACCACGGGAATTTTCGGTGGCCCCACAACGCCGCTTTTTTTCACTTGTTCTTTGACAGCATCGTTCTGATATCGTAAAAACGCTTCAACAGGGCGTTTATCTCCGCGCCCACAAAGAGTATATAGAAGCATACGTACATCCACAGCATAAAGAAAACTACCGCCGCGAGGCTCCCGTATATGCTGAAGTTGGCCATGGTGTCCATGTAAAACGAATACAGCAGGGAAAAGCCAAGCCAGCCAAAGGCCGCTATAAGCGCGCCGGGGAGCTGCGCCACAAAGCTGCTTTTGCGCTTGGGCGCGAAAAGGTACAGCAAGTCGAATATCAGGGTCAGCAGCGAAACGCTGCATATCATCCTCACCCCGCTGGACAGAAAGCTCAGCCGCCCAAGCTTTGGAAAATATTCCAGTATTCTGCCCACAAAGCCGCTGCCGTAGACTGACAGGCCCAGTGAAAGGATTATCACTATTATCAGGCCAAGCATATAAATTATGGCCTGAAGCCTTATTTTTATCCAAGCCTCGGTCTGCCTTACGTCGAAAATATTCCTCAGCCCGTTGACAACGGCGTTGACGCCGGTGGAGGCGGTCCACAGGGCGGTGACGGCGGCGACGGAGATGAGCGCCAGGGTGCCTTTTTCGTATATTTCGCTGATGACAGGTACTATGAACTGTTCGATTGCCGAGGGCAGCACATTTGCCGCGGCGTTTATCAAATCCTCCATGTCAAAGGGAAAAAACTGCAAAAGCGACAGCAGCAGCATTATAAACGGGAACATGGAGGTAAGCAGGAAAAACGCCGCCTGTGCGGAGTAGGCGCCGATGTTGTCGGCGGCCAGCTTGCCGAAGGCGCGCATGGTAAGGTCAAATATTTTTTTCAGTATTTTCAATCGGGCCTCACTCCCTGATTATAACCTACGAGTATTATAACAGAAAAGCCGGATAATTGCAACATATTTTTTTGTCATTATATGAGACTCCCCTGCGCTTACCCCGAGAGACTTTTCTATTGACAAAAACGCAAATATATAGTAAAATAGTATATCATGTATGTTAAGGACTGAACCGTTATGAGAACTATAGACGTCAACATTCCCGGCAGGGAATACAAAATTTATATTGAGGGCGGACTGCTTGGACGCTGCGCCTCCATCCTCGGGCCCATCGTAAAGGGCAGAAAGGCCGCCGTCATTACCGATACCAATGTCGCCCCTCTGTATTATGAGGAAATGGAAAGACAGCTCTCCGCCGCCGGCGCCAGCCCCTTTAAGGTCGTTGTGGAGGCCGGTGAAAACAGCAAGAGCCTTTCGGTCTTTGAGAGGGTCTGCGGCGAGATAATGGAAAACGACTTTTCCCGCGCGGACTGCGTGGTCGCCTTGGGCGGCGGCGTGGTCGGCGACTTGGCGGGCTTTGCCGCCTCTACCATTCTCAGGGGAGTGACCCTCGTGCAGGTGCCGACCACACTGCTCAGTCAGGTGGACAGCTCCGTCGGCGGAAAGACCGCCGTCAACCTTTCCTGCGGGAAAAACCTTGTGGGCACCTTTTACCAGCCCTCGGCGGTCATAATAGATATGGACACCCTTTCCACTCTGCCTCAGCGGGAGATGGCCTGCGGCATGGCGGAGATAATCAAATACGCCGCCATCAGAGATAAGGAAATGGGCGAGAGGCTCCTTGACGGAGACTACGAGCTCGCGGACATAGTTGCCCGGTGCTGTGAGATAAAGGCTGAAATAGTGGTGAACGACGAGCGCGACACCGGCGAGCGTATGCTCCTCAATTTCGGCCACACCATCGGCCACGCCGTTGAGAACTATTACGGCTACGGCACTCTCAGCCACGGCGCCGCCGTCGCCATCGGTATGTGCATAATGACCGAATACGCCGAAAAAATGGGTTATACGAAAAAGGGCACCCTTGACATCATAAAAGCCCTGAACGAAAAATACGGCCTGCCCACCGGCTGCGGCCATCGGGCCGAGCTTGCCGGGGCCGCCGGCCACGACAAGAAGCGCAAGGGCGACAGCCTGAGCATAGTGCTGGTCAGGGAAATGGGCGACGGATATTATATGAAGGTCAACAAATCGGCGCTTGAAGATATCGTGAGGGGGTAGAACATGAAGGTTACCATAATTCCCTCCCCGCTTGGCGGTACGATGCTCATGCCGCCGTCCAAAAGCTACAGCCACCGGGCCCTGATTTGCGCGGAGCTCGGCGGCGGCGCCGCCCTTAACCTTGGCGACAGCGCCGATATCAGCGCCACAAGGCGGTGCATGGAGGCGCTTAAAAATAACGCCCCCATGGACGCGGGCGAGTCCGGCTCAACGCTGCGGTTTATGATACCGCTGGCCCTGGCCTTGAACGGCAGGCTGGAGATAAGGGGCTCCCAAAGACTGATGGAGCGTCCTCTTGACGACTATTTCAGAATATTTGAGGAGCACGGCATAAGCTATGAGCTGAACGGCTCCGCACTCACCGCCGAGGGCCGCCTGCGCCCCGGAGACTACCGCCTCCGCGGGGATGTGAGCAGTCAGTTCGTGACCGGCCTGCTGCTGGCCCTGCCCTTGCTGGACGGGGACAGCGTCATAACGCTCACCACCGGTCTCCAGTCCGTGGGATATGTGAACATGACTCTGGAGGTGATGGAAAGGTTCGGCGTTAAAATACGAAAAACCGATAACGGATACTTTGTAAAGGGCGGACAAAAGTACCTCCCCGCCGAATATACGGTGGAGGGTGATTTCTCCCAGGCGGGGTTTTTCCTGGCCATGGGCAGGGTGAACTGCCTTGGCCTTAACCCGAATTCGGCCCAGGGCGACCGGGCCACCGTGGAGGTCTACCGCCGTATGGGTATGGACATAACCCTGACCGGCGAGGGCTATCTTTCCGACGGACGGGCCACCGTCCCCGCCACGGTGGACGTGAGCCAGATACCCGACTTTGTGCCGGTGCTGGCCTGCGTAATGGCCACCGTCCCCGGCGAGAGCCGCATAGTGGGCGCCGGAAGGCTCAGGATAAAGGAAAGCGACCGCCTCGCCGCCATAACTCAGGAGCTTCGCCGCCTGGGTGCGGACGTGGACGAGGGCGGGGACTACCTTATAATTCGCGGCGGCAAACCGCTCCACGGGGCGGTATGCGGCTCTCACAACGACCACCGCATAGCCATGGCTTTGGCCGCGCTTTCGCCCCATGTGGACGGCGAATTGGTCATAGATGGGGCCGAGTGCGTGAACAAAAGTATGCCCGACTTCTGGGAGAGATTTGAAAGGCTTGGAGGTAAAATAAGATGAGCTCATCTTGGGGAAAAAATTTTAGGCTTACCGTTTTCGGCGAGTCGCACAGCCGCGGCATCGGCGGCGTCATCGACGACCTGCCCGCCGGTATCCCTGTGGATATGGACGCGATAGGGCGTATGCTGGCCCGCCGCGCCACCGGCATGAGCGCCATCGCCACCGCCCGCAGGGAGCCGGACAAGCCGGAGATACTGAGCGGAGTTTTTAACGGCAAAACCACCGGCACGCCCCTGGCCTTTGTGATTTACAACGGCGACCAGCACAGCGCCGACTATTCCAATCTCGCCGAGACCGCCCGGCCCGGCCACGCCGACTATTCGGGCTTTGTGCGCTACGGCGGCTATAACGATTATCGGGGTGGCGGCCACTTTTCCGGCCGCCTGACGGCGCCTGTCGTCTTTGCCGGAGGTTTGGCCGCGAGCTGGCTCGAAGGCAGGGGAGTGGGCGTCGCCGCGCGGATAAAGAGCATCTGCGGCATAGAGGACGAGGACCGCGCCCTTTCCACCCTCGGCCTTGATGAAATGGCGGCTCTTAAGGCCAAGCCCTTTCCCACCCTCAGCGACGGGCGGGGCCGACTTATGTACGACCGGGCCATGGCCGCAAAAGCCGACCTCGACAGTGTGGGCGGCGTGATTGAATGTTGCATCATCGGTCTGCCGGCTGGCCTTGGCGACCCGATTTTCGGGGCCTTTGAAAGCGAGCTGAGCCGCCTGCTGTTTTCCGTTCCGGCGGTAAAGGGCGTGGAGTTCGGCGCGGGCTTTGACATAACGAAAATGACCGGCAGTGAGGCCAACGACGAATTTTATATGGACGGCCCCCTTGTCCGCACGAGGACGAATAATAACGGCGGCATAAACGGCGGCATAACCAACGGTATGCCGGTGACCTTCCGCGTGGCGGTCAAGCCCACGCCGTCGATAGCAAGGCCGCAGAGCACCGTTAATTTTAAGACCGACACCGACGCCGAGCTGGTTGTCAAGGGCCGCCACGACGCCTGCATCGTGCCCCGGGCCGTGCCGGTCGTCGAAAGCTGCGCCGCCCTGTGCGCCATGGATTTTTTACTGGGAGGAAAGAAGATAAATGACTGAACTGGAAGAACAGCGCAAAATAATCGACGAGGTGGACACTCAGCTTGTCGCCCTTTTTGAAAAACGCATGGCCGCCTGCGAGGAAATCGGCAACATCAAGATGCTCAGCGGCATGAAAATCTTTGACCCCGAGCGTGAGCGCCTTATCCTGGCCGACCGGGTGTCTCGGGCGCAAAACCCCGCCTATCACCGGTACATCGAGGAGCTTTTCAAGTCCATACTTTCACAAAGCCGCAAGCTCCAGCGCAGCATTATGCGCACCTATGAGAAAGGCCGTCTCAGCGGCACCGCCGCGTATCAGGGGCTTAACGGCAGCTACGGCAGCGAGGCGGCGGCGGCGGTGTTCGGCGACAGCATCTACAACGTCCTCACCTTTGAGGACGTGTTCCGCGAGGTCGTCAGCGGCCGGGCGGACTACGGAGTGCTTCCGGTCGAAAACTATTCCACCGGCTCCATCATGGAGGTGTTTGACCTGCTGAACAAGTACGAGGTCTACATCGCCGGCGAGACCTATGTGGAGGTGCGCCACTGCTTGGCGGGCACTCAGGACGCGGAAACGGACGGCATAGTGCAGGTATATTCCCATGAGCAGGGCTTTTCACAGAGCAGGGAGTACCTTTCCGACAAGGAGTGGATACAGACCAAGGTGGTGAATACGGCCGTGGCCGCCAATATGGTGGCCGAAATGAACGACCCCTCCAAGGCGGCTATATGCTCCGCCCGTGCCGCCGAGATATACGGCCTTAAAATTCTTCAAACCAATATCAACTTTGCCGCCAACAACCGTACCCGCTTCATCGTCATAAGCAAAAATCCCATTACGGACGAACAAAATAACAAAATTTCCATTATGTTTTCCACGCCGCACGTTAGCGGTGCCCTGTTCGAGGCGTTGGGCTTTTTCAAGGAATCGGGCCTGAACTTGGCGAAAATCGAGAGCCGTCCCATTCCGGACAAGCTGGGAGAGTACCTGTTCTTCGTTGACCTTGAGGGGAATGTGGGCAAAATGGACGTAAGCGCCACTCTGGATAAGCTCAAGGCATACGCGCCCAGCTACAGGTTCTTGGGGAACTATAAGAAGCTGGGGTAAGCACAGGGAAGTATTATCTGAAATAAAATAAATACCGCAAAGGGGCGGCGACGAAATGAGGTAATTTTATGAAAAAAACCGTTATCGGCGTCACGCCCCTTTTTGATACGGAAAAGGACAGTGTATGGATGCTGCCGGGATATATGGAGGCGTTGACGGCCTGCGGCGCTCTGCCGGTGATATTGCCCTTTGACAGCGGGGCGGGAACCTTGGAGCGGACGCTCGGTATCTGCGACGGCTTTCTTTTCACCGGCGGTCAGGACGTTAGCCCGTCCCTCTACGGTGAGGAGCCAATTCCCGCCTGCGGCGAGGCGTATCCGCCAAAGGACAAGCTGGAAGCCGAGCTTTTCCGCCTGGCATACGGAGCGGACAAGCCGATTTTCGGTATCTGCCGCGGTATACAGTTAATCAACGCCGTCCTGGGCGGCTCCCTCTGGCAGGACATCCCTCATCACAAAATGACCCCGCCCTACGACCGGGTGTGGCACCGGGTAAATCTCAACGTCGGCGGCCCCCTGCGGGAGCTTTTAGGAGTTCCGGCGCTGGGAGTGAATAGCTATCACCATCAGGGGATAAAGACCCTGGCCCCGTCCCTTTTGGCCATGGCCGAGGCTCCGGACGGCCTTGTGGAGGCGGTTTACGCCCCTGAAAAGCGTTTCGTCTGGGCCGTCCAGTGGCACCCGGAGTTTTCGTGGAGGACCGACGGGGCTGAGATGAAAATAATTCGGAGGTTTGTGGAGATGTGCTAAATCACCACATAAATATATTCTCCCGCCGCCTTCGCGCCCTCGGTGCAGGGGAAGGGGGCCGGGTCGCCGGGAGTGTGCTTCACCGCCAGGGCATAGCGGTCACCGTCACGGCCGAAAAGGTAAAACTTGTGCCGCTTGAAGGCGGCGTAAAAGGCGTTGTTGCTGAGAGCGAAGCGCACTCGCTCGTCGGCGGTGGGGAAGTCACGTCCCGTTATTTTTACCCAGCTCAGGTCAGGTAGGGGAGACCACGGGTTTTCCGGCTCGGGTGGTTCTGCCTTCTCGGGCTCGGCCGGAGCTTCCTTTTCCGGCTCGGGCGCGGAGACCGCCTCTTTCCACTGACCGTAGAACATCTGGCGTCCGGACTGGGTTATGAGCAGGGCCCTGTACGGCCTCGTGTCGGTCTCGCGGACGAGCTTGCCACCGGTGACGTTGCCTATGGGCACGTTGCTTTCGCCTATCAGCCAGACCTTCAACGCGCCCATTATCCCGTTTACCCTGACCTCAAGGCGGCCGTCATCTATAAGCGCATAGCCCCTGCCCAGCTCGGCGAGGGGCTTTAACTCTATCCTTTTTGTCATGAAAATATCGCTCCTTCCATATACTAATATCACGTTATGCGCCGCCGAAAATAAAATGATAAAAAATTAAAAAGTGAAATATGCGGAGGAAAATTAAGGAAAACGAAGAAATATAAAGCTGACGGCAGTTTTGCTCGTAAAAACGAGGGTTGATATATGGGACGATAGGAAGTAATATATTGTTAGCACTCAAGAGGATAGAGTGCTAACAGACAGGCAAATAAATTTTAGGAGGTAATATACATGAACATTAAGCCTTTGGCTGACAGAGTTGTTATCAAGATGGTCGAAAGCGAGGAGACCACCAAGAGCGGCATCGTCCTGCCCGGCACCGCCAAGGAAAAGCCCCAGTACGCTGAAATCGTGGCCGTAGGCCCCGGCGGGGTCGTAGACGGCAAGGAGGTCAAGATGGAAGTCGCCGTCGGCGACAAGGTCATCGTCAGCAAGTACAGCGGCACCGAGGTAAAGTTGGACGGCGAGGAATATACGATACTTCGTCAGAGCGATATTCTGGCGAAAATCGACTGATTAGAATAGGAGGAGTTTGTTATGGCTAAGCAGATAAAATTCGGCGAGGACGCCCGCAAGGCTCTCGAGAGCGGCGTAAATCAGCTCGCCAACACCGTTAAGGTAACTCTCGGCCCCAAGGGCCGCAATGTGGTGCTGGACAAGAAGTTCGGCTCGCCCCTTATCACCAACGACGGCGTAACCATCGCCAAGGAGATAGAGCTTGAGGACCCCTTTGAGAACATGGGCGCTCAGCTCGTCAAGGAAGTGGCCACCAAGACTAACGACGTTGCCGGCGACGGCACTACCACCGCCACCCTTTTGGCTCAGGCTCTGGTAAGAGAGGGCCTGCGCAATATTGCCGCCGGCGCCAATCCCATGGTGCTGCGCAAGGGCATCAGCAAGGCCGTTGACGCCGCCGTGGACAGCATAATGTCCTCCGCCAAGGCCGTTGACGGCAAGGACGACATCGCCCGCGTGGCCTCGGTTTCCGCCGGGGACGAGAAGATAGGCGAGCTTGTGGCCGACGCCATGGAAAAGGTCAGCAAGGACGGCGTCATCACCGTCGAGGAAGGCAAGACCGCCGAGACCTACAGCGAGGTCGTTGAGGGTATGCAGTTTGACCGCGGCTACCTTTCTCCATATATGGTAACCGACACCGAGAAGATGGAGGCCGACCTTGACGACCCCTATATTCTCATCACCGACAAGAAGATAAGCAACATTCAGGATATACTTCCCCTGCTCGAGCAGATAGTTCAGATGGGCAAAAAGCTCCTCATTATCGCCGAGGACATCGAGGGCGAGGCCCTTACCACCCTTATCGTGAACAAGCTCCGCGGCACCTTCACCTGCGTGGCCGTCAAGGCTCCCGGCTTCGGCGACCGCCGCAAGGCCATGCTCCAGGATATCGCCATCCTCACCGGCGGTCAGGTAATCAGCGACGAGCTGGGTCTCGATATCAAGGAGACCACCGTTGACCAGCTGGGCCGCTGCCGTCAGGCGAAGATACAGAAGGAGAACACCATCATCGTTGACGGCATGGGCGACAGCAAGCTCATCGCCGACCGCGTAGGTCAGATACGCAGCGAGATAGAGAACACCACCAGCGACTTTGACCGTGAGAAGCTCCAGGAGCGTCTCGCTAAGCTGGCCGGCGGCGTGGCCGTCATCAAGGTCGGCGCGGCCACCGAGGTGGAAATGAAAGAAATGAAGCTCCGCATCGAGGACGCCCTCGCCGCCACCCGCGCGGCCGTTGAGGAGGGCATCGTTGCCGGCGGCGGCACCTGCTATATCGCCGCTACCAAGGCTGTCGAGGCCCTTGTCGCCACGCTTTCCGGCGACGAAAAGACCGGCGCCGAGATTGTCCTTCGCGCCATAGAGGAGCCCGTTAAGCAGATTTGCGCCAACGCCGGCGTCGAAGGCGCGGTAGTTGTCGAAAAGATAAAGAACAGCGACCCCGGCATGGGCTATAACGCCCTCACCGGTCAGTTTGTGGATATGATAAAGGACGGCATCGTAGACCCCGCCAAGGTTACACGCAGCGCCCTCCAGAACGCCGCCAGCGCCGCCGGTATGATACTCACCACTGAAAGCGTGGTTGCCGACCTGCCCAACAAGGATGCCGACAACGCCGCGGCTCAGGCCGCAGCCATGGGCGGCGGAATGTATTAATTGACGTGCCCCGCGGGGCTCGGACAGAAAATCGCACAAAACAACATCGGAACAAGCGTTATGGCGCTTGTTCCGATTTTTTAAAATTATTTTTGGCGGACGCGTCATCGCAAGCCTTCGTGCGACGACCTTTTTTCGTAAGAAAAAAGCGTCGGAGCAAAGACAGGCTTTGCCCCGACGCATTGGTCGGAGTGACGGGACTTGAACCCGTGGCCTCTTGGTCCCGAACCAAGCACGCTACCAAACTGCGCTACACCCCGATTTGTGCACTTAAACATTATACATTATTTTTGGAGATAAGTCAATACCCAAAATCAAAAAAATCGCCAAATAAACATTGACAAACGGGCCTTTCTGTGTTAGAATATTTAAAGCGTCACCAAAGACGCAAATATTAAAAGAAAGGATTGTCCGACATGGAAAATGTATTTGACGTTCTCAAGGAACGGGGCCTCATTGCGCAGACGACTCACGAGGAAGAAATTCGCGAGCTTCTGGGAAAGGAGAAAATCTCGTTCTATATCGGCTTTGACCCTACCGCTGACAGCCTCCATGTGGGGCATTTCCTCCAGATGGTGGTTATGAAGCATATGCAGGACCACGGCCACCGGCCCATCGCCCTCATCGGCGCCGGCACGGCCCATATCGGCGACCCGTCGGGCCGCACGGATATGCGCCAGATGATGACTACCGAAACCATCAGTCACAACGGCGAGTGCTTTAAAAAGCAGATGGGCACCCTTGTGGATTTTTCAGACGGCAAGGCCATTATGGTCAATAACGCCGACTGGCTTTTGAAGCTCAACTATGTGGACTTTATAAGGGACATCGGCTCCTGCTTCTCCGTAAATCAGATGCTCACCGCCGAATGTTTCAAGCAGAGGCTGGAAAAGGGACTCAGCTTTCTCGAGTTCAACTATATGCTCATGCAGAGCTATGATTTCCTTATGCTGGCGAGGAATTACGACTGTAAGATGCAGCTGGGCGGCGACGACCAGTGGAGCAATATCCTTGGCGGCATAGACCTCAACCGCCGCAAGGACCGCCGTCAGGTGTACGGCATGACCTTTACGCTGCTGACCACCAGCGAGGGCAAAAAAATGGGCAAGACCGCCAAGGGCGCGGTGTGGCTGGACCCGGCCAAGACCAGCCCCTACGAATTTTACCAGTACTGGCGCAACGTGGACGACGCCGACGTGTGCAAGTGCCTGCGCCTTTTGACCTTTATCCCCATGGACGAGATAAGGGAGTATGAAAAGCTGGAGGGCAGCGCCCTCAACACCGTAAAGGCCCGCTTGGCTTACGAGCTTACGGCCATGGTTCACGGCAGGGAGGAGGCTGAAAAGGCCGACGCCGCGGCAAAGGCCGTGTTCGGCGGGGCCGGCGACGACGCCAATATGCCCACCGCCGAAATTACGGAGGCCGAGCTGGGCGAGGGAATGCCCGTGCTTGACCTGCTCGCGGCGGTGAAGTTCATACCGTCCAAGGGCGAGGGCCGCAGGCTCATTCAACAGAACGGCCTTAGCATAAACGACGAAAAGGTCGCCGACATAGCCATGCTCATCACCAAGGACAGCTTTGCGGGCGGCAAGCTCGTGGCGAAAAAGGGTAAAAAGTCGTTCCTGAAAATCACTTTAAAATAAGGTGAGATATTGAACCTGATAATGATTTTTCTCACGGCGGTGTCGCTGGCCATGGACGCCTTCGCGGTGTCAGTCACCAACGGCATAACCGTCGCGGATATCCGTCCGCGCCATGGGGTCAAAATGGGGCTGTACTTTGGGACGTTCCAGTTTGTCATGCCGCTCGTCGGCTATGTGCTGGGCAGCGGCCTGCGGGAGTATATCGAGGCATTTGACCACTGGATAGCCTTCGGTCTGCTGGCCCTCATCGGCGGCAATATGATAAGGGAAAGTCTCACCGGCGACGGCGAGACGGCGGAGCCCCGCACCGCTAAGGAGGCCCTTAACGCCAAGGTTTTGACCTTGCAGGCCATAGCCACCAGCATAGACGCCCTGGCCGTGGGGGTCAGCTTTTCCCTCCTGCCGGACGTGGATATGTGGCTGTCCTGCTCCGTTATCGGGGCGGTGGCCTTTATCTTCGGCTTTGCCGGAGCGATGATGGGCAAGCGCATCGGCGGTCTGCTCAAGGACAAGGCCGAGCTTGCCGGCGGAATTGTACTTTGTATAATAGGTATAAAAATTTTGATAGAGCATTTGTTCTTTTAATATAATAACAGACAGTTCGTGACCATCCTGTCTATAAACAAAACTACGGGATAAAGGGTATTTTATGCCCTTTAAAAGCGCGGAGGTCACACCTCCGCCAATTTTTTTAGGAGGAAAATTTTATGCGAAAGAAAATGTCAACAAGGTATCTGGTTCAGGGGGCGATGATAGCGGCGGTTTACGTGGCGCTGACGAAAATTTTCGAGCCGATAAGCTTCGGTATGTCGGGCGCCGTCCAGTGCCGGGTCAGCGAGCTGCTGACGGTGCTGCCCATTTTTACACCGGCGGCGGTGCCGGGGCTGTTCGTGGGCTGTCTGCTCGGCAACCTGCTGGCCGGCGGCGCGGCGGCGGTCGATATAATTTTCGGCTCGCTGACAACGCTGCTCGCGGCCTTCTGTACCTACAAGCTGCGCAAAAACTGGCTGCTGGCCGTGCTGCCCCCCATAATCCTCAACGGCCTTATCGTGGGTGGGTATCTGCCGGCGGTCTACGGGATAGATATACCCGTATGGCTGTCCATGGCCTACGTCGCGGCGGGTCAGGTCATATCCTGCGGCGTCTGCGGCCTTATATTCGCGAAGCTCATTTCAAAGACCCCCGTGTTTAAAGAAACCGCCCTGGGTTGAAAAAATTTCTCAAACCCCTTGAAAAATACTTCCGTTTGCGGTAAAATGGTTTTATGTGAGAAAATAATATGAAACCGAGGTCATGAAAATGAAAAACAGCTACGATATCGAGGTCGCGGGCGTAAGGCGCTCGCTGCCGCTGTTCCCCATAGAGGGCGGACTCCAGATAGCGGCCTTTATCATGTTCGGCGACGTGGAGGTCACCGTCGCCTCTGCGAGGGCGCTTTTGGAAAAGGCGCCCGAACACGACGTTATCTTCACCGCCGAGTGTAAGAGTCTGCCGCTGGTGTATGAAATGGCCCGTCAGGAAAACGGCATGCCCTACATAGTGGCCCGCAAGGGCCCCAAGGTATACATGGGCAGGGTGACCCGGGTCCATGTGCGCTCCATAACCACCGAGCGCGACCAGATACTCTGTCTGGGTGAGGCGGACGCCGAGGCTCTTAAGGGCAAGCGTGTGCTTATCGTGGACGACGTGATAAGCACCGGCGAGTCTCTCGCCGCCATGGAGGAGCTTGTAAAGACGGCCGGCGGCATAATTGCCGGCAAGATGGCGGTGCTGGCCGAGGGCGACGCCCTGAGCCGCGGAGACGTTACCGTGCTGGGCGGCATACCCCTCTTTGACGCCGAGGGCGAGCCTATCAAGTAGGCGATATAACGGGGCCTGTTTTATCGCGTGAGTATATTTACGGCCGCCCCCGCATATATAGATAGCGGGGGTGGTTTTTATGAAGCTTGTTAAGGAAAAGGAGTGGCCGGCCGTTTTGCGCTGCGTCCTCAATCTCATAACGGCATACGCCGTGACCGTGGTGCTGGTGATGCTTTTCGCCCTGCTGCTTTGCTACACCGACATAAGCGAGGCGTGGATAGGACGGGGAGCAAAAATAATAACCGTATTTTCAGTGGCCCTTGCCGGCGCCCTCTGCGCCAAAAGCGGCAAGCGCAGCGGCTGGCTGGTGGGCGGCGTCAGCGGCGTTTTATACATGGTCATACTTTACCTGATAGGCTATCTCGCTTTCGGACAGCTGGAGCTTGGCGCCGAGGCCGCGCTCAAGCTTGTATACGGAGCCGTGGCGGGGATAGTGGGCGGCATAATCGGGATAAACTTAAAATAAAACTATTGACAAACCCGCCTCTCCATGATATAATAAGTACAACAAAAGGCACAATTTAGATAAGGAGGCAATTTTTATGAAGCATATCAAGACGATTTCCGGCGCTAACCTGGCTAAGTCCGTGAACAAGGGAGGCTGCGGCGAGTGTCAGACGTCATGCCAGTCCGCCTGCAAGACTTCCTGCACCGTAGCCAACCAGAAGTGTGAGCGGAAGAGCAAATAAGCACGGGAACAAAAGGATAAGGGGCTGCAAAACAGCCCCTTTATTACGCACAAAAGGATGATTTTATGATACATAAATTCCACAATCTGGGCCAATACATAGTTCTCGACGTTGCCAGCGGAGCGATACACGCCCTTGACGAAAAGGCGTATAAGCTCTTGGACTGCTACGATGAAAACGGGGCGTTCCTCCCCGAGAAGGCGGCGGAAATGGGGCTTACCGGCCCGGAATACGAGGAGGCCGGGGCCGAGCTTCAGAGCCTTATAGACGAAAAGTTCCTGTTCACAAAGGATATCTACGCGGAGCTGGCCAAACACTGGGACAAGCAGTCGGTAGTCAAGGCCCTTTGTCTGCACATCGCTCACGACTGCAACCTCCGCTGCAAATACTGCTTTGCCGGCGGAGGCGAATACATGGGCAAGCGTGAGCTGATGAGCGCCGAGGTGGGGAAGAAGGCCATCGATTTTGTTATCGGGCAGAGCCAAAACCGCAAAAATATCGAGATAGACTACTTCGGCGGCGAGCCGCTGATGAACTTTGACGTGGTGAAGGAGATAACCGAGTACGCCAAGGAGCAGGGGGAGAAGCACGGCAAGACCTTCCGCTTTACCATCACCACCAACGGAGTTCTCCTGGACGACGAGAAGCAGAAGTACATAAACGAGAACATGAGCAACGTGGTTCTCTCCCTTGACGGCCGCAAGGAGGTTCACGACGCGGTCCGCGTCCGCGCGGACGGCAGCGGCAGCTATGACCGGGTGGTGCCAAAGTTTCAAAAGCTGGCCGACAGCCGCCATCAAAACAACTACTATGTGCGGGGCACCTTCACGAGGGACAATCTGGACTTTGCGGAGGACGTCAAGCATCTGATGGAGCTGGGCTTTGAGCAGATAAGCGTGGAGCCCGTGGTCGCTCCCGAGACCGAGGACTATTCCCTCCGACGTGAGGATTTGCCCGCCATTTTCGCCGAGTATGACCGGCTGGCGGAGCTTTTGACAAACACCCGCAAAAGCGGTAAGTTTGTAAACTTCTTCCATTTTATGGTTGACCTTGAGCAGGGCCCCTGCGCCTACAAGCGGCTTTCCGGCTGCGGCAGCGGACACGAGTATCTGGCGGTGACCCCTAACGGCGACCTTTACCCCTGCCATCAGTTCGTGGGCAAGCCCGAGTTCAAAATGGGCACGGTCTTTGAGGGCAGGCTGGACGAGAATATCAGGAACCGCTTCATGAAAAGCAACATCTACACAAAGGAGGCTTGCTCCTCCTGCTGGAACCGCTTCTATTGCAGCGGCGGCTGCGCGGCCAACGCCTTTAACATGAACGGCGATATAGACAAGCCCTACGACATCGCCTGCGAAATGCAGAAAAAGCGCACCGAGTGCGCCATAGCAATGGCGGCGGCCCTGGCGGAATGAGATAAACGGGCGGCCGCTCGGCGTTTGCCATCGCGAAAATCTGCCTAATCACGGTACGTAAAAGTGTGTGCGCAAAATATAATATGGAGTGTATTAATGATGAGAAAATTTTTATCGCTTCTTCTCGCCGTTATGCTGTCGCTGTCGTTTATGTGCGGCTGCGGTTCGGAGTCGGAAGAAAAAGAAGAAAGGGAAGAAAGGGAAGAAAGTGCCTTACGGGATATTGAACGCTATGGCGGCACTATCGTCGTTTTTGAGCCAAAGGATGTTAAGGGAGTTTCTCAAATTGAGCTTGAAACCGCCGAGGCTGTTCTCCGCGATCGCCTGGACGACAAGAACCTTCAGGAGGCCACCACGTCCATTCAGGGCGACACCGGTATCCGCGTTGAGATACCTGGCATGGACAACCCCGAAGAGGCTTTGGCCGGCATAGGCGACATCGCCAAGCTGGAGTTCCGTTACCGTTACACCAATCCGAACGAGGACGGCAGCGTTCGTTACGAGACCGCCATGGAGGGCTCCAACGAATATATCTCCAGCGCCAAGATGGAGTACGGCCCCACTGACACTAATTCAAACTCCACCTATCATGTTGTTGTAAACTTCACCTCAAAGGGCCGCGACGCCTTCAGCAAGGCTACCACAAACGCCTACAACCAGTCCGTTGACGGCGAGGCTGTGGAAAATGTTATAGCCATTGTTCTTGACGACAGCGTAATAAGCGAGCCCGTGGTAAGCAACGGCCCCATAACTGACGACAGCTGCGTAATCACCGGCGACTTTGACGCGGACGAGGCCAGCCGTCTTGCCAGCGTTATAAACAGCGGCTCTCTGCCCTTCGCTCTTGAGGCGACGGAGATGCGCACGGTGAAACCCCGAAAACGATGAAGTGTAATGCCGTCATAACATTTTTAATAAAATTTTCTTAATCCTCAAAATTTTTGAAAATTTCTCTTGACTAATGGTTGATTATTTTGTATAATAATAATGTTGCAAAATCAAAAAGCACAGTTTTTGCACAACGAAAGAATTAAGGAGGGTTAGTAGATGAAATCGAAGAGTGTCATTTCATTCATACTAATTATAGTACTGATTGCCGCGTTTGCCGTTGTGTGCTTCGGCGATATCCAAATCGGTAATCTGAAAGTCCCCAGCGTCCTTGACCGGGAGAGGGGAATAAAGCAGGGCCTTGACCTTGTGGGCGGCTCTATCATCGTTTTTGAGCCAAAGGGCGTTAAGGAAGCAACTCAGGCCGAGCTTGAAACCGCCGAGGCTGTTCTCCGTGAGCGCCTGGACGACAAGAACCTTCAGGAGGCCACCACGTCCATTCAGGGCGACACCGGTATCCGCGTTGAGATACCCGATATGGACAATCCCGAAGAGGCTTTGGCCAGCATAGGCGACATCGCCAAGCTGGAGTTCCGTTACCGTTACACCAATCCGAATGAGGACGGCAGCGTTCGTTACGAGACCGCCATGGAGGGCTCCAACGAATATATCTCCAGCGCCAAGATGGAGTACGGCCCCACTGACACCAATTCAAACTCCACCTATCATGTTGTTGTAAACTTCACCTCTAAGGGCCGCGACGCTTTCAGCAAGGCTACCACAAACGCCTACAACCAGTCCGTTGACGGCGAGGCCGTGGAAAATGTTATAGCCATTGTTCTTGACGACAGCGTAATAAGCGAGCCCGCGGTAAGCAACGGCCCCATAACCGACGACAGCTGCGTAATCACCGGCGACTTTGACGCGGACGAGGCCAGCCATCTTGCCAGCGTTATAAACAGCGGCTCTCTGCCCTTCGCTCTTGAGGCGGCCGAGATGCGCACCGTAGGCCCCACTTTGGGCGCCGAGGCTCTAAAGTCCTCTCTTATGGCGGCCCTTATAGGTATCATACTGGTAATGCTGTTTATGCTGCTGTTCTACAGGCTCCCCGGCCTTGTGGCGGACATCAGCCTTGTGGCCTATATTTCCCTTTCTCTGCTTATCATGGCCGGCTTCTTTATCGGAGACGGCGTTGAAAGCGGCTACCGCATAACGCTGACCCTGCCCGGTATTGCCGGCGTTATCCTCTCCATAGGTATGGCCGTTGACGCCAACGTGGTAATTTTCGAGAGGGTAAAGGACGAGCTTCGCCAGGGCAAGAGCGTCGGCGCGGCCGTTGAAGGCGGCTACAAGCGGGCCATTACCGCCGTAATCGACTCCAATGTTACTACCATTATCGCCTGCGTGGTGCTCTACTTCTTCGGCAGCGGCACCATTCAGAGCTTCGCCATCACCCTTGGCATCGGCATCATCGTAAGTATGTTCTCCGCCGTGTTCCTGACCAAGTGGCTGCTCAAGCTCGTAGTTAACTTCGGAGTTAAAAATACCTGGCTCTATGGAGTAAGAAAAAGGAGGGAGGCCTGATGAGTCCCACTAAGAACAGAAAAATCTTCTTTACCATATCCGCCGTCCTCGTTGTGGCCAGCATCGTTCTGATGCTCGTGAAAGGCTTCAATATGGGCATCGACTTTACCGGCGGCAACCTCTATCAGTTTGAGATGGGCAAGACCGTGACCACCGATATGGAAAACCGGATGGAAAAGCTGGTTTCCGACACCATCGGCGGCGCGCAGGTAAGCATCCAGTCCACAGGAAACACTCAGATCATCGTTAAGACTCCCGAACTTGACAACGACACCAGCCTTAAGGTGCTTGACGCCGTCAAGAACGAGTTCTCTCTCGAGCAGGACGATGTCATCAGCAACGAAAAGGTAAACGGTACGGTCAGCGGCCGTCTTATCGGCGATGCGCTCAAGGCCATAATCATAGCCGTTGTGCTCATGCTTCTGTATATAACCATTCGCTTTGATTTCCAGAGCGGCGCCAGCGCGGTATTGGCATTGGCTCACGACGTTATCATTATGCTGGGCTTCATGTCCCTGTTCAGCATTACGGTCAACAGTCCCTTCATCGCCGCGGTGCTGACGATTTTGGGTTATTCCATCAACGCCACCATCGTTGTGTTCGACCGTATCCGTGAAAACGGCCGCCTCATGCAGAAGGCTTCGTCCAACGAGATAGCGGACGACGCCATTCGCCACAGCTACGCCAGAGCGATAAATTCCTCTCTGACGACGCTGTTCACCATCGGCGCTCTGTATGTGCTGGGCGTTACCTCCATCAGGGAGTTCGCTCTGCCCATCATCGTGGGTATCGTGGTCGGCACTTATTCCTCCCTGTTCGTTTCCGGTTCCTTCTGGGCCTGGTGGAAGGGTATGGGCGGAAAAAAGAAAAAGGCCGTTCCCGCCAAGGCGAAAAATCAGTAATTGGAATAAAATTTTCACAGCGTAATAAACTGAGAATGGCATTGCCATTCTCAGTTTTTTTGTAAAGGTCGTGCTTGTGTGAAACGCCTGTTTCTACCTTTGATTTTTGCCGCGTTGCTGCTTTTTTCCGCCTGTTCGCCGGCACCAAAAACCGTCATGAGCGGCGGCGTGGCTTTGGATAATACCACCAAGGGCTGGGGCTTCCGCAAAATGCAGCCCCGCCCGGAGTTCACCGCGGCGCAGACCGCCGAAATGGAGGCTTACGGCTGTTTCTATATGGGCAGCGAAAAGGAAAAGGCGCTCTACCTCACCTTTGACGAGGGCTACGAAAACGGCTATACGGCGGCAATTCTCGATGTACTTAAGGAAAAACAGGTGCCGGCGGCCTTTTTCGTGACCGGCCCCTATCTCAGGGAGGAGGGCGAGCTCATAAAGCGGATGCTGGACGAGGGCCATATCGTGGGCAATCACAGCGTAAACCACCCCTCTTTGCCTGACCTCAGCGAAGAGGATATCGAGCGGGAGCTTTACGACCTTGACCTTATGCTTTACGAGGGCTACGGCGTACATATGAAATACCTGCGGCCGCCAAGGGGCGAGTACAGTACAGCGACTCTTGATATTACAAACAGAATGGGCTACAAAAACGTCTTTTGGTCCGTCGCTTATGTGGACTGGCAGACGGATAAGCAGCAGGGCAAGCAGCACGCCCTCGACAGCGTCCTTCCTCAGCTCCATAACGGAGCGGTGATTTTGCTCCATGCCGTCTCCTCCGACAACGCCGCCGCCATGGGTGAGCTCATCGACGCCGCCCGCGAGCAGGGTTACGTTTTTAAGAGCCTGGACGAATATAAGTAGGCGCCATAGGGGATATTAAATAGAGAATATCCCCGGAGGTTGCTTATGAGGTATATTAAACGAATACTTTTCGCGGCGGCACTGTGCGCCCTTGTATATTTTGTAAATCTTTCAGACTCCCTGCCCCGCGAGCTGGTGATGTTTGCCGGCCGGCCCCAGAGCCGCACCCTCGCCGGCGGCATAAGAATAGAGGACCTGCCCGACAGCATAAGCGTCTCCGCCGACACCATAGTGGCCTATGACGAGGGCGAGTATGAGGCTCGGCTGTCTCTGCTTGGCCTGGCCAACCGCCGGATAAATATTCGGGTCATCAGCCCTAAAAGCCTTACGGCCGACGGCAGCCTTGTGGGTATAAAGCTGGTGGGCCGGGGCGTGGTGGTGATAGGCTTCGCGGATTTTTATCCCGGCGGCGGCCTCGAAAAGGGGGACGTTATCCTGTCGGTGAATGGAAAGCCGGTGGAAAGCTGCCGTGACTTCGACGGTATGGCCGAGGGTGAAAAAGCGGCCCTCGAGGTAATGCGCGGCGGCAGACGGCTCAATGTGGAGGCGTCCTGTGTTCTCGGCAGTGACGGCGTGGCCCGGCTGGGCGTGTGGGTACGGGACAGCGCCGCCGGCGTGGGCACGCTGACCTTTACCGACAGCGAAAACGGCATCTATGGCGCTTTGGGCCACAGCATCAATGAAAGCGAGACCGGCGTTCCCTTTCCGGTGCGGAAGGGGACGGTTGAAAAAAGCGTCGTGGCCTCGGTCACCAAGGGCCGGCGGGGTGTGCCCGGCGAGATAACCGGCGCCTTTGTGCCCGACACCGATACCCTCGGTTCCATAGAGAGCAACACCGAGTGCGGCATCTTCGGCCACATACTGAGCGAGACCGGCGAGGGTGAGGTATATCCCGTTGGACTGGCCGGCGACGTGGAGGTTGGCGGCGCGCAGATAATCTGCGATGTGGGCGGCGGGCGCACTTACTACGACATAAAAATACTGCGGGTCAATCGCCTCGGCAGCGTCACTAAGGGCATTTTGCTGGAGATAACCGACCCGGAGCTGCTTAAGCTGACCGGCGGCATAATTCAGGGCATGAGCGGCAGCCCCATAATCCAGAATGGCAAGCTTGTCGGCGCGGTGACCCATGTGCTTGTCAACGACCCCACCTGCGGCTACGGAGTGTTTATAGAAAATATGCTGGATCAGGCCGGTGAGCTTGCCGGTTAGGAATCTTAAAAAGGCGGACCCACGCGGGTCCGCCTTGGTTTTCCGGCAGCGAGTAACATTCACTTCCGCCGTCTGGACAGAAGAACACTTTTACGGTCAACTTTTACCAACTGATTATCCAGTCGTACAAATCCTTATACTTCACGATGCTGGCGGACCATGAGTAGTCGGTCTCCATGCCCCGCTTGACCATGGCCTGCCATTTGCCCGGCTGGTCGAAGAACACCTTTTTGGAATAGTTTATAGTGTTCAGCATTTCGCCGGCGTTGTAGTGGGTGAATGAGAAGCCGAGGCCGGTGTTGTTATACTCGTTATAGGGGGGCACGGTGTCCCGGAGACCGCCGGTCTCCCGAACGATGGGTACGGTGCCGTAGCGCAGGGCCATAAGCTGGGTCAGGCCGCAGGGCTCAAATTTTGAGGGCACCAGCATAGCGTCCGCGGCTGCGTAGAGCTTGTGGCTCAGCTCCTCGCTGTAGAGTATGTTGGCGCTGAGCTTGCCCTGATGGTACCAGGCCGCGCCCTTGAACATATCCTCGTAATGTCGGTCGCCGGTGCCGATTATAATGAACTGGGTGAAGTCGTCCACTATGCCGTTTATGACCTGCTCTATGAGGTCCAGCCCCTTTTGGTCGGTTAGGCGGGAGATGAGACCTATCACATATTTATCCCGGTCAACGGGCAGGCCAAGCTCCTCCTGAAGGGCGGTCTTGTTGAGCCACTTTTTAGCCCAGAAGCTGGAGCTGTCATAGTTATGGGGGATGAGCTTATCCGTCGCGGGGTCGAAAATGTCATAGTCGATGCCGTTGACTATGCCGCAGAGAGAGGCTCCCCTTGCCCGCAAAAGGCCGTCAAGCCCCTCGCCGTACTCGGCGGACTGTATCTCTCGGGCATAGGTCTCGCTCACGGTGGTGATGAAGTCGGCGTATACCAGGCCGCCCTTGAGCATATTGGCGTCCTTGTTGTACTCCAGCTTGTCGGGGGTGAACAGATAATCCCCAAAGCCCGTCAGCCCCTTCATTGTCTTTATGTCCCAGCGGCCTTGGAACCGCAGGTTGTGTATAGTCATTATGGTGCGTATGCCGCGGTAGAATTCCCCCACCGCAAATTCGTTCTTGAGGTATACGGGGATTATGCCCGTCTGCCAGTCGTGGCAGTGGATTATGTCCGGGCGGAAGTCCACTACCGGAAGTATGGAGAGGACTGCCTTGCAGAAGAAGCAGAATTTTTCTATATCCCCCCTTATGTCGCCGTAGGGCACGGGGCCGCTGAAATACCGCTTGTTGTCAATAAAATAATATTTTATGCCGTTCAGTTCATACTCCATGATGCCGACGTACTCGTTTTTTATGTATTCGCCGGTACCCATGTAAAAGTGGGCAAGATATTTGAAATCCTTGCTGTATTTTTGAGGAATACAGGTGTACATGGGCAAAACTACCCTGACGTCATACTCGTTTTTGTCGAAGCCCTTTGGGAGCGCCCCGACAACATCCGCCAGGCCGCCGGTCTTTACAAATGGAACGCACTCTGACGCCGCAAATAAAATCTTTTTCATATCTCATACCTCCAGGAAACAGTTTAGTAACAGAAGAGAGCATCATCGCTTTCCCGTTATATCATCACTATATATTTATTATAATACAATTTTATCCATTTGTAAACACTAAAATATAAATTTTTTGAAAATATACAGTTGAGTTATTAAAAGTGTACAAAATAAAAAGCGGGGCGCTCGGAATTTTTAGCTCAAATGCCCCTTTAAAATTGATTTTTGATGTGCTAATATGTATAAAGCGAAATTTGTTTCGCCAACAAAATAAGGAGGGGGTTCATTATGTTCACCAGAAGAATTGTCATTGATACCGTTGACAAGGTTCAAAATTTGGTGAGGGCGGCAACGGCGGCGCCATTTGAAGTGGATATTATGGACAAAAACTTTACGGTAAACGCGAAATCCATAATGGGTTTATTCAGTATTGACAGGAGTGAGCCGATTACCGTTTCCATCGGCGCTGACGAGGACAGCGAGGAATCAAAGGCCTTCCTTGAACAAATTTGTACTTATCTGGTCTGATACATATTATGTAATTCTATCCGTCCCTCGGGACGGATTTTTTGTTTTGTAAAAGCGGGGGGGCTACTTCCGGCGGACAGGCGCGGCTGCCGCGTCGGAGGCGGGCAGGGAGGGCGCGGTATTGAGAGTGCCGGTGACCACGATCTCGGTGTTGCCGGGAACAACGGTCGTGCCCTCGCAGGTGGTGGTGACTGTTGCCGCCGGAACGGTGATGGTCTGTGTGGCGGTTCCGCCGGGCAGCGTGAGGGTGCCGTTTTCAAAGGTGTATTCGGCAGGCTCTATCTCGTCTCCGTCAACGGTGATGGCGGTGATGGTGGGCACGGGATTGAACGTGTCGGTCAAAGCCACATTGGTGGCGGGAGAGTTGCCGCTGTTGTAAAGTTCAAAGGTGTAGGTTATGGCGTTGCAGCCGCCGGGACAGGTGCTCATGGACTTCACGATGCTCACGTCGGCATAGCTGGCCACGTCTATGGTGTCGGAAATTTCCGCGGTCTGGGTGCAGGCGCCGGTCATTGTCACAGTGGCCGTGTTCTCAATGGTGGAGCCTTCGGCCAGCGGAGCGAACTCGTTCACCTGTGCCTTGTATATGATGATGGCGTTGGAGCCGGAGGCCAGGCTGGGAATGGTGAAGCTTACCTCAGTGTCCCCGGCGTCGTCCACCTCAAGAGAGGAGGAGAGAACTCCGTCGATATAGAGGTTTGCGGGGCCGACGTAGGTGAGGGGGGTTACCGCCGCCGGGCAGCCGGCGGGAGTGTATGAGCCAAGGTTGTCGGTGACGGTCACGGCGGTTTCGCCGGCGCAGCAGTTGTTGGCTACGGTGATGATATAGGTTATTTCATCATTCGCGCGGTAAGATGTTTCCAGGGATGTTTTGGTTGCCTCCAGAGCGTCCTCCACGGTGGCGGTGGCTACGTTTGAGGTGGCCGTGCCGCGGGTGGAGCCGTCGTACAGGTAGGTCAGCCGGGCCTGGTTGGTAATTTGTGTTGGCATGGTATTTCTCCTGAATTATAAATTTGTAGCTACACTTTATTATATGAAACAGGCCCCAAAAGAGTGAATTTGTCAAAAATATATTATTTTCCGCTTTACTTTTTATATAATTTATGTTAAAATATAACCGTAATATAATATAATAAAAAATTTATGGGAGGAAAGACTATGTTTGAAAGAGAAAAGGAGTTTGTGGCCCCGAAGGCGAAAACTCCGGCCGAGCGGGTAATAGTTGTGGGCATGACGGTATTTATAGTGGCTTTGGTCGCCTTTCTTGTGACAAAGGTGCCGTGGATAGCCGGCATATGCGCCTTTTTGGTGGTAGTGCCTGTATACCTTAATTTCCGGTTCAAGAAGGAATACGCTTACGCCTTTGTGGGCGATAAGCTGACGGTGCGCGTCGCGGACTTCAAGGGCAACAAGACCGACATCGGCAAGCCTGTGTTCATGGAGGACCTGGTGGTCTGCGCCAAAGAGGACGACGCCCGGTACAATGAGGCCCTTAAAGCTACATACCAAAATCTTATCGACGCTCGCACCTCGCCCTCGTCCAAGACGGCGGTATTCGCGGTATTCGACCGGAACGGGGAAAAGTCCCTTGTCCGCTTTGAGCCGGTTGACATGATGATAGATGAGATAAAGAAATTTGCCGCTGACAAGGTTTTTGTAAAATAATTTGACGGCTCCGCCTCGGGGCGGAGCCTTTTTGACGGAGATGACGAGCGTGAAGCGCCTGATTTCGATGATTTTGACCCTTGCCATACTTTGTATACCTGTGTGCGCGAAGGAGACTACCCTTTACAGCGCGGACGGACGGGAGATAACCGTTTCCAGCGACGCCGCCGACGAGTGGCGCGCCGTGGGCTGGTATGACAGGGAGCAGGTCTATACGGTCATATACAACGCCGCGGGACTGAGCATGGAGATACTCGTCATTGATTTGCCGAAATGGGAGGCGGAGGGGTGGAGCGACGACATCGCACAGGTGCAGACCACCCTTTACAGTGAGGATGGCCGCACGCTGACGGTGTGGAACTATCAGGTTAAGCCTCAGTTGACCGTGGGCTGGTATTTAACTCCCGAAGAGGCGCAGACAGTGCTTTACAGCGAGGACGGACGTGAGCTGAGAGTGTGGAGGGCCCAGGTTGAGGACTATCTCGCCGTGGGCTGGTACCGAACTCCCGAGGAGGTGCAAACCACTCTTTACAGCGAGGACGGACGGGAGCTGACGGTGTGGAAGGCTCAGGTTGAGGACTATCTCGCCGTGGGCTGGTACCGGACCCCCGAGGAGGTGCAGACCACGGTCTACAGTCCCGACGGACAGGAGCTTGTGATATGGAAGGCCCAGGAGGAGAGCTACCTTGAACAGGGCTGGACCCTCACGCCGCCGGTCATCGGGAAAATAGACCCCGACAAGCCCATGGTGGCTCTGACCTTCGACGACGGACCGGGGCCTTATACGGACAGAATTCTCGACTGCCTTGAAAAATACGGCGCGAAGGCCACCTTCTATGTGGTCGGCAACCGTCTGGGCACATATTCAAATCAGCTCAAGCGTGAGGCCGAGCTTGGCATGGAGATAGGCTGTCACAGCTGGAGCCACGCCCAGCTCACGACCTTGAGCCCGTCCGGTGTAGCCGCCGATATAAGCCGCACCAACAACAAGGTCTACGAGCTGACGGGCGTATATCCCGCCACCGTAAGGCCGCCCTACGGCAGCCATAACGCCTCGGTGCGCAGCGCCGCCGGAGCGCCTTTCATACTCTGGAGCGTTGACACTCTGGACTGGAAAACGAGGAACGCCACAAGCACCTATAACGCCGTTATAAACAACGTCAAGGACGGAGATATAATCCTCATGCACGACATACATTCTCCCACGGCCGACGCCGTGGAGCGGATAGTGCCGGCGCTGATAGAGAAGGGCTATCAGCTTGTGACGGTTTCGGAGATGGGCGAGGTTCGTAAGGGAGGTCTCGCCGCCGGGTCATATTACAGCAGTATAAGAAAATAGTAAAAATCAAGGGGCTGTAAAAAACTCACAATGTAACCTGGAGGCACGGGGCTGTCCAAAAAAATCGTGCAGAACGGACGAAAATCAGCCCGCGCAGGCGGCCAATGCCGCCGAGCAGGCCCTCCCGACGGCGTACACAGGTACGCCGAGGGTGATTTTCGTTCGTAGTTCAAGGGCATAAAACAAAAAGAAAAACCGTCTTTTTCTCGTAAAAAGACGGTTTTTCCACATCAATTCACAAATTTGATTGTATTGCCAGATTTATCATTACATAAATTTGGCTTAAATAAAGTTTTCCGGCCCTTGAACGATCTGCGCCATTTTTTACAGCCTCTTTTTTGTTATTCGAACATTTTCTCAAATTCATATCCGCACTCGTCTCCGTCTATGGTGAAGCGGAGTATCCATGTGTTTTCCATAGCTGAGGGGACCGAGGCATAGTCGGAGGAATCGGCCAGCGTCAGTATGCGCACCCCGTCCCTTATGGTGAGGCCGTTGGATAGTCCGGGACGGACTATGAACACGTTTTTGCTCTTGGCCACTTGGCTGAGATAGTCGTAAAACACCTCGGTCTCCTTCGGGATGGCGCCGTTGGGCTCGGATTTGGTCATTACTATGACGGTTCCGGCGGAGGTGGAGGCCACGGCCTCGGCCATGTTGAGCCAGTTGGAGGAGCTGAGCCGGCCGCCGGAGGGCAGGGAGATGACCAGAGCGAAGCCGCGGTCTATGGCGCTGTAGGTGTCGGCCTTTATGGGCATCTTCATGCCCGAGGGCAGGCGGTCGCTCCTGTATTCTCCGAGAAAGCCGTAGCTGTCCAGCTCGGATACCCTTTCCAGACCCCGCTGATAGAGGAGGTCGTTGAACAGGGTGTCCCTTGTGCCATCAAAGGCGAAGATGCCGAAGCTGAGGCCGCCCTCCGCCGCGCCCATGGCAGGGTCTGTTATATCCTCATGAGGGACCTCGGGGGCGGCGTAGTCTGGCTCGCCAACCTTGATAAGGCAGTGGGCGCTCACGCCGTCGCGACTGAGCGTCAGCAGGCTGTAGCCCGGGGCAAGGCCGGTCAGGACGCCGTTGTCATATGAAATGAACTGGGAATTTTCAATCGTCGGGGAGAGCAGGGCGATATTTTTAACGGTAGCTTCCCTCTCGCCGTCGGAAATGCCCGGGCTAAGCCTGTAGCTTTCGCCCACATTGAGGGTCACGGTCTCGGGCACTGCTATGTCCGTGACACCGCCGATGACCCTTACCTCGAGGGGCTCGGAGGCCGCGCCGCCGTACAGAGCGGTTATCTCGGCGCTGCCGGGGGTGGTTGGATAAAACTGTCCGTTTTCGACGCGGCCCTCGGTACCGCTCACCGTCCACACCGGCTCCTCGGCATGGGTCCAGACGGTCAGGCCGTTTTCGTCGTAATACCGGCCCTCCACCGTCAGGCTGTCGCCCACGAGAACAGCGTCGTTTTCCGCCCGAAGCCTAAGCCCCAGAGCCTCTCCCGGCCGCGCGTCGGTGGTGACGGAAACGGCGTTTATGACCTTGCGGTTCTCCGTGGGCAGGTTTATCACGTGCAGGTCGCTGTTCCAGAAGGTTTTCGCCAGCAGTCTGGTGCTGCCGCCGCCGTCAAGATTGAGGACGTTGACGCAGCCCAGCTCCACGGCTATGTCCGTCAGCTCCGACATGGTGACCCCTTTGGAGGCGGCCTGCCTTCCGTCTACCGTAATTATGTAAACCACGGTGCCGTCGCCGTTGGTGCCCACGCAGGTCCTGGGCTGGGCGCCCGCTATGACGTGGGTGTACTCCGTCTTGACGCCGTCCTTAAGCAGCATTGTTCCTCCGCCGAAAGCGGTTTTCACGCCCTCGAGGGAGGGGTCGGCGGCGACCTCTATCTCTATTGGGTCGCCCACGCTGAAGCAGCGGTAAAAGAAGGTGTCCACGCCCTCGCTCACGTCCAGAACGCAGCCGTTTTCGGGAATGGCCGCCGGCGGCTGGTTACGCCTTATGTCGGTCACGGTGCCGCCGTCCACCACGACCTCCACAACCTCGCCTCCGGGGGCGGGGGAAAGACCGTTGTTCCAGCCGGAGGTGTACATCAGCAGCTCGCCGTAATAATCGGTATGCTTGTTCAGATGCCGCACTTGGCGGGTCTCGCCGTTGGGAGCGGTGACGGTGATGCTCATATTCATATAGCTGAAGTCAAGGCGCCGACCGTCGTAAAAAGCCGCCGCCATGTCCTCGCCGATTTGAGACTGCAACAGCTCTCCGTCCTTGACCTCTATCCCCAGGGAAAAGCCTTGGGAGTAGGCGGGGCGGGTGTTGTCGAAAAAGTCCGCGTTGGACGCGGCCAGCACGCCGTCCTGCGAGGAGGTCAGCTCGGCCATGCTGGTCAGGCTGTCGATGTTGGCGCCCTTAAGCAGGTCAAGGCGGACATGGGGCTCGCTGAGGTCGGCTATGACGGCGTTTATGTTCAGCCAGCCGTCGCCGTCGAACCTCTGAATATGGCGCAGCGTCACGCCGTTCATTATGTCCTCGGTCTCGTCGTATGTATATATTTCGGCTTGGGCGGCGCAGACCGTGCAGGCGAGGGCCGCCGCCAGCGACAAAATAAGTTTTTTCACAAAATCACCCCGTATTTTATCATACCTTATACATTGTACAACAAAATGCTAAAAAAGGCAACAGGCAATTTAAAAAGAATATGTTAAAAAATGTTGACTAAAACTAATTTCTGATGTATAATATAATCACGAAATTATGGGTCGACATAGGATGTGGTTAAATGAACGCCGCGGCGTATATACTTATGGTATTCGGTATCCTGCTGGCCAAGGGTCTGGGCTTTTTCCGGGACATAATTTTTGCCCGCACCTTTGGGGCCACGGAGCTTACCGACATATATTTCAATATTTTCACCGTGGTGAACCTTGTGTTCACCGGCATAGGCACAGCCATGCAGACCCTTGTCATCAAGCATATGAACAGGGGCGAAAACGCCCTTGACAAAAAGGCTTTCGCGGCCCGGTTCATCAGGAGGACGACGCTTATACTGGCCGCGGTGACGGCGGCGCTTTACGCTTTGGCGGGGCCGCTGACCAAGCTTCTCGTGCCGGGGGTATCGCCGGAGAATTACGGACTTGCCCTGCGGGTCACCTGCGTTATGCTGCCCAGCTTGATATTTGTGGTGGTGGCCTACATCATTTCGGGCATACTGCAAAACAACAGGGTGTTTTTTATCACCTCGATAATGAGTCTGCCGTTTAATGTTATTCTGATAGCGGCGCTGTTTTTCCCGAAAATCGACATCCTGACGCTCAGCGTCATAACCACCGTCGGCTGGTTCCTGCACATCGTGGTGCAGCTCCCCAGCTTTTACCGGCTGGGATACAGGCTTTTCCTCGGCGCGGGGAGGGGGAAGCTGTCCTCCGGCGGGAATGTGGAGGTCTTTCTGGTCTTTGTGTCAAATATGATGTTCCAGTTCTGCTTCCTTCTGGATAAGGTGGCCGTCAGCGGCACCGAGGGGGCGGCCACTACCGTGAACTACGCCTCAAACCTCTTTGTCACCATAGCCAGCGTTTTTGTGGTGGCCATGAGCAGCGTGGTCTTCCCGTCCATAAGCCAGAACTACGAGGAGGGCAAAACCGACTATGTTCGGCGGCTGGTTCAGTACATTATCACCACCATGCTGGCCATATTCGTGCCCTTTATCCTGACAGTCACCTGTTACGGCGAAAACGTAATCGGGCTGGTGTACGAGAGGGGAGAGTTCACCCACGCTCTCACGGTTCAGACGGCGGCGCTCTTTGCGATATACACCCTCGGCGTGCTGGGATATATGGCGCAGGAGCTGTTCAATAAGGTTTTGTATCTTGACTTCAAGTACGGCTACACGGTGGCCGGCACGGTGGCGGTGGTTATCCTCAAGTGGGCGGTCAACACGCTGACGGTGCCCGTTTGGGGGGTTAAGGCCGCGGCTGTCTCCACCACAGTCCTTTTCACTCTTTACGCCGTGAACGTGGCCATAGGCATGAGAAAGGTCATCGGGCCCTTCCTTGACCGGGCTGAGCTGGTCAGGATAGGGAAGATACTTGCGTCGGGGGCGCTGGCCCTTGTCACCTTCTTTGTGACGAAGGCGCTGATGCCCGGCCTCACCGCCGGCAGGATAAAGTTCATTTTGCCGCTGTGCGTCTGCGGGGCGGTATATATAGGGGCCATGGCCGCCCTGGGCATGGTCAGGGAGCTCGTTTCCAAGCCAGAGACTAATGAAAACGGAGGAAAGTCGAAATGAAAAGAGCCGGAATATACAACGGGGCAAAGCTCCTCATCGCTCTTGTAATGATAGCCGTAATACTGCCGTCGGTGGCGGTCAGAGTGAAAAACGAGGAGCAGAACAAGGACGTTGTGGTTTCCCTTCTGTACAACGACATACGCATGAAGCTTTCAAATCAGGAGCTCGACCGGGAGCTGAGGAAATATCAGGAGCTGGGCGTGAGGACGATGACCGTTCAGGAGGAGGATTTGAACTCCCTCATTTCCAGCGGCACGGTCACCTGCCTGAAATATAACGTGGTCAAGCACCGCTTCGACGACGAGAGCGAGGACCTCGTAAAGCAGCTGGACGGCCTGCCGGACATCAACAACGACAGCTACGTCATCATAACCAAGAGAGATCAGAGCAAAGCCTTCCTTAAGGAATGGATACCGATAAAGTTCTCTCCCGCCGAGTATTATTACTGTCAGTCCAACCTTGGCGCGGACATTTACGTGCTGTACGACGGGACGCCCCTCACCTGGCAGATAAGCATAGGTTACAAGGAGGAGGAGCTGAAGTATATAAGGGATATGGGCTTTGACATCGCCTTTGACGTAAAAATAAAGAATTACAGCGAGCTGGGATATCTCGGCGAATATGACCGGCTTATCAAGGAATACGGCGTCAAATATTTCAATATCCGCGACAACTCCCGCCACCCCAAAAATGAACCCAACGCCAAGGCCAATTACGAGGGCATAAGCAAGCTCATCAGCGACAACGACATGGTCCTTGTGGTGACGGAAAACGCCGACCAGCTCAGCAACGAAAAGCCCATGGGATACGGAACCATATTTGAGGAGAACAAAAGCCGGGTCATCAGGGCATATGAGACCTATATTGTTCAGCCCGACGACACGGAGTATATGTTCCGCTACCAGCAGTATCTCAACTCCACCATCGACCGGAATATCCGCTTTATCAACGTGACCCAGGTCACCAACGCCTACGGCACACATATGGAGCAGAACGAGCTCACTCAAAAGGCCGTCGGCGCTTATATCGACAAGATAAACAGGATAGGGTACAACACGGAGGGCTTCTCGCTCAACTATGACTATGACGTCAACCGCCCCCTTACCAGCGCGGCGGCGCTGGTGCTGATGGGCCTGATGCTGCTGACCATGATAGAGTGGCTCATGGGCAGGAGCTATCTGCCGCTGACGGTTTTGGCGGGCATTGGCTGCGTGCTGGGCGCGGCGGCCACCTTTAAGCTGCCTGCGGGTCTTGTTCAGCTCTATCCGAGCCTGTTCGCGGTGCTGGCGCCCTGCTTCTGCCTGACGGCGGTGTTTGTGTTCGCCGACAGAATGAGGGACAGACTGGGGAGGCTGGCGTATATCGTCTCGATAATGCTGTTGGCGCTGGCGTCAATGTGTCTCTGCGGTCTTGTGCAGGGCGGTCTGCTCAGCGGCATAGACTATTATATCAACTTCACCATATTCCGCGGCATAAAGCTCAGCCTTTACGCGCCGATGGTATACAGCATGTTTGCCTATTATATGATATTTGTGAAGAAGAACAATGTGAACATACTCTTCGACGCAAAAAGGCTCATGACCGCCAGGATAAAGGTTTACTGGCTGCTGCTCGTGGCAATGTTTGGAGCGGTGGGCGTGATATATATCATGCGCAGCGGCAATGTTAACACCATAAGCAGCTTTGAGTCGGCCCTGCGCAGCTTCATAACCGAGGTGTTCCCAGCCCGGCCGAGGACCAAGGAGTTCATCGCCTGGCCCTGCCTGATGCTTTTTGCCTATTACATGAAGGCCCGGCGGGTGCCGCTGGCGTCCTTTGTGTTCGGCATCGGCGGCTCTATAGTTTTTGCCTCCATAATCAACAGCTTCTGCCACGTGTTCACCAACCTGTTCACCATATACACAAGGGTGTTCACGGGGGCGTTCCTGAGCGTGTTTATCTGCATAGCGGTGTATATCGCCAACAAATATTTGCTCAGGCTCATAGACCTTATCGTAAGAACGGAGAAAAAGCTTTATGTCCGGGAGTGACAATATAATTCTGATAGGTATGCCCGGCTCGGGCAAGAGCACGGTTGGCGTCGTGCTGGCCAAGGCTTTGGGAATGGACTTCATAGACGTTGATTTGGTGATATGCCGCCGCAACGGGGCCAGGCTTCAGGAGCTGGTGGACCGCTGCTCCAACGAGGACTTCCTCCGCCTTGAGGCGGAGGCGGCCCTGTCTCTCGAGTGCGCGGGCAGCGTTGTCGCCACCGGCGGCAGCATGGTTTCCAGCCCCGACGCCATGGAATACCTTAAATCTCTTGGCACGGTGGTATATATTCGGGTGCCGCTGGATGACCTGACCGGGAGGATAAAAAATCTGCAATCCCGAGGGATTGCCTTCCTGCCCGGCGAGACTCTGGCCGATTTGTATGTCCGCCGCTGCCCTCTCTACGAGGAATGGGCGGACGTGACCGTGGACAGCGACAACGGCGACCGGATTGAGGACGTGGTACAAAGAATAAAGAGTGAGACAGATGGAAAGTAATTTCATTACGGGACAGCGGGCCCTCGGGCGGCTGCTGTCGGACGTAAAAACCGGCGCGGTGAGCCACGCCTATATTTTGGAAGGCCCCAAGGGGATAGGCAAGCGGACGGCGGCGGAGATATTCGCCCGCGCGCTCCACTGCACCGGAGAGGAGAAGCCCTGCGGCCGCTGCCTCGCCTGCCGGAGGCATTTGGCCCGCACCCACCCCGACGTGTTCTTTATCGAGCCCGAGGAAAACGGCAATATAAAAATAGACGCGGTGCGCGCCGCCGCTGAGGAGCTGTATATGCGTCCGCGGCTCTCGGACAGGAAGATACTGATAATCGACGGAGCCGACGGCCTTGTGGAGCCCGCTCAAAACGCCCTGCTCAAAACCTTTGAGGAGCCGCCGGACTATGGAACGGTAGTGCTGCTGTCGGAGAATATACAAAACCTCCTGCCCACCATACGCTCCAGAGGCGTCAAGCTGCTGATGGAGCCATTCACCGGCGACAAGATAAGGGCCTTCGTGGAGAAAAAATATCCGCATATGCGGGATAAAAGCTCATTTGTGGCCGGATATAGCGGCGGCGTTGTGGGACGGGCCATAGATATCTGCGAGGACGAGGAGTTTTTCGGCCTTCGGGAGAGCCTTATCGACGCCGTCAGTCGCCTTACCGGAGGAAAGGACAGCATCCTTGCCGCCGCTGACGCCGTTTGCGGCGGCAGAAAAAAGCTGGACGCCGAGCATTGGCGTACCTGCCTCGACATACTTCTGTCCTGGCTTGGCGACGCGGCGGTCTGCAAGCAGGGCGGCAGGATAGTTAACACCGACCACGGGGACAGTCTCAGGGCTTTTGCGGCGAAGATAACCGCCGCCGGGGCCGCGGCGGCGGTGGACACCGTTACGGAGACCGCGCGGGGACTGAACCCGTCGATGAAATATGACCTTTGGATAACAAATATGTTTATAAAGTGCTGGAGGGACCTGCATGGTTACAGTAGTAGGAGTTAAATTTAAACTGGGCGGCAAGGTGTACTATTTTGCCCCCGGAGAGTTGGACCTTCCCATGGGCGAACACGTCATCGTAGAGACCGCCAGGGGCGTTGAATACGGAATAATAGCCATGGAGAGGAAGGAAATAGCGGACGACGACGTCGTGGCGCCTCTCAAGGAGGTCATACGCATCGCCACCGACGCGGACAAGGCCCACCTTGAGGAAAACAAAAAGAAGGAAAAGGAAGCCTTCCGCATCTGTGAGGAAAAAATCAAAGAGCATAAGCTTAAGATGAAGCTGGTGGAGGCGGAGTACACCTTCGACAACAATAAGATACTGTTCTACTTCACCGCCGAGGGCAGGGTGGATTTCCGCGAGCTGGTCAAGGATTTGGCCTCGGTGTTCCGCACCCGCATCGAGCTTCGGCAGATAGGCATCCGTGACGAGGCGAAGATGCTGGGCGGTCTGGGTATCTGCGGCCGCAGCCTTTGCTGCAGCGCCTATTTGGACGATTTTCACCCCGTTTCCATACGCATGGCGAAGGAACAGGGCCTCAGCCTCAATCCCACTAAGATAAGCGGCTCCTGCGGGCGGCTCATGTGCTGCCTCAAGTACGAGCAGGACTGCTATGACGACCTTATCAAGATTACGCCGAACGTGGGCGCGCAGGTAAAGACTCCCGACGGCGTCGGCGTGGTCCAAAGCGTTTCTCTGCTCAAGGGCCTTGTAAAGGTCAAGCTGGACAAGGGCGACGAAAAGGAGCTGGACGAGTACAAGGCGGAGGACCTTAAAATTCTTGACCGCGGCCACGGCAAAGGCAAGAACAGCTTTGACGACGCGGTTGATGAAAAGGAACTTAAAAAGCTGGAGGGAAAGTAATTGAAGGTAGTTATACTTGACGGCGCTACCATGGGGGAGGATATTGATTTCAGCCCCATTTCCCGAAGGTTCGAAACCGTTATATATCCCCGCACCGCCCCGGAGGAGAGGGCGGCGCGTATTGCCGGCGCCGACGCGGTGGTGGTGAACAAGGTCGTCATCGACCGCGAGGCGCTGGAAAAGGCCCCTGGGGTGAAGCTGGTCTGTGTTTTCGCCGTGGGATACAACAATATTGACGTCGATTATTGCCGCGGCCGGGGCATCCGGGTAAGGAATGTCCCGGCCTATTGCGTTGACAGCGTGGCCCAGCACACTTTTGCCCTGCTGCTTCAGCTCACCGAAAGCTTGAGCTATTACGACGGCTTTGTGAAGGGCGGCGGCTACACGCGGAGCGGCCTCGCCAATCACCTTGGCCGTCCCTTTCACGAGATAGCGGGCAAAAAATGGGGTATACTGGGCATGGGCAATATCGGCCGACGGGTGGCGGAGATAGCCTCGGCCTTCGGCGCGGAGGTCAGCTATGCCTCTCTGAGCGGCGCCGTCAGGGAGGAAAAATTCCCCCGCGTTGATTTTGCGGCGCTTATGCGCGGCAGCGATATTATCTCCATACACGCCCCTCTTAACGACAAAACGGCAAATATAATAAACAAAGACACTCTCGCCCTGATGAAGCCCACGGCGGTGATAGTCAATGTTGGGCGCGGCGGAATAATCAACTCCTCCAATTTGGCGGAGGCTTTGGACGGCGGCGCAATTGCCGGTGCCGCCATCGACGTTTTCCCCGCCGAGCCTCCCGAAGCGGAGGACCCTCTGCTCAATGTGACGCATACCGAGCGGCTGGTCCTCACCCCCCACATAGCGTGGTCGAGCGTGGAGGCCAGGGCGCGCTGCGTCGGGATAACGGCGGAAAACATCGCCGCCCTTGAGGAAGGAAAGGAGCTGAACGACGTATGGTAAAGGCCGTTATTTTTGACCTTGACGGGACCCTTATCGACACTATTTACGAGCTTGCCAACGCCGGCAACTATGCCCTCACGCGGATGGGCTGTCCCACCTGGACGGTGGAGGACTACCGCACCTTTGTGGGTAACGGAATTACGAGGCTGCTGCTTCGGAGCCTGCCGGAGGACAGGCGGGGCGAGATAGAGCTGGCTCGAAAGTATTTTGACGAGTATTACGACCTCCATGTGCTGGACACCACTCCCATATACGAGGGCATACCCGAGCTTCTCACGGAGCTTAAGGCCCGGGGCCTGCGCCTGGCGGTGAACACCAACAAGGCCCATCCCTTTGCCCAAAGGCTTGTGGACAACTGCTTCCCGGGGGTTTTTGAAAGGACTCTCGGCGAGAAGATAGGCTATCCGCGTAAGCCCGAACCCGACGCGGCTCTCGCGCTGGCGGGAATGTTCGGCGTAAGCCCCGCGGAGTGCGTGTTCGCCGGCGACAGCGGCGTGGACCTCAACACCGCCAAGAACGCCGGTATGATAAGCGTTTTGTGCAGCTGGGGCTTTGTGTATAAGCGCGTGCTTATGGATATGGACTATCAGTACATAATAGATAGGCCGTCCGAAATGCTGGGCATAATTGAGGGCGCATAACACGCCGTTATTTGTTAAAATTTTTGAATGTATGTAAGAACCGGCGAGCCTTAGGGCCGCCGGTTCTTACATACAGGCTTGTTAAACCTGTATCACATTGTTGTGACTTTGGAGCCTTGTATTTTCCCGCGCCACGGATATGTGTCGTCCACAAGGAGGGCCTCCGACAGCCGTTCGGCGGTGAAGCCGAGGGTTTCGAGCAGGACGGAGCTGTCAAAATTTTTGGAATATTCCAGCCGTTCCAGCTCGGCACGGAGATTTTTTGCCATATTACAGTGATTTTCGTAATTATACTCGTAGCTGCAATGGGTCAGCTTAGACAAAAAATACGCGGCCCACGCGGGGATCAGCATGGCGATAACGCTGGCGCAGGTGTTTGCGGTTGAAATTACATTGTCGGAAAAAGGAATATCGTAAAGCGTGCCGTCAAGCACCAGCGCAAACTGCATCATGGTGCGCAAGAGAACCAGCGCAAAGCCGATTTTGAAAATCACGGAATACCATTTCCTCAGCGCCCGCACAATGCTTCTGTATCTTTCCGCCGAAAATTCGTGGTAGCTTATCTGGTCCTTCAGCAGTTCGACCGCGTGGTCCAGTATGCCGCGGACCCTGCCCTTGTCTAACTCTATGGAGCTTTTCTCGTTCTCGTCGATGATATCGCGAACCGTGGCACAGATGCTTTCGTCGCCGCCGCTTAGCTTCCGCAAATCCATGCTTATACCGTAAGGGGTGAAGTGAATGAGCACGCGGAGCATTTCCGCCACGTATCTTGAGTCGAGGAATTGCCGGCGCCAGTCTGTTACAAATGGGTTTTTTGAAAGCCGGTACACGTAAAGGTTGAGCGCCGCGTACACGAGAAAGCCGATGCCCATGATGATGTCAAGCACATGAGTTTCGGAAAAAATTTTGATGGGCAGAAATCTCAGTATCGGGCCGGCATACAGGGCGACCGCCAGAAAGACGGTCGTTATAAAGGGCAGTATCCCCCTCCAGTACATGACCGACTGGAACATTGCCGAGTTTTGTATGGCGGACCTGTCAAATGCCCTGAACCGTTCCAGCAGTGCCCGCCGCATCTCCTCGGCGGCCGGTTCGCTTTCTATGTAGTCGTCCCGAAGCAGGACGTCGTTTTTTGCCGTAACCTCCACGGAGCCGGCGTTGTGTCTGTTCAGATAGTTATTTCTGAGGCGTATGCCCGCCGAAAGAAGAAAACGCGGCTTTTTCTCAGGCGGCGACGGCTCGAGCCGCCGGGCGGAAAAGCTCTTGTACAGGCCGTCGAGCAGCTCGGGGCGGTAAGGCTCAAAGCTGCTGCCGGACGCCCAACAGACCTTCCCCGCAGACGACGGTCCTGATGACACCCAAACGCAGGGGGTCTTTGCGTGCTGGGCCCGCTGCATTATCTCCCAGACCGCTCCGTCCATCTCACGTATATCCTCGTTCCACACCATTAATATCATGTCGGCCCGGCTGCATACGGACTCGCCGATCACACTTCGGTCCGAGGCGTCGATGAGCACGCTGCGGTCGCAGCCGCCGAGACGTGAACGGTCGGCCTTCAAAGCGCAGCCGCTGACGGCATACCCCTTGCCCGCCAGGTAAGAGCTCCAACCGTCCCCCGTATATTCCGGGCTTATTATCGCGTTTATGCGGGGGCTTTCCCCGGGGAACATTGTCCTCTCGATGTCGCCTGTCAATTTGTCGATTTGACCGCGAACGGCCTTCCCCTCCGGCAAGTAACCTATTACAGCCAAATTAAACTTCATGATTATTTTTCCTTTTCGATTTTATATCCGAGCTTCAGGAGCATTTTCACCGTCTCGGTGACCGTCGCGCGGTCGGTGTCCTTTTCGTGCTCCGGCAGCTGGCTGTAGTCCACGAGGTAGGGCGTGGTTTTTTTTGAGCCGTCCTTTTCGCTGCCGTAGACCCAGCCCTCGCTTATCCGCCGCAGCGCCCAGACGTCGTGAATATTGCGGGATATGTCCTCCACCACCTGTTCAAGGTCCGCGCTCAGCTCTATATCGCTGGTGTCAATTGGTTTGGGCTCATAAATCATCATTTAACACCTCTTTAAAAAAATTTTATCATGCTGAGGAAAAAATGTCAAGTTAAAATATAACTTAACGGAAAATTTATTTCCTTGACATTTCATTACAAACATAGTATAATTTAATCATGACATATTCCGACAAAATTATGAGAAAGCGGGCGGTGAAAATGAAAGAATATACCTTCAAGGCGTTTATAAGCTACCGGCACACCGAATTTGACAAACGTGTGGCCGTAAAGCTGCACAGGATGTTGGAGACTTATAAATTTCCCAAGGAACTGAGAGGTCTTAAGGAGGATTGGAGAGTATTCAGGGATGTGGAGGAGCTTTCCGCGGGCAGCGACCTCAGCGAAAAAATAAAGAGAGCCCTCGAAAATTCAGAATATCTCATAGTCATATGTTCTTCCGAAACCAGGCGGTCGCGGTGGTGCATCGAGGAAATAGAGTATTTCAAGAAGCTGCACAACAATTCCACCGGAAATATAATCCCGCTGCTCATAGAGGGCGGGCCGGAAAACTTCCCCGAGGAGCTGCGCCACACGGTCGAGGTATACACCGACAGCGCCGGCAGAATGTGGCAGCGTGAAATGGACGTGGAGCCCCTGGCGGCAAATATTGCGGGCGAAAGCCAGAAGGAGTCCATGAAAAAGCTGAAAAGCGAGTTTTTGCGTATAGCCGCGGCCATATCAAACTGTGACTTCGACGCCCTGTATGACCGGAACCGCCGGCGTAAGTTTAAGCGCATGATCGTCGTGGCGACGGCGGTGTTCGTGCTGATATCGTCGTTTGCCGTGTACAGCGGGGCCACCGCTCTGAAAATAAACGGGCAGAACATTCAGCTCAATGAGCAAAACGCCGAGTTGAGGCTGGCTAACGCCGAAATTTCCACAAAAACGGCCGAGACGATGTTTAACGACAACGACAGGATAGGCGCCCTGAAGACGGCCCTTTCCGTCCGCCCGTATGCCAATGATCCCAATGAGCTTCTGCTATCCACTCAGAGGTTTTTAACGAAGGCCACATATACATATATGCCGCGGCCAACCCTGAAGCTCGACCGTATGTTGTCGGCCGACACAAAAATTGAAGAAGTTGTGTTAAGCCCCGACGGGTCGAGGCTGATGGCCTGGGATTCGGGACAGCCGTTTGCTCTGTATGTATGGGACACCGCAAGCGGAAAACGTCTGTGTACCGTCAGAGAATATTCTTTAAGATATGCCCGGTTTATTGATAACGATACTGTGATTATAGATACATTCGACAGCATTAATAAGCTGGATGTGACGACCGGGGAAGAAACTGTACTGCTGGACATTTCCAACAGCGGAAGCATGCTGTCTGACGACCGCTCGGTAATCGAGGTGAACACGTCTGACAGGCTGATGTTCATTGACGTGTCGGACGGACGGATCATTTGGGATACAACTCTGCCGCCAATTGACGGAGAGCCCGGATATTTTTCGTTCTATGGCGGCGGAATATGCGATTTTTACGGCGGCTCGAAATTCATTGCCGCCATTTCGAAAGATCCGACATTTCAGGTTGACGCGCGGCTTTTTGAGTTTGATATAGAAGATAAGACATATACCGCTATGCTGGCTGTGCCGGAAAAGCTTTGTGAGGTGGCTTACCTTGGGGAAGACTCGTATATGTGCATGACGGACACCACAGGCTATTTCTATCCTTCCGCCAACGTTGAATTTTGCCGCGGGGTGAGACTTTTCACTCGCGGTGAGGAAGTGGCCTCGCAGGACCTTGTGTTCTCCGGTAATGGAGAGCTGGTTCCGGGACTTGAAATTTCTGATGGAAAAGGTGGGCGAAACGGAGTTGTGAAATATCCTCAGCCATATTTGGACGGTCACGTCATCAGTTACGGCGGGTGGCAATTCCCGGTTGCAGTGATGACCTTAAATGACGAATGTGTTATCATGGACAGAGCCTCAGGACAAGTTATAATGTCCGGCTCCGTGGGCTCCGATATCGTTAAGGTGTGGGGTGACGGGAACGTCATACGTTTCATCTGCGCCGACGGCTCTGTTCGGAACGTTAATCCGGTGGAAGGAACCGCTAACGTATCTGAAACAATAGCGCCAACCGAAATAGGCGCCGACTGCGCGGGAGATTATTTCGCGTCGGTTTGCGCAAAGTGCGATATTGCCGTCTACACCCTTAAAAATGACGCGAAAAATTCTAAAAAAATATCCGAGCCCGGCTTTGAGGCCATGGACTATATATACAGCATGGACAATACGCTGGTGGGAACGTCTATGAAAGATACGGATACGGGTGACACTTGGCTATTTGTATATGACGCGGATACATTAAAACAAAAAGCGAAGATACATCTTAGAGACGTTCAGTATGTTCCGTGTTATTGTTTGTGCGGCGGATATGTATTTTACTGCATGGACGACGAGATATACTATTACAATATAGATGACGGAGAGGAAGATGTGCTGAGCGGCGTGGACGGCGAAGGCGTTATCGATATATCGTCAAGTGTCGATGGCGATGCGCTTATCATTTCGAAGTATGATGAGATCATACGTATAGACGGTGACGGAACGCACAGGAATAGCTTGAATGTGAACGCTTATAATAACGTAAGTTTGACGAGCGACGACGGCACCAAATTTGTGTATATAGATAAAATAGACTATGATAATTCGTGGGATTCTATCTATAAGGTATATATACTGGACTTGGTGACCGGAGAAAAATATCAGATTTATGAAACGGACGAGAGAATATACGAAACAGATACCTTTAGGTTGGAACAGACAATACAGAACCCGAAAAAGCTGTTCAGTATGGACGACGGTATGCACAGACTGGCCTTATCGGTATTAAATAAAGTCGTGATATTTGACACTGAGACAATGGAAGAGGTGAATACCTTCACTACCGAGTTTAAAGTCGTTATGACGGCCTTCATACCTGACAGCGATTGCATACTGGTTTACGGCCAAAACAGCAAACTGTATAAGTATGATTTCAAAACAGGGGAAAAGCTCGGAGAAATATCCACAAGGGATGTTGGCGAGGAACCTGACTTTATACGTATGGATCTCGAAAAGAATCAGGCCGTGATTTCGTGGTTAAATCTTTATCAGGTCGATAAGCATTATCCGTTGTGGTTCATAGACCTTGAAACTATGGAGTGTGATATGCAGTTTGATCTGAACAGCGTAAGTGAAATTTTGCCGGAGCGTGAGGAAATATCTATAGGAACATCAGACGGAATATACGTTTATCCCTACTATTCCAGCGAGCAGCTTGTCGCTCGGGCCGAGGCCGAGATCAATGGCGAGTGAGACGCCGGATAAAGTATAATTGTCATTGACAGAGTAAAATGTCCGCTCCAAAGTCATGGAGCGGACATTACATTTAAGCGCATATTTTATAACAGTTTACTTCCGTTCTTCCAGGGTTTCCGTAATAAAATCCTTTACCCTGCCCGGCTCGATACCCAGAGCGAAGGCCAGCTCGTTGTGGAGCATTTCCTCGGCGCGCTTCATGCTGCGCTCGTCGGTCTGACCCAGGCGTTTTCCGCTTTTCGCGGCGGTGCGCCCCTTGGCGTAAATCATCCGAACGAGCTTCACCAGCTCCAGACAGCTCCCGCTTTTCAGGTATACCTTATACCGCTCGCTAAGTATGCGCGGATTTTTATTGTCAAGGATTTCGCCCTCTATGGTGGGTATCTTCCCGATAAGGTCCATCGCCTCGCTTTTTGTCATGACCGGACGGGTATACACGGCCGTGTCCACGGGCGCGTAAATATTGCCGTCCCTATAAACCGGCAGAAGGGTATAGTATTGGGTGCCGCTTTTCGCGCCCTTCATCTCCAGCGGGCCTACGGATTCTACTCGGCACACGCCCTCCGCACCGTAGATTATATAGTCGCCTGTCTTATACATACAAATTCCCCCAATAATATAATTATACATCATTTTTTGACGGCGGTCAAAGGGGATTTTACACAAAAATATATATGCGTATTATTGTTAAAAATAACTGTATAAAAGGCGTAAAAGCGAGGCCGCGGCCTTAGTTTGTCAAGAGCAGTTCCTGACGCTGAGCGGAATTTTCCCCCGCCGCCGGCCGCTCCGAGAGCTGCCGGTAGGTGGAAACGATGACCGCCGCCGAAATCACAAAGGTCAAAATATCTGACGCCGGCATGGAGTACAGCACTCCGTCAAGGCCGAACCAAACCGGCAGCAGCAGCGCAAAGCCCACGCCGAAAACAAATTCCCTCACCATGGAAAGCATTGTTGAAGCCGCGGCCCGACCCATGGCCTGGAGAAAGATAAAGGCCGCCTTGTTTACGCAGGCGAAAACCATCATGCAGAGATATATCCTGAAGGCTTTTACTGCGAAATCGGTGTAGTAGGCGCTCTCGTTGGCCGCGCCGAACACGGCTATAAGCTGACGCGGGAAAAGCTCGACCGCCAGCAGAGCGGCGGCTCCGACCGCCGCCTCACAGATGAGCAGCAGCGTGAAGAGATTTTTCACCCTGTCCTTTCTCCCGGCGCCCATATTATAGCCGACAATAGGGATACAGCCCGCCGCCATGCCTACCACGACAGATATCACTATCTGGAAAAACTTCATAACTATCCCCACCACGGCCATGGGTATCTGGGCATACCGCACCTGAGAAAATATCTCGTGCTGGGCGCCGTACTTGCGTATCATGTTATTTATGGCCGCCATTGCCGCAACGAGGGATATCTGTGACAAAAAGCTGCATATACCCAGGGGAATTATCTTCCCTATTATACGCAAATCGAGCTTAAAGCTGGCCTTTTTGAGTCTTACCGATTTTGTGCGGAAGAGATACCGCGCCGCGAGTATCGCCGTTATCACCTGACCGGCCACGGTAGCCGCCGCCGCGCCCATCATTCCCCACTTAAAGCCAAAAATGAAAATCGGGTCAAGCACAATATTCGCCACCGCTCCGGCAAGGGTGGACGCCATGGCAAACTTGGGACTGCCGTCCGAGCGGATGACCGGGTTCATGGCCTGGCCGAACACGTAAAAGGGGATGCCGAGAGTGATATAAAAGAAATATTCCATTGAATAGTCATAGGTCTCCCGATTTACCGTGCCGCCGAAAGCGGTAACGATGGCATCCTGAAATATCAGATAAACGACGCAGAGCACAACGCCGCTGAGCGCCGAAAGCACCACCGCGTTCCCCATGCCGGTCTCAGCGTCTCCACCGTTATGCCTGCCGAGGCTCAGGCTCACAAAGGCGCAGCAGCCGTCGCCTATCATGACGGCGATGGCCAGAGCGATGACCGTAAGCGGGAAAACGACGGTGTTCGCCGCGTTGCCGTATGAGCCCAAATAGTCGGCGTTGGCAATAAAAATCTGGTCCACAATGTTGTACAATGCCGCCACCAACAGCGAAATGATGCAGGGCACGGCGTACTTCCGCATCAGTTTGCCGAGCCTTTCCTCGGCAAGATAAGCACTTGAATTGTCCATTTAATTCACCTCATAAATTATTTCAAAAAAGAGGACGGCGCGTAAACCCAATCTGGATTTACGCGCCGTCCGCCACACGATATACATATTTTAACACGGTTTACCCGGCTTTTCAAAGGGCAATTTCAACAAAATTTCACGCTCTGCGGTTCGGGCGGTTTTTAAGTTTTTAATAAAGCCGAGACAGTCTTCCCTCCGTTGGCAAGGATGTTTGGAGCGGGAAAAAGCTCCGGCGTCCTATTTGTTTTCCTTGGCGGTTTTCCTGTGCTCGGTGGGACTGTGGCCGAAAAAGTTCCTGAACGCTGTGGAAAAATAGAGCTGATCCTCGTAGCCCGAGGCTTGGGCTATCTGTCCGATGGGCAGGTTGGTCTCCGCCAGCAGGCGGGCGGCGTTGTTCATGCGGTAGGTGCGGATATACTGCTTTGGCGAGACGCCGAGGCGCTCCTTGAACAGACGGCAGAGATAGCTGCGGTTCACGCCCACGTAGGCGCTCAAATCGCTGACGGAAACGGAGCCGTGATAGTGGACGGTGTGGATATAGTTAAGGGCGTATTTTACATAGTCCTCGGCCATGGACGCCGGCCGGGGCTTTTTTGATACAAAGGCCGCAAGCACGTCCAAAAGACGGGCGTAAAGCTCGTAAGGGTTAAGGCCGTCGGCTTCGGTCAGCCGCAGCAGAGCCTCCTCCGCCCCTTCGCAGCCACGCATTACCGGACACTGGCGCGAAAAGTCCGTGGAGCTTATATATATGTCCGCCGCCGCGCCGGTGAACTCCACCCAGGAATATTCCCATGGGTCCTCGCCGTCCGCCCGGTAGTATGTCACATCCTTGGGATATATCAGAAAGGCGTCCCCCGGCCCCAAAACGTACTCCCGTCCCTCGAGGCGGTAGACGCCCCTGCCCCGGTGTACGTAATGTATAAGGTGGTTGGAGCGCACAAAGCTGCCTATGGAATAGTTTGGCCGGCAGTCCTCGTGGCCGTACTGTATGACGTTGAAGTCCACAAAATCGCGGAAACGGTTGACAATAGTCCTGCGCATTATATCACCCGATTATCTAAGTATACACCCAGTATACACCCACCGCGGAAATAAGTCAATACAAATGTCACAAAATTAAATATACTTTTAACAAATACTTATGGAAAGAGGGCCGTTTTTACGGTATCATAAATACAATAGGGCAGGTGATAGCATGGACGTTATTGAGCGGGCGAAAACCGTCGCCCGCAGATTTATGGAGGAAAATCCGCCCCGACCCTTGAAAATGAGGGCCTTTTACGACGGCGGGATATGCCGTGGGCCGGACTACCGTTACCGCGCGGATATGAACAGTTTGTTCCCGGAGGCGAAAATGGGGGACAGGGCCTTTGTCCGCTGCCTGTATGTGGCGGGGAATGATGAGGTCATCGGTCTCTCGATTACCCTTTTCGGACCCGCGAGACTCAGCGTCAACGGCACGGAGGTGTTCCGCTCCGACATCTTCGCCGAAAGGAACAACCACCTTGACAATCGGGTGGACATACATATGGACAAAGGTGAAAATCTGCTGGAGCTGGAGCTGACCAAAACCCCGCTGGGCTTCGGCTGCATATTCGGAACCTGGCTGGGGAAATGGGACTACATCTTCATGCGCCCCGACGACCCGGAGACAGAGGGCTGCCGCTACCGGCTCAACGACGGCCCATGGCTGCCGGAGAAGGAACCCGCGGCGGGCGAGCTGCTTGACGGCGAGTACGCGCTGTTTGTCGCCTCGGACGGGGACGGCCCGGTCATGGTGCGCAAAACGAGGGTGGAGTTTCCGCCCGACGAAAATTATGTAAACCTGTTCGGCATAGAGGGCCACGGTGCCTGGATGGGGCTGTGGCCGCTCAGGGAGGAGCATGGCGGCGAAGAGCTTTTCGCCCGCCCCACAGAGGGAACCTATTGGCGCTTTAACGAAAAGGACCTGTGGCTGCGGCCGTACCGCGGCGAGGGGAGCTTTGGCCGTTGGAGCTATCCTCTGGGGGTGACCCTTTACGGCCTTCTGCGGCTGGGGGAGCTTCTGGACGACGGGGAGATAAAGGCTTATGTGGCCGCCCATGTGGAAAGGTGCGTTGACACCTTTGACTATGCCCTTTGGGACAAAAGCGCCCACGGCGGGGCGGCAAGCCTGCACAATCTCCTTTGCAGCATCGACAGCCTTGACGACTGCGGGGCTTTCGGGGCGCTGGTCCTGGAGGCGGCGTTGTCGCTTGGGGTACAAAATACCGAAAAAATTTCCGATTTTATATTCGATTACATAGAAAACCGCCAGCCGCGGCGGGAAAGCGGGGCGTTCTACCGTAAAAACCAGCTCCACAGCTTCCACAACGACACCATGTGGCTGGACGACCTGTACATGAGCGTGCCGTTTTTGTGCCGCCGGTACGCGGTTACGGGTGAGGAGAGGCTGCTCTTCGACGCGGCCAACCAGTTCCGCCAATACAAAAGGCTCCTGTACATGGAGGATAAGCGGCTCATGAGCCATGTTTACGACTTCCGCCACGGACTGAAAAACGGCGTGGCGTGGGGACGGGGCAACGGCTGGACGGTCTTTTCCCTCAGCGAGCTGCTCATGGCCATGCCCGGGGACTTCCCCGACAGGCCGGAGATGGAGGCCGTGTTTAAGGAGCTTTGCGCCGGATACGCCGCCCGCAGGAGCGCGGACGGACGCTGGCATCAGGTGCTGGACGACCCCGACGCCTACTATGAGACAAGCTGCACCGCCATGTTCGCCTGCGCCTTTATGCGGGGCGTAAGGATGGGCCTTTTGGGGCCGGAATACGCGGACATGGCAAGGCGGGCGGTGAACTCGATAGTGGAAAACTGCACCGACGGGGAGGGTAATGTCTACGGCGTGTGCAGAGGCTCGGAGTTCGCCTTCCGCCCCGACTATTACAAATACGAGCTGACCGCGAGGGTAAACGACACCCACGGCATAGGGATAGTTTTGCTCGCTATATATGAGGTGACTTATGGAGCTTAAGGAAATACGAAAAATTGACATATCCGCCGCCGGGCTTTTCTGCCGTATGTGGCTGGGCGACATCGACGGCGACGGCCGCATGGAGATAGTCATGGTACAGCCGGACTCGGGCTTCGACGACCGTTACTGGCCCCACAGCGTCCGCTGCGCCACGGCCTTTGACCTTGGCGGCAAAATCCTTTGGCAAATAGGCGCGCCCGACCCCGACGCGCGGCCCAGCGGCAGCGATATCCCCGCCCAGATTTACGACATCGACGGGGACGGGGAGCTGGAATTTATCTGCGCCATGGACGACGAGCTTCGGTTTTACGAGGGGAAAACGGGCAGACTCAAAGCCGCCCGCCCCCTGCCCGACCCCCACGCCCACGACTGCATAGTAATTGCCGACCTTGAGGGGGCCGGAAGGCCGGGGAACATTATCCTCAAGGACAGGTACGAAAGGCTTTGGGCGCTGGACCGTAATTTTGACGTGATGTGGGAGCACCGCGGCAACGTGGGCCACTACCCCTGGCCCCACGACCTGAACGGCGACGGGGCCGAGGAGCTTATCGCCGGGTATACGGTGCTTAACGGCAAAGGCGAGCCCCTGTGGACGGTGGACATGAAGGACCACGCCGACTGCATCTGGATAGGGGACATCAACGGCGACGGTCTGCCCGAGGCCGTCATAGGCGGCGACGACATCACGGCCTATACCAACGACGGGCGGCTGCTTTGGCGGTTCACCGACACGGTTGAAAGCCAAAACGTCGCCATCGGCAACCTCCGTCCCGAGCTGCCGGGGCTGGAAATTTGCGGCCTTGACCGCATAGACCGCGGCAATCCGGGGCTGGACGGGATATTTATCGTCAGCTCGGAGGGCAAATCGCTGTACAAGGAGCGGCGCATCGTCCCCGGATGGAGCAGCGTGTGTACGGTCATTAACAACCTTGACGGAAGGGGCACGGACAATATTCTCGCCTACCGCCGCGGCAGGCTGCCCAACGCGGTGTACGACGGGTATCTCAACACCGTCTTTGAGTTCCCCTTCGACGGCTACGTCCTTTGGGGAGACCTCGTTGGCACGGGGGCTAATCAGCTCATAGTCTATTCCCAGACCGAGGCTGTCGTTTACTCCGCCGTTCCGGTGGATCTCGACGGCGGGGCGGGCCATCCTCTGCCGCAGCCGAAGCGTCTGTACAACAACACCCGCTATTGGGGCGGAGAGAGCTACAGCTGAACGATACCTCATTGTGGATAGAATAAAATTGAAAGGAAGGATAAAAATGAAAAAGCTTTTGACATTTACGGCCGCCGTCCTGACGCTGCTGCTGGTCATTGCGGTTCCGGCCCTGGCCGGAGGCTCCGGCGGGTTGGTGGCGGTCAAGACCGAGGACGGCGTTTACCTGTCCTGGAACAAGACCTCCGCCGAAAGCTACACCCTCTACCGTGACGGCGAGGCGATAGCCGTCACCGCCGGCACCAACTATGTTGACGCCGGGGCCGACGGCACGGCGTTGTACCGTATCGACGACATGGAGCCCGTTTCCGTCTGGGCGGACCAGTACCTCGAAATACCCGTCGAGGCCCCCTCCCAGAATTTGGGCGACATAACCGTGGGCGTCAGGGCGGTGGAGCTTAAGACCGCGGCGGACATGAGCATTGGCAATAACTGGCACCTTGTGCCCCTTGAGGACGGGGGCGTGGTGCCCGTACGGGAGGACGGCACCGTCATGGACGTCAACGCCCAGTCTACGGCCGTGGGCGGCAGCGTCGGCACCTATGCCTTCAACAACGGCGACAATCAGAAATTTTACCTTGAGGAGAGCGGCGGCGGCTACGTCATAAAGGGCAAGCAGAGCGGCCTGTACCTTGGCGTGGCGGCGGGAGGAGAAGTCACCATTCGGGAGCGGGCCGACGCCTCGGTATTTACGGTGAGCGACATCGACCTTGCCCTGACCGAGGCCGAAATGACCACGGTAAAGGCCATAAAGGGCGAGGTTGTCTACACTGCCAACGACGCCTCCGTGGGCGACCTCGACGGCGACGGCGAGTATGAGATAGTCCTCAAGTGGGACCCCTCCGACTCCAAGGACGCCTCCCAAAACGGAAGGACGGGCAACGTGTATATCGACGCCTATGAGCTGGACGGAACCCGCCTCTGGCGCATCGACCTTGGCCGCAACATCAGGGCCGGGGCCCACGATACGCAGTTCCTTGTCTATGACCTTGACGGCGACGGAAAGGCGGAGGTGGCCTTCCGCACGGCGGACGGCACCGTTGACGGACAGGGCGCCGTCATAGGCGACCCAAATGCCTTTTGGACCGACAACTGGTCCGGCAAAAACCTCGAGGGCCCGCTTTGGGTAACGGTTTTCGAGGGCGCGACCGGCAAGGCCCTTGCCAGCGTTCCCTATGACCCACAGAGCGACGAGCCGAGCGTGGAGATATTCGGCGACAACTACGGCAACCGCTCCGAGCGGTATAACGCCTGCGTGGCGTATCTTGACGGCGAAAACCCTTACATGGTGTTCCAGCGGGGTTACTACGGCGGTCGGGAGGGCAGCGGCCCCGGCAGAACGGTGGTGGCGGCCTTCAGCTATAAGAACGGCGCGATTGAAAAATACTGGCGTTTCGACACCATGGACGAGGGCAACGAAAAGTACGTCGGTCAGGGCAACCACAACGTATCGGTGGCCGACGTGGACGGCGACGGAAAGGACGAGATACTTTTCGGCGCGCTGACCCTCGACAACGACGGCAGCGTGCTGTGGTGCTCCTTCATGGGCCACGGCGACGCCATGCACCTTGGGGATTACGACCCCTACCGCCCGGGGCTGGAGTTTTTTACCGTCCATGAGCACGCCTCCGAGGGCCAGCAGTACGGCTTTACGGTCTTTGACGCTGCCACCGGCGAGATACTCCAAAAGAGGGAGGCCGGCAAGGACACCGGCCGCGGCGTCATGGCCAACATCGGACCCTTCGGCGGCACCTACACCGCCTGGGCCGGCAGCGGCGCGGGGAAGATAAATTCCCTCGGCGAGAATTTGGATTACGATTTCAATACCATGAACTTCCGCATTTTCTGGGACGGCGACCTCTACGAGGAGCTGCTGGACGGAACGTCGGTGTTCAAAATAAATTCCGAGGGCAGACAGGAGCTGATATTCAACGCCGCCGGCTGCGCCTCCAACAACGGTTCAAAGTCCAATCCCTGCCTTCAGGCGGACATTTTGGGCGACTGGAGAGAGGAGGTGCTGCTGCGCAGCTCCGACGGACTGAGCCTGAGACTTTACACCACCACCATACCGACGGAATTTTCACTGCCGCCGCTCATGGAGGATCACGTTTACCGCATGGGCGTGGTTTGGCAGAATTCCAGCTATAACCAGCCTCCCCATCTGGGTTATTATCCCGCAGGAGTGGTGGAGCTTACCGTCGGCTCGGACAACGCGAAGGTCAACGGCCTCGAACGCCGGCTTGACGCCGCGCCTTATATCGACGGTGGCCGCACCCTCGTGCCTCTGCGCTTCATCGGCGAGGCTCTCGGGGCGAAGGTGGATTATGATAACGGCGTTATCACCGTCACCGCAGGGGAGGACGTTGTCGTCATGAATGTCGGCAGCGCGGACTTCACCGTGAACGGCGAGGCCCGCGTCATGGAGACCGTCCCCGTGCTGAAAAACGACCGCACTCTCGTGCCCGTCCGGATGATATCCGAGGCCCTCGGCATGGAAGTGGGCTGGGACGGCGAAGCCCGAAAGGTGACCATCAGAAGGAGAGACCTGCCCGTGACAGTTACGCCAATCAATGTTGAAAACACGGCCGCTTCGGCGGCCGTGGACCTTAGTCAGCCCCGGAGGATATTCGTCGCCGGGGACTCCACCGCCCAATCCTATAGGGACAGCGCCGCTCCCCAGGCGGGCTGGGGCCAGATGCTGGGCCTGTTTTTTGACGGCAGCGTCACCGTGGAAAACCGTGCCATCGCCGGTAGGAGCCTGAAAAGCTTTTACGACGACGGCCGCTGGAATTCCATACTTAACGACGCCGCACCGGGAGACTATGTCATAATCCAGTTCGGCCATAACGACGGGGCTTGGAACAAGCCCGAGCGATACATCAGCCTTGAGGACTATCCGGCCTTTTTGGACGAAAAATATATCGGCCCCGCTCTGGATAAGGGCCTTATCCCCATAATAGCCACCCAAACCCAGAGCCACTGGTTCGGCGAGGACGGAGTAATCGGTGAACCCGACCCCTCCGCCGTCAGCTACACCTCACTTCTCAGGGACGCGGCCGAGCGTTGGAACCTCACCCTCATCGACGTGAACAAGCTTAGCCGGGAGCTGGAAAATTCCATGGGGGCCGCGGAGAGCGAAAGGCTCCACCTCTACGCCGGACCGGGGGAGTACCCCTCCTATCCCGACGGCGTGGCCGACAACACCCATTTTTCCTATTACGGAGCCTTTGAGATAGCGAAGATAATCGCCGGCGGCCTTGAGCAGATTGACGACCTCCGCCTCCGCAGGGCCGACGGCTATGCCATGACCGCCCGATTTGAGGGTGAGCACAGCTTTGACGTGCGCCAGTATCTGGCCTTTGCCGGCGAGTTCAGCGTGGCGGTCAGCACCGACGTGTCCGACCTGTCGCTCACCGTAAACGGCAGGCCCGTTTACAGCAAGACCGCCGAGTTTACCACCCGTACCGCCGCGGAGGACGGCAGGATAAACGTCTCCGCCTCCGGTCCGGTGACCGTCGAGGTGGCGCCCGTGTGGGTGTTCGCCCCCGAGGGCGGCATCGACGCGGCGGAGGATTATCCCCTCGACATTCCGGACGGAACCTATGATTTTTACTTTACCAAGGCCGACAATGAGCGCGGCAATATTTACATAAACTCCCTGCTGGTGGGGGCCAACGTGGATATGTACGGCACCGTGGGCGTGCCCGAGGGCACGGTTTACGCGTACAGGGGCTTTGACGTACAGGGTGGCGCGGCTGTCCGCGTTGACCAGCGCACCACCCGCCTCGCCAAGGTGGAGGCCGTGAAGACCCCTTCCATTTTTGCCCGTAAGACAAGGATTTTTGTGGGCGGCGACTCCACCCTGTGCAACTATTACCCCGTTATCCCCGACGTCGTCGAGGCCGATATCCCCGCGGGCGAACGTCGTACCGGCTGGGCGCAGCTTTTGGACCGTTACGTCAGCCCCGCCTACGAGGTGGTCAATCTGGCCTCCAGCGGCGACTGGGCCAGGGACTGGAAGGACTGCATTTTCCCCACGGTCATGGCTCAGGGCAGGCCCGGCGACATACTTATCATACAGTTCGGCATCAATGACCGCAACCGTGACGATAAGAGCAAGGACACCATGAAGGACGCCCTCAGATACATGATAAACGAATGTATCCGGCGGGGAATAACTCCCATTCTTGTCAAGCCCCAGCCCTCGGTGGGCTACACCTGGGGCACGGCCGGAGAAAACGAGGCGCCAAACGGCAACAACGGCGGATTTTTTGACGCGGTGACCGAGGTGGCCGACGAGACCGGCTGTCCGTATATCGACCTTTACGCTTTGGCCGGCGAGCATTTCGCTCAGGTGGGACGGGACTATGTGAGCCGCAGCTACCAGCTTTGGGACAGCTCCAAAAACGAGATGGCCGACAAGCTCCACATTTCCTTCGCCGGGGCCAGGGAGATATGCTCTCTCTTTGTCGGCGAAGCCTCGGAGCGGGGCTACATAGCCGCCGAAGGGTACTTTGAGGTGACACGGATAGTGGACGGCGTTTACCTTTTTGTGAACGGTAAGGAAGCCTTTGTGTTCAACAATACCGACGAGGTAAAGGACGTGGCCCTTACCTACGAGCTGGGCGTCGAATACGTCACCGTTGCCCCGCATAACGGGGTCATCGTGGACGCGCCCTTGAGTATAGCGGCATGAGGACGTTTAAGATAGAGCTGAAAATTCGGGCCGAAAAGGACGCGGTAATAAATGCGTACACCGACCACCGGCGTTTCCTGCTCAGCGGTCTCGGACTGAGGGCGGGGGAGACCTTCGAGGGCTCCTTCGCCGCCGCTGCCGGCGAGGCGGATTTTCAAAAGCAGGCCAATTACAGAGACGAGGCCGTCGCCCTTCGGGTCGCCGGCTGCCGCGAATATGAGGCCAAGACCGTCGAGGCTCGGCTGCCGGTGATATACTGCCTGGGAGACTCGACCGTCTGCGACCAGCCGTATGACGGAGGCGGCCCCATGGACCGATGCTGTGGCTGGGGCCAGACCCTGCCCATGTATCTGGGCGGCGGATTTGCCGTCAGCAACCACGCCGAGCAGGGCACTCACACAGGCGACTGCCTGAAATGTCATATCCTGCCGGTGCTTCGCCAGCTCCGGCCCGGCGACGCCGTCCTTGTCCAGTTCGGCCACAACGACCAGAAGCAGCCCTGGCTCCGTCCGTATGACGGCTACCGCGAAAATCTGCGCAAAATCGCGGAGCTGGTGGGGGAGAAGGGCGGCAGGTGCGTCCTCTGCACCCCCATCAACCGTCTTATCTATGTGGACGGGCGGCTCAACGACTACCTTGACGAGTACGCCGCCGCGGTTCGGGATCTGGCCGGCGAGATGGGGCTCGGCTGCATAGACCTCCAAGCCTTCACCACCGAGACCTACCTCCGCATGGGGGAAAGGGCCGGGGAGCTGTTCTATCACCCGCCGGCCGGCCCTCTCGACCGGACTCATCCCAACGATATCGGCGGAAAGCTGATAGGCGAGTACGTGAGCGAGTATATTAAAAGGAATTTTTAAAGAGCGCGGCCGAAAAGTCTGCTTTACGCGGCTTTTCGGCCGCCTTTTTATTTTTTTTAAAAATTTTTAAAATACCTCTTGACATTTGTGTTAGACAGATGTAAAATATAGGTGAATGAAAGCCGTCCCGCCTCCGTGACCGTGGGCCGCGTTTTTTGCCGCTATATTAGACAAATGCCAAATATGAAAGGAGAACCTCCATGGAAGAAATGAAAAAACTGCCCGAAAGCGAATTTGAAATAATGATGGCCGTGTGGGAGCATCCGGGCCCCGCCACCTCGGAGCTGCTGCTTGAGCGGCTGAACAAAAGCTGGAAAAAGCCCACTCTGCTCAGCTTTCTTTCCCGGCTCTGCGAGCGGGGCTTCCTGAAATGCGAAAAGCAGGGGAAGATAAACGTCTACACCCCCCTCGTTGCCCGGGAGGACTATGTCCGACAGGAGAGCGCCGGCTTCCTACGAAGGGTGCATCTGGGCTCGCTGACGGCGCTGGTGGCCTCGCTTTATGACGGCAAGGCCGTTTCAAAGAAGGATTTGGAGGAGCTGGAGGAATTCATAAAGGGGGCGAAGGAATGATAAGCTCGCTGCTGATAGTTTCCCTTTCGTCATCATTGGTCATCGCTCTTGCCCTTGTGCTCAACCGCTTTATCGACAAGCGTTACATGGCCCGAGGGAAATATATCTTCTGGCTGGTTTTGGCGGTGCGGCTGCTCATACCCTTTAATTTTTCCCTGCCGGCGGCTCCGGTGAAAATCGCCGCCCCCGAGCGGACGGTGGCGGTGGCTCCGTCGGAGTCGGGGCCGCCGGTGACCGTGATTAGGGACAGCGAGCTGGGAAGCCCGCGGGGAATGACCGTCGCCGACTCCGCCGCCTACGTGCCCATAATGCCGCTGGAACGTCTCCTGACCCTTATATGGGCGGCGGGCGCGGCGCTGCTGTTCATGTATCAGCTTGTCAAATACTGGCTTTTCAGGCTGGCCGTCCGTCCCTGCCTGACAAGGGAGGGGGAGTACAGGGGTCTGCCGGTGTACAGGTGCGGCGCTGTGGAAAGTCCCATGATGACCGGCTTTTTCCGCCCGATGATACTGCTGCCGGAAGCGGAGCTGACGCCCGGGGAGCTGGACATGGTCTTTGCCCACGAGTACGTCCACTTCCGCCGCCGTGACCTGTGGTACAAGCTTCTGCTCACGGCCGCCAACGCCGTCCACTGGTTCAATCCTCTCGTGTATCTCATGGTCCGTCAGGCTAACCGCGACATGGAATATTCCTGCGACGACGCCGTGACCCGAGGGCGCGACCTTGATTTTCGGAAGCGGTACTCCATGACGATTTTGAAAACCATGAAGCAAATTGGCGGGAAAGGGGGTGACACATTATGAAAAAATATATTAAACCGCCGTTTTTGACCACATCGTTTACCGAAAGCGGTAAAAGCGCGAAAAAACGCTTTGCCAACATTCTCAACACCGGGGCCCGAAGGCTGGGCGCGTGGCTCATAGCCGCCGCCCTGACAGGCGCGGTGGCTGTCGGTGCGATGGTCGTGTTTGACGGAGGGGCGCCGGCCGAGGCGGAGGAGCGTACCGCCGCCAAAGAGCCCTCCGCCGCGGACACGGATATGGGCGCGGCGCTTGGCCGGGCGCTTTTGGAGGACGAGGACAAATACGCCGAAACCGAGCTTTGGACCGAGGGACATTTGATACTTAAGGCGGAGGCCACCGAGTTCAGCGCCGACAGGTCGGTGAAATATCAGGTCTACGCCCTGACAAAGGTGGGCGGCTACTCCTTCATTAACGGCAAGTTCGTGGAGGACAGCGGCACCGGAGCTATACCCGTGACGGCCATTATGACCGGAAGGGACGGCGAGTATACCGTGGACGACGTTATCTATCCCTCCGACGGCAGCTATTACGAGCCCTCCATAAAGGCTATGTTCCCCGAGGAGCTTTGGGAGCGGGCCATGAACGCCGACGAATTCTATGACGAGCTTGTCGCCCAGTCTCGGGCTCAGGCCGAGGAATATCTGCGCTCCATAGGCCGCCAGGCGGAGGTGGTCAGCTATTCCGACCTTGACGTCCGGTTCCCGGACATCGGCGCCGAGGCGTCAAACGCTGTTTTGTATATGAAAAAGGACCCTGAATTGAACAGGTATCCCGACTATATCGGCACCGTAGAATATCTCGAGGGCGGCGAACGCTTTGTCTACGAGACCCAATGGCAGCCGCTGACCCACACCCTGAGCTATATAAAGTACCGTTGGGAGGACGGCGAGATAGTGGCCTCGCGCAGCTATACGGTGAACGGCGGCAAGGTGATAAAGAATTGACCGCGCGGACGGAATGAAAACGGGGCCGTAAAGAAAAGCCGCGCCCTTTTGCGGGGGCCCCATTTTGGCTGAATGACTTAATTGAAGACAAATTTATGTGTTGATAAACCGGACAATGAAATCAAAACTGTGAATTAATGTGGGAAAACCGCCTTTTTACGAGAAAAAGACGGTTTTTCTTTTTAGTTTAAGCCTTCGTGCTAAGCGGCGGGCTGAAGGCAGCCCGCCCTACAGTATCACTTTATGCGTGTAGGGCGGCTTGCCCGGGGGCCGCCGAAAAATTTAAAAGAAATCGGAACAAGCGATGTTGCGCCTGTTCCGATGTTGTTCTGCGCCATTTTTTCCGGCACTAAATGTGCAAAATTTTATTCCTTTTCGTGGTCGTGGCCACAGTCACAGTCGTCCGTAAATTCGATCTCGATTTCTTCCTTGCAGTTGGGGCAGGTGATGGAGTTTTCACAGTCCTCCAAAAGAGAAGCGTCAAGATAGATGGTATCGCCGCAGTGGGGACACTCAACGGCAAGCTCGTCATCGTCGTCAAAGTCCCAGTCGTCGTCATCGTCCTCGCACTCGTCACAGTCACATTCGCCGTAGACCTCGTCCTCCACGTCCGCCAAAGCCTCGTCGATTTCATCGACCTGGCCCTGAAGCTCGTCAAAATCGCCGGTCATGCCTTCCATCTCGTCGGTCATTTCGCCCAAAAGCTCGATAACCGCATTCAAAAGCTTGCCCTCCTTGGTGGTGGTGTCAAGCTCGGAGCCCTCCAACAGGCCCTTGAGATATGCCGCCTTTTCCGTTAAGTAGCTCATATCGCTGCCTCCTTTAAATTAGATGTTGTTGAAAATCAGACTGTCTTACGCCCTGGACATATATTCTCCGGTGCGGGTATCCACGCGGATTACCTCGCCCTGATTGATGAACAGGGGCACCTGTACCTGCGCGCCGGTCTCGAGAGTGGCGGGCTTGGTAGCGCCCTGGGCGGTGTTGCCGGCAAAGCCGGGCTCGGTATCGGTGACAACGAGCTCTACGAAGTTCGGAGGCTCGACGCCGAAGATGTTGCCCTTAAAGGACAGTATCTTGACCTGCATATTCTCCTTCACAAACTTCAGCGCGTCGCCAAGCTTGTCGGCGCCGATGGGTATCTGCTCATAGGTCTCGGGGTCCATGAAATAGTAGAGGTCGCCGTCGTTGTAGAGGTATTCCATGTCCTTGCGCTCAATGTGAGCCTTGGGCATCTTGTCGGTGGGGCTGAAGGTCCTTTCAACCACGCCGCCGGAAATTACGTTCCTTATCTTAGTCCGCACAAAAGCCGCGCCCTTGCCGGGCTTAACATGCTGGAACTCTATGATCTGGTAAACGCTGCCGTCAAGTTCAAAGGTCACTCCGTTTCTGAATTCGCCTGCGGAAATCATATCATATCTTCCTTTCGTGTTTTATATCACAAATATAATACTACAAATCGGGAAAATAATCAAGCCCTTTTTTAAAATAGTTGTAAAATTTTTACATGACGGTTATTTCGTCGGGGGTTTTGGTCAGGCGGACGGCGCCCTCGGGGGTGATGACGGCGGTGTCCGTTATCCTCACGCCGCCCATGCCGCCCTTATAGGCCCCGACGCCGATGCTGACGGTCATATCGGTGCAGAGGGTGTCGGTGCTTTGGAGGTTCATCACGGGCAGCTCCCTGCCGCAGAGACCGATACCGTGTCCCACGCAGTGGAGGTAGTTTTCACCGTAGCCCTTTTCGGCCAGCATCGCCCGGGCCTTGGCGTCCACCGCGCTGCAGGCCGAGCCCGTGCGCGCTTCGGCCAGCACCGCATCGCGGGCGTCGCGCACCGCCGCGAACATTTCTCTGACCGCGCTGTCGGCGCTGCCGATAAAGTAGGTGCGGCTGCAGTCCGTGCAGTAGCCCTTATATATTATGCCCAGATTTACTACGACTATGTCGCCGAAGGCCAATTCCTTAGCCGCCGGAACAGCCGACGGCATGGCCGTCCTCGCGCCGGAAAGGATTACCGGCGGGAAGGCGAAGCCCTCCGCGTCAAGGCCGCGGAAGTATATTTCGGCCTTGAGCACCAGCTCCTTTTCCGTAACGCCCACACGCAGCAGCTGCTCCACCTTCGCCATGCCCTCGTCGGTGACGCGGGCCGCCTCGGTGAGCAACTCCACCTCGGCGGGGTCCTTCACCGCCCTGAGCCGGAGCATCAAATCCCCGGCGGGAATTAATTCCTCATATCGCAGGTGCTTTTCCAGCGAGCGGAACTGACTGACGGTAAAGTAGTTGTCCTCGTATATTATCCTTTTTACGCCGTCGTTTATGATAGTGTCGTTTATGCTGTTGTAAAGTCCGCCCGTGGTGCTGACTATGCTGAAGCCCTTGGTTTCCATGGCCGCCTGTAGGGCGTAGCTGGGCTCGACAAAGAGGGTCAGGCTGCGGTCGGTTATCAGCAGAGCACCGGTCTCGCCCGTGAAGCCGCTGAGAAAGATGCGGTTTTCCCTGGACGCCACGAGAATGGCGTCGGCGCCCCTGGCGCTTATGGCGGCCATGAGCCGCGTTATCCTCTCCTCATACATGGCTTATCCCCTCCAAATGGTCTATCAGCTTGTCCACGCCGGCGGCGTAGCTTTCCTTGCCGAGACCGGCCACCTGCCCGATGCAGTAGGGGAGAATGACGCTGCTGCGGCGAAAGCTTTCCCGATGGTGTATGTCGGACATATGAACCTCCACCGTGGGCAGGGCGACGGCGCTGACCGCGTCGGCCACGGCGTAGCTGTAGTGGGTGAAGGCGGCGGGATTTATGACTATGCCGTCGAACTTCCCGTAAGCCTCGTGTATCTTTTCGACGATGGCTCCCTCGTAGTTGGATTGGAAGCACTCGCACTCGTAGCCGCGGCTCTTCGCCCGTTCCACGGTCAGCGCCTCCACGGTTTCAAGGGTGTCGCGGCCGTATATCTCCGGCTGCCTTATGCCCAGCATATTCATATTGGGGCCGTTTATCAAAAGAATTTTCCTGTTCATTGGCATCAGTCCTTTTACAAATCATATTTCTACCTTTATTTTACACTAAATTATAGACATTTCTAAAACAAAATTGTAAAAAATTTGTGAACGATTGTATAAAATTTACAGGCCGACGGCCAAAGCGGGAACGGAGCCGTGTTGGGACGGCGGTTTTTTTGTACAAAAAATTTATCATCACACACTTGATATTGTGGTTTAAATGTGCTATACTTGTGGTGTATACACAAAAAGGAGGAAAAATTATGAAGCTCAACGGAAAATACCGCCTGCGCAAGGTGGGCGGCACCTATATCGTCGTCAAGCTGGGCGGCGGTCAGTCGGTGAATTTCAGCCGTCTCATAACCGTCAACGACACCGGCGCTTTCATTTTTAAACAGCTTGAAAACGAGGTCACCATGGACGGGCTTGTTTCCGCCATTATGGACGAGTACGAAATAGACGAGGCCGGCGCCCGCGAGGCCGCCGAGACATATGTGACAAAATTGGTGGATTTGGGCATTGCGGAAAGGTGAACGGTCATGGCAGAAATAAAGAGGAGAATTTCCCGTCAGATAAATATAGGCGGAGTGCTCATGGGCGGCGGGGCTCCGGTCAGCGTCCAGTCCATGTGTACCGCCGATACCCGTGACGCCGCGGCCGCCGTCCGTCAGGTCAACGCCCTTGCCGCCGCCGGCTGCGACATCGTGAGGCTGGCGGTGCCCGATATGGACGCGGCAAAGGCTTTCAGGACAATAAAGGAACAGACCCGCGTCCCTCTGGTGGCCGACATACATTTCGATTACCGGCTGGCCCTTGAGTGCATTAAGAGCGGAGCCGACAAAATTCGCCTGAACCCCGGCAATATCGGCGGTAAGGAAAACGTCAGGGCCGTGGCCGACGCCGCCGGTGAAAAGGGCGTGCCCATACGCATCGGCGTCAACGGCGGTTCTCTGGAAAAGGACCTGCTGGAAAAGTACGGCCACCCCACCGCCGAGGCTCTGTGCGAGAGCGCCCTGCGCCACGCGGCGCTTTTGGAGGACTGCGGTTTCCGTGACATAGGTATCTCCATAAAGAGCAGCAGCGTGCCAATGATGGTGGAGGCGTACAGAAAAATTGCCGCCCTCACCGATTATCCCCTGCACTTGGGGGTCACCGAGGCGGGGACGGAATACACCGGCATAATCAAGAGCAGCATAGGCATCGGCTCGCTGCTCCTTGACGGCATCGGCGACACCATAAGGGTGTCCCTCACCGCCGACCCTGTCCGCGAGGTGAAAGCCGGCATCGAGCTGCTCAAGGCTCTGGACCTCCGAAGGGGAGCGCGGCTCACCTCCTGTCCCACCTGCGGCCGGTGTCAGGTGGAAAATATGATAGACATTGCAAATCGGGTGTCCGCCCGACTGGAGGGCGTGGACAAGGACATACACGTGGCCGTCATGGGCTGTGTGGTCAACGGCCCAGGCGAGGCTCGGGAGGCCGATATCGGCTTCGCCTGCGGCAGAGGCTCGGCCCTGCTGTTCAAAAAGGGCGAAATACTTCGCAAGGTGCATATTGACGAGGCTGTGGACGAGCTGTTCAGAGAGATAGAAAGTATGTGAGGTCTAACCGTTATAAGAGATAGAAAGTATGTGAGGTCTAACCGTTATAATAAAATAATTTCAAAACAACCGCTTGACAAATCCGGCGTTTTGTGCTACACTGTAGGTGAGGATATCGGAGATGTATTTCATACGTCTCACCAAAAAGTGAAAGGGCCCGGAGTTGCAGCTCCGGACCCTTTCTTTTTATAAAATTAAGTCATTCCCCAACGGAGGTAACCCAATGAACGTTCTTCAAAACAGTGTAAATGTCCTGGCCGGTGAGCTGGCCGAAATATTGGGCGACAACCTTGCGGCGGCATATTTGACAGGCTCGGTCGTGCTGGGCGATTTTCGGGAGGGTTGGAGCGATATCGACATACTGTGCTTTGCGAAGGACGAAATATCCGGCGAAGCCGCCGAAAAACTCCTTGGTCTGCGGCGGGAGCTGGACGCCCGGCGCCCCGGCGAATACTATTTGAATTTTGAGGGCGGGATACTGCCGCTCAGCGTCCTCGAGGGAAAAAAGGCGGTCTGCGTCTACTGGGGCACCGGCGGACAAAAGCTGACCGACGGCTATGATATGGGCGTTTTCGGCACAATGGAGCTTTTGGACAGCGGGACGCTGCTTTTGGGCGAGGATGTCCGCGGCCGTATCGACTATCCCTCGGCGGATATGATAAAGGCCGCCGTCAGTGAACATTACGAAACGGTACGCAAATATGCCGTACCTCGGGAAAGTCTACATTCCGCAGGCTGGATGCTGGACATCGCCCGGTGCATATATACCCTCCGCACAGGTAAGATAATCGGCAAGACCATGGCCGGAGAATGGGCCGTGGAACAGGGCCTTGTCCCCGACCCGCCGGTCATGGAGCGGGTCATACGGATACGAAAAAATCCCTTGAAATACAAAAACGACGCTCCGACTCTCGGCTGGATAGCCGGCCTCGGGGAGGAGATACAGCGTTTCGCCGGAGTGCTGGAACGCGAAATAAATTTGAGTTGACGTTGCGCCGCGGCGACGGTCAATTGTCATTACTTTAAGAAGGTGAGCCCCATGGAAAAAAACTACATAATGCGCGAGGTGTTCCCCTCGGCGGAGGGGGACGAAAGCATACGCAGCGGGGTCGTCCGCCGCATGGTCATCAACAAGGAGGACCGCACCGCCAGGATAGAGGCGGTGTTCCGCCACGTTATCCCAAAGGGCTGGCTCGACCGTTACAGCGAGGACATAGGCCGGGCCTACAAGCTGACGCAGGTGGCCATCGAGCCGGTATTTGACATACCCGAGCCTACCGAAGCGGATATCCTCGGCGTGGCAGAGCAGCTCACGGCGGGGCTGCGCACGACAAATCCCCTGTGGGGCGCCATACTCTGCGACAGCGCGGCCGCCCTACGGGGCGACACCCTGTACGTTACCCTCCGCCATGGCAATAAGGACCTGCTGGAGAAGGACAGGGCAAACGAATATTTAAGCTCCCGGCTTCAGAAGCGGCTGGGGGTAAAGCTTTCCGTGGCCTTTTTGGAAAAGGAGATGGAGGTGGAGCATAAGCTGGAGCCCATCTACGATAAGGCTCCCGAGCCCAAAAGCCTTGAAAGCTTTGACGGACGGGTCATCTTCGGCAAGGATTTTAACCCCGAAGGCGAGCTCATGTCCATATGCGACATAGATAACGACGTGCAGTTCGCCGTCATTCGGGGCGACATCTTCGGCAAGGCGGACGACAAGGGCAAGACCCCCGGCGCGGAGCTGAGAGAGCTGAAAAAGGTGGACAAATATCTGCTCACCTTCTACATAACCGACTATACCGGCAGCATTACCGTTAAGGCTTTCGTTCCCAAAAAACAGGCCGAGGCCGTGTACGAACGCCTTGAAAAGCCCTATGTCTGCGTCAGCGTCCGCGGACGGGTGGAGTACGACACCTACAGCCGTGAGCTGACCATAACCGCCCGTGACATTATAGCCGACAAAATGCCCGAAATAATGGACACCGCCGAGGTTAAGCGGGTGGAGCTGCACGCCCACAGCAAGTCCTCGGCCATGGATTCGGTGATGGACGCCGCCGCTTATGTGAAGCAGGCCGCCAAGTGGGGCCACAAGGCCGTTGCCCTCACCGACCACGGCGTGGTTCAGTCCTTTCCGGAAATTTATCACGCCAAGCCCGAGGGCATGAAGGTTATCTACGGCTGCGAGGGCTACCTTATACGTGATGGGGAAAAATACAATCACAAGGACACCCGCCGTTATCACATAATAATACTCGCCAAAAACCTTGTCGGCCTGAAAAACCTGTATCAGCTTGTGAGCATTTCCCACACCCAGTATTTTTACAAGCGCCCGCTCATTCCCAAGGACGTGCTGGCCGCCCACAGGGAGGGGCTTATTATCGGCAGCGCCTGCGAGGCGGGGGAGCTGTTCAGGGCCATAAGGGACGGGGCGCCGGAGGAGGAGATAAGGGAGATAGGTTCCTTTTACGACTACTTTGAGATACAGCCCATCACCAACAACCGCTACATGGTCCGCGAGGGAATTGTTCCCGACGACGAGGCCCTGCGGGAGCTGAACCGTAAGGTCGTCCGTCTGGGGGACGAGATGGGCAAGCTCACCGTGGCCACCTGCGACGTTCACTTCCTGAAAAAGCGGGACGAGGTCTACCGCCGCATCCTTCAGGCCAGCCAGGGCTACAAGGACGCGGACAACCAGTCGGAGCTGTATTTCCGCACCACCGACGAGATGCTGGAGGAGTTCGCCTACTTCGGCGACAGGGCCTATGAGCTTGTGGTGGAAAATACGAATAAAATAGCCGATATGGTCGAGGACATCGCCCCAATAGCCAAGGGCAACTACCCGCCCAAGATAGACGGCAGCGAGGAGATAGTGCCGAGGCTGGCCTACGAAAGGGCGAAGGAGCTCTACGGCGACCCGTTGCCGGAGCTTTTGGACAAGCGGCTCAAGGACGAGATAGAGAGCGTGGTGGGCCACGGCTACGCCGACCTTTACAACTACGCGAGGATGCTGGTCAAGCACTCCAACGACGACGGCTATATCGTTGGCAGCCGCGGCAGCGTGGGCTCGTCCTTCCTGGCCTTCTGCCTCGGCATAACCGAGGTCAACGGCCTGCCGCCCCATTACCGCTGCCCCAAGTGCAAGCACAGCGAGTTTTTCCTGAAAGGCGAATACTTTGTGGGCTGCGATATGCCGAATAAGGTCTGCCCCGAGTGCGGCGCCCAGTATGTGAAGGACGGCTTCGACATACCCTTCGAGACGTTTTTGGGCTTTGGCGGCGGGAAGCAGCCGGATATAGATTTGAACTTTTCCGGAGAATATCAGCCCAAGGCCCACAAGTACACCGAGGAGATATTCGGCGAGGGTTATGTCTACCGGGCGGGCACGGTTTCCACCGTGGCCCAAAAGACCGCCTACGGCTATGTGCTCCACTACTTTGAGGAGCGGGACAAATACGTTCATAACGCCGAGGTGGAGCGGCTGAAAAACGGCATCACCGGCGTAAAGACCACCACCGGCCAGCACCCTGGCGGCGTTGTTATCCTGCCCCACGGCCACGATATAAACGAGTTCACCCCCGTCCAGTATCCGGCCAACAAGACCGACTGCGGCATAATAACCACCCACTTCGACTACCACAGCATTGAGGAAAACCTTTTGAAAATGGATATCCTGGGCCATGACGACCCCACCATGCTGAAGATGCTCCACGACCTGACCGGCATTGACCCCAAGACGGTGGACATAGCCGACGAAAAGGTGCTCAGCCTGTTCACCTCCACCGAGGCCCTTGGGGTGACTCCCGAGGATATCGGCAGCGAGACCGGCAGCTTTGCCGTGCCCGAGATGGGCACCAACTTTGTCCGCCAGATGCTGGTGGAGTCCCAGCCTAAGACGGTGGGCGACCTTGTGCGCATTTCCGGCCTGTCCCACGGCACCGACGTTTGGACCAACAACGCCCAGGACCTTGTCCGCAACGAGGGCCACACCCTCGAAAACGTTATCTGCTGCCGTGACGACATCATGGTATACCTGATGCACAAGGGTCTGGAGCCCCAGCGGGCCTTCACCATAATGGAGCAGGTCCGCAAGGGCAAGCGGCTCAAGCCCGGCGACGAGGACGAGATGAGGGCGCACGACGTGCCGCAGTGGTATATCGACAGCTGCAATAAGATAAAGTATATGTTCCCCAAGGGACACGCCGCCGCCTATGTCACCATGGCCAACCGCGTGGCCTGGTACAAGGTCTACCGGCCTATCGCTTTTTATCAGGCGTATTTCACCGTGCGGGCCGACACCTTTGACTATGAGCGCATGGCTCGCGGACGCGAGGTCTGTAAGCGCGCCATGGCGGACATAAAGGCGCTTGAAAAGCCCACCGCCACCGAAAAGTCCACCTACACCATACTCGAGGTGGTGAACGAGATGTACGCCCGCGGCTTTGAGTTCACGCCCATCGACCTCTATACCGCCCACCCCACAAGGTTCATGAATGTGGACGGCAAGATAATGCCCGCCTTCAACAGTCTTGCGGGCATGGGTCTGGCGGCGGCTCAAAGCATAGCCGACGCCAGGGAGCAGGGACCGTTCCTTTCGGTGGACGATTTCAGGAGCAGAACCTCCGTCAGCGAAAAGCACACCGAAATGCTGCGGGCCATGGGCTGCTTCGACGGTTTGCCCGAGAGCGCACAGGTGAGCATATTCGAATTATAAATTATAATGCTTAAAGCAATACCGCGCAAAGATTGTGCGGTATTGCTTATATTTGCCGTAAAAAAGCCATACGGTCCGCGCGGTTTTTTTACGGCTATTTTTTCCACTTCATGCTTTACAAATCGAAAATACTGTGATATAATAAGTACAATACAATGAAAATCTGTCTGAAACGGGGGATACATCATGAAGCCTTCCAAGACCGGGTACATCCAAATCGACACGGCCCAAATATACTTTGAGATATACGGCGGGGGAGAAAAGTATGTACTGCTGCTCCACGGCAACGGCGAAAGCTGCGCCGCCTGCTACAAAAAGCAGTTTGAGGACTGGAGCCGCGACTTCACCCTAATCGCTATGGACAGCCGGGGACAGGGGCGTTCCAGCTTCGGCAGGAAAAAGCTCACTATCGCCCAGATAGCCGCCGACGGCTTCGCCCTTCTGGAGGCGCTCGGGATAAAGAGGGCCTCGGTGGTCGGCTTCAGCGACGGCGCCAACGCCGCCATGGAGATGCTGCTCGGCGACAAAAACGGCGTGATAGAAAAGGCCGTCCTCGCCGGCGGCAATCTTACGCCCGGAGGCGTGAAGGAGATATACCAGATACCCATCGAGGCCGGCTTTAAGCTGCTGGCCAAAAAGGCCCAGCGGGAAAGCGCCGCCCGGCGGAAGCTTTCGGTCATGTCCCTGATGGTGCGCGAGCCGAATATAGACGCCGCGTCGCTTAAGAGCATAAAGGTGCCGGTGCTTGTCATGGCCGGCAGCCGCGACATGATAAAGCCCGCCCACACAAGGCTCATCGCCGGCTCCATACCGGACGCCGAGCTGAGGATAGTGCAAAACTGCAACCATTTTGTATTTGACAAGGCCGCCGACCGTGTAAACGCTGTCGTGCGAGACTTTTTGAAGGACAACTGATTTGAAATTTAACTTGGGGGATGACGCAATGGAATTTAAGGAACAAAGCTTTGTGACACTGCTGCTGGGCAACGACATAAACGTGTACAGTGTGGCCAGGGCCTTTCACGAGGCTTACGGCATGAAATCGACGTCTATCGGCAAAAAGCCCGGCGCGCCCTGCGCCGACAGCAGGATAATAGACCAGCGCACCGAGCCGGATATGGACGACCCGGCGGTCTTTGTGCGGAGGGTGAACGAGTTCGCCGCGGCCCAGACCAGGCCGGTGCTGCTCATTGGCTGCGGCGACGGCTATGTTCGCCTTATCGCCGAAAACAAGGACAAGCTGGCGGACAACATAATAGCGCCTTACGGCAGCGGGGAGCAGCTTGACAGCCTCATGGACAAGGAGCGGTTCTATCAGCTCTGCGACAAGCACGGCATTGAGTACCCCGCCACCTACGTCTGCACGCCCAACACCATGGAGGTGACTCCGGAGTTCGGGGCGCCGTATATACTCAAGCCCTGCAACGGGCCGGAATACTTTGCCCACCCCTTCGAGGGACAGAAAAAGGTGTTCAAGCTGGACACCCTCGAGGAGCTGCGCCGGACCGTGGCCGCCGTTTACAACAGCGGCTATAAGGACAACCTCATTGTGCAGGACTTCATTCCCGGCGACGACACCTATATGCGGGTGCTCACCAATTATTCCGACAAAAACGGACGGGTCAAGCTCATGTGTCTGGGCCATGTGCTTCTGGAAGAGCACACCCCCTACGGCATAGGCAACCACGCCGTCATCATAAACGAGTGCGACCGTGAGCTGATGGAAAAATTCCGCCGCCTGCTGGAGGAGATAGGCTTTACGGGCTTCTCCAACTTCGACATAAAATACGACCGCCGCGACAATAAGTTCAAGGTCTTTGAGATAAACGTCCGCCAGGGACGGAGCAATTTTTACGTTACCGGCGCGGGCTACAATATCGCCGAGTATGTGGTCAGGGACAGGGTGCTGGGCCAGGAGCTGGGTGACACCGTTTTTGCCGACAGGGAAAACCTCTGGATGGTGGTGCCCGAAAAGGTGGCCATGGATTACATAAAGCCCGCCGAGTATAAGACGAGGATGAAGTCGCTGATACGTCAGGGACGGGTGGTGAACCCCCTGCTCTACAAGGGCGACAACAAACCCGGACGGCTGCTGCGCCTTTTGAAGCAGCACACCTCTCATTTCCGTAAATACAAAAAATATCTTGGAAAGTAGGGCTTGTATGCTGACACTGGGAATTATCGGCGGCATGGGGCCCGAAGCCTCGCAGGTCATGTACGGGGAGATAATTGGCCTCACCGACGCCGCCAGAGATCAGGACCACATTGACATAGTGCTCTACAGCCACGCCTCCATGCCCGACCGCACTGCGGCCATAAGGGAGGGTCGGGGCGAGGAGCTGGGGCGGCTTTTGGCCGCGGACGCGAGGAAGCTCCGCGATTTCGGGGCGGACATCATCGCCATACCCTGCAACACCAGCCACAGCTTCATCTGGGCGGTGGAAAAGAGCGTTGACATACCCGTCGTAAACATGGTGGAGGAAACCGCCGAATACATTCTCCGCACCCGTCCCGAGGCCGGGCGCGTGGGTATTCTCGCCACCGACGGGACTCTTGCCGCCGGCCTTTACCACGACGCTCTGCGCCGCCGCGGGATAGAGCCCTTTGTCCCCGACGAAAAGCGGCAGAAAATAGTCATGAGTCTTATCTACGACCAGATAAAGGCCGGACAAAAGGGCAGCCGCGAGGATTTTGCCGCCGTGGACTACTATCTCAAAAAGAACGGCTGCGACGCGGCGGTGCTGGCCTGTACCGAGCTCAGCGTGTTCCGGGCCAATCATGAGCTGGACAGCTATTACGTGGACGCCATGAGGGTGTTGGCGGAACGCTGCGTCACGCTCTGCGGCGGAAGATTGAAGGGTGATGTTAAATGACACTGAGGGATTTTACCGTACTTTTTGAAAATAACGGCATAAAGACACGAGTGTTCGGCGAGCCTGAAAGACGGATAGAATATATATCCTGCAACTCCGGCGACGTCCGACCCAACACCCTTTTCCTGTGCAAGGGCGCCCATTTTAAAGCCGAATATCTCGCGGACGCCATGTCAAAGGGGGCCGTCGCATATATTGCTGAAAAAAGGCAGGACTGCGACGGTGACTGCGTCATCGTGGACGACGTGCGCCGGGCCATGGCGCTGACGGCGGACTTCTTTTACGGCCACGCGTGGGACAAGCTCAGCCTTGTGGGTATAACCGGCACAAAGGGAAAGAGCACCACCGCCTATTTTGTCAAGTATATTCTGGACGAGGCCATGAGGGCGCAGGGCAAAAAGGAGACCGCCATAATCTCCTCCATCGACACCTATGACGGGGTGGAGAGCTTTGAGAGCCACCTTACCACCCCCGAGCCCTTCGACCTTCACCGCCATTTTGACAACGCCGTCAAAAGCGGCATAGACCACCTGACCATGGAGGTCTCCAGTCAGGCGCTGAAGTACGACCGTGTGCTGGGCGTCGGCTTTACGGTGGGCTGCTTCCTTAACATAGGTTTGGATCACATCAGCCCCATAGAGCACCCGGACTTCGAGGATTATTTCCGCTCCAAGCTCAGGCTGTTCGAAAGCTGCAAAACCGCCGTCATAAATATGGACTGTGACCGGGCCGAGGAGGTGGCTCTTGCGGCGAAGGCCGCCGGCAGGGTCATCACCTTTTCTCAAAAGCGCGCCGACGCGGACGTGTTCGCCTACGGCGTGCATAAAAACGAAAGCGACACCGTCTTTATGGTGAGGACGAAGGATTTTGACATGGAGTTCACCCTCACCATACCGGGGCTGTTCAATGTGGAAAACGCCCTCGCCGCCATCGGCATCACCATGGCGCTGGGCATAGACAGCCGCTTCATGCTCACCGGCCTTATGAAGGCCCGAAGCAAAGGCCGTATGGAGGTCTACGCCAACGCGGACAAGACCGTGACGGTCATTGTGGACTACGCGCACAACAAGCTGAGCTTTGAAAATCTCTTTTCCTCCGTCCGCAAGGAATATCCTGACCGTTCCATCGCGGCGGTTTTCGGCTGCCCGGGAGGGAAGGCTTTCGACCGCCGCAGGGATTTGGGCGTTATTGCCGGGCGGTACTCCAAAAAGGTCTACATCACCGAGGAGGACGCCGGAGAGGAGCCCATTGGCCGTATATCCGCCGAGATAGCGGGCCATGTGGCCGCCGCCGGAGGGGAGTATGAAATAATCGACGACCGGGGCGAGGCCATACGCCACGCCATAATGGACTGCCGTGAGCCCACCGTGGTCCTTGTTACTGGCAAGGGCGACGAGACCCGCCAAAAGCGGGGAGTGCGCTATATCGACTGCCCCAGCGACGTGGAGTATACGAAGAAATTCCTTGACGAGTACGACGTGGCCCGAGGGATAGACGCCACCGAGAAGATAAAGGGCTTTCAGGACATACTGCCGGCCCTGCACCGGCTTTACGGACGCAACGTCGTCATAAAGCTGGGGGGCAGCGTAATGGAGGACGAGGCCCTGACCCGCTCGCTCATGGAGGACATTTCCCTGCTTTCCATGGTGGGCGCAAGGGTGACCGTCGTCCACGGGGGCGGCAAGGAGATAAGCGCGATGCTTAAGAGCCTCGGCACGGAGAGCCGGTTCGAGAAGGGCTATCGCGTCACCGGCCCCGACGAGATACGCACGGTGGAAATGGTACTCAGCGGCGGCGTCAACAAAAAGCTGGTGGGCGCCATATCTGGGTGCGGCGTCAAAGCCGTCGGCATCAGCGGCCGGGACGGGGGCGCCATTACCGCCCGCCGCAAGACTGTGGACGGGGCGGATATAGGCTTTGTGGGGGAGATAACCTCCGTGGACGCCCGCATCATAAACCAACTGCTGGACGCCGGATACGTGGCGGTCATTTCGCCGGTGAGCTCCGGTCCCGAAGGCGAGCCTCTGAACGTGAACGCCGACGACGCGGCCACCGCCGTGGCGAGGGAGCTTCGGGCCGACAAGCTGGTGTTCATCACCGACGTGAACGGCATCTTCATAGACAAGGACAACGAAAAGACCGTCCTCGAAACCCTCACCGCCGAGCGGGCAAGGCTGCTCATAAATAACGGTTTTGTCGGCGGCGGAATGATACCAAAGCTCAGCAACATCGTGGAGGCCGTGGAAAACGGCGTTTCCGAGGTGGAGATACTGAGCGGAAAGGTAAAGAACAACCTCATCTCGTGCCTTATCTCCGCGAAAAAGGTTGGGACAACGATAAAGAAGTGAAAACGGTGCGCTGTAAAAAAGTCGCGCAGATCGTTCAAGGGCTGAATGAATTAATTTAAGGCAAATTTATGTTTTGATAAATCTGTCCAATAAAATAAAAACTATGAA
>CANPZO010000010.1 GCA_947589005.1 uncultured Clostridia bacterium | reverse complement strand
ATCTCTCCATATGTCGCACCTTTCTGAAAGCCGGACATATCCATATCCTCCAGAGAGAAGTCAACGCGAATTTTCTTAGACTGGATTTCTCCCTTGGAAAGTTGAACAACTGTCTCAACATGGGCCGTGTGGGGGAACTGGTCAAAGGGGACGGCCTCTTTCAGCTCATAGCCCAGCCCGCGGAGGAGGGCGCAGTCACGGGCCATGGTGGAAGGGTTGCAGGACACGTATACTATCCGCTCAGGTCCGAGAGCGGCGGCGGCGTCAAGCAGCGCCGGCTCGCAGCCCTTACGCGGCGGGTCGAGGACGACGACGTCGGCCCTCGCCCCATCCTCCGCCATTTTGGGACATAGCTCCTCGGCCCTGCCGCAGAAGAAGTCCGCGTTGGTTATGCCGTTAAGAGCGGCGTTTTCACGAGCGTTTTCCACCGCCTCGGGCACTATCTCGACGCCTGTCACCGAGGCGGCCTCTCCCGCCAGATACAAGCCTATGGTTCCGGCCCCGCAGTAGAGGTCAAAGACCCGCTCCCGTCCGGTCAGGGCGCAGAGCTCTCTGACCTTGTCGTAAAGCTTCTCCGTGGTGTAGGAGTTCACCTGATAAAAGCTGCGGTAATTCACCTTGTATTTTATGCCGCCGATGCTGTCAACGATATAGTCCCGACCCCGAACTATCCGCTGCTTTTCGCCGAGAATTGCGTTGGTGGCCTTGGGGTTGAGATTGAGCACGAGACCGACCGTTTTAGGGAACTTTTTCCAAAGCCTGTCCGCCAGCGCGTCCAAGCCGTCGGGCCGGTACGCCGCGATAACGGCGGCCACGGTCTCCTCCCTGCCGGTGCGCACATAGATATGGCGCAGACAGCCCCTGCCCGTGCCCTCGTCATATACCGAAATTCCGGCCTCGTTTGCCCAAGCGGTTATCTCGGCGGCGATAAGGTTTAGCTCCGGAGCCTGAAGCCGGCAGTCAGCGCAGGGCACCACGCGGTGGCTGCGGGGAGCAAAAAAGCCGAACTCTATCCCCTTTTCCGTCCGAACAAGAGGGTACTGGGCCTTGTTGCGGTAGCGGAACTCCGACTTTCCGGCGACGCAGGGCGCGACCGTCTTAAAATCAAAGCCGCCTATGCGCTCCAGCGCGTCGGCGACGGCGCGGCGCTTCAGCTCGAGCTGAAAGCCGTAGTCAGCGGAAAGCAGACTGCATCCGCCGCATTTTCCAAAAACGGCGCAGCCCGGCTCCACCCGATGGGGCGAGGGCTCGATAAGGCGCAGCAGCTTGCCGTAGCCGTAGTTTTTGTTTTCCTTAAGCGACAGTATTTCCGCCCTGTCGCCGGGAAGGGCACCGGGTACAAAATAGGTATAGCCGTCCTCCCGTCGGGCTATACCCTCTCCCTCGCTGCCCACGGCCGTAACGCCCACTGTTATAACGTCATTTTTCATAGCCATCGGCCCTTTCGTTTTTATATATCATATATCCGTCGGATCGTTCATGCCCAGGTCAAGGCTTATCAGCCGGAAGCTCAAAGGCGCGAGCTCCAGCTCTATCTTATAGTCGCGGATACTCAGCTCCTCGCCGGTCAGCATATCTCTGGGATTTTTCGCGCCGTAGCGTCCCAGGCCCACGACAAGGCCCGCGGTCTTTTCCGAAGAGGCGTTTACCGCCGCGAGGATGCCCACGCTTTTCCCCTCTCTGCCGAAAACGTCCTTCCCGCCGCGCATACTGCGCAGGAAGGTGACCACGTCGTCAAATACGTTGAGGGGCTCGAAATATCCGGTGCGCAGGCAGATGTTTTCGTTATAAAGCTTTATCATGCGCCTGTGAATATCGAGCAAATTCAAATTTTCCCCGCCCCACGGGTAGCAGCCCCGGTTAAAGGGGTCGGTGTAGCCGTCGGCGCCCACCTCGTCGCCGTAATATATACAGGGCGCGCCGGGCAGGGTGACCTGTAACATCACCGCCAGCGCCATGCGCCGCAGGGCCAGTTCCCAATCCCTGTGGGAGGGGACATAGTACGCCTGCTGTTCGCGGCTCATACCGTCCACGCTGGGCGCGCCGCTCAGCACCGTCAAGGCCCGGGGCACGTCGTGGCTGGATATAAGATTAAGGCAGGTATACAAGGCCGGCTTCGGATAGTTTTCCACCATGGAGCTTATCCTGCGCATAAAGCGGTGGGCGTTGCCGTACACAAGATAATCCAGCACCGCGCCGCGGGTCACGTAGTTCATGACCGAGTCGAGGCTTTTTCCCCAGAAAAACTCCCGCTGACAGCCGTAGCTGACCTTGTGGCTGGCGTCCTCCCAGACCTCGCCGATGACGGCGGCCTCGGGGTCCTCATCTTTGACGGCACGGCGCAGCTCTTTTATGAACTCGTCGGGCAGCTCGTCGGCCACATCCAGCCTCCAGCCCGAAGCTCCGGCCTTTATCCAACGGCGGATAATGGAATTTTTGTTTTTGATTATATAATCAAGGTAGTCCGGGTGCATCTCGTGAGTGTTCGGCAAGGTGGTAAAGCCCCACCAGGACTCATAATCATCGGGCCAGCTGCGAAAGACGTACCAGTTGTAGTAAGGGCTGTCCTGACTCTGATATGCGCCCACGCTGTCGTAATTGCCCCACTTGTTGAAATAGCGGCTGTCGTCGCCCGTATGACTGAAAACTCCGTCCAGAATAAGGCGGATTCCGTTTTCCTTAAACTCCCTCGCCAAAGCCTCGAACTCCTCGTTTGTGCCCAGCAGAGGGTCAACGGTCTCATAGTCGCCGGTGTTGTAGCGATGGTTTGACTGGGACTTGAAAATGGGGTTGAGATAAACGGCCCCCACGCCCAGCTCCTTGAGATAGGGCAGCTTTTGCCTTATGCCCTCTAAATTGCCGCCGAAAAAGTCGTCGGCGGTGTATTCCCCGCCGAACTGTTCGGCCTTGTAGAAGGGCTGCTCGCCCCAGTTGCGCCTTATCCCGTGGAACGGCGTATCTCCCGCCCGGTTGAACCTGTCCGGGAATATCTGGTACACAACCGCGTCCTTGAGCCACTCCGGACTGTCGAAGCTCTTATCGTAAACCGTTATTTGGAACATCACCGGCGGCTTGTCGGCGTACATCGAACCCATGCCGCCCAGGAACTCGCTGTTGTTGCCGTAATAAGCGGTCTCGCCGTCGGCCTCGGCCCGAAAGCAGTACCAGACAAGGCCCTCCTTTTCGGGCATGGTGACCCTGCACTCGTACAGGCGGTTGTGGTTGACCTCGGAAACGTAGTACATGGGTACTGACCTGTCCCCGATAACGCACTCCACCTTTACCGGTATGGCGTAGGATTCCACCGCCAGGCGCAGGCGTATCTCCGTCCCGCAGCGGACCGCGCCGAAGGGCTTGCGGTACATGGTTTTTCTGGATTGATGCTCTAAATTCACGGTTTTGCCTCCCGTTAACACAGAAATCGTATATCCTTATTTTACCCCTTTTGCCTTAAAAAGTCAACAGTTTTTTGCGTCGCCGGGGCAAAAATGGGACAGGGAGAAAGCGATGGGGGAGTTTCCTTTCAAGCTTTCTCCATAATTCAAAAAGTTTGAAGGCAGTCTTGGGGTATCAGTCTTTCTTCTCCCATTCCGCGCCTGACGAGGGCCTCACGGGCGAGGTCAAGCAAATCCGAGGTAAGGCGTTCCAGCCGCGGCAGAGGGGCGATAAGCTCCATATCGCGGTTTTCACACACGATATTCCGCAGCTCGGTGTTGGAAGCGGTTATATGATTTTCGGCAAAAAACTCGTCGGTCACGGTCTTGGCCTCCTCCATGGCGCAAAGCACGCCCAGGTTAAAGGCCGGCGGCGCGAAGGCCCTGTCGAAGGGCTGGGCGCAGTCGCCGCGCACCTCGAGGGTGCCGCGGCAGGTCAGCTCCACGGACTTGAAGGACAGGTAGCAGTCGATGTCGTCCGGCTCCGCGTCGTAAGCGGGGTTTTCAAAATACTCACGTATGCCCACCGGCGCGAAGGTCTCGTATTTACCGTCCCTTATGCGGTTGAACATTCCCTTTTTGAGGAAGTAGTCCGTCAAGTCGTCCACGGAGGCGAAGCTCCCGTCCACCTTGCCGGTGATATTGGGGCAGCGGCCAAAGGCGGATTTTTCCCACAGATAGTCTCGGAACAGCCGCCAGCCCCGTCCCTCCCAGTCGGGAGAGTTGGCGAAAAGCATGGCCCGCACAAAGTCCAGCCGCGCAAAAAGGGTGTAGGCGGCGGGGAGGTCGTCCAAATTTACGTCCAAATGGGTCTGGACGGACGAAAGAAAGGCGGGAAAATCCTCTATCCCATGCTCGCCGCCGGTACGCAGATAATCCCGCACCATGTCATAGGTGGCAAAGGGCACATGAAACACGCTGAGCCCTGGCATATTGGGGTTTGTGCCCCGACCCCGAAGCTCCATCCCTCCGGCCCGGAAATACTCCTGCACCGGAGAAAGATATTCCCTGAACCGTCTTTCAAGCTCGGCCAGGCTCGCGCTGTGGTTAAGGGAAAACTCAAAATTGTTATAGGAGTTGTCGAAGCTCAGGCAGTCGCCGTCCCCGTTTTCAATGAAAAGCGGCTCGCCGCCGGTGCCCTCCAAGGCCACCCGCCAGCCCTTTTTCAGAAAATGCTCCATAACTCCGGCGGCATAGGCGGGGTCGATGTCGCCGCCGCTTTTGTTCACCAGCGGGAACTCCAGCTCCACACCCACGCGGCCGGCGGTGGTTTTGCCCTCGAAGGGGCGGAAAAACTTATTGTAAATTATTTCTCTGACATTCATATTATCGCCTCACAAATTATTCGCCGGTGGGTTTGGCCCACCGGCGAATGTTATTTTGTCTTACCAAACCGCCTCGTCACTTGCGGCGGGGTCGGGCACTATCTGCTCGTTGTCGCCCTTGGGGTACTCGGCGCTGGCGGTTATGTCGTCCATGACCGAACGAACGGGCGTCAGGTCAGTAACGGTTATGAGGGGAAATTCAAAGCTTTTCATGGTATTCCTCCTTATTAAAGCTCGGGAACCGCGTCATAGCTGAACGAAACGTCGGCGGCCTCGGCATCGGTCACTTCGGTCTCGGCAAGCTCAAGGCTGACGGCGTCAAGGTCAAGCGTCTCCGCGGCGGTGCTTTCGGCGACGCCCAGGGCGAAGCCCAGCGCGGCGTACTCGGCCTTGAGCGCGCCGTCCTCGGTGAACAGCTTGGCGTAAGCCTCGGCAAAGCCGGGGAATTTGGCCGCCGTGCCCTCCTTGACGGTCTCGGCCACATAGCCCAGAACCTTATTGGCGGCATTGAGACGGGCGGCGGTAACGGTCTTGCCCTTGCCTTCGACTATGCTGTCGGCCAGAACGCTGAACAGGGAGTCGGCCGCCGTCTCGCCGTAAATCTTGTCGCCGTCTATGACAACATACGGTCTCGCGGCGTACAGGCGTATCACGTTGGCGGGCTTAATTTCGGTGATTACCAGACGGAAGGTGTCGCCGGATATCTTCTCGAACTCGGCTTTGACGTCGGTCTTTTCAATGGTGTAATTTCCGCTGTCGTCAAGGGCATATGCGCCGTACTCAAAACCGGCGGACTCAACCTTTGAATAATCAACATCGTAGTTAAGCGTGGTGGTGAAGGCAATGCCCAGACCGGCGGTGCCGTCGTCGTTTGTGAGTATGCGGAGCTCGGTCACGGTCTCCATGGGAGCGGCCAGCTTAGCCACCTCGTCGGCGGTGAGGGCACGGTCGTATATCTTGAACTCGTCGATGAGACCGTTGTAGAACTCGCCGCTGCCCCAGTTGGCCTTGCCTATCTGGAGCACGGACCTGCTGCCGAGCACGTCGGACAGGGAATATGCGCTGTCCTGGCTGCCCTTGAGCTGACCGTCCACATAGAGCTCGGTCTTATCCTTGCTGTAAACAACGGTGACGAGCTTCCAGTCATTGCCGGTATTTGCGGCCTTGACGCTGGCGGGACGGGCGCCGTTGTTGTTGTAACGCTCAACGGTCAGTCCGCCGTTGTCCAGTATACCGATATAATGCTCGAAGTTGTTTGTCTGAGCCGACGCGTTGCTGGCGGCGAAGAAGGGCCAGTTGGCGGAGTTGGCGTTTATTTTGCCGTAGAAGCTTACGGTTATCTCCTCAACATTGGTCAGGAGCGGGCTTCCGTCCTCGGCAGCGGTGACGCTCAGCCAGTTGGCCGAGGTGCCGTCGAGGGACAGAGCCTTGCCGTACTTGCCGCCGGCGAGGACGCTCTCGCCCTTGGCCTCGGCCTTGCCCAAGCCGCCCTCGAAGCCGCTTTCCGCGTCGTCGAAGCTCAAATCGAGGAGTATGCCGTCGTAGGTCTCGGCGTCATAAACGAGATTTACAACGGTGTCACCCTTAACGGTGCCTGTGAGGTCCTTTGTGGCGGCCTCGTTGTAGGTGTAAAGGTTCTTGTTGCCGCGGAAGCTGTCGATAACGTAAGAGTTTACGTCGTAACTGTCGCCCACTCTGGCCTCGAAGGTCTTGGCGGTGCGGACGTCATTGCCCTCGGCGTCAACGTACTTAACGGTTACCGTGGCGTTCTTTAACTGGCTCTCATACTCGTAAAGTTCAAAGTCGGAGAAGTACAGCCGTCCGACGTCTGTCCACGCGAACATACTGAGCATAATGTTGTCAGCGTCCGCTGGAACATTTATTAAATATTCCTTGTGATTCATACCGGGGTCGTACTTCATGTCCACACGGGCACGCTGAACCTCGGACTGAGACTCGGGACTCCAGGAGTTCTGGCCGCCGTAGGCCACATAATCCTTAAAGGTAACGCCGTTAAAGGAACCGAAGGCCGTGCCCTTTACGGGAACAAAGGCGCTCATAAAGGCGTTTCCGGTAATGGCCTCGCCGGTATTGTCAACATAGAAGGACAGATAATAGGTCTTTCCGCCGGTAACGGGTACGAAGCGGCGAAGAGTGCTGACTGCGCTGCCGCCGGCGCTGACCGTGTTGGTCAGGGACTTGCCGTCGCCGTGAGCGTGGTCATCGGAAACCGTGCCGTCAAACTGCCCGCCGTTCAAAGCGTTTGTCCAATCGGCGGTGCCGTCGGTGAAGTCGCCGTTGGAAATGAGGTTGCCCTCGCCCGTCAAATCGACTTCTATAAGATTTACTATTATCATATTTTTGTTATCCGTCGAGCCGCTGCCGTCATCACGACTAACGACCTTTGTGGAAAGTGTCGAGGTCTCCTCATCCACGATGAAATGGAGCTTGCCCACGAACTCGTCCTCATACTCAACCCACTTTTCCGGCTCATATGTGTAGGTGGAGCCGGGAGCGGCATAGGCTGTGAGTTCCTTGATGGGGCCTTCCACATTATCAGAAACAAGGGCCTGATAAATTATGCGCACCTCGGCAGCGGGCACATACTTGGCGTAAATCGCGTAGGTGTTGCCCTCCTCCACCATTACGCTCAAATCGGAGTTTACCTTGTCAAGGTAATAGGTGATGTTGTTGTAAACTATGGTCTCGGGGGCGGCATAGGTGTATATCTTGCCGTCGGAAAGACCGGCGGTGACGGTCTCGGCGTCCTGTATCTCCTCGTCCTCATCGTTAAGGAAATGTACCTCTACCTTGGTCTCCTTCTTCTCGCCCTCGGTCTTGGATGTGGAGAGAACGATGGCCGGGCCGTCGTAGGTGCCGTTTTCAAGAGAGGCGAACTTGATGCTGCCTGCCGCGCCCAGCATAGCGATGGTAAACTGTGGGTCTCCGCCGGCGGCAAGGTACTCCTTGAGCTGCTTGGTAAAGTCTACTTCCCAAACCGCGCCTACCGCCGCCGAGCTGGCGTCGCCCTCAAAGTGATAGGCTTTGCCGGTCCATGCGGGAGTGGTGCCGTTATTGGTATGCTGAGGCAGCTTATTCGCATCGTCGCTGAGAAGGAAGGGCACATCGTCTCTTGTCCAAGTACCGTAATCCAGCCAGTAGAAGTGCAAAGCGCCCTGACTCGCCGTCTCGGTGGTTGTCATTCTGATGACAGCCTTGTCAAATTCGGCGTCCTTGTAATCGGTCAGGTCAAAGCCCATATAGGCGTTGCGGTTCTGCCATGCGTAGGAAGCCTGAATGTAACCTCTGTTGGTAACGCCGTCGCCTTCGGTGCTGGAAGCCGCAAAGCCGTCCTTCGTTGCAGGGATAACGGTTTCCTCAACGGTGGTGACGCTGCCCACGCCAACGGCGTAAACATAGCCGTCCGCGTCCTTAGTGAATTCAATTTCCTCGCCGTTGAGGGTGACGGATTCCAGACCCCCATCGCCGTAATATATCTTGATGGCCTGAGTCTCATCCTTGGTGGGAGTGAGGTTTTCACCGGTTATTTTCAGACCCGGAGCCAAAAGGCCGGTCTTTTCGACGCCTATGGAGCTAAGCTCGGCGGAAGAGTCGATGATGACCTGCTCGCCCTGCTTAAGGCTCTTGCCGCCCACAAGACCGTACGCGGTATCGCTCACGAAGGCGGCCTTGGCGTCGGTGGTGTAATCGCCGAACTTGCCGTCGGCGTCGTCGGTGTTCTTTACATATACGTTATAATTCACCGTCAAAGCGTCGCCGCTATTGGAGGTGACGTTGCCCGTCATGGAAATGGCGGAGCTGTCAAGGCCCTCGGCCTCATCGGTCACGGTGATGTCCGCAGCCTCCTTACCGGCCCTGCGGGGCAGGATAACGGTGCCGAACTTCACGTCCTCGCCGGTCTTTTTGAAGGATGCGTACTTGCTTGAGGCCACAAGGCCGTAGTCGGCGCTGAAATAGCCGTCCCTCACCTCGGCTGCGGCGTCGGCGTCGGCGTTGTAAAGGTCAACGTTGGACTCGTCCGCGAAGTTGGTGGAAACACTGTGTCCACCCGCTCCAACGGCGGCGCCGCTGGAGGGCATGAAGTGCCAGTTCTGTCGGTAAACCTGATCTGCCTTATTGCCGTCCACATAGTCGGTCACAAAGGTGGCTCCGTTAAGCGCCTTAAGGAACAGAACGTTCCTTGTGTGCTTGGTGCTGGGATAGCCGTGCTGGGTGCTTGTGGCGAAGGTGAACAGGTCGTTGTCCACGTAGGTGCTTACCTTTTCGCCGCCGGCGGAATTGGAATGGTAGTTGTTGCTGCCGCCCATGCTCACGCCCTCGGCCTCGACGGTGTTGTGGGCGCTGGCATAGCGCAGCTCGTTATAAATAGAGTTATTGGGGTTGGAGTAGCCATAGCGTCCGCTGTCCACAAGCAGGGGCTTGCCGTAGGCGTACATCAGCACCTGATTGGAGTCGGGGTGAGCGTGGCCGTCGGCGGGGCTGTTCACAAAGGAAACATAGGTGGTATCCTGCGGGTTCCAGCTTGTGCGCATATATACGGAGTTGGAGTCGTCGTAAAGGACGGACTTGGCGTCCTCGGCCTCGGGGGAGTCCTCTCCGTTTACATAGGCGTCCAGCACAGGGTCATTCAGATAGTCGGCTATCATCTTGAACTCCGGCATCTTGTCGCGGTAGTTGGAGTCGCCCACGTTGGAGTCCCAGCCGTCGGGGAAGAAGCTCTGGGCGGCGTTGCGGGCGGCGTAGGTGAGCTTGGTCTTAAAGTCGGCGCTCATGGGATTGCCGGACTTTTGGGCGGCTATGGCGCAGTCGGTAAAGAGCTTTACGCACCACTCCGCGTAGGAGGGGCCCGCCTCGGTGAAGCTCATGTCGTCGTTGTAGAGCAGGTCAAGGGTGTACTCGACGTTGTACTCTACCTTTTCACGGAATTTGTCGTGGTCCTTAAGCTCGGGCAGGAACTCGACCGCCTTGAAGAAGCCGGCGTTGGCGACTATTCTCCAGTTGCTCCACCAGTAGCTGCCGTTGGTAATGTCCTTTTCATAGAGGGAATTGCAGTCGCCCCACATGAAGGAAAGAATGTTCACAAACTCGTCCAGCTTGTCGTCAAAAGCGGGAGTGTCCAGCAGGGCGTCAACTATGTCCACCCAGCGGCTCAGGCGCTCGCCGGTCTCAAGGGTACGGTTATAGCCGTAGCTCATCTGAGTGGCGAAGGCGTCCATAAGGTCAACCAGCTTGGGGCCGAAGTCCTCGCCGGGGTACTGAGCGGCGTAGGGGTGGGTCTCGTTATAGGTATCGGGGTCATTAAGGTAAGACAGGTACTCATAGGCCATGGGCTTGCCGTACCAGAAGCGGGCGGTGACATTGTGATACTCAGCATCCGCGTTGGAGGCGTTGGCGCCCCAGGTGGGATCCTCCGCATCCTCATAGGAATAGATATTTCCCTTTATGGCGTTCCATGTCTGCTTGTTTTCATCCCAGGTGGTGTCGCCGATGTTGATCACCAGCACGTCCTTGGGGCCGGTGGTGCAGTCATCGGCGTAGGCCGCGTTTACGACCAGCTTGGCGGAGGTTATCTCCTGACCGGCGGCCGCAGTGAGCGGGAAGTTCATATAGGCGCGGCGGGTGTTCGTACCCGTGGGGTCGGAACCGGAGCCGTCCTCCTTGACATACAGATCAGTCTCGGCGCCGAGATTTTTTGTCTGATCCTGAGAGCTGATATAGGTGTCGTTGTTGGCGACGATAGTTTCGCTTCCGCCGTCAAACTCGATCACAAGTCTTGGGGCCACGTCTTCGCCGGCCTCCTTGGACTTTACGCGGACGGGGTACTGCTGCTTTTCACCGGCCATGAGCATGAAGCTCACCGCGCCGTTGGCCAGCTCGTGCTTTACGCGGTCGGTGACGTCGATCTCGTAGTCGGTAAATGTCTTGTCGTTTACGGTAAATTCCGCCTGCCAAATATCGAACTCATAGGGTCCGGTGAGGATATTCCTCATGGGCAGCACGGCCATGCCGTAGTTTTCGTCGGCCTCGGTGACGCCGCTGCCGGTGAACTTGCCTGCCTTGTGGCGGGCCTTGAAGTACTCGAGCAGCTCGGCCTTGGCCGCTTCATAGTCTCCTCTGTCCACCGCGGTCTTTACGCCCGCAAGGTCCGGGTTTGCGGCATAATCCAGCTTGGCGAAGAAGGTGTCGTCAGTCATGCTCGCGGCGCTTGCCCCGATGGGGAAGGACGCCAGCACGGTGAACACCATAGCCATAGCCAAAACCAATGCCAGAACTCTTGATGTTTCCATTTTTCATTCCTCCTGTTTAGTGGGTTTTATTAAAATTTTAATTATACGCTGTATACTGTGGCCGCTCACTCCGGCCTATAATTGTATATCTCCTGCACCTTTTTATAGCTTTCCAAGTCGCCGATGTCGTAGCGGCGGCCGGGCATGACGTAGGCGTAGACCGGCGTGTGCTCGCAGAGGTAGCAGACAAAGCTGCCGGGCGCGTCCGTGCCGCAGCCCTCGGCTATGCCCTTTGCCACATAGGGCAGGTCCTCTCTGCGGTAGTAATAGAAGGGTCCCACGCACCAGTTGCTCTTAGGCTCACGGGGTTTTTCCTCCATGGAGACTATCCTCATGTTTTCGTCGGGCACCATAACACCGCAGCGGCGCAGCTCCTCAAGGCTCTCCTCATAGTTGACCATGACCGCCGAGGAATTGTGCGCCTCGGCAAAGTCCACAAACTCCCTAAAGGAAAAGTCTATCAGGTTGTCGCCGGCGATGACCAGCACATCCTCGTCTATCTTCATTTCCTCAATGGCAAAAAGGATATCCTTCACCGCCCCGAGTCGGTTCTCGTTGGAAATACTGCCGTCGTCAAGGACGGTGACCGGCTTTTTTATGGCGGTGTCGTTTTCCGCCCATTTTACAAAATGCTCATAATAACGGTGATTTGAAACGATTATATGTCCGTCGATTTCGTCAAGCTTATCAATATCCCTCAAAAGGTGATCCAATATGCTCATCCCATTGACCTCCAAAAGAGGCTTGGGAAAATTTTCCGTCAGCGGGAACAGTCTTGTCGCATAGCCCGCCGCGAGTACGATACACTTCATGCGATCTCCCCATTTCTTCTGTTAAAACTCGAGCAGCTTATCCATATAAGCGTCGATATCTTCTATTTTTATGCGCTTCTGTTCCATGGTGTCCCTGTCACGGACGGTGACGCAGCCGTCCTCGGCGGTGTCGAAGTCAACGGTTATGCAGACAGGGGTGCCTATCTCGTCCTGACGGCGGTAACGCTTGCCGATGCTGCCGGCCTCGTCGTAATCGCAGGGGTATTTTTTGATAAGTTTTTGGAAAAGCTCGGTGGCGGGCTCGGCCAGCTTTTTGCTCAGGGGAAGCACGGCGGCCTTTACGGGGGCCAGCGCCGGATGCAGGCGAAGAACCACGCGGGTGTCCTTTTCGTCGATGACCTCCTCGTCGTAGGCGTCGCAGAGGAAAGCCAGGGCCACACGGTCGGCGCCCAGAGAGGGCTCGATGACATAGGGCACATAGCGTTCGTTGGTGACGGGGTCGATGTACTCCATAGACTCGCCGCTGTGGTTCTGGTGCTGGGTCAAATCGTAGTCGGTGCGGTCGGCGATGCCCCAAAGCTCTCCCCAGCCGAAGGGGAACATGAACTCGATGTCGGTGGTACCCTTGGAATAGAAGGACAGCTCCTCGGGGCTGTGGTCGCGGAGGCGCATATTTTCCTCCTTCATTCCCAGCGACAGCAGGAAGTCTCGGCAATAGCTCCGCCAGAACTCGAACCACTCCATGTCGGTGCCGGGCTTGCAGAAGAATTCCAGCTCCATCTGCTCAAACTCCCTTATGCGGAAGATGAAGTTGCCGGGAGTTATCTCGTTGCGGAAGCTCTTGCCCACCTGACCCACGCCGAAGGGTATCTTTTTACGGGTGGTGCGGGCAATATTTTTGAAGTTTACGAAAATTCCCTGAGCGGTCTCGGGACGGAGGTAAAGCTCGTTTTTTGCGTCCTCGGTCACGCCCTGGAAAGTCTTGAACATCAGGTTAAACTTGCGGATATCGGTGAAATTATGGCTGCCGCAGTCGGGGCAGGGAATGTTGTTGTCCTTTATGAAGTCCAGCATTTTCTTGTCGTCCCAGCCGTCAACAACTATATTTTCGCCCCTTTCGTGGCAGAAATCCTCTATCAGCTTGTCGGCCCTGTGGCGGGTCTTGCAGTCCTTGCAGTCCATCAGCGGGTCGCTGAAACCGCCCACATGACCGCTGGCCACCCAAACCTCGGGGTTCATGAGAATGGCGCTGTCGAGGCCCACGTTGTACGGGCTTTCCTGAACGAACTTCTTCCACCACGCCCTTTTGACGTTATTTTTAAATTCTACCCCCAGCGGGCCGTAATCCCAACTGTTTGACAGGCCGCCGTAAATCTCGCTGCCGGGGTAAACATAGCCCCGTCCCTTGCACAGGGCCACGATTTTGTCCATGGTTTTGTCTTCATTTCTCATTGGCTACAAATCCTTTCGTATACAGATATACTTATTATAATTGTACACCAAAAAATCAAATTTGTAAATAGTTTTTTAATAAAAATATAAAAAACAATAACAAAAAAAGGGAGCCCTACGACTCCCTCAGACTACTGAAAAACCCTATGTGTCAAGGGGAAAGCTCGAAAGGGAACGCCCTTTCGATAAAAAACATAAAATCCCGGGGCGTGTACCCGGGATTTTATACCTTAATCGGGGTAGAAAAATCAATTTATTGGTTTTTCGTAAGCGCAAGTGCCCGATGCGGGAAAGGGGTTCGCGGGAAAAACCGCTCTGGTTGTTCCCGCGAGGGCCCAAGGCTCCCCCTTGATGCATATTTACTTTATCTTGCCCATCAGCTTAAGGGCGTTATAAACCATGAGCACGCACTGGCCGCGAGTGGCTCTGGATGTCGGGTCGATATTGTTGAGGACGCTGCCGTCGGGCTGGGCCACGGAGGTGCCGCTCACGATGCCGTAGTTGGCAAGGGTGCCGATGGGCGTCTTAGCGTAGTCGGGCACAAGAGCGTCGTCGCTGAACTTATAGGGCGCCGCCTGATTGCCGGTAAACGCCTTTTTGCCGTCAAGGGCGCGGTAAACTATGGTCATTACCTCGGCGCGGGTGATATTGTTGTCGGGTTTGAAGGTGCCGTCGGGGTAACCGTTGATAAGGCCGGCCTTCTGAGCGGAGGCCACATAAAGGAGCGCCCAGTGGTCCTTCGTGTCGGTAAAGGAAGCGGCGGCCTCGGCGTCCAGCGAACCCATGGCGGTGGTCATTATCTTGGCTATCTCGGCGCGGGTGATGGGGTTGTCGGGCTTGAAGGTGCCGTCCACATAGCCGTTGATGACGCCTATGTCGGAAAGGGCGTAAACGGCCTTGCCAAGGTCGGAATTTACGGAAACGTCGGAGAAGCTGTAAACGTGCTTTACGGGTTCCTCGTCCTGCCCGTCATCTCCGTAGCCCGTATTGTCCGTGTCAGGCCGCTTATTATCGTCATTGTTGGGCTTATTATCACCGGTATCGGGCTTTTTATCGTCGCCTGTGTTAGTGTTGGCGGGGGTTACCACTACCTCGACGGAAACGGCGTCGCTGAGGCTGCCGTCAAGCCGGTAGCCCTCGGGTATCTGAAGCGTGCCCTCGGCGGTAAACGTACCCTCGGCCGAGGTATCGGGCACGCTGTCCCAAGTTATATCCAGGGGCACCGCCACGCCGGTCTCGGTACGGCCGTCAACCTTGGAGGGCAGACGAAGGCTCTTGCCCTTTTCAACGGAAACTCCGTCCAGCTCGTCGATGCTCACAATATTAAGGATATCGCTGCCGGCGCCGGTATCTATGCTGGAAAGCATATCATGCTCAAAAATCATGGATTTAACGGTATTGCAAAGGGGCATAAGGTCGGGATGTATCCTTCTGTGCACAAGGGCCTCGTCCACCGCGTCGGGATAGGCTATCATCAGCGCCCGCTGAAGGTCGAGGAAGCGGTCGGCGTTGCTGACGCTCTCCACCGAATCCAGAAGAACGTCCTCGAAATTGTCCTCGGTTATGGGCTCCATAAGGTTCTTTAAGTAAAGGCTGCGCTGAAGGGCGCGCAAAAAGTCGATCAGCTTGCTTTCACTGACGCCGTTTTCCACGATAACGTCTATGAACTCCGGATACTGCGCCGCGAATTCGTCATACGCGTCACGAACGGAATAGGCGTGCGCGGAGGGCATCATGCAGATGACCATCGTCATGGCCAAAACAAGAGCCAGAATTTTCTTTTTCATGGTTATCTTCCTTTCAATTTTTGCTGTTGTTGGGCGGTCCTGTAACTTAGACGCAGTAAGGCTCGAAAAAGTTCCCTCTTTTTTAAGGACCGCTTACCGAAACACTATATAGCATAGCACATTTTCGTCGGATTGTCAATCAATTTATCCTTAATTTATCAAAAGTTAATATTTGGCGTCCAGTGCGAAAACTAACGCCAACCCATAAAAACAAGAGCCGCCGGCAAGCCGGCGGCCCTTGTACTACTGACAAACCCTATGTACTATGGGGAATGCTCGAAAGGGAACCCCCTTTCGATAAAAAACATAAAATCCCGGGGCGTGTACCCGGGATTTTATACTTTAATCGGGGTAGAAATATCATTTTTATCACGATAAAAATGATATTTCGTAAGCGCAAGCGCCCGATGCGGAAGGGGCGACCGATGGGGAAACCGTTAGGGTTGCCCCATCGAGATCGCTGACCTTTGTCAGCGATCTAAAGGCCGCCGGCAAGCCGGCGGCCCTTGGATATTGACTTAATTACGCTTATTATTACGCTTATTCCGCGCCGTAAACCTCAACCTCGGCCACTTTGCCTTCCGCGGCAAGGGTTATCATTACGTACTTGCCCTTAGCCTGGCAGGCGTGATAAGCCGTAGCGTCTGCCGCGCCTGTGCCCGAATATACGGGAGTCCAGTTGGAGCCGTCCGCGGATACGGAAATGGTGTAGCTGAGAGCGTTTTCGGCGGAACGAACGCCCACGCTGGTAACGGTCTTTTCATTGGCGGTCTCAACAACTATGCTCTGGTTGGCCATGCCCTTCCAGGAGGTGTTCCTGTTACCGTCGATGGCGGCGGAAGCGGGGAAGCTCTTATCAGCCACGATGAGGGTGGCGGCGGACTTGAGCGACATCTTGTTGCCGATGGGCTTGCTTACGATAGAGCCCGTAGCGCCGCCTACCGCACCGCCGGCGGTGCCGCCGGTAACGGTGCCGCTGTAAACCTCTACCTCGGCAACGCTGGCCCATGCGCTGATGCTGTTGCCGTTTACATTAATTCTGATATAGCGGGCGCTCCTACCCACGGTCTGGGACTCCATAACGCCGCCGCCGGGCGCGCAGGCGCCGTTGAAAACGGAGGTGTAATTGGAGCCGTCCTCGGAAACCTCCACGCCGTAGTTAACGGTACGGGTGTCGTCATACTGCTTCATCTGAACGCCCACGGAGCCTATGGTCTGAGCACTGCCAAGGTCGATGACAAGGTTCTGGTTGCCCTCGGCGGCCCATACCGTGCTGGCGTTGCCGTCAACGGCGGCGGAGGCAGGGTTCTGAGACTCGGGCTCGGCGCTGGCCTTAACCATGCCGGCGTTGAGGGCTATCTTGGAGCCGTTGGTAACCACGGGGCCGGTGCCCTGCTGTACCTGGCCGGTAGCGGGATTGGCGGTGCCGCCGGTGTAAACCTCAACCTCGGCCACGCTGGCCCAGTTGCTTATGCTGTTGCCGTTTACGTTGATGCGGACATACCTCGCGTTAGCCGCAACGGGAATATACTCCATCACGCCGCCGGCGGGTGCGCAGGCGCCGTTGAAATATGAGGTGTAGGCGCTTCCGTTTTCGGAAACCTCCACGCCGTAGTTAACGGTACGGGTGTCGTCGTACTGCTTCATCTGAACGCCTACGGTGCTTACGACCGCGGTGGAACCAAGGTCGATAACAAGGTTGGCGCTGCCCTCGGCGGCCCATACCGTGCCGGCGTTGCCGTCAACGGCATTGCGGCCGGGGTTCTGAGTCTCGGGCTCGGCGCTGGCCTTAACCATGCCGGCGTTAAGAGTCACCTTTGTGCCGGTAGCGGAGGAGGTCACGCCCTGGGTTACAACGCCGCCGGAGGTGCCGGAGCCTGTAACACCGTTGGCCTTGGGAGAGTTGGCGTCGCCCTGGAATACGGCCACATCAGCCACGCTGGCCCAGTCGCCGACGGAAGAGCCGTTTACGTTTATGCGGATGTAACGGGCTACCTTACCGTCTACCTTGGGGTACTCCCAAACGCCGCCGTTGGCCACGCTGGTGCCGTTGAACACGCTGGTCCAGGTTGTATTGTCGGAAGATATCTGTACGCCGTAGTTGATAACGCGGCCCTCGGTGTAAGACATCATGCGCACGCCTACACAGGCGATCTGCATGGGTACGCCAAGGTCGATGTCCATATGCTGGCTGCCCTGAGCGGCCCAGCGGGTCTGGACATTGTTATCAATGGTCTGATATACGTTGTTCTGAGCCTCGGGGGTGGCGCTGGCGGAAAGCATGGTGGTAGTCAGAGGCACCTGAGTACCGTAAGCCTCGGTAGCGGCCTGCATGGGCTTGGTAACGGTGTAGGACTTGGGGCTCTGAGCGGGACGCTCGGGATAGTGGTGATTTACCTCCAACATCCAGCGGAGCATCTCAACGGCGTTGGCGTCGCAGGCGAAGAAGGGATCGGTCTTTTCGGAAATAACCAGAAGGCCGTCCATGGGGTTGTTGGCAACATACTGGCTGGTTCCGCTGTAACCGCTGTACCAAACCTCGTAGCCAAGGCCCTCCATTATCTGACGAACGGGAACGCAGATGTAGCCGTCCTTATTCTCAACGGCGGTGGGCAGAACCCCGGCCGCTCCGTCTACGGTGTAAGCGGTGCTGTTGTTGTTGACAACAACGGTGTGGGTAACATTACCGGCGCCCCTCTTAACGGTACGGGTAACGGTAACGGTATCGCCCGCCTCATTGACGGTGCAGTTCTTGAAGTAGTTCTTGATGGTGATCACGGGGATCATGGTGTTGCCGTCCTTGCGGTAGGTCTGCATATTGTGATTGTTCTCGTCGTGGTGGTGGATAATGCCGCTCTCGAATACGTGGGCGGTATTTACCTCCATAACGTACTTCTCACCTGCAAGCTTTCTCATAATGTAGGGATAAATGTCGTTATTGTTGGTCTGGTCGCCGTAAACGCCGCCGGCCAGCTTGGAAATTTCGGAGGACGCAAGCAGGAAAGCGCCCACGCCGAAGTTCTGAGTATCTCTGCCGCCGATGTTAAGGGACTGACGGGGATTTTCGCCGATAGGCTGTACATAGCCTACGGTACCGTCGTCCTGAAGGGCGGTGTTGTACAGGAAGTACCAGCCCTTAAGGGCGGCGTCCAGATAAGTGTCGCGGTCAAGATAGCCGCTGTTGATGCCCCAAGCGAGACCGTAGGTGAAGAAGGATGTACCGCTGGACTCGAAGCCGTCGGCCTCGGCGCGGTCAATCATCGAACGGGACCAGAAGCCCTCGGGCTGCTGGGAGTTCTTTACACCGTTAGCCATCTGGGTGTACTTGTCAAGGAAATAATCTCTGTGCTCATAGTCGGTGGGCATATCGGAAAGCACGCGGGCGAGACCGGCGAATACCCAGCCGGAACCGCGGGCCCAGAAGTTCTTCTTGCCGGCAGCGGTCTTGTGGTCGGGATAGATATACTTACCGTCGCGGTGGAACAGCTGATACTCTTCGTCCCACATACCGTCCTTGGTACCGCCTTCAACGTCCTCGGCGGCCCACTTGAACCACTCGTACTGCTTGTCAAGATACTGGAGGTCGCCGGTGAGGACGTACATCTTGCTCATGATGGGCATGGCCATGAACAGGGAGTCGGCCCACCACCACCAGTCGTTCTTGCCGGTGGACATCTGATAGCTCATTACCTCAAGGGCGCGGGCAACCTTGGTGTCGTCCTTTATGGCCCCCTTAGACGCCATGAGCTCGTCGTTATAAAGGTCTATGTAGGTCTGGAAGCAGATCTGCCAGTCGCCGAACAGAACCCATTCCTGACCCTCGCCGTAGCCGCCGGTGCTGGCACCGCCGCGCCAAGCGGACTTATTGTTGCTGGTAGCGCCCTTCCAGTTATTCTGGATGGACCAAGCCTCGGAATAATTGCGGTAAAGCTCGATACCTGTGGTAAAATAAGCCTCCATGTTGCCCACATGGTAAGCCGCGTTATCCCAGAACGAGCGTCCGTGATTGGGATGGCCGGTTATCCACTTGTCGTTGGCCCTTTCAAGAGCCTCGACGGCCTGTACACGGGTGGGCATAATGGCCTGCGCGGCCTCGCCCACCTTCTGCGCCGCGGCAAAAGCGGAAACTCCGCTCAGGCAGGTCATCGCCACAGCGGTGGCAAGCCCGGACGCCAGCGCACGAAGGTTAAACTTTTTCATGTTCGTTGTCCTCCTTGAAAATTTCATTTTGGGGCAGAGCGAACACACCACCCCATAATCGTTAAATATATTTTAACATTTAATTCAAAAATAATCAATAACAAATTTAAAATTTCTTTTTGCCGATTTGCTTAATTTTTCAGTCTTTTTTTGTGCAATTTGCCAAAACCTCCAAAGCGTTAGCGGAAATCCGCTCATACCGTTCCTTTTTATTCTTAATTTTGAGCGGTTCGTGGCGGATTATACCGAAGTTCGCGTTCATGGGCTGGAAATTTTTTATTTCAGCATCGGAAATATAGGCCGTCAGCGCCCCCATGCAGGTTTCGGGCGGAAGCACCAGGGGCGGCTCTCCGTTCAGCCGGGCGGCGGCGTTGATCCCCGCCAAAAGTCCCGAGGCGGCGGACTCCACATAGCCCTCCACCCCGGTCATCTGCCCCGCGAAGAAAACCTCCGGCCGGGAACGGAGACTGAGGTCCGGGGCCAGAAGCCGGGGCGAGTCGATGTAGGTGTTGCGGTGCATTACCCCGTAACGGACAAAATCGGCGTTTTCAAGGCCGGGTATCATTGAAAAGACCCGCTTTTGCTCCCCGAAGCGGAGGTTGGTCTGAAAGCCTACCATATTATACAAAGTGCCCTCGCCGTTATCCCGCCGAAGCTGCAGCACCGCCCAGGGGGTCAGGCCGGTGCGCGGGTCTCTAAGGCCCTTGGGCTTAAGAGGGCCGTAGCGCAGGGTGTCCCTTCCGCGGGCGGCCATTATCTCCACCGGCATACAGCCCTCAAAGACGTTGGGCGTATCCACGTTTTCGTGGAGAGGGGCCCGCTCCGCGGTCACCAGCTCCTCCCAGAAGGCGTCATATTCCTCCCTGTCCATGGGGCAGTTTATATAGTCGGGCGTGCCCTTGCCGTAGCGGGCGGCCAGGTAGGTCTTTTCGCGGTCGATGCTCTCGGCGGTAATAACCGGCGCCGCCGCGTCGTAAAAATGAAGGCCCTCGCCGCCGGTAAGAGCGGCCACGGTCTCATTGAATTTTCCGTGAGTAAGCGGGCCCGTGGCGACGACCGTCACGCCGTCGGGCAGCTCCTCCACAAGCTTCGGCACTATCTCCACATTGGGCAGCTCCCGCAGCCGCGCGGTGACAAGGGCGGCGAATTTGTCCCTGTCAACGGCCAGAGCTCCCCCGGCGGGGACCCTCGTCCTGTCGGCGCAGGAAATGACGAGGCTGTCGAGGCGGCGCATTTCCTCCTTCAGCAGGCCGCAGGCGTTGTCGAGGCCGTTGCCCTTTAAGGAGTTGGAGCAGACCAGCTCGCAGAGGTCGGGGTTGGTGTGGGCGGGCGAAAAGGCAAGGGGCTTCATCTCAAAAAGCCGAACGCTTATGCCCCGCCGCGCCGCCTGCCACGCGGCCTCGCAGCCGGCAAGACCGCCGCCTATGACATTGACGGCGCCGCTCATTCCCCGGTCTCCGTTTCTCCGTCGGTCTCAAGTCCCTTGTACAGCTCCTCAATCTCGTCCTTGGTCAGGGGCTCGTCCTCTACGCGCACCCGTCCCAAATCGTCGGCGACCTGGCGTCCTTCGCCGTCCTCGTGATGAACCACGAGCACCGCGTCGCCGGGCTTGAGATTAAGGGCCGTCTCAGCGGCCGCGTCGGTGAGCAGATACCTGGTCAGGGTGTTATAGGTGTTTACGGTTATCTCCTTGAGGCTTATGGACACAACCCAGCCGCCGCAGGTATTTTCGTCCAAAATATCGCCCTCCATAAACACCTCCTGATACTCGCCCAGCTCCTCCTCCGAGGAGAGGTCCCCGCCGCCGTCCCCGTCGCCGTCAAGCGTGCTTTGCAGCTCGGTGTCCTCCACGGGTATGAACTCCTTGCCGTCGCGGTCCTCATAGGACACGATATTTTCCGGCATTTCCTTTTTGGCTTCACCGCCGCCGCAGCCCGTAAGGGCCATGGCCGCGGCAAGGGCCAGCAGGCACAATTTTTTCATACTGATCCTCCATTCCGCCGCCCCACGGCGGCACAAATCACAACGCCGAAAAAAAGCGGACAAACCGCCCTTCGCCGGCGGGCGGCCTATTTTTCACGCCGCCGAATAAAACCTCGCAATAAAACAAAACTATAATTGAATAATCAAAGAAAGGATGAATTCAAATGGAAAAAACAATAACCGCCCTCTTCGACACCTCGGAGGAGGTGGAGGCCGCCCGCGCGTCCGCCCGGGAGGTCGGGGCCGCCGCCGAAAAAATAAGCGTGTGCAGGGCCTACGAGCCCCGTCCCTTCGCAGGGAAAAACACCCTCGCCGGCATAGGCGTCGGAGCCGCCGCCGGAACGGTGGCCGGCCTCGGCGCGTCCGTGTTAAGCGGCGCCGGTATGACCTCGTGGATAGGCCCCCTGACCGGACTGATAGGCGGGGCCGTGGCCGGAGCCATAATCGGCGGCTTTCTCGACCTCAACGCGGCCCATTCCGAGCCCCAGCGCCGCTGGCTCTTCACCGTCAGCACCGACGAAAACCTGACCGGCCCCACCGCCAAACGGCTTAAACGCTGCGGCGGAGAAAGAGTGAGCGTGGAGTAGAACCGTCCCCCTCACCCTTTAACGCAAACAAACACCTCGGACTCGCCGTCCTCCATGGTTATGCGCCAGGCGGGTTCAAACGAATAAGCGCCGGTGTCCTCGCTGCGCACGGGGGTATAGCCGGCCTCGAGGCCGGTCACCCTGCCGCCCTGGGGGAACCTCTCCAGCATATCCGGAATACAGCTTATGATGCTCAGTCCCGTCCGCCGCTGGCCGGAGGACTCGGCGGAGGGCCACCTGGCCTCCACGGAAACGGGCCTGCCTTCTCCGTCAAGGGCGGCCCGCAGGTACATACCGAATACCGGCCTGCCGTCGTAATACATGGCAAACTCGCCGCCGCCCCTGTAAACGGCGCGGCTCATATCCAGCCCCAGCCCGCCGAGGGCCTCGCGAAGCTCCTTTTCCGAGGAGGAGGCCGCACTTCCCGACGCCTTGTAGCTGAAGCTCTCCTCCTCCACCTTCAGCTCGGCTCCGCCCTCACGGGCGGTAAGGGTCCTGTCCTCCGTCTGGAAGGCCACCTCGCGGCCGAAAAACATCCTTGACAGCTCCGCCGCGGTGGGGAAGCCGCCGCCAAAGGTCTGCATGGTCAGGTAATTTTCCGGCAGAAGCTCCTCGCCGCAGACTATACCGCTGCCGCCAAGGGCCTCCACCGCCGCCGACCGCACAACGGGGGGTATTTTTTCGCCGGTGGCGCGCTTAACAATCAGCGTCCCCAGCACAAAAACATTCATCACAAGCAGCAGCGTGAGCATTATGGTTTTGACCGACGACCACTTCATTCAACGGCCACCTCGCTTTCGGGTTCCTCGCCGTCATAGGAGTAAACCCTCTCGTCGCCCTTGATATCCGCCAGCCAGCAGGCGCTGAGGGACTCGTTTTCGCCCCGGTCCATATAGCCGATGTAAATGTCAGATATCACCGGATCGTCACGAAGGGAAAAATAGTCTACAAAATGGTCCAGCGCCCCCACAAAGTCGCCGTTAAGCACGGAGGAGCCCTCGGGGGCGTAGCTGCGGAAGAACTGACGGTAAGAAACTATCCTCCCGCTGACGATATCTATTTCGATGCCGTGGTTCATCGGCTCCGAGCTGCCGTCGCCGTCCAGCCGTACCGCCACCGGCCGGCCGTACTGGTAGTAATCCATGGTGATATGGATATGGTCGGCGGCCTGGGTGAGGTCGCTGCTGACCAGCGCCGAAAGGGGGTGGCCGCTGACCTTGCCCCAAAGATTTTCGGCGAAGCTTATGGCGGAGTTGACGGTCTCGTAATACGAGGAATAGGTCTCGGCAATTTTCACGCCCTTGTCCTCGTCCACGGCCCTGTACTCAAAGAGGCCGCTGGGGTATATCACCGCGTCGCCGTAGTTTTCCACGAACACGCGGGTGCCCTCCTCGCCGTAACGACCGGCGGTGTCGGCGTTTTTAAAAAAGCTGCTCAGGACCTGACGGCCGTTTTCCGCCGATTCGAGCGGGTTAGAGGGCAGCAGATCCACTGTGGAGGGCCGGCTGTCAAAGAAAAGCACCATCGGGTCCATATCCACGCCCTCCGGCTCGACGCCGGTGCTGAAGGCCGGCTCGTAATAGTCGCTGTTGTTTTCGGTGTATATGGCCAAATCTTCGGCGGGGAGGCTGAAGCTCTCCTTCGGGAACTGGTAAATATAGGCGTTGTCGTTGTTATAAGCGTCACGGACGAGTATGAAAACGCCGGTCTCTCCGGTGGACGGGAGAATGACGAAATCCTTGATGGTGGAAAGCTCCGAGGGCGGGGCGTCGTTTTCCACGCCCATGACCGAGCAGAGCATTTCGGGAGTGTAGGCTATGGGCAGCTCAACATATATGCTCATATTTTCAAGGGCGGCCTGCCATTCCCGAAAGGTGACGGCCTTGCTGTCGGTGGCGTCGCCCCGCAAAAAGCCCTCGATTATCTGGCGGGTGCGGTTTTCAATGGGCGGGAAGGCCACGTCCGTGTTGTAGTAGGCTATCCAAAGGGCGCCGTCGTTCACGAGTATCTTACGCGGGCGGCTGAGCATTTCCCTCGGGATGGATATGCTTTCCTCCGGGAACAGTTTGTCCACAAAGGGCAGCCCCCTGGCGAAGTCCGCAATCTCATCCCTGAGCAGACCTCCGCCGAACCAGAGCCGGCAGGTGAGCACTATTAAGTTGACGAACAAAAGTACAATCGCCGCAGTTTTCACGCGCTCCTTAAACACAGCTCCGCCTTCTTTCCTGCCGTGGTCGGGGGAATCCGCCAAAAATATCCGCCCGCAATATCCCCGTCATAAAATTTCAGGGGCGACTATGCGCCGCCCCAATGATACGCTAAACCTATTTCCGTCTCCCGTACAGACCTTAAATCCAGCCCGTAAATATGGACTGCACATCGTATGTAAAGCTGTTTACGTTATCGAGAACCTCTTTTTTGAGCAGGTTGATGTCAAAGTACACCACCTGGCTGTAACCGTTATACTCGGCGCGGACCGCAAATTTATTGTGTCCCTCCGTAAGGCTCATCTGCTTGTAAAAAACACCCGCCGCGCCTATCTTGGTGCGGGACGCCGCCCCCTCGCTGTTGAGGATGGCGGTATAAACGCCGTTATCGTACCTGTAATAGGCCACGCTGACACCGTTTTTGCCGGTGCCGGTAACGCCGTAGGTGGTTTTCGTCGTAGCGGAATTGGTAGTCTCCGGTTTTTTGACAACTATTAAATCTGAAGCGGTGCTGCTCTCGGCCTCTCCGATAGTGCTCGGATGCGCGGCAAACGCGCCGGCCGCGGGGAGCATGACCAGTATAGCGGCTAAAAACGCCCCTATATACTTCATGATACACACATCCGTTCTGATACTATTTTATTCATGTACATTATACAACAGCAATGTTACAATTCAATTACATCCACATTAACAGTTGTTTACAATAGCGCCGACACCTCGGCCTCCGGGTTTTCCCTGTACATGGGCAGAACTATGGAGACGGACGTGCCCTCGGGCATATGGCTCTCGATGGTTATGTCGCCGCCGTGGCGCTGGGTTATCTCCCGGGCGATGGCCAGGCCGAGGCCGGTGCCGCCGCTCTGACGGCTGCGGGCCTTGTCCACCCGGTAAAACCTTTCGAAGATATGGGGCAGGTCCTCACGGGGTATGCCTATACCGTTGTCGGTGACGCGGATGAGGGCGTTTTCGCCGTCATTACCACATTCCACGTCTATTTTGCCCCCGTCCGGAGTGTATTTGATGGCGTTGGAAACTATGTTGATTATCACCTGCTCGATGCGGTCCCTGTCGCCGAAGAAGGGGAAGGGCTCGCTGCGCGGGATAAAATTAAGGCTGTGGCTGTGGGCGGCGGCGTTGATGGACAGCTTTTCGGTGACGCCGCGGGCCAGCTCCATCAGGTCGAAGGAGACGCAGTTGAGCCGCTGCTTGTCCCCGTCGAGCTGGGACAGGGTAAGAAGGTCCTTTACCAGGCGGGTCATGCGGTCGGCCTCCTGGTCTATTACTCTGGCGAAGCCGGCCACCGGGCCCTGGCTCCTGCCCTCGTCCTCCTCCATGTCGATGATGGTCTCGGCATAGCCCTTGACGGTGGTGAGAGGAGTGCGCAGCTCGTGAGAAACATTGGCCACGAACTCCCGACGGGAGTTTTCGAGCTTGAGCTGCTTGGTAACGTCCCTCAGCACCACTACCACGCCGGAGGAGAACACGTTCTCCGCGTTGAAGGGAACAAAGCACACCTGATAATTCTTGCCGTCTATCTCGGCGTCGAACTCCATAAGCTGGCCCTCGTCCAGATAGAGCACGCGGCTCATGGTAACGTCCAGCTTAAGCTCGCCCACAAAGACCTCGTCGAAGGTCTTTTCGGAGCAGTCGCCGAGGACGTGCTCACAGGCGGGATTTTCGTGTATGACCCTGCCGGTGCTGCTGTCAAAGGCGATTATCGCGTCGGTCATGTGGAGCAGAACGGTCTCCACCTTGTTCTTTTCCGCCGCGATGTCGGCCATACTGGTGTCGATTTGGGCGGCCATATTGTTAAAGGCCATGGTGAGACGGCCTATCTCGTCTCTGGACTGGACCTCTATCTTGTGCTTGAAGTCGCCCTCGGACATGGACTCGGCCCGGTATTGCAGGGTCTTAAGCGGGGCGATTATTGTACGTGACAGCACGAAGCCCAGCACAAGACTCAGCAAAAGTCCGAAAAGCATGGCCCAGAGTATATTCACGAATATATTGCGGGTCACCTCGGAGACCTCCTCCTTGGTATCCATTACGTCGATTATGTAGGCGACCTCGCCGCCGTCCATTATGGGCACGGCGTAGTCCATGTAGTCCGCGTCCCGGTCAATGGTGTCGCCGGTCATGCCGGCCATGGCCGTGACTATGTTGGGCGTGGTGGAAAAGGTCCCTCCCTGGGGGTCGCTGCGGGCCAGTACACGGCAGTTTTTGCCGTCAAGGATATAGTAGTTGCGGAAGGAGTCTATCCCCATGCGCAGGGAATACACCTCGAGTATGGACTGCATCTCCTCCAACGCGCCGTCCCCGCCGCCGTCCGCGGCGGCGGTCAAATCGGTCATGAGCCGGCCCGCGAAGACCCTGTCGGCCATGGTGGTCCTGAAATCGTCAAGGTAATAGGTGGAAATGTTCTGCATCAGAAAGGTGCCGACGACGACCATTACGGATATCGTCAGCAAAAGGAAGATAGCTATTATTTTCCACTGGATGCTTTTGAACACGGTTATCGCCGCCTATTCCTTGTTATAGTAGTAGCCTACTCCTCTTTTCGTCATTATGCGCTCAGGCGCGGCGGGGTCGTCCTCCACCTTTTCACGGAGGCGGCGGACCGTCACGTCAACGGTGCGCACGTCGCCGAAATATTCGTAGCCCCAGACCTTTTCCAGCAGCATCTCACGGGAAAAGATGCGCCCCGGCTGACTGGCCAGGAACTTCAAAAGCTCAAACTCCCTCAGCGTCAGCTCCACGGGCACGCCGTTTTTCTTCACCTCATAGAGGCCGGTGTTTATCTCAAGGGAGTCGATGTTTATCACCCCGCCGCCCTGGGGGTCGGCCCCGCGGCGGAGGTTCGCCTTGACCCTGGCCATAAGCTCGCGGACGGAAAAGGGCTTGGTGATATAGTCGTCGGCGCCGGACTCCAGGCCAAAGACCTTGTCTATCTCCTCCTCGCGGGCGGTGAGCATGAGTATGGGCACCTCCCTGTCGGCCTCGCGTATCTTGCGGCAGACCTCGAAGCCGTCCATCTTCGGCAGCATCACGTCCAGCAGTATCAAATCGGGATTTTTTGTCAGGGCCAGGTCCAGTCCTGTCCTGCCGTCGTAGGCGGCCATTGTCTTATAGCCCAGCTTCTGAAGGTTGAACTTCAGCATATCGACTATCGGCGCCTCGTCGTCAACGATGAGAATTGTTTTTTCCATTTTCTTTTCCTCCTCTTGCATGGGTCGTATCTCTCTGATTTTTCAAAACGCGCAGATTTACCGCACGTTAACCTCCAGCTCCTCGCTCCCGACTTCCCGTCCGCCGTCATTTGCGGCAGGTTCGCCGCCGCTTTCCATTTCCTCCGCGGCGACGGCCAGCATCAGCTTGATGCGGTTTTCCTGATTTACCCTTGTGGCGCCGGGGTCGTAGTCGATGGGAACGATGTTGGCCGAGGGAACGATGCCCTTTATCTTCCTTATCATGCCCTTGCCCACGATGTGGTTTGGCAGACAGCCGAAGGGCTGGGCACAGATTACGTTGCTGTAGCCGAGCTCCACCAGCTCCATTATCTCGGCGGTGAGAAGCCAGCCCTCGCCCATCTTGCAGCCGGTGCTTATAACTCCGTCGGCCTTGCTCTTAAGGTGCTTAAACGACGAGGGGGGCGTAAAATTGCTGTTTTCCCTGACGGCGGCTATCATCTCGTCCTTGAGGGAGGAAAGATAGCCCTCCGCCAGACGGTAGCCGTCGCGGAGAAGGCCGCTGCCGCCGTAAATATTTATCGTGTCGATGGGCGTGTCGATGCAGTATAGGGCGAAATCTATAAGTCCGCCCAGCATCACCTCGCAGCCCTGCTCATAGAGGAAGTCCTCGAGATTATTATTCCCAAGCGGGGCGTATTTAACGTAAATTTCACCCACGATGCCCACTTTTATTTTCTTTTCCTTTTTCACCGGTATGCGGGCGAAGCTGTCCACAATGGCCTTAAGCGCGGCCCGTCGGTCCTTTTTGGCGACGCCTTTGCCGGCGCGGAAGTCGCCGCCGAGCTTTTTGACCCACATATCCACGCAGGCGGCGCTGTCGCCCCTGCTGACCTCATAGGGCTTCACCTGATTGTCCAGCAGCATCAGCAGGTCGCCGTAGACCACCGCCGTCAGCAGCTGGCGGATAAAGGGCACCGTCAGCTTGAAGCCCGGCGATTTCTCGAGGCCGCTGAAATTCAGCGAAATTATGGGTATAAAGCCCCAATCCATGGCGTTAAGCGCCTTGCGCAGCAGAGATATGTAGTTGGACGCGCGGCAGCCGCCGCCGGTCTGAGGCAGGAGCAGCGCCACCCTATGGAGGTCGTACCTGCCGCTTTTGAGGGCGTCTATCATCTGACCGATGACCAATAGCGCCGGATAGCAGGTGTCGTTATGTACGTGCTTCAGCCCCTCGTCCACCACGCTCTGGCCGGTGTTGTAAAGTATCTCGGCGTTGTAGCCGTGGTTTTGCATTATTTCTTTTATTATCCTGAAATGTATGTGGCACATATCGGGAATTAGGATGGTGTATCCCGCGTCCCGCATTTCCTTTGTGAACAGGGTTCTTTCCATAGGTACCTCCTAAAAATCAGAAATCGGGCGCCGGGGATAAGCCGTGCGGCGTCCCCGGCCCAAACTTCTCATTTCTCATTACCGCAAGGCGGCAAACAGGCTCCGCAGCCGTATCTTCACGGTGCCGAGATTAGTTATCTCGTCTATCTTTATCTGAGTGTATATCTTGCCCTTTTCCTCGGTGATGCGGCGCACCTCGTCGCCGGTGATGGCGTCCACTCCGCAGCCGAAGGACACAAGCTGGACCACGTTCACGTCCTTGCCCTGCTCCGAGGCCCATTTGGCGGCGGCGTAAAGACGGGCGTGGTAGGTCCACTGGTTCAGGACCTGAGTTTCAAACGGTGTCACCAGCGGGCTCACGCTGTCCTCGGTGATGACCGCCGCGCCCAAATCGCAGATGAGCTTGTCGATGCCGTGGCTGACCTCCGGATCAAGGTGGTAGGGTCGGCCGCAGAGGACGATGACAGGCATACCCTTTTCCCGGGCGCGGGCCAGTATCTCCCCGCCCTTGGCGGCGATGCGGCCCATGTGGGCGCGGTATTCCGTATAGGCGGCGTCCACGGCCCGGCGCACCTCTTTGATGTCGAAGCCGCCGAACTCACGGCAGAGTATCCTGTGTATATTTTTTGTGAAATCCTTTGGCCGGTGGAGGCCGACGTAGTCGTAGATGAACCTTGTCCCGCCCATATTGGTGACGTTGGCCCTTATGACCTCGGGATAGTAAGCGACGACGGGGCAGTTGTAGTGGTTGCTGGACAGTCCCTCATCAAGATTATATGACATACAGGGGTAAAATATGGCGTCAACTCCCATATTCAGCAGAGCGTCGATGTGGCCGTGGACAAGCTTGGCCGGGAAGCAGGCCGTGTCCGAGGGTATGGTGTGCTGGCCGGCGAGGTAAAGCGTCCGGTCGCTGGCCGGCGAGCGCAGCACCTTAAAGCCCAGGCTCGTGAAGAACGTGTGCCAGAAGGGATAAAGCTCCCACATATTCAGTGCCATTGGTATGCCTATGGTGCCTCTCGTCCCCTCGACGGGTACGTAGGCGTCCAGCAGGGAGCGGTTATATTCGAAGAGATTGAGCTTTTCGCCGGTGTTATTGGTCTTAAGCGGCTTTTCGCAGCGGTTGCCGGCAATAAAGCGCCGTCCGCCGCCGAAGGTGTTTACCGTCAGGCGGCAGTGGTTCGTACAGCCGCCGCAGGTGACGGAGCTGACCTCGTGCTTAAACTCCCAAAGTCCCTCGGGGGTTATGGTGGTAGAGTGCGCGGGGGCGTTGGCCTTGGCGTAAAGGGCGGCTCCGTAGGCGCCCATAAGTCCGGCGATATTTGGGCGGATGACGTTTCGGCCCAGCTCCGTTTCAAAGGCCCGCAGCACCGCGTCGTTGAGGAAGGTGCCGCCCTGCACCACGATGTTTTTGCCGAGGCTGTCGGCGCTGACGGCCCTGATGACCTTGTAGATGGCGTTTTTGACCACGCTGATGCTGAGGCCGGCGGAAATGTTCTCTATTCCGGCCCCGTCCTTCTGGGCCTGCTTCACGGAGGAATTCATAAAAACCGTGCAGCGCGAGCCCAAATCCACGGGCTTGTCCGCCATGATGCCCTTCTGGGCGAACTCGCTGATGCTGTAGCCCAAAGCCCCGGCGAAGGTCTGCAAAAACGAGCCGCAGCCCGAGGAGCAAGCCTCGTTCAGGAAGATATTGTCTATGGCCCCGCCGCGTATTTTAAAGCATTTTATGTCCTGGCCGCCGATATCGATAATGAAGTCCACATCGGGGTCGAATTTTTTCGCCGCCGTAAAGTGGGCCATCGTCTCCACAAGCCCCATATCGAAGCCGAAGGCGTTTTTGGTTATCTCCTCGCCGTAGCCGGTGGAGGCGGAAGCACTGAACCGCGCCCTCGGATATTTTTCGTAAAATTTAAGTAAAAAGTCCCTGAGCAGCGGTATCGGATTGCCGCTGTTGGGCATATAGTCGGCGTGGATTATGTCTCCGTTTTCGTCCAGAACCACGGCCTTGAGGGTGGTGCTGCCGGCGTCCACGCCAAGGTAGACCTCTTTGGGGTCCGGATTGTCGGCCATAGGTATGGCCGCCGAGGCGTGGCGGGCGCGGAAAGCCTCGTAATCCTCTTTGTCCTTAAACAGCGGAGGACAGCTGCGGTACTCGCCGGCCGACGTGTGTTTTTTCACGTTTTCCATCGTCTCCGCCAAATCCACGGTTCGGGCCGCCGGCGACAAGGCCGCGCCCATGGCCACAAAGTACAGAGAGTTTTCGGGGCAGATGCCCTTGAGTCCAAGCTGGCGGTCGAAGGCCGCCCGAAGCTGGTCCATAAAGGTCAGCGGCCCGCCCAGATACACCACCGTGCCGCCAATTTCGCGGCCCTGGGCCAGACCGGCTATGGTCTGGTTGACGACGGCGGCATAAATGCTGGCGGAGATATCCTCCTTCTTCGCCCCCTGATTGAGCAGGGGCTGAACGTCGCTTTTGGCAAAAACTCCGCAGCGCGAAGCTATCGTGTATATTTTTTCGTAATTTTTTGCGTACTCGTTCATTTCGGCGGGGCTTATGGCCAAAAGGGTGGCCATCTGGTCGATAAAGGCCCCGGTGCCTCCGGCGCAGCTGCCGTTCATGCGGACCTCGAGCCCGCCCTTGAGGAAGAGTATTTTGGCGTCCTCGCCGCCCAGCTCGATAACGGTGTCGGCCTCGGGGACGGCGCCTCTCACGGCTATCCTTGTGGCGTAGACCTCCTGCACGAAGGCCAGCCCCGCCCTTTCGGCCATACCCATGCCCGCGCTGCCGGAAACCACCAGCTTCATCTCTCTGTCGCTCGGGAACAGGCCCATTATCCTTTCCAAAAGCTCGGCGGTCTTTTCCACTATCATGCTGTAGTGGCGGTTGTATTCCTTATATATTATTCTGTTGTCCTCGTCCAGCACCACGCACTTGAGCGTGGTACTACCAACATCAACGCCTATTTTTAACATCGTATCACCTTTTGTCAAGACTTAAAAATCATCAAAAGTCAAGGCATGTACTTGACTTTTGATACCTTAATCGGGGCAGAAAAATCAATTTATTGATTTTTCGTAAGCGTAAGCGCCCGATGCGGAAAAGGGCCCCGCGGGGAAAACCGCCCGGGTTGTCCCCGCGTCTTTTAACACATACCGCATATTAATACAAAATAAATTATAGCACAATTTTTTATTTTAGTCAATGAAAAATTTCACCTCCTAAAACCGTAAATGTTACCAAATTGTAAATTGTAGTTTAAATTGTGATTACAAATAGAAAAAACTCTTCCATTTTTCAACAATTTGTGCTATCATGTATATAACTAATACCATAACTTGTGTTTACAGGGATTTTTATTTAAATCAAAAAGGAGAGAAACATCATGACCAAAAAGCTTGTAACCGTTCTTTTTGCTCTGCTGGTTCTGACCCTTCCGCTGTGCGCCCTGGCCGACGAGGAAAGCTCGGTCTCCACGCCCAACATTTCGGTCACCACCACCACCGGCAGCGCCACCTTCACTCTTAAGAGCGATTCGAAGAACGCCAAAATTTACTATACCACCAACGGCAGCGACCCCACCACCTCCTCCACCAAGTACTCCAAGTCAGTGAAGGTCACCAAATCCTGCGAGGTAAGGGCCGTCGCCGTGGAGAGCGGCGAGTACAGTCCCGTGGGATATTACACCGTGACCGTCACCAAGGCGAGGGTAAACACCCCTACCTTTAAGTCCACAAACGTCGAGGGCGGCAAAAAAATAACCATTTCCTGCTCCGGCGCCACCATCTACTACACCCTTGACGGCACCAATCCCACCACCAATTCCACCAGATATACCAGCAGCGGCGTGACCGTGGCCGAAAGCTGCGTCATCAAGGCCATCGGCGTGCGGAGCGGCTATCAGAACAGCGCGATAGCCACCGGCACCGTCAGCATACAGCAGCTCGGCAAGCCCACCGTCACCAAGTCCACTTCCGGCAGCAAGACGGTCTATAAGCTTTCGGGCCCGTCCAGCGGCTGCACCTACTACTACACCACGGACGGCTCCACGCCTGTCGCAAAGGCCAGCGGCGGCTGCAAAAAGTACAGCAGCAGCGGCATCAGCGTTACCAAGGGCTGCACCATAAAGTTCATCGCCTGCAAGAGCGGCTACGCCCCCAGCAAGGTTTACTCCGTGGAGGCGGAGGGGCAGAGCATCCCCGCCCCAACCGCTAAAAAGACCGGCGTTGTCGGCGGAGTGAAGGTCACGCTCACCTCCTCTCTCAGCGGCGTTACATACTATTACACGCTGGACGGCAGCACCCCCACCACCTCTGACGCAAAGTATTCCAGCAAGGGCATTTCCATCACCGAGCCCGGCACCACTTACGTCGGCCTGCTGGCGGTCAAGAGCGGCTATGACAGCAAGACCTTCTCCTTCAGCTTATCGCTGAGCCAGCTTTCCAAGCCCACCGCCTCGCTGGTGAGCAGCTCGTCCTCCTCCACAAGCAGGGAGATAAAGCTTACCGGTCCCAGCGGCAGCACCATCTATTACACCACCAACGGCAAGGAGCCCACCACATCCAGCAGCAAGGTGGCCACCGGCAAGACCATCAAGGTCTCCTCCAGCTGCACCCTTAAGATGTTCGCTGCCAAGTCCGGCTACGCCAACAGCGATACGGTCTCCGCTCAGCTGAACATAAACCAGAAGGTTGCCACTCCCACCATAAGCGAGACCAAGTACACTGATTACAACAAGGTCACCATCCGCTGCGCGACCAGCGGCGCGACCATACTTTACACCATAGACGGCTCCGACCCGCTTGACTACGGCGAGGCCATAAAGAGCGGCACCTCCATTAAGATAGAGGAAAGCTGCCTGCTCAAGGCCATAGCCATAAAGGACGGCTATGAAAACAGCAGCAAGATATATCATCAGGTCATCCTTAAGGGCGACGACGTAACGCCTCTGGGTCTTGACATCGATACCGTATATTGGGATACCGATACCGAAAACAGCTCCGCTCCCGAGGACGAGGTCATAATCGGCGGCGAGGAGGCCGGCGACTATGACTCCTATCCCGAGCTCAGCGGCAGCGGCATTATCGAGGTGACGGACACAAGCGCCGACGACGGCTTTGATGTCGAGACGGAGGTAGACGCCTACACCGACGACCCCGACCCCGTTGAGCCCGACTTCACATACGAAGACGGAGCCGTAAGGCTGTAAAAAAGCCGCTTTGTAACATTATCGCACATAAAAAGCCGCCGCAAGCCTTTTCCGCTTGCGGCGGCTTTTGTGATTTTTCACCCGTCATGCGGGGCGCGGGTCCCCTGTGCTTAACGTCACATATACTTTATCATATCCTTCTTGAGCCTCGCTATTATCTTCTTTTCCAAACGGGAAATATAGCTCTGGCTTATGCCCAGCAAATCGGCGACCTCCTTCTGGGTCAGCTCCTTTTTGCCGCCAAGACCGTAGCGCAGCTCCACAATGCGCTTTTCCCGCTGGCTGAGCTTGTTCATGGCCTGATGGAGGAGCTGGTAGTCCACCTCGTCCTCGATGTGCTTGTCAACGCTGTCGCTGTCGGAGCCGAGTATATCGCCAAGGAGAAGCTCGTTGCCGTCCCAGTCCACGTTCAACGGCTCGTCAAAGGAAACGATAACCTTGCTGCTGCTGTTTTTTCGCAGATACATAAGTATCTCGTTTTCTATGCACCGGCTGGCGTAGGTGGCCAGCTTTATGTTTTTATCCGACTTAAAGGTATTTATGGCCTTTATCAGGCCGATGGTGCCTATGGATATCAGGTCGTCTGGGCAGATGCCGGTGTTGTCGAAGCGTCGGGCTATGTAGACCACAAGGCGGAGATTGCGCTCGATGAGCAGATTGCGGCACCTGAGATCGCCTATGTCGGCGATGCACCGGGCCTCCTCCTCCGGCGAAAGCGGCGGCGGCAGATACTCGTTGTTGCCGATGTAATTTATCTCTTTCTGTTCCGGCATTATATAGCTGTAAAACACACTTTTGAAAAAATTTGCTGCGGCCATATTGACCCTCCATTCTGCGGCCGTTATTACGACTAATTAGGATTGTAAAGGGCGTCATAGCTCCTGTCCGCCGAAAGGCTGCGGGGATAGACGCCGACCACGCAGCTCCCCATGGGGCGCAGTCCGCCGCCCTGTCGCACCGCCGCCCTGTCGGGCACAAAGCCCACCATCATGCCCTCCCCCTCGCCCACGGAGCTGAAGGGTATGAGCCGGGCCTTGACGCCGTGCTCCGCCATGGAGCCGAGGCCCGCTTGAAGATTTTCGGAAAAAAGGCTTAGCCGCGTGGAGTAGTCGAACAGCTCCTTGAGGGCGTCCAGCTCGGCCACTATCACAGGGGCGTGGCTGATGGGGTCCACGAGGATGTTGCCGGTGTCGGCCAGCGCGGTGAGCACGGCCCTGCGGCCTCCCAGCTCCACCACCAGCTTCCGCCGGAGGCCACGCCTCCTGCCGAGCCGCAGTATTCCCTCGGCCAGGCTGAGCAGGCCGTAAAAGGCCACCGCTCCGAGGAACAGGGCAATCACGGGCACGTCAAGGTACATGACGCCGTTGGAGTACACCGCCCCCAGCCGGGCGCCCCAGCCCGTCAGGAACAGCAGGGCAAAGCCCAGTCCCCCGAAGGCGGCGGATATGCCGTAAAAGGCCCCCAGCAGTTTAAAAAACTCCCCGAGGCCGTATATGGGGAAGGCCGCGGCTATAATGAGCCCCGAGGCCAGCAGCTTAAAGGCCAGAGAATAGAAAAGGCCCAGGTCGGGGAAAAACACCGCGGCGGCGTAGGCCGCCCCCAGCGCCGCCCCCAAAACGGAGCGCCATCGAGGAGGACGGTTTTTGCAGACCAGCCCCGCCGCCCGCAGAAGTATGTAATTGATGAACAGGTTCACGCCAAAAAGCACGTCTATGTACACTACCGGCATTTCCATCACCAACTAAATTATACCTGTATTTTTTGGAAATGTCTGTCGCAACAAGGGGCCGGGCGGAGAAATTTTATCTACAAAATTTCCCAAAATATCTTGACAACCGCCGCTTAATGGAGTATTATAATGTATTGGAATAGTATAAGAACCGGGCTTGCAGCGCCTCTGTGAATTACGGGGAAAGCTCGAAAGGGAACTCCCTTTCGATAAAAACCGTAAAATCCCGGGGCGTGTACCCGGGATTTTACACCTTAATCGGGGTAGAAAAATCAATTTATTGATTTTTCGTAAGCGCAAGCGCCCGATGGGGAAAGGGGCTCCGAGGGGGAAACCCTCCGGGTTTCTCCCCTCGCGATTTTAGGAGCATACTTATGTACTTATTTAATATACAGCGTTTTTCCACCCACGACGGGCCGGGGATACGCACCACCGTGTTTTTCAAGGGCTGTCCGCTCAAGTGCGTCTGGTGCCACAACCCCGAAAGTCAGCGGCCGGGGCCGGACGTCATGCACAACCCCGAACGCTGCGTCCTCTGCGGCAGATGCGTGTCGGGCTGTCCGTCCCAGGCGATAAAAATCGAAAACGGAACTCTCGTCACCGACCCGGAAAGGTGCACGGGCTGCGGCCTATGCGCCGACGAGTGCCTGAACTGTGCCCGCGAGGTGGCGGGCAGGGAATACACCGTGGCCGAGGTGATGGACGCCGTCCGACGGGACAAGACCTTCTACGGCGAAAGCGGCGGCGGGGTCACCTTTTCCGGCGGGGAATGTCTCACCGCGGGTTCGGAGCTGACGGAGCTGCTCAGGGAGTGTAAAAGGTCGGGCATACATACCGCCGTGGACACCTGCGGCTTTTGCGGGACCGAGGCTCTCGCGGCCACCGTTCCCTACACCGACCTTTACCTATACGACATAAAATGCCTTGACCCCGAGCTTCACAGGGAGCTGACCGGGGCGGACAACGCAGTGATACTCAAAAACCTCCGTTTTTTGAAGGACAAGGGCGCGGCCATATGGCTGCGGCTGCCGCTTATAGAGGGGCTCAACACCTCCGAGGACGAGATAGAGGGGCTGTTGGAGCTGGCGGAGGAGCTCAGGCCCCGGCGGGTCAGCCTGCTGCCCTATCACAACACCGGCAGCTTTAAATATCAGCGGCTTAACCGCGAGGTGCAAAGCTTCTCGCCTCCGGGGACGGAGAAGCTGGAGGAACTGAAAAACCGGTTCGAGGCCCTGGGCCTTGACACAAAAATAGGAGCATAAAAGGAGACGATTACGATGCGCGGTTATACCGAAAGAACAAAAAAACTCAGGGAGCAGAGCGTCACCGCCCAGCCCCATATTTCCACCGAGAGGGCCTACTGGTTCACTCAGGCTTACAAGAAATATGAGGGCAGCGTGGACATTCCCGTGCTGCGGGCTCTGGCCTTCAAAACCTACATGGAAAACCGCACCCTGTGCATAAACGACGGCGAGCTCATAGTGGGCGAAAAGGGCACCGACCCCCAGTGCGCCCCTACCTTCCCGGAGCTTTGCTGCCATACAATGGAGGACCTTCAAGTCATGAACGACCGGGAGCTCATCAATTTCAAGGTGGACGAGGAGACCCGCAGGATACACGCCGAGGAGATAATCCCATACTGGGAGCATAGGAGCATACGCGAAAAGATAATGAAGTCCGTCAGCCCCATCTGGAAGGACTGCTACGCGGCGGGTATGTTCACCGAGTTTATGGAGCAGCGGGGCCCCGGTCATACCGGCGGCGGAGGAGGCTTCTACAAAAAGGGCTTCAGCGACTACAAAAAGGACATCGCCCGCAAGCTCGGCGAGCTGGACTTCACAAACGATTTGACCGCCTACGACAAAAAGGCCGAGCTTGAGGCCATGGATATCGCCTGCGACGCCATCATCACCTACGGCCGCCGTTACAGCGCCTATGCCAGGGAGCTGGCCGAAAAGGAGACCGACCCGCAGAAAAAGGCCGACCTCATGCTTATCAGCGAGAACTGCGCCGTGGTGCCCGAGTTCGCGCCCAAGACCTTCCATCAGGCTTTGCAGATGTACTGGTTCGTCCACATCGGGGTTACCAGCGAGGTCAATCCCTGGGACGCCTTCACTCCCGGCAGACTGGACCAGCACACCTACCCCTTCTACAAAAACGACGTTGAAAAGGGCATAATGAACTACGACAAGGCCCGCGAGCTCATGGAGTGCCTGTGGATAAAATTCAACAACCAGCCCGCCCCTCCCAAGGTGGGCATCACCCTCAAGGAGAGCGGCACCTACACGGACTTCGCCAACCTCAACACCGGCGGCATAACTCCCGACGGCAAGGACGGCGTAAACGACGTGAGCTACATCATTCTTGACACCATGGACGAGATGAAGCTCCTTCAGCCCTCCAGCAACGTCCAAATTTCCCGCAAGACCCCCAAGGACTTCCTTATCAGGGCCTGCGAGATAAGCCGCAAGGGTTGGGGCCAGCCCGCGTTTTACAACACCGAGGCCATAATCCAGGAGCTGCTCAACGCCGGCAAGTCCATCGAGGACGCACGCTGCGGCAGCGCCACCGGCTGCGTCGAGACCGGCTGCCTCGGCAAGGAGAGCTACGTCCTCACCGGCTACTTCAACACCCCGAAGGTTCTTGAGATAACCCTCAACAACGGCTTCGACAAATACACCGGCAAGCAGATTGGCCTCGCCACCGGACACGCCGAGGACTACAAGAGCTATGAGGAGCTTTGGGACGCTTTCCTCCGGCAGATGAACCACTTCATCGACATAAAAATAGAGGGCAACAACATCATCGAAAAAATTTACGCCAAGTATATGCCCGTGCCCTTCCTCAGCGTCATCATGGACGACTGCATCGAAAAATGCACGGACTATAACTGCGGCGGCGCCAGATATAACACCAACTACATTCAGGGCGTGGGCATAGGCACCATAACCGACAGCCTCAGCGCCATCAAGTACAACGTGTTCGACCATAACAACTTCACCATGGCCCAGCTCAAGGAGGCCATCGACGCCAACTTTGAGGGTCACGAGGACATTTACAACAAGGTGGCCAACCATTCGCCCAAGTACGGCAACGACGACGACTATGCCGACTCGATAATGAAGGACGTGTTCAACGCCTATTACGGGGCGGTCACCGGCCGGCCCACCGTCAAGGGCGGCACCTACCGGATAGATATGCTGCCCACCACCTGCCACGTTTATTTTGGCGAGGTCTGCGGCGCCCTGCCCAACGGCCGCCTGGCCGGCAAGCCCGTTTCCGAGGGTATATCTCCCGAAAAGGGCGCCGACCGCCACGGCCCCACCGCCGTTATCAATTCCTGCGCGAAGATGGATCACCTCAAGACCGGCGGCACACTGCTCAATCAGAAGTTCACCCCCAAGGTCGTCGAGGGTCAGGAGGGACTTGAAAACATGGCCGCCCTCATACGCTCCTACTTTGCCATGGACGGACACCACATACAGTTCAACGTCATCGACCGTGCGACCCTGTTGGACGCTCAGGCCCACCCTGAGGAGTACAAGGACCTCATCGTCCGTGTGGCGGGCTACAGCGACCACTTCCGCAACCTTAGCAAGGCCCTCCAGGACGAGATAATCAACCGCACGGAGCAGAGCTTCAGCTGCTGAAATATTTTGCCAAAAACACTTGACAAAGCATAATGTTTGTGCTAATATAGTTATAGAAGGTTAATATGTATGCAAGCTCACCACTTGCGGAGGAAAAATGAAGCCCTCGGAGCGGCAACTCCGAGGGCTTCGTTTTGGCTGTTTAAGCGGCAATGTCATTTACCGCTGTCGGCTATCTTCCGTCCAACCATTTGCAAATGTAGTAGCTGACCACATCTGCCATGACGGAAGTTATAAAGGTTAATATGTATGACATTGTTTCTCACCTCCTTCTTTCGGAGGAGCCGACAAACAAATTATAACATAAAACTCTGAATTTGTAAACTTTTATTCTTTATTTAAAAAGCCTCTTGTACACATTATACAAGAGACGCGCCAAATCTTCGTGCAAATTTAACATGACAAAATTGTAACAACTCTTGACTTTTTCATGAAATTAGTGTAGGATATGGGTATGGACAGTGAAAATCTGTCCGTCAAAAACAACAAGGAGGTTTTCACAATGGCAAAATTTGAGATTCATGATCTCGACGTGGCCGCGTTTGTTAAGGAGCTTAACAACTGCAAGGGCGAGGTTATAATGACCACTCCCGAGGGAGACTCCATCAACCTTCAGTCCGCATTTTGCCGTGTAATCGGCATCATGAAGATCGTCGAGGGCGGAAAACTCAGCAAAGCTACTATCGAGTGCAAGGACCCCGAGGACGAAAGCCGTATGTTCAAGCTCAATCTCTACGGCCACGCGGCCGAGTAAGCTGTACTTAGTTCAAAAACGCCTGTGCTTTTCAGCACAGGCGTTTTTCGTTTGAACGATATCCCATATTTGGCGCTCCGGCCCGTATATTCCCACTCTCCCCTGTGCATAATAATGTCAGCAAGGGAGGTATCCGCTTTGATGACGAGCAAGGTTGAGATATGCGGGGTGAACACTTCAAAGCTGCCGACGCTGACAGCGGAGGAAAAAAGGGAGCTTTTCCCAAAAATCAAAGCCGGCGACAGGACCGCCCGGGACAAATTCATCAAGGGCAACCTGCGGCTGGTGTTGAGCATAATCGGCCGCTTCAACAACCGGGGCGAATATGTGGACGACCTGTTCCAGGTGGGGTGCGTGGGGCTGATAAAGGCCATAGACAACTTCGATTTGAGCCAGAACGTCCAGTTTTCCACCTACGCGGTGCCAATGATAATCGGCGAGATACGCCGTTACTTAAGAGACAACAATTCGGTCCGTGTTAGCCGTTCTCTCCGCGACATAGCCTACAAGGCCCTGTGCGTCAAGGAGCGTCTCATAAGCTCCACCCAGCGCGAGCCGTCTCTCGAGGAGATAGCCAAGGAGCTGGACCTGCCCAAGGCCGACGTGGTGATGGCGCTGGACGCCGTCCAGGAGCCTATTTCGCTCTTTGAGCCGGTTTATCACGACGGCGGGGACACGGTCTTTGTCATGGACCAGGTCAGCGACGACAAAAATCTTGACGAGGTCTGGATAGAACAGATATCCCTGCGGGAGGCTCTGGACAAGCTGCCCAAAAAGGAGCACACCATAATCGACCTGCGGTTTTTCAAGGGCAAAACTCAGACCGAGGTGGCCGGCGAGATAGGCATAAGTCAGGCCCAGGTCAGCAGGATAGAAAAAAGCGCCATCGAGCATCTGCGGAAAAGTTTATAATATGGTAAGGGCCTGTAAAAAAGTCACTATGTAAACTGGTGGCACGGGAGCTGTCAAAAAAATTGTGCAGAACGGACGAAAATCAGCCCGCGCAGGCGGCCCAAGCCGCCGAGCAGGCCCTCCCGACGGCGTACACAGGTACGCCGAGTGGTGATTTTCGTTCGTAGTTCAAGGGCATAAACAAAAAGAAAAGCCGTCTTTTTCTTGTAAAAAGACGGCTTTTCCACATTAATTTATAGTACTAATTCTATTGCCGGGTTTATCATAACATAAATTTGGCTTAAATTAAAGCTTCCGGCCCTTGAACGATCTGCGCCATTTTTTTACAGCTCCTTATTTTTCAAATATCCTTTCCAAAACCTCATCCACAAGCTCAAGGTCTCTTTCCGGCAGACGCTTGAGCTTTTCGTTTATGCTCCTCAAAAGAGACGGCGACTTGATATCCGGGTCAAAAAACTCCAGCGGCGTTATTCCGAAATAGTCGCAGATGTTCAAAAAACCCGCCATGGACGGCATGGCCTTGCCGGAGGAAATTCCTTGGACATAGCCTTTGTTCTGCCCAAGCTCCAAACTCATTTGATACTCGGATACGTCGGCGTTCAATCTAAGCTCTGTAACCCTGTTTCGAACAAAATTTTTCCACCTATCGATGTTAAGCTCTATCTCGTCCACGTCGCAACCCTCCCTGTTTTGTTCTTTATAGTTATTATATAACATATACAATCTGATTATTACTGTCATATTCAGTATAATTTCCGGTTTTTGCACTTGACATTACCGATTTAATCTGCTATAATAAATTTATAAAATAAAAAATTGCGCATTAAATACGTAACGCGCAAAACAAAGGAGGATGCTTTATATGAAACTAAATTTGCGCAGCTTTATGGCGGGGGCCTTAGCCGCAACGGTTCTGTCCTGCGGCATGGCCTATGCTAAAAGCCGAGTTGAAACCATCAACGCAACCTATGACAACATCAAGGTTTACGTTGACAATGTTCTTACCGAATTGAAAGACGCCAACGGAGCCGTCATTGAACCGTTCATCTACAACGGTACCACCTATCTTCCGGTCAGGGGCACGGCCCAGGCCGCCGGAATGCAGGTCACCTGGGACGGCGCGAGCAAAAGCGTTTATCTTTGGAAAAATCTTATGCCGGACAGCGCGAAATTTCTTGACTACTGTCCGCCGTACCAGACAAGCAATTACAAGGAATTTCGCTCAACAAAGGGCGAAAGCTTTAACATGAGCGGTAAAAAATACAGCGACGGCTTTACGCTGACATATGGCGGAAGCTATGCCCTGTTTAATTTGGACGGCAAATACTCAAGCATAAACTTTACCGTTGGCCATGTTGACGGAAGCCGGGCGCTTGACCGTACTGTATCATTTATTGTTGACGGCGATGTCGTCCGCGAACTTGAAATAAATTCCGACGACCTTGCAAAAACCGTGTCCATTCCCGTTGAATACGGCCTACAGCTTAAGATTTTGGCCAACGGCGGCAGCACGGCAAACACAGGCTTTGCCGATATAACCGTAGAATAATATAAGGAGAGATGAATATGAACAAAAAACTTATAATCTGTATAGCCGTTGTCGTTATCGCCGCATTAGTTATAGCGTCAATCGTCATTTCCGGACAATCTCCCCAAAAAAAGATTATAGGTCAATGGAGCAGAGAGGGATATGATTATGTGGCTTTTGACTTTTTCGGCGACGGCGGAGTTTCCGGCGACGAATTTTCGGGCGGCGGCAAATGGTATCTCGAAGGGGACCGTTTGAAAATCGAGACACGCTATGACACCGAGGTTTATAAAATTGAGTTCGACGGCAAGGACCTTATTTTGGACGGAGAACGCTACGTAAGGTACGAAAAGGATTAACGTGAGGAGGAAATAAATATGAAATACTGTTCCGTGTGCGGGAATGTAATTAACAACGACAACGCTCCGGCCCTGTTCATTGACTCGACCGGCGAAAAGAAGGTTTTATGCTCCATATGCGGCAGGCGGCGCGACGTGCTTTACTACCCCTCGTCCACCGAGGAAAAGTCAGAAGCTGTCGAATATTTTTATAACAGCGCCGCAAAATTGCCCGAGGGCGAGACAAAGGCATATTTGCTTAAGACGCTCCGCGAGGTTCAAAGCACGCCCTTTGTTGACAGGTCAAAAGAAAAATCCGCGGTCTCGGCGAACATGGCCCTCGGCCAGTTCGTTGGCAGACTGTCAAAAACCGGAAGCAGCATGGATTTTTGGATAACGGGAATGAAGCTGATAATGTGGGTAGTATTTATAGGAATAATTCTTAGCGGCCTTGTACTGGCAGTAATGTCAGGGAGCATCTCGGGACTGTTTATACTCCTTGGCGCTTTTATACTGGCCTTTGTCAGCGTGGCGGCGTCAATGATATTCCTTAATATCGCGACGGATCTTCGGGCCGTGCGTCGAGCACTTGAAAAACTCGAATAAGTCGTAAGAACAAACCAAAAGGGCCCCTCGGGCCCTTTTCATTACGCTACAATATGTCCTTGTATCTGTCCGCGACCTCGTCACGAAGCTTAAGCACAGGGGAGCCGAACCCCGTGCGCCGTGCGGGGTGTATTTTCCCGTATGCGGCGTCAAAGAACCGCTCGGAATACGACAGTATTCCGAGGAACCTTTTCCTTGCCTACGAAAAAATATCCACCCGCACGGTCCGCAGGAGTTTAAAGCGAGTGAAATTTTTCTTAGGCGAGGCAAAAAGCGCAGGAAGGCTGGCGCCTTCCGAGCATTTTTAACGAAGCATTGGGGAAATTTCACCGCTTTAAACCGTCGCGGTGTTCGACTCCCCTGTGCTTAACGAACTCGGGGATATAATCGGCGATAATCTTATCCGCCAGCGCCCTTGCCTCGCCGCCGTCATAGATGTGCGACGCCTCGTTGCGGCTTTTCAGCATGGAGAGCCATATCTCCTCATTCATAAAACCGTAAACGGTGTAGGCCGCCTTGAGTATTTCTCTGGGCGAACCGCTGTCCGATACCGAAAGCCCCTCGTACCGGAGAAGCTCCTTGAGCAGCTTCCAGCCAAGCTCGAACTGTAGACCAAACTTGCCTATTACTCCGGTTAAAACAAACTCGTTTATCATGCTTTCGTCTTTGACATTCATAAGCACAGTCCCTGCGTTCATGAGCACAGCAAGGTTAGAAGCATAGTTATCAAACTTTTTCATAGAGCGTTATCCCCTCTCTTTCGATGGAAGAGCCGAGCTTTTCGTCTATTTCCAGCCCCATATCAACGATGTCATACTTAAGCAGCGTTGACGTACAGTCCTCAGCATCAAGAGCGAAGGCGTCAATACCGCCGCCCTCCGCTGCCAAATCTATATCGCTGGCCCGGCGGAAGTCTCCCCGCGCCCGTGAGCCGAAAAGCACAAGCCGCCTGAGCCCGTGCTTTTTCGCAAGAGCCCGCAGTTCGTCAATAACTATGGGACGTATGCCTGTTTCCGCCGTCATGCGGGCTCACCCCTTTCCACACAATTTTATGCGTCCAAAATTACGGGCAAAATCACGGGCTTGCGGTGGGTGCCCTCGTAAATGCAGTTGCTGAGGGCGGACTTTACGTTGGCCTTGATGGTGCTCCAATCGTGCTGCTTGGAAAGCAGAGCGTCCTGAACGCTGGTCTGGGCCACGCGGCGCAGCTCCTCCATAATGGCCTCGTTGTCCCGCATATAGATGAAGCCCCGGCTGATTATCTCCGGACCGGAAACGAGGCGGTTGGTGCGGCTGTCGATGGCCATAACCACCATGATTATGCCGTTTTCGGCAAGATTTTTACGGTCCTTGAGGACAATGTTGCCCACATCGCCCACGCCGTAGCCGTCCACCAGCACCGCGCCGCCGGGCACGGTGCCGGATATTTTGGCTCCATTTTGATCCATCTCGAGAACCTGTCCTATCTCCATACGGAAGATATTCTTCTTTTCGATGCCCATCTCCGCGCCTATCTCGGCGTGGCGCTTGAGGTGACGCTCCTCGCCGTGGACGGGGATGAAATACTTGGGCTTGACAAGGCCAAGTATTATTTTAAGCTCCTCGCGGCAGGCATGGCCGGAAACGTGTACCTCGGTTATGGACTGATGTATAACGTCGGCTCCCTTTTTGTAAAGCTCGTTTATCACGTTGGAAACGGTTTTTTCGTTGCCGGGTATGGGAGAGGCGGAAATGATGACCAAATCGCCCCGAGTTATCTCAATTTTGCGGTGGTCGGAATAGGCCATTCGGGTGAGGGCGCTCATTGGCTCGCCCTGGCTGCCGGTGGTGATGATGACCAACTGGTGGTCGTGATATTTCTTCACGTCCTCGATGGGTATAAGGGTACCCTCGGGTATGGTAAGGTAGCCCAGTATGGAGGCCACCTCGATGATATTGACCATGCTTCGGCCGGAAACGGCCACCTTGCGCCTGTTGCGGACGGCGGCGTTGATTATCTGCTGCACCCTGTCCACATTGGAGGCAAAGGTGGCGATAAAAATGCGCTGGCGGGTGTTGGCGAAAATTTCTTCAAACTTCTCGCCCACCGTCCGTTCGCTCATCGTGTAGCCGGGGCGCTCGGCGTTGGTGCTGTCGCTCATGAGGGCCAGCACGCCGTTTTTGCCCAGCTCGCCGAAGCGCGCCAGGTCTATCATGCTGCCGTGTATGGGCGTGCAGTCTATCTTGAAGTCGCCGGTGTGGACCACCGTACCGGCGGGAGTGGTGATGGCCATGCCGACGGCGTCGCTGATGCTGTGATTTACGCGGATAAACTCCACCGTAAAGTTATTGCTTATCTTGACGGTGTCTCCGGCCTGCACCCTGTTGAGGTGCGAAACGCTGAGTATGCCGTGTTCCTTAAGCTTCTGCTCGATAAGGCCCAGAGTGAGCCTTGTGCCGTAGACAGGCACGTTGATGCTGCGGAGCAGATAGGGTATGCTGCCGATGTGGTCCTCGTGACCGTGCGTTATTACCACGGCTTTGACCTTTTCTTTGTTATTGATGAGATAGGTCATATCGGGTATGACGCTGTCCACCCCAAGCATACTGTCGTCGGGGAAGGCCATACCGCAGTCCAGAACAAGAATTTCTCCGCCATACTCAAACACGGTGAGATTTTTGCCTATCTCCTGCACTCCTCCCAGAGGAATGATTTTCAGTTTTGACTTTTTTGCCATATAAACCTCTTTTCTTAATTAGTACACAATTGACACACAACAAAACAAAGCGAAAATCAATCGCAAATTTTCGCAAAAATACCGATTTATTCAATTCCCGAACATATCCGTCATATGTATTATATCACATTTTTGTAAAATGTCAACAAAATTTTTTGTCAAAAATTGTTGAGTATTTCAGTCGATTTTATGTACGCCGCGGGGAGAATAGCCCAGCAGCTTCTCCTTGCCGAGATATTTGCACAGATTGTATATAATGGCAAGCCACATCTCCGTGCCCTTCAGGGTCACGGGGTCCTTCTCCGGGGCGAAACCGAAGCCCGGCCGCCACAGGGGTATCACGCGCCCCAGCACGTCCAGGGCCCATGCCTCTCCCTCGGTGCGGCGGTAGGCGGTCTGTTCGCCGCAGAGCCACAGGGGATAAATTATGTCCAGAACATTGCAGGCGTTGAACTCAAACTCCGAATTTTTGTGCCGAAGCACCGTGTCTATCGTCCTTTCCGCCCAGGGTACGGGCACACCGAACTGACCGTAGCTGCCACGGACGGTACGGTACCAGCCGTTCACCGGCAGCAGAAAATCACCCTCCCGGTCACGGCCCCACATTCCGGTCTGAGGGCTTATGTTCCTGCCCAGCCAGCCGAAAAGCTCGTTTTCGGGAATGGGCTTGTTAAACATCGTTCTGTTAAAATACATGGCGGAAGCCAAAATATCGGCGTTATGCCCGCCGTCCCAGGGGTCGCTGTCCCACGGAAGGCAAGACAGGCGGGCGCTCACGTCCAGTGCGTCAACGTAGTCAAAGGGCTTGCGCAGTTTTTCTCCAAGGGCCGCGAGGGCGTATCCCAGGGACATGACGGTCTCGTAGCCGTGGCCGCCCGTCTCCATGGAATGGAGCTTTTCCACATACTTGTCCCTATCGGTAAAGGGCGGTTTTTCACCGAACATGGCGGCTATTTCCGCGCCGTCGCACCATGGGCGTATACCGCCGTCCCCGAGCTCGCCGGAGCAGTCCTCGGCGGCGGCGCGCCACTGTTCGCGGGCTATCCCGCCAAAATCCGAAATAAGCCTTTCCGTTTCGGGGCTGTCCTTAAGGGCCGCCCGCCGGTCGCGGATAATTCGGGCCGGATTTCCGCCGGCAAGAACGCAGTCGGGAATATCGTTCACGACAACGCTCCCCGCGGCCAGCACCACATGGCTGCCCACCTTTACGCCGTCAACTATTATCACGTCCGCGCCTATCCACACGTCGTCGCCGACGATTATTCCCTCGCGGCGGTTGCCCTGCCGTTTAAAGGGGATATCCAGACGGTCAAAGTTATGATTTTCGCCGAAAAGCTTGGCCCCCGGCGCGATGCTGACATTGCTGCCGACGGTGATTTTTCCGTGTAGGACGGCATAGGTATTGACGGTGCAGTCGTCGCCCATGGTGAGCTCCAGACGGCGGAGAAGGGCATGGCTGGCTATCTTCACATTGTCGCCGACCTTCGCCCGCCGGACCTCGTAGATATGGGCCTCGGGCGAGACAACGCAGCCCTCGCCGAAAACGAAGCCGGTCCGCAGGGTCAGCTCCCGCAGGAAGGCGCGCTGCTCCTCACGTTGAGCCTCAGTCAGCTCATTCCACGGGAGGAAATAATTTTCTTTTTCAAAAAATTCGTCGTAATTCATGACATATCACCGGTTGCGGCGTGGGTGTGCTTAGCCAAGTCTCTTCTCGATAAGCTCTCTGAGGGCTTTGGCGTCGGCGGCTATCTCTTCCTCGTTCTCACCCTCCAGCATTACCCGCACAAGTGGCTCGGTGCCGCTGGGACGTATGAGCACCCGGCCGCGGCCGCTGAATTTTGCCTCAAGCCGGGCTATTTCGGCGGTTATCTCCGCGTCCGAAGCGTAGCGGTCGTCGCCGCTTTTCGCCACCTTCGCGTTTTCCAGCACCTGCGGAAGTATGGTTATTATCGAGCACAGCTCCTCCACGGTCACGCCGCTGTCCTGCACCACCTGGGCGAAGTTCAGGGCGCTGACAAGGCCGTCGCCGGTGGTGTTGTGGTCGAGGAAAATTATATGTCCGCTCTGCTCGCCGCCGAGGGAGTAGCCGTTCTTGAGCATTTCCTCCAGAACATAGCGGTCGCCCACCTTGGTCTTGAGTATGTTTATGCCGTTTTTCTCGCCCATGATGAACAGGCCGAGATTGCTCATTACGGTGGCCACCACGGTATTGCCCCTGAGACGGCCCCGCTGCTTAAGGTAGTTGCCGCAGACGGCCATTATCACGTCGCCGTCGATGAGGCCGCCCTTGTTGTCCACGGCAAGCACCCTGTCCGCGTCGCCGTCAAAGGCAAAGCCCAGGTCGCAGCCGTTGTTGACCACGAACCTTTGCAGCCCCTCGATGTGTGTGGAGCCGCAGCCGTTGTTTATATTCACCCCGTCGGGGTCGTTGTTGATGACAAGCACCTGCGCCCCAAGCCTGCGGAAAGCGGCGGGACTGGTGACGGAGGAAGCGCCGTTGGCGCAGTCAAGAGCTATCCTTTTCCCGCTCAAATCAACATTCACCGTCGAAACGGCGAAATTCACATACTCCTCCACCATATGCTCCGCCCGTCTCACACGGCCTATGCCGCCGTGAGTCGGCAGCTCGGGCATTTCAGCCTCGCCAAGTATGAGCCGTTCTATCTCGTCCTCGGTGGAATCGGGGAGCTTGTAGCCCTGGGAGTTAAAGAACTTTATGCCGTTGAACTCATAGCTGTTGTGTGAAGCGGAAACAACTATGCCCGCGTCGAAGCCGTGAGTCCGGGTGAGATAGGCAACCGCCGGGGTGGGCGCCACGCCGAGGCAGACCACCTCGGCCCCAACGCTGCACACTCCGGCCACAAGCGCGGCCTCAAGCATAGGCCCGCTGATGCGGGTGTCCATGCCTATAAGTATCCTCGCCCGTCCGTTTTTCTCCCGGCTGAGCACATATGCCCCCGCCCGTCCTATTTTAAGAGCCAGCTCCGCCGTCAGCTCCTTGTTGGCAACTCCGCGGACGCCGTCCGTTCCGAATAATCTGCCCATAAAAATGTCCTCCTTAAAATTTATATGTCTAAAAATATCCTCGGGTAAACAGGGCCGGGGCGTCGCCGCCGCGCCTGTACATTTCTATCACTTCCCGCACACGCTCCGGCTCCTCGTCGGTAAATGTCAGCCGCAAGACCGCAGCGCCGCAGCGCCGCAGACTGTCCAGACGGTCGGCCATAAAGGTGGGACGGGAATTGAATATCCTGTTTATGTGGGTCTCAGGGTCGCCAATGACCGGAAATTCCGCCCCGGTCCTGTCCCTGAGCAGAACCGGCCGGCAGTCGCATACGCCGCGTACCCCGCGGATAATGCAGGCCCGGCTGACCATGACCGTCTGCCGTCCGTAGGCCATTACCTCGGCCGGTACGGGACAGTTTTCCGTCAGGGTCCGTATCTCCCGCAGGCTCAGCTCCGGCGAAAGGGTCAGGCTCACGGTCTCCCCCGACAGCAGACCGGCGGCGGCGGGGTTGCTCACGTTCAGGCCGAAGTCCCCTCTGGCCGCGCATCCGGCCTCCCTGATAAGCCGCAGTCCGCCCGGCGTGGAGGCATAGACCTCCGTCCCCGCCGGCAGTGCGGCAAGCCGCCTCTTTACCGCCGCGGCCTCCGTAATTATCTGGGGCAGGGCGGGTATATATTTTACATTGTAGGGAATTTTGTCCAAAAACTCTATCGGGATTATTATTTTGTCCGCGCCCTCGGCGGCGGGAAGCTGCGCGGGGATCGAAACGGCGGCGTAAAGCGCCTGCTTTTCCGCCTTAAAGCCGGTATACTCCGGCCTGTATGCGTAAATCTCCCTTTTCGGGGGCCGTCCGCGCAGCTCGGTCAGTTTGTCCAGACACTCCCGCCGCAGGGCGTTCAGCGCCGAGGCCGGAGCGAAAAGCCCCTCCCCTATATCCGCCGAAAAGCTCCCGACATAATAGGGTGTGCCTCCGGTCTTTGTCAGGCTGCGGGCGGCGCTTTCGGCCGTCATGGGCAGCCTTTGGGCGGGCTGGGGAGGCTCGCCCTCCGCGGCGGCGCTGTTGCCGTCACCGTCCCTCGCCTCAAGCCGCATACCCTCACCGGCCTCGGCGCGGAACCGCAAATCCAAGGCCACGCTCCGGCGTTCGTTCCCGTCGCGATACAAACCTCTGGCCTCGGACAGGAGCTCCTTTGGCACGTCGGACGTTATGTTGTCATTTGAAATTTTTATGTTCAAAATTTCCGGCGTGTTCAATCCGGAAAAATATCCCTCGGTAAAGCCGTCTCCACGGGAAAATATGTCCCTCAGACGTTTTTCGTCGTCGGCGGTCACGGGCTCCCCGTCCAGCGCGCGGCGGTAAACATCGGTCACGACGGCCACGTATTCGGGGCTTTTCATACGGCCCTCGATTTTGAAGCTGACCACGCCCGCCCGCCGCATATCGTCCAGACGGCGCACAAGGCACAGGTCGCGGGGGCTCAGGAAGTAACCGCCGCGGCCCTCGGCGCCGTAACGCTGGCGGCAGGGCTGGGCGCAGCAGCCTCGGTTACCGCTGCGGCCGCCGATAAAGCTGCTCATCAGGCAGCGGCCGGAAAAGCTGACACAGAGAGCTCCGTGGACGAAAGCCTCAAGCTCGCAGCCGGTCTCGGCGTAAATCCTTTCTATCTCCGCCATTGAAAGCTCACGGCTCAGCACCACCCTTGAAAATCCCTTTTCCATAAGGGAAAGCACATCTCCGCTGCTGTGGGCGCTGAGCTGGGTGCTGGCATGGAGGGGCAGGCCGGGGCAGATATGCCTTGCCAGCTCCCCGACGCCAAGGTCCTGAACTATGAGCCCGTCCACGCCCGCGTCCGCTGAGGCCGCGATAAGCCTCGACAGTTGCGGCTCCTCTCCGGGCCTCATAAGAGTGTTAAGCGTCAGGTACAGCCTTACGCCCCTCTCATGACAAAAGCGAGCCGCGAGCCGCAGCTCTTCGTCGGAGAAATTTTCCGCGTTCTGACGGGCGCTGAAGCTTTTGGCGCCGGCATAGACCGCGTCGGCGCCGCAGCGCACCGCGGCCTTCAGCGCCTCGGCGCCGCCCGCCGGAGCGAGAAGCTCGGTTTTAAGTCCGCCCATTACTTTTTGGCGGCGTGCTTAAGCTCGGTCTCAAGCCTTGCGATGCTGATGCGGAGGGCCTGATTTTCATTGGCCAGCTTGGTGTTTTCAGCGGTGCGCTTGTCTAACAGGAGCTTGTTCTCTCCGGCCTCGTCGGTGAGCTCCACCAGGCGCTTTGACATATCGGCGTTTTCATCCTTGAGCTGGAACAGCTCGTCCGCGATATTAACGCAGGCTAGCACCGCCGCCATGGACGTGGAAAGCCTGCGGTCATGCTGGGCCATCTCCCTTATTTTTTTATCCACATAATATGACACGCTGCGCACGTATTCCTCCGGGGCCGTGCTGACAATAGTATATTCGGCATTATTGATTTTTACAACAGTTTTTACCCTTTCGTCCATGATAACTACCGCCTTACTATAAAACTTCATTATATATTATACTACGTTTGTTTCCATAAATCAACATTTATTTTTCAAATCCTCAAAAATCCCGTGTTGGGCCGCTTTACCCCGCGGGCGGAAAAACTTACGTTTCGGCGATAAACCTTATTGCAATTTTTCTCAATTTATGGTACAATAAAGCTAAAGCTTTATTATACTTCTGATTTTATGCGCCGCCGAAATTTTTCTCGCCTGCGGCTCGAAAACGGCGATGCGCAATTTTACCGTAAATTCTTGCGAATTTATGGTACAATAAAGCTAAAGCTTTATTCAGACTGTCGATAAAGTCGATTTCTTTGCCGGATTTTGTAGGGGAGCGCATTGCGCTCCCGCTTACACAGATTTACGGCGACAAATATACGGTTTTATGGATATATTTGATTGTAATATCATTTATCATTGCCAATATAAACGTTTGATGGCGGGCGGCCAATGACCGCCCCTACAGTATCAAAGCTACATTTTTGTTTTTCGACAAGCTCTATTATACTTCTGATTTTATGCGCCGCCGAAATTTTTCTCGCCTGCGGCTCGAAAACGGCGATGCGCAATTGTACCGTAAATTCTTGCGAATTTATGGTACAATAAAGCTAAAGCTTTAAATATATAGGCGTCAGCAAAAAATTGCGGGAGCGGATTAAATTGAAAAAGGAAAATCAAAACGCGCCGGACAAAATAAAAATCCGCGGCGGACGGGTACACAATCTTAAAAACATAGATGTTGACATTCCTCTCAACAAAATCGTGGGCGTCGCCGGAGTTTCGGGCTCGGGCAAATCCTCCCTGGCCCTGGGCATTTTATACGCGGAGGGCTCGAGGCGCTACCTGGAATCCCTGTCCACCTACACCCGCAGAAGAATGACTCAGGCGGAAAAGGCCCAGGTGGACGAGGCGCTGTATGTTCCGGCGGCGCTGGCCCTGCGTCAGCGTCCCGGAGTCCCCGGCATACGCAGCACCTTCGGGACGGGGACGGAGCTGCTGAACAGTCTGCGGCTGATGTTTTCACGTTTGGCCTCCCACCGCTGCCCGAACGGTCACTATGCCGAGCCGTCGCTCAATGTCGCGGCGGGGCTGCCCCTTGTGTGTCCAGTGTGCGGAGAACGGTTTTTTGCGCCGGGCGCGGAGGAGCTGGCCTTCAACAGTCAGGGGGCGTGCAAAAAATGCGACGGCACGGGCGTCGTCCGCACCGTGGACGAATCGACGCTGGTGCCGGACGAATCCCTGTCCATCGACGAGGGGGCGGTGGCCCCGTGGCAGACGCTGATGTGGTCGCTGATGAAGGATATCGCCCGTGAAATGGGCGTCCGCACCGACGTGCCCTTCCGAGAGCTGACCGAAAAGGAGCGGGACATAGTTTTCCACGGCCCCGCCGTCAAGAAGAACATCATCTATCAAAATAAGACCAGCGGCGCGGCCGGGGATATGGACTTTACATACTTCAACGCCACCTATACGGTGGAAAACGCCCTGTCCAAGGTCAAGGACGAAAAGGGCATGAAGCGGGTGGAAAAGTTCCTGCGGCAGGACACCTGTCCGGACTGCGGCGGAACAAGGCTGAGCGAGGCGGCCCGCGCGCCGAGGCTGCGGGGAATATCGCTGGCGGAGGTCTGTACCATGACGCTTTCGGACTTGACACGGTGGGTGGACGGCGTCCCGGCATCTTTGCCCGAGGAAATGCGCCCCATGGCGGAAAGTATCCGCGAGTCCTTCCAAAGCGCCGCCAAGCGCCTGACGGATTTGGGGCTTTCCTACCTCACCCTTGACCGCGCCGCCTCGACCCTTTCCACCGGAGAGCGGCAGAGGATGCAGCTGGCCCGGGCGGTGCGCAACCGCACCACGGGCGTCCTGTACGTGCTTGACGAGCCGTCCATCGGCCTGCACCCTTCCAATTTGGAGGGCTTGGTCGGCGTAATGCGCGACCTGGTCGCCGACGGCAACTCGGTGGTGCTGGTGGACCATGACACTAATGTTCTCTCGGCGGCCGACTGGCTCATAGAGCTCGGTCCGGAGGCCGGAGCCGGCGGCGGAAATATTATCGCGCAGGGCACGCTTGAAGAAGTTGGGAACGATTTAAATTCCAAAATCGGCGGTTTTCTCACGGGGAAATCGGTCATCAGCGCGGGGAGGCACGTTCCGTCGGAGCGTATGTTTTCACTCGGGAACATTCACCTGTCCACCTCGGAAATACACACGGTAAAGCCGCTGGAGGTCGATTTTCCCAAGGGGCGGCTTATCGCGGTGACGGGCGTGTCGGGCTCGGGGAAAACCACAATGGTCCTGGAAAGCCTTATACCCGCGCTGGAGTCGGCCGTCAAGGGGGACAAGCCGCCGAAGCACGTCAAGTCAGTGTCCGCCGGCGGCATCACGCAGGTCAAGCTTATCGACGCCACGCCCATAGGGATAAACGTGCGCTCTACCGTCGCCACCTATGCCGACGTTCATGACGAGCTGCGCAAGGCTTACGCGAGGACGGCGGACGCAAAGGAGAGAGGCTTCAAGGCCGGCGATTTTTCCTATAACACGGGTAGGCTGCGATGCCCCACCTGCGACGGCACGGGTTCCATAAATTTGGACGTTCAGTTTTTGCCGGACGTTGAGATACCGTGCCCGGACTGCGGCGGCTCCCGCTACTCAAGGGACGCGGGCCTTATCCGGCGCGTGCCGAAGCACGGCGGACGGGCCCATACTCTTCCGGAGCTCATGGATATGAGCGTGGACGAGGCGCTGGGCGCGTGCGCGGATTTGCCGCTTGTGGCGCGGAGACTGAGCGTGCTAAGGGAGCTGGGCCTCGGTTATCTGACCCTTGGGGAGGAAACGCCAAGTCTCTCGGGCGGCGAGGCCCAGCGGCTGAAGCTCGCCAGCGAGATGGGGAGGGGACAGGCGGACACGGTATTCGTGTTTGACGAACCCACCATCGGCCTGCACCCGCTGGACGTGGAGACGCTGCTCCGCGTATTTGAAAGGCTCATCGAAAACGGAGCCACCGTCATAGTCATCGAACACGATATGGACGTGATAAAAAACGCGGACTATATAATCGATATGGGTCCCGAGGGCGGCGTCCGCGGCGGAGAGATAGTCGCGGCCGGCACGCCGGAGGAGATATGCGGCTGTGAAAGCAGCAAAACAGGGGCCTATTTGAAACGGTACATGAAAAACGGGAAATAAAAACGGCCCGCCGCCGCTACACCGGCGACCGGCTTTCGGAATACGCGAAAACCCGAATTCAGCTAAGCACAAGGGAGTTGAGAAAAATGCTTCCAAGGGACCCAAACATACTTTTCAGCCTGCTCAACACAAAGCTGAGGGACTTTTATCCCTCCCTCGACGCCCTGTGCGACGATTTGGACGAGGACGGGGCCGAGCTTCGCGGGCTTATGGAAAAGAACGGCTTCACCTATGACCCTGTAAAAAACCGCTTTATTACAAATGAAGGAGAAAAGAAATGAAGATAGCCATGTTCACCGAGTGCTATGAGCCCTTTATCAACGGCGTCATAACGCACATAAAAATACTTACTCAGGGACTGAGGGCCCTGGGACACGAGGTAATGATAGTCACCGGCGACACCGAGTGCGCCCACCATTATGTGGACGAAAACAACGTCCTCCACTGTCCCGCCGCCAAGACCGGCAAGCGGCTGTACGGCTATCCCCTGCCCTCGCCCATCAGCCGTCACCGCCGTGACCTGATACGGGAGTTCGGCCCCGACATCATACATATACACACCGAGTTCAGCATGGGTCAGAGCGGCATACGCATGGCCAAGCTGCTGAACGTGCCCATGGTCTACACCATGCACACCATGTATGACGAGTATGTGTACTACATCGCCCCCGGCATACTGTCCCGTCCCGCCACCAAAATCGCCCGTCAGTATTTTCAGCTTGTGGCCGGACACGCCGACGCCATAACCGGCCCCAGCGAAAAGGTGGCCCAGTATTGCCGTGAAATAGGCGTAAAGACCCCCGTCACCGTCATAAACAACGCCGCCGAGCTGGACGCCTTTCGTCCCGGGGCGGTGTCCGACGGGGAAAAGGCCGCCCTGCGGAAAAAGCTGGGCATCGCCGACGACGAGACGATAGCCATATTTGTGGGCCGCCTCGGGCGGGAAAAGAGCGTGGACGTGCTGCTCGGCTTTTGGAAGGAGACCGTCCGCCCCGAGGACAGGCTGCGACTGATAATCATAGGCGACGGCCCCGTCAGGCCCGAGCTGGAGCTTCAGGCCGCCGAGCTGGAGCTGGGCGACGGCGTTATTTTCACCGGACGGGTGGAGCATGAGGATATGCCGCCGTATGTGGCTATCGGCGACTTATACGTCACGGCCTCTCTTTCGGACACCAACTCCATTTCAATGCTGGAGGGCATGGCCTCCGGTCTGCCGGTGCTGGCCCTGACCGACCCTCTGAACGCCGACCAGGTGGTGGACGGGGTCAACGGCTATTCCTTCAACAACGCCGAGGAAATGGGCGGATATATGCGCAAAATAAGGGATATGACGCCGGAGGAGAGGGCGGCCTTCAGCGAAAGCACGGTCCGTTCGGTACGGACCAGCGGAGCCGAGGATTTGGCCAAAAAACTGCTCACGGTCTACACCGACGCCATGTCCCGCGAGACCGAGCTGACCAACGCGGTGCGGCTGTTGGCCATGGAATACTGCCGCCGCAACGGTTTTTCGGCTCAAAAGCTCACAAAAAAGAGGATATACCGTATATATGACAAGGTAATATTTGCCTCCGAGTTTGAAGACGATATCGACGGGGACGTCGAGCCGGACAAGGAATTTTACGTCAAGGCCCGGCCCATACTTATCTATCATATCGACCGGGGCAGGTTCGAGCTGACCGAGTACGCGAAAAGCGAACTGTCAATTAATTAAAATTTTCTCTTGCAATATTGCCAAGTATGGTGTATAATTAACTTAGTAAATTAATAATAAAAAGGAGAAATGAACAATGAAAATCGCTCTTATCAACGAAAACAGCCAGGCCGCCAAGAACGGCATTATCGAGGCCACTCTCCGCAGCGTGGCCGAACCTCTGGGCCACGAGGTATTCAACTACGGTATGTACACCGCCGAGGACGAGGCCCAGCTCACCTATGTTCAGGTGGGCATACTCACCGGCATACTTATAAACAGCGGCGCGGCGGACCTTGTTGTCACCGGCTGCGGCACCGGCGAGGGCGCCATGCTGGCCTGCAATTCCTTCCCCGGCGTGCTCTGCGGCCACATAGTTGACCCTACGGACGCCTATCAGTTCACCCAGGTAAACAACGGCAACGCCATCGCTCTCCCCTTCGCCAAGGGCTGGGGCTGGGGCGCCGAGCTGAACCTTAAGTACGTTTTCGAAAAGCTCTTCGTTGAGGAGTGGGGCGGCGGCTATCCCAAGGAGAGGGCCGTTCCCGAGCAGAGGAACAAGAAGATACTGGACGAGGTCAAGAAGGTCACCTACAACGATATGGTCTCCATTCTGGAAAAGCTCGACCCCGAGCTGGTAAAGGGCGCCGTTTCCGGCGCAAAGTTCAGCGAGCTGTTCTTCGCCAACTGCAAGTGCGACAAGATGGCCGCGGCGGTAAAGAAAATCCTTGCGTAAGCATGGCTTATACATTAAAATCCCGGGCGCGTCCCGGGATTTTGCTTTAAAGAAGGTCTGATACCATGTTCATACAAACCCCTTATCTCCCCTCCGCGCCGGTGACGCTGGCGGTGTCGGGTTTTTGCGCGCCGGGGCTTAACGTCATTCCCCCGCCGGAAATACCGTCTCTGCCGCCCGCGCTGCGCCGTCACGCCGACCTGGGCCTCTGCCCCGTCGGAGGTAAAGACGTCGTCTGTCCGCCGGACACCTTCGCCTATTACAGCGAGGCCCTCTCCCCCTACGGCTTTTCCGTTATCGAGGGCGGACAAGCTCTCGGCGTGAGCTATCCGGCGGATACGGCATATAATGTTGTTGTGGCCGGGAATTTTGCGCTGTTGAACCCCTCCGTCTGCGACAGAACGCTGCTGCGCCTGCTTGAAAATCGCTTTAACATTCTGCCCGTAAAGCAGGGCTATGCAAAATGCTCGGCGGCGCCGGTGGGCGAAAACGCCATAGTTACCGGAGACGCCGGCATATACCGCGCGGCGGCAAGGGCCGGACTTGAGGCTTTGCTGATCGAGAATTCCGGCGTTCTCCTGCCGCCCTATCGGAACGGCTTTTTCGGCGGAGCCTGCGGCCTTACGGCCCCGGACGTTCTGACCGTAAACGGCGGCCTTGCCCACATGAACAGCGGCCCCGCCATACGGAAATTTTTGGAAGAAAGGGGCGTCCGTCCCATGGAAATCCATTCCGGACCGCCCTTCGACACAGGCTCCCTGATACCGCTGATGTGCGGCGGTTAAAATAAAAACGCCGGCTCATGAACGGCGGAAAACGGGTTGTCGCCGTCAGTGGACGGACGTGGCTCACGGCGGCGCTTGGAGGTGTGTATTTGGATTTAAACTCAGATTTTGATTTTGACCAACCAATAAAAGTCAGACGCGGGCAGAGGAAAAGTTTGGCCCTTAAAATCGCCCGCGAGATAATAGATAAACAGGAGCGGCGGCTCCTCGGCCACTATATCCGCCGGCTGGGGCTCAGCCGCGAGGACGAGGAGCGGGCGCGGCTGCTGGCGGAGGAGCTGCTGCGGCCAACGGAGAGCGACGAGCTTTTGGAACGCTATTTCCGTCAAAGGCTGGAGCTGCTGGCCGCGCCCATCGAGGACTGCCTGAGCAGGGTAGACTTTATCATTCCGCGGGGAGTTTTGAATTTTCTCTGCGATGGCTACCGCTGCGAGCTGCGGACGGTGTGTCTGGCGGCGGCGGAGCTCATCGAGGAGGAGCGCCACGGAGATTTGTGCTGTCTTATCGCCGGAGAGTATATCGAAAAGCGGATGCACCGTCTGGGCAGCAAGCTCATCGCCGTCCATCTGGTCATAGACGGCGAACGGGTGGAGCTGTACGACGGCAGCCGCCGTGAGATAACGGAGGAATATTCCGCCTACCTTCCGTTGGAGGACCGGCGGCGCTACTCCCACAGCGATTTGGTGCTGAGCGCCATGGTGGACATCGCCCCCCGCAGCGTCTATGTCTACGGCGGCGAGAGCAACTTCAAGCTGCTGCGCCGCATACAGCTCATGTTCACCGGCGTCCACCCCATGGAGGGCGAATTGAGAGTGTGTGAAAAATCCAATGAAGTAAATTAAAGTAAAGCGGCCCCGCGCGGACAAAGAGCTCGCGCGGGGCCGGGTTATTTTGTTTGACTTATTTTTCAAGCAGCGATTTGAGGTAGGCTTCCGCCTCGCTCTCATCGTCGTAGAACACCGTGCGCTTGCGGCTGATGACGGTTACCCCGCCGCAGTCCGTCGCGTAACGGCCCACGGTTTCGGCCAAAGCCTCGGCGGGCGCATAGTCCACGCCGTCCTTGGTGACGATGCCCTCGAGAGGATAGATGCCGCCGTTCACCTCGTCGGCGAGGTCGGCGCTGCCGGCGTCGTATGTATAGTGGAAAGCCTCCGCCGTCTGCTCAACGGGCAGGTAGAGAACTCCGTCCTCGACATAGGCGGTTGAGTCTATGGCCTCGCCGCCGATATACATTCTGCCGTCCGCCGCCGCGACCGCGCCCCAAAGCCGGCGCTTAAGGTAAGGAGCGTTATTCTTCTCCACGCCGCCGACCCAGCGGGAAAGCTCGCACCCGGCAAGCAGGAAAGCGCCGTAGCCGAAGGGCTGGTCACGCCAATCCTCGGTGGCCTGAGCCGCGTTGGAGCCTATCTGCTGGCAGTAGCCAACCTTGCCGTTGTCCTGGAGGGCTACCTCGGACAGATACTTCCAGCCCCGAAGAGCGGGCTCAAGGTAGGTATCCTCATCAAGAAGGCCGCTGTTGAGGCCCCAGAACAGGCCGTAGGTGAAGAACGCCGTGCCGCTGGTCTCGTAGCCCCATTCGTTGCCGCTGCTCCTGGGATAATTCTGAAGCATGGACTGGGTCCAGAAGCCGCGTCCCTCGTCGTCCTCCTGCTGGCAGGCGATGATGGCCGCCGCCATTTCCTTATACAGATTTGTAAAGTAGGAATAGCTCTCATGGTCCTCGGGGATGTCGGTGATTATCTTCGCCAGTCCCGCAAATACCCAGCCGTTGCCCCGAGCCCAGAAGTTCTTTTCGCTTTCGTGGCCGGAATTGGCGCTGAGCGGATATACATAGCCGGCGTCACGGTAGAACAGATGAGCGTAGTCGTCCGGGTCGGAGAAGTAGCTGCCGTTCTTTTTATATCTGTCGGCGGAGGTGGTGTAGCCCTCGCCGTTTTCGGTGTTGGTCGCGCCCTTATTGGGTATGCCGCAGTCGCCGTCGTACATGAGCTCGGCGGAGAACCGGTAGTAATCGTAGAGCTTGTCGATATAGGTCTCGTTTCCGGTGTTGAGGTACATCTTTGTGAGTATGGGCGGCACCATATACAAGGCGTCTGCCCACCACCAGTAGTCGTCGTTGGACTTGGTTATCTGATAGCCCATTACCTCTTCCACGCGGCTGATATCGGCCCGATCGGGGTCAAGAAGGTACATATCCAGGAAGGACTGGAAGCATATCTGCCAGTCGCCAAACAGCACGTCGGTGGTAGTGTCACTGTCGCCGGAGGGATAATTCCACGTCCAGTTCTCCTTTGGCGTGCTCGTGTTGCGGTTGCCCATCCAGTCTCTGGATTCGGCCCAACGGAAGGAATAATCCAGATAATCGTCGCCGCCGAAAGTGAAGTAGGTCTCCAAATTGCCGGTGTGATAGGCGGCGATATCCCAGAAGGTGCGGGCATCGGCGTTGTTGGTGGCCTGATAGTAGTTATTCGCCCGAAGGACGTTCTCCTTCACGTCGGCGTACTCGGGGATAAGGGCCAGAACCTCGTCGCTGTAACGCTGGGGGTCGGGCAGCTCGGAAACGGCGATGGGCTTGCCGAGGGGACGGGCCGTCCCCTGCTCCCAAACGTAAATTTTGATATTTTCATTCGCCGTCCGGTCATAGCCATCGGCGGTCACGGTGAGCCAATCTCTGCCCTTCATTTCGGGAAGGAGCGCCTTTTTCTCCATATCGACCCCCGTAAGCCTTCCGTCCGAGCCATATCTGGCGACGACGACGGCAAGGCCGCCGTTTGCGCCGCCGGTGTTGGCCGCGGACGCGGAAACCGTCACGCTGTAGGCCGACGGGTCGTCGCCCTCGAGAGCGGCGGAATAATTGGCGCTCACTCCGGTGTAAAGCTCACCGGTAACGGTCACCGTGCGGGTGGGCTCGGTAACCTCGCCGCCGCCCGAGACAATGACGGTGTTCCTGAGCTGCGGATAATAGCCGAGGACGGTCTCCTCGTCAACGGAGCCGCCGGTGCGCACCTCCAGCTCCACATCATCGGCCTTGTAGCCGGAGACGGGGTCGGAATATTTAACCGTAACGCGGCTGGCATAGCCCAGAAGCGCGCCCTTGTCGCTGTAATATCTGCCGTAGGCCCTGACCGTGGCGGGCACCTCGAGCCCCTCGGCCTCGCCGTAAACCATGTATGTTCCATAGTCGCCGAGGGCCTTTGTCTCGAATACCGCGGGGAGGGTCAAAGCATAGTCCCCCGACCGGAGCGTGGCCTCGGCGGGCAAAGCGGGGGCCTCGTCATAGTAGGCGTCCACGCTTATGTCATCGAAGGCATAGCTGTCGGTCTCCTCCATATTTACGGTCATGACATAGTTGTCGTCATCTACGATATCCATGTGTCCGCCGCTCCTGTACACATAGACCTTGCCGTCCATTACAATGATATTTTGCCTGTCCGCGTAGTCAAACGCCTCTCCCTTGGCCGCGGGGACGGTCTCGGTGAGCAGAGTCTTGCCGCCGGACACATAATTCACCGTGACCAAACGGCCCGCCGTCATATAGGTGATGGTGGGGGGATTTTGTCCCGCCTCACGGGAGGAGGCGTAGGTGGCGCAGGTGTCGGCCGTTATATAAAAGCTGTAGCAGTCCTCGTCGGGATTTTCCTGAATATAGCCGGAAATGTCGAACTCCAGCCACACGTCCCTCTCCGAGGAGTCAAGTCCGGCGGTGGCAACCTCCGTGCTGTGCTCGGTGAACGCCGACTGAGTGTTCCATGTCAGGGTATGCTCGTCCCAGCTGTCATAAGCCGGGTCTATGGCGTGGAGGGTGTAGGTGGTGTAGCGGTTGTTCTCGATATACTGTACAAATATCTTCACCTTTGCCCCGAGAGTGGCGTCATGGCCGCTGCCGGGGAACCTGATAAAGGCGTAGCGGTCATAGGCCGCCTTTCCGCTGCCGCCGGTGGAGGTTATCTGGAGGTTGTCGTTATCGCCGTAGTTTGCGTCCCTATCGCGGGTCGAGGTCAGGGTGTCCGCAATGGCCGTCTTTTCAAAAACCGCCTCGATAACGTAAGTCACGTTGGCCGTGACCTCCACGTCCGGATAATTGACAAGCCGTCCTTTGACGGAAAAGCTTTCCTGATCCTGGCCGCCGGCGACGGCGTCCCATTCAACGGGCTCAAGAACCGTTTCTCCCGTGCGGTGGCTGAAAGTGACCGACACGGTCGCGGGCAGGACGGGCTCTTCTCCGAACACGGTGTATACGTCCGGATTTCTGACGGAGACCACATTATACACCACCACGTCGGCGGTCACGTCAAAGCCGTCGGCGACGCCCTTGACGCTGAAAGAGCCTGTTTTTGAATATTTGTCGGAAGAAACATCCTCCCACTTTACCTCGGCGTCCATAACGTCGCCGCTGCTATAGGTCAGCTCCACCCGTGCGGGCAGCTCCGGTGCGCGGCCTATGTAGGACTCGAGCGAAACCTTCGCGGCGGAAACGGGCGACATATCCATGTAAACTATATCTACGCTGTTGTCGGAGTCGGTGACTCTGTCAATGACAAGCGAGGAGTTTTTCTCCGACAGGCGGTAGGTTTTGCCGCCATAGACATACGTCGCCGCCGGCCGCGCGGTGTAGCGGCCGAACTCCGACGCCTCGGCCTCCTCGGTGGTGCGGTACAGCTCCAATCCGACGGAGGAGCGGACGATGATGTTTTGGGTAATTTTGATTTTCCTTTGAGGGTTGGTGGTCTCGTAGAGGGCCTCCACCTCTGCCTCGCCGAGGCTGCGGTCATAAATGCGGATATTGTCCATCAGGCCCTTGAAGTCCGGATTGGAGTCAAGTATGCTCCTTGACCACACGTTCCGCCCTATGTAAAGGCCGTTGGTGCTGTCGTTAAGGGTCCCAAGGCCGCTGAGACCTCGGGGCATATTCTCGACGGTATCGATTTTTTCGCCATTCACATAGATTTGGGCCGTCTTTGCCGCGTAATCATACGAAACCGTCAACATTCCCCATTGGTCGGTGAAGGGGCCCTCCCCGTCAAAGCGGTGCTCCACACCGGCACGGTTATTGTCACGGTAGTCGTATACGTCCAGCCGGTTCTGCCTGAGGAAATAGGCGGCGTAAATGCTGTCGTCCAAATCTCCGCCGACGTTGCCGAAGTCAAAAAGCCGCTGGTATTTGTCGGCGTAAGCGTAGCCGCCGTCGGCCTTGACCCACATGGACACCGTGTAGCTGTCCACTCCCTGGTTGAAGTCGTTAGGGAGCTGCATGGCCGCGCCGTTCATCATGCCCGTCCCTCCCCAGGGATAGCTTATCTCTTTCGCCCCGGGGAACACCGCCGACTTATTTTCAACGGTGAGGAGGCTGTCCTCGTTTACTCCCCAGTCGCTGTAATGGGTGTTGAGCACGGAGGCGTCGTTTCCTTTGCCGCTCATATCCTTTATGACCGTGGGCTGGGCCGCGTCGGTGTCAAAGGTATAATTTGCTATCATGCCGCTGTTTATGCTTTCGGTCGGGTCGCTGACAACGTGAACCTTCACCTCAACGCCGATGCTCGTGCCCTTTACGGTGCCTTTTACGGTGAAGCTGCCCTCGGCGGCATAGCTGCCGGGCGATACGGTCTCCCATTCGACCTCGGCGTCCTCGGTGGAGCCGTTGGCGAGAGTGGCCTTTACGGTGGAGGGCAGAGAGGGGGCCGTGCCCACAAGCGTATATACGTCATCGGGGTTTTGGGCGCCGGTGACGGTTTTGTCGCCCTCCGGATTTGTGGCGGTGTAAAGCTCCATGGCCTCTTGAGCACTGAGGGCGCGGCCATAGATGCGCACATCGTCCATAAGGCCCTTGTATTCGGGGTTGTCGGCGTTTGTATTGTTGCTTGTCGTCGCATACCACATTGTGCGGCCCAAATACATACCGTAGGTGTCGTCCGAAAGAGAGGGCAGGTCTCCGACGCTGCGGGTGAACTTTGACGTATCGCTGAGGACCTCCTCGCCGTTCAGGTACACCTTAAGTATCTTGTCGGACTTTTTATATGTGACCGTGAGCAGGGCCCAATTATCGTTTATCCTGCCGTTGACGCCCGTGGTGGAAACAAGGCTTTTTTCGTCATCGGCGCTGCCGCCTATTCCGCGGTCCTGAAAGCGCAGCTCGCCGCTGCTCGCCCTGTAACGCAGGAAGATGCTGTTTGCCGTGCCCACGCCGAAGTCAAAAAACCGCTGGAGCCTGTCGCCGTAAGCGTACTGGCTGTCGGCCTTGACCCACATGGATACGGTGTAATCCTCAAGGTCTTTACGGACCGACTCGGGTATTTTTATGGCCGCGCCGTTGACAAAGCTGCTCCTGCCCCAGGGACCGCCGCCGCCCTGTACGGACTCCGCGCCGGGGAACACCGCCGCTCCGTTTTCAACGGTTATCTCCTTTGTGACGGTCTGCTGTCCCTCCCCGGGTCTGCCGCCGCCGACCTGTTGAGTCACGTTTATAACGGCGCCGTCATTGCCGTGGCCGCTGACGTCCCTTATGACCGAGGGCTTTGAGCCGTCGTTATCAAAGGTGTAATGAAGCAAAAGGCCGCTGTCAAGGTCCGTGTCCGCTCCAAGGCTCACCGCCGGCATGACAGTGAGCAGCAGCGCCATCGTAAGCAGCAGCGCCGTAATTTTATTCATAAAAACATCTCCTCTTTGTGTTGATGTCATTAAAACTCATAATAATTATAGCATTTATGTATATTAAATGCAAGTTTATTAATGTTAATTTCTTGTGAAAAAATTTTGCGCCGGCAAAGCGCCGTTTCCCGCACAAAAATATGCGCCCCCAAAGCGGAGGCGCATATCATTTAAAGGTATTTCAAACCGTCTTTAATCAGCCAAGCTCGGCGAAGTACTTGATGGTGCGAACCATCTGGCTGGTGTAGGAGTTCTCGTTGTCATACCAGGAAACCACCTGAACCTCATAGAGGTCGTCGGCTATCTTGGCAACCATGGTCTGGGTTGCGTCAAAGAGAGAACCGTAGGTCATGCCGATAACGTCGGAGGAAACGATGGGATCCTCGTTGTAGCCGTAGGAGGCGGAAGAAGCGGCCTTCATGGCGGCGTTGATGCCCTCCTTGGTGATGTCGGCGCCCTTTACAACGGCGGTAAGGATGGTGGTGGAACCGGTGGGTACGGGCACGCGCTGAGCGGAGCCGATGAGCTTGCCGTTAAGCTCGGGGATAACCAGGCCGATAGCCTTGGCAGCGCCGGTACTGTTGGGCACGATGTTGGCGGCGCCGGCACGGGCACGGCGGAGGTCGCCCTTTCTGTGGGGACCGTCAAGTATCATCTGGTCGCCGGTGTAGGCGTGGATGGTGGACATGATACCGCTCTGGATAGGAGCGTAGTCGTTAAGAGCCTTAGCCATGGGAGCGAGGCAGTTGGTGGTGCAGGAGGCGGCGGAGATTATGGTATCCTCAGCCTTAAGAGTGCCCTCGTTTACGCCGAATACAACGGTGGGAAGGTCATTCCCCGCGGGAGCGGAAATAACTACCTTCTTAGCGCCGGCGTCGATGTGGGCCTGGCTCTTCTCCTTGGAGCAATAGAAGCCCGTGCACTCGAGAACTACGTCAACGCCAAGCTGACCCCAGGGGAGATTGGCGGCGTCCTTCTCTTTGTATATGGTGATCTTGTGTCCGTCAACGGTGATGGAATCCTCGCCGGCCTCAACGGTGTGAAGGCCCTCGCCTATACGGCCGCAGTAGCCGCCCTGAGCGGTGTCGTACTTGAGAAGATGCGCCAGCATCTTGGGATCCGTAAGGTCGTTGATGGCAACGATCTCGTAGCCTTCAGCCTTGAACATCTGACGGAAAGCCAGACGACCGATGCGGCCGAAGCCATTGATTGCAACTTTTACTGCCATTGGAAAAACATCCTTTCGTTTATAAATTTATAATAATTGTTGCGAGAACAATTTATTAACTAAATTAACTCCATCTTCAAAATCTTTGGCGCCGCAACGGGGGTCTGTCCGTCGAAGCCCACCTTTACCGCGGCGATTTTGTCCACCGTGTCCATGCCGGCGGTCACCCTGCCGAAGGCGGCGTAGGCTCCGTCAAGATGGGGCGCGTCCGCGTGCATTATAAAGAACTGGCTGGAAGCGGAGTTCGGCATCATGCTGCGGGCCATGGAAATAACGCCCCGGGTGTGCTTTATGGGATTGTCAACGCCGTTTTGACGGAACTCGCCCTTTATGCGCTCCCTGCTGCCGCCGGTGCCGTTGCCCAAGGGGTCGCCCCCCTGTATCATGAAGCCGCTGATTATGCGGTGGAAGGTCAGGCCGTCATAAAAGCCCTCGCCCACCAGCTTCGTAAAGTTGGCCACGGTTATGGGCGCCGCCTCGGGCAAAAGCTCAAGCTCTATCTCTCCGAGACCGCCGTCCATGGTTATTTTTACCTTCGGGTTTTCAGCCATAATATCAAATCCAAGTCTGTTAAAATTTTGTCAAAAGGTCTTCTCCTGACCCATCTATATTATACTCAAATTTTACCAATAATGCAAGTCCTTTTTTATATTTTGTTGCACAAATTTTCAGTTTTTTTGTGAACGGATTGTAAATATTTTTTTTCTATTGATTTTTTTCCAGATTTTTGATATACTATAAGTAGATACCTTGCGGAGGGAAAGTGTGCGTAAATGAAATTGCTGCTTATGTTTTTTGACGAGCGTTGTTATACATATTTGCTTAAGGATTGCTATTTTTCGCCCTTCCCGCTGGGCGGCCGGAGGAGCAGGCCGGTAGGCGGAATGGACGCCATATTAAGCGAGCTTAAGGGGAGGTTTTCCTCCGCCGACGTGGGACTGCTGTACTTCGAGGACAGGTACGCCCCCTTTGTGGAGGAGGCCGAGGCCGCCCTGAAGGGCAGGGTTAGCCGGCACAGGTTCCCTCCCTCGGCACGGCTGGCCATGAATTTGGCCTTGACCCGTGAGGAGGACGAATACGTGGCCTCGCGGCTGTTCCCCGCGCAAAATCACGGCGGCGGCTCGGGCAGCGGTTCGGGCTCGGGCTCCGGTTCGGGCAGCGGCAGCGGCTCGGGCTCCGGCAGCGGAAGCGGCGGCGGCTCCTTCGGCTACGGCCTGGAGCTGATATGAGGGCGATACACTCCCTGTGGACAAAGCCTTTTTTTGCCCGCGGGGGCAGAGAATTTTACATGGAGGATTTCGAGCTCCTGACCATGATGCTGTCGGCCCTTGTCTGGCGCGGGAACGGCGGCGTTATCTCCATGGTCACCGATGGGGCCGGGGCCGAATATTTGAAGGAGCGGGGTCTTGAGCCCCTTTGGGACGGGGGCATTGCCGAGACTCTTGACACCGTGCCGGAGGGGATAGATCCCTTTCTGTTCTGGGCCGGTGGCAAGCTTTGGGCCCTTAATTCCATACCTGGGCCGGTGTGCATGATAGACACGGACATGATAATATGGCGCGGCTGCTCCGACTTGGAAGGGTTCGATATCGTCGCCGCCCACCGTGAGGAGCTTATGCCCGACGTTTACCCCGACACGGAACGCTTTCGCATGAGGGAGGGCTATACCTTCCCCGACTGGGACCGGACGGTCCTCCCCTGCAACACAGCCTTTCTGTACATAAAGGATCCGGCGTTCCGCGACTATTACGTAAGGCGGAGCGTGGAATTTATGGAAAACCTTCTGGGTGATCCAAGCGTCGTGGTGCCTATGGTCTTTGCCGAGCAGCGCCTGCTGTCCATGTGCGCCGCCGAAAAGGGCAAGGAGATACGCACCCTCCTGCGGTCGGACGGTCTGAGGGAGCAGAGCGACGCCACTCACCTCTGGGGGCACAAGAGCGCCCTTCGGGCGGACACGGCTGTCAGAGCCGCTTTCTGCCGCAGGTGCATAGAGCGCGTCCGTCGGGACTTCCCCGACTTTGCCCCGATTTTGGAAAGAGTGCCGGAGCTGCTGGCATATATTATGTAAACTAAGGAGGAAGGGCCATGCTGAGTAATATACTGCGCCTGCTCGCCAAGCTGCTCATCGGCTTTACCGTGGCAACGGCCGTTGTGTCCCTGATACTCATGTTTGTGGTGCATCTTCCGGACGGAGGCAATATAAGGCTGTTTGAGGACAAGCGGTCGGATTTTGAGGAGGTAAACTTCGCTCTGCGCGCCGAGCTTGAGGAGCGGGGCCGGACCAAGATGGTATTTTATGCCGACGCCGACGCGGATTCCGTGACCTTCAACCGGGGGGACGTTTACACCGGAGACGCGGTGGACGGGCTTAACCGTTTCGGCGTGGCGGAGATATACAGCATAACCGTCACGGAAAATATGACGGTGTTCGCCTATGGCAGCAGCGGCAGCGAGGCCGTAGTTTACGCCCCCCGCGGCAACCCCGGCAGCTTTACCGAGCGTTTTATCGAGCCGGCCGCCCGAGCCTATAAACTGGCGGACGGCTGGTACTATACCCGAATGTGCGATTTGGAGGATTAGGGCTGGAAAAAAGTCGCGCAGATCGGCGTCGTCACAAGCTCGGTATCGCAAGTTTCGATTTTTTAATCGAAACTCGGCTTACCTCGCTGTGACTCCTTTTCCCCACAAAATCGGCTTCGCCGTTTTGTGGGGACCCCATTTTTGCTGAAAGCCTTTATCTAAGGCAAATTTATGCGATAAAAAACCGGCAATAGAATCAAGACTATGAATTAATGTGGAAAAACCGCCTTTTTACGAGAAAAAGACGGTTTTTCTTATTAATTTATGCCCTTGAACTACGAACGAAAATCACCCTCGGCGGCGTCGGGGCAAAGCCCGTCTCCGTTCCGACATTTCCTACGGAAAAGCCGTCACTCGAGGGCTTGCCCCTCCTTTTTCGCAAAAGGTTACGCTACGTCGTCGCAAACTCGGTATCGCTTTATGCAATTTTTGCAAAATTGCATAAAGCGATGCAACGCTTGTTCCGACGCCGTTCTGCACGATTTTTTGGACAGCCCCATGCTTCCAGATTACATAGTGGTTTTTTACAACCTCTTTTACTAATCAGTTTTCCATGGCCTTCATTCTTGCGTAGCTCTTTGGCGACACGCCCATGACGGCCTTAAAGTTTTTGCCCAAGTGGAACTTGTCGCAAAAGCCGCACATGGAGGCTATCTCGTCCAGAGAGTAGCCGCTCTGGTCCAGCAGGTTGCAGGCCACCTTTATGCGCACCTTGTTTATGTACTGAGGTATGGAGCAGTTCTGCTCCGCCTTGAACAGCTTGCCGCAGTAGGCAGGATCCAGATTTACAAGATTTGCCAGCTCCTTGGCGGTGATGGGGTGCATATAGTATTCGATGATGTAACGCTTCATCTTCTCCACGGCGGGGTGGGCGCTCTTGAGCTCGCTCTTGTTGAACAGGTGGGAGAGAAAAAGTATCAGCATACCGTTCAAATCCATTTGAAAGCCGGCGGGCCGTGACAGATAAATATAGTTCATCTTATGGAGTATATCCATAAGAGCGTTGATGCTGGAGGGCTTGAAAATCGCGGTCTTGGCCGGCGAAGGGGAATGGGGCGCCTGAAAATCCAGAGCCGAAATGACAAAGCGTTCGGAATTTACCCAGGCTTTGCGCCACACGCCGGGGGCGATGAGAAAGACCTCGCCCGCGTTGACGGTGTTGAGCGCGCCGTCTATCTCGCAGCTTATGGAGCCCTCGTGAACTATAATAATGGCCCAGTGGTCCAGCCAGCGGTCCAGCACCCAGCTTTTATCCCTCGGCTTTTGACAAGCGATATAGGTAACGTGCGGGAGAAAATTTTGTGGGAGTTCGGGATAATTCATACAAATATGCACCTTCCTGTCTGTCAAATCAAGCACGTACATTATACCTCATTTTGACGTTTTAGTCAAGTGTTAAAGCCGTATTTTTTGCGTGAAAATTTTTAGTAAAAACCGGCAAAATGACCGCAATTACGGTCAAAGGCTCCGGCATTTTACTGTTGACAGCGAAAGGAAAAAGATGTATAATGATTAAGCACAGGGGAGTCGAACCCTGTGCTTAGCAGATATTTTTATCGTAAGGAGAACACATATGAACACCATAGCTTTTCCGAAGCTCGGGCTGAGCTTTAAAATAGACCCCATACTCGTCCACTACGGCGACGGGGGGATACACTGGTACGGCATAATCATTGCCTCCGGAGTAATATTGGCCCTTGTGCTCTGCTCATGGCTGTACAAGGGTCGGGGCGGCGACCCGGAGAACCTTTTGGACTTTCTGCTCTGGGCCCTGCCCGCGGGCATAGTGGGGGCGCGGCTGTATTACGTCGTCTTTTCGTGGGAGTCGTTTAAGGACGACCTCTGGTCAATAGTGGCCATATGGGAGGGCGGTCTGGCAATATACGGCGCCATCATTGCCGGCATCATAGTCTGCATACTGTTCTGCCGGATCAAGGGCATAAGCTTTTGGGAGTTTGCCGACGTGGGCGCGGCCGGCGCCATCCTTGGACAATGTATGGGGCGCTGGGGCAATTTTGTCAACGGAGAGGCCCACGGCGGCCCCACCTCGCTACCCTGGGGAATGACAATCAACGGCGACGGGCCCTTCCACCCGACGTTCCTGTACGAGAGCCTGTGGAGCCTGGCCGGACTGATAATACTTACGGTGCTCATAAGGCGGCACCGCGTGCCGGGGAGCTGCTTTTTCGTCTATCTGCTGTGGTACGGCTTCGGCCGGTTCTTCATCGAAGAGCTAAGGACCGACAGCCTCTATGTGCTGCCTGGCATAAGGGTGTCGCAGATAGTGGCGGCGGCCGGCGTAGTGCTGGGCATAGCGGGCATAATATGGCGGACCGCGGCGGAAAAGAAGCGTAAAGCCGCCATGCTTGAACAGGAAAGCGATTAGAATTAACGAAAGGGGTTGTAAAAAAACTCAATGTGCAATCTGGAGGCACTGGGGCCGGGCCGAAAAAATCGTCCGTAGTTCAAGGGCATAAAATGAGAAAATTCGCTCGTAAGGGCGAATTTTCTTCATTAATAATTCATTATTTCATTTTTATTGATTGATTATACAACATTCAAATTTGCCTTAAATTAAATCATTCGGCCCTTGAACGATCTGCGCGACTTTTTTACGGCCCCTTTTTTACTATACCGGCAACGATATGTCTATTCCACCACCACGAGCCGCACAAGGCCGCCGTCCTTAACGGCCCTGTCAGCGTAAAGCTTGACGGATGTGGTATGGAGAGCCGCCGCGTCCTCGGCGGATATAAGGGTGTAGTCGCCGATGCCGTTCCTGCGGTAAATGTCAAAATCGTTCGCGGCCTTATAGACCGTACCATCTACCTTTATCCTGCCGACGCCCACGGCCTCGATGCTCCTGCCGCCGGCAATCATAACGGTGTCCGTGATGGAGAGGACGGAGGCGGCGCCGTCCTCTCCGGCAGCGCTGTAGCTTATGCCGATAGCCTCGGTATTAAAGGCCCTGCGCCCCACGGAAATGGTCTGCTTCGCACCGTGGAGCAGTATGTCGTACTCGCCGCTGGTGCGCCGTGAGGAACCGTCGTTATCAATATAATAGGTCTTGGTTATCAGGCCGTACCGGTAGTCCTCCTTATTCACGTTCTGCAAATAGAGCAGAGCCACGTCCCTCATCTCGCCCACTATCTCGGCGTGAATGACCTGATAGCCGTAAAGCTCGCTGCCCTCGATATCGCCGAAGCGTATCTTGCGCACCACGGCCTCGCCGTCCTCGGGATTGCTGACCAGCTCAAGGACGCTACAGTCGGAGGTGAGCCATAGACCGTCAAAGGAGCGGTTCTCCTTGTCTATCTTGCCGGAGCGGGAAACGGTCTTTACTTTTGTGAGCTCCATTTTGCCGTCCCTGTAGCGCAGCCGCACGAGGCTGCCCTTCATCTTGGCGTAATCGCCGGCGGCGGCGTATTCCATGGTGGAGCCGTCGGCCAGGAAAAGCTTGACCGCCTGCTCCTGAGTTCCGCTTTCGTTTATCCTCGTGTAGGCGCCGAGCACCACTCCGAGGTCGTTTATATTTGACGCCGACGTGTCCACGGCGTCGGCCACCTTGCCGTCACGGTCAAGGAGCAGGGTTATGTAGTCGCCGATGGCAAAGGCTCCGGGGCTTTCGTTGAGCTTATTCATTGCCGAGGCCGAGGCCAGCTCGTACTCCTTGCCGCTGACGGTGACCTTGGTGACGGCGGATTTTAGGGGCGAGGCCTTCTCGTAAATTCCGCTGACCTTGTCGCTGTAAGCGTAAACGGTGTTGTTGGCCCTTGAGTAATACACCACATCGAAGCGCGCTATGTCCTCAAGGGAGGCCGCGACTCCCCTCCTTATGACGGAGGGCGCGGACGCGATGTCAAAGAGGTCGTATATCTGGCCGTAGTCCTGAGTTACGGTGAACGGGCCCTCCATCACGTAGCTGTTGAGGACCGCCGAGGAAAACCTGCCATCGTCGTCGTAGTAAATGTTCATGGTGCTGCCGATGGTCATGGCGTCCGCCGCGTCCAAGGCGGTGACCTTGCCGCCGTCATGGTAAACGGTGCCGCCATATGGTATGCTGACGGCGCCGCCGCTGTAGCTGATATCGACGGTGCCCTTCGCGGCGTTGCGGAGGCTGGCGGTTATGACTATCTCCATGCTCTCCCTGCCGTTGTCGCGGAACAGGACGAGCTTTTTGTCCTTGTTGACATACAAATCGCCCTGCTTGCCGGCCGCGCCGTCAAGACCTATGGCGTCCGCGGCGGTCTCGAAGCTGCCCTGGGAGGTCTCCATCACCGAGGGGTCCGCCGTGCTGACGCCGTAAAGTACGGCGTCCTCGTAAACGGTCAGGCCCGTCTTGCTTATCAGCTTTTCATCGCTGCCGTTCATTTCCGTGAAAAGCGCGTTGTAGACCATGACCGCCGCCTGGCCGCGGTCGATGCTGTCGTTGGCGGAAAGGCCCAAGCCTTTGCCTATGCCGAGAGTCTCCGCTTTGTTCACGTAGTCGGCGGGCCAGTGGAAGCCTATCTCACTGTCGGTATATCCCAGGCAGCGCAGCAGCACCGTGGCGGCCTGGGCGTATGTAAGCACCTGAGAGCCGCCGAAGCTGCCGTCCGGATAGCCGGAAATTATGCCCTTTTCGGCCACATAGGATATGTAGCCCCTGGCCCAGCTGTCGGGAGAAACATCGGTAAAGGCCGTGGCCGCCAGCGAAGCCGCCGCCTTTTCCCTGTCGCCAAGTATGCAGACGGCTATTTTGGCAAACTGCTCACGGGTCAGGCCGCCCTCCGGGTGGAAGGAGCCGTCCCCCATTCCGTCGATGACCCCGGCCACGCTCAGGGTCTCGGCCATTTTGTCGAGCTCCGGGTCCGTTATATCGGGATAGTGAGCCGCCGCGCCGACGCACAGCAGGCTAAGGCAGAGCAGCAGCGAAACCAGTTTTCTCATCTCTCAGTCATATCCTTTCGCGGTTTATTCATATCTCAGGGCGTCTATGGGCTTCATTCTGGCCGCCTTGAAGGCCGGATAAAAGCCGAAGAACACGCCCACCACCACAGAGAAGCCGAAGGAGAACAGTATTATGGGCATCTGGTCCATTATGGGCACGGAGGGCAGCTCCATCTTCATGGTGGCGAACTCGCTGCCCACTATTCCCAGTCCTATGCCGACGAGACCGCCCATACAGCTTATGGAGGCGGACTCTATCAAAAACTGTATCAGTATCGTCCCCGTCCTCGCGCCCACGGCCTTTCTTATGCCTATCTCACGGGTGCGCTCGGTAACGGTCACCAGCATTATGTTCATTATGCCTATGCCGCCCACCAGCAGTGAAATGCCCGCTATGGCCGCCGCGAGAAGGGTCATGCTGTTTATCTCATTGTTCATCTCCTGCAGGCTTTCCGCCTGATTATACACCCAGTAATCCTCTCTCTGAAACTTGTTGTAAAGGAAATTTTTTATGAGGGCCTCGGCCTCCTTGGAGTTGTTCTCGTCCACGGAGGTAACGGTATATTCGGTAACGCTGTTGTTTTTGAACAGCCTCATGGCCCGGGTATAGGGAATGTACACTCCGGAATCGTCGCCCCACTCGGTGAGCTCGCTTTCCATCTGGTCGAGGACGCCCACCACGGTGAACACCTCGCCGTTTATTCTTATCTCCTGACCGACGGGGTTTTGTCCGCCGAAGAGCTTTTGTCTGGAATACTCGCCCAAAACGGCCACCGAGGACCTGTTGCTTATATCGCTTTTGGAGAAAAACTCGCCGTATCTCATCGTGCGCTTGTTTATCTCGGCGTAGTGTTCGCCCACGCCGTTGATATTCGCGGTGAAGTTCCGGTTGCCGTTTTTGACCTTAAGGCTGTTGTACAGGCTTGGGCTGATATACTGGATAACGTCGGGGTTATCCCTGGCCAGCTGTTCCATATCCGAGGGGGACACGTTTCTGGTGGTCTCGCCCTGACGGTAAATGCTGACCTCGATGATATTGGTGCCCATTTTGTCCATCCATTCGCGCATACCCATCATGGAGGCGTTGACCAGATTTACCATCACGATGACCGCCAGCACGCCGATGATGATGCCGAGCATGGTCAACACGGAACGCACCTTGTTGGAAAGGATGCTTTTCATGGCCATCTTAAAGCTCATTAATATACTCATGGCTTTCGCTCCTTAATATTCCGAGTGGTTCTTCGCGGCCGCGCACGGGGTTCGACTCCCCTGTGCTTACCAACCGTACATCATCATGCCGCCCATATCGTCGCCGCCGCTTATGCCCGAATCTCTCAGCACGTCGCCCTCATTGAGGCCGTCCACTATCTCATAGAAGCTTTCGTTGTGGAGACCGACGGTCACGGGCACCTGCTCCTCGGTTTCGGTCCCGTCCTCGGCGGTAGTTACGACGGTGGCGAAGTACTGGCCGCCCATCATAAAGACGGCGGAGGCGGGCGCTATGAGCACATCGTCGGCAAAGCCCACCACTATCTCGGCGGTGACGTTCATGCCGCTCATAAGGTTGCCGGGCTCGGTGACGGTTATTTCGACGGGATAGGCGCTGACGCCGTTTTCCGCGCTGCCTATCTTGGAGGCGTTGGTCACCGTGCCCATAAAGAAGTCCGCGGGGAGGGCGTCGGCCATGATATTGACGCTCTGGCCCACCTGAATGTTGGCGATATCCAGCTCGTCTACATTTATTGTGAACACCATGGTGGTCATATCCGCCACCACCATGAGGTTTTTCTCGCTGTTGTCGCTGCCGTAGTTGTCGCCGGCCTTGTAATGCTTTTCCAGCACCACGCCGGTCACGGGGGATTTGATGACGTAGTCCTCGGCCGCCTTAACCGCGTTGTCCAGCTCGGTCTGGGCGTCCTTGACCGCGTCGTTGCTAATTTCGCTGTTGAGCTTTTCAACGGCGTCGGCATAGTCCTCATTGGCGTTTTTAAGGGCGTCGTTGGCGTCGCGGAGGGCGATGCGCGCGTCCTCGAGGGCGGTCTGCGCGTTTTCCAGCTCCTTTTCAAGGCTGTCGCTCCTGAGACGGGCTATGACGGCGCCGGCGGATACGGTCCTGCCGTTTTCGGTAAGTATCTCCACCACCTCGCCGGCCTCCTCCAGCTTGACCTCCTCGGGCTCGGCGTATACTATAAGTCCGGAGGAGGGACACTCCACGTCACCGGAGGAGGTATGTACGGTAACCGACACATTGGTGCCGGACGCCAAAACGGACCCGCCGTCTATCTTTATCTTCACCGAATACATTATGGTGCCGTTGCTGGCGGGGTGAGGGGTGGAAAACTTTTTCTCGACCACGCCGCCCACGCTGGCCATAAGGCTGGGCACGCCAACGCTGACCCTGTCGCCCACGTTTATCTGCTGTATCTGTACCCCGTTGAAGGAAACGGTGGTACTGATGTCGCCGTAATCCGCCACCGTACACAGGACGCCGCTGACATCGTCGCCCGGCCGGGCGCTCAATTCCTCTATTTCGCCGGATATGGGGGCCCTGACCACAAGACTGCCCATCCGCTCGTTTATCTTGTCAACCTCCTCACGGGCATCCTCAAGCGCCCTTTCGGCCTTCTCGACCCCTCGCTGGGCGCTCTGGACATTTTTCGCCTCGGTCTCAACCGCGCGGGCCGACTCCTTGGCGGCGTCGGAAGCCTCGTTCTGGGCGATGCGGAGGGCGGACTGGGCCTTCTGTATCCTGGTCTGGGCCTCGGTATCGTCAAAGCGGTACAAAACGTCGCCCTCGTTTACAAGGTCGCCCTCGTCGTAGGGGCTGGCCAGTATCTTGCCCTCTATCAGGCTGGTCAGGGTGTAGGACTCTATGGGCTGGACCGTGCCGGAGCCGGTTATGCGGCTGTCAATGCTGCCGCGGGTGACCACCGACGTGGTCTGGACGGGTGCCTCGGTCTCCTTGCGGCTGTTTTTAAATTTCACGAACCAGATTATTCCGCCTATGAGGGCCAAAAGCAAAATTATGCCGATGACGCGCTTTATCCATTTTTTTACGGTCTTTTTTCGTTTGAACCTTTTGGCCGACTTCTCCTGCTCGGGAGTGAGGGCCGCCTCGCCCTCCGCGGCCGTCTCCACGCCCGCCTCGGTCTTTGGGCTCTCGTCGAGGGCCGTATCCTTTTTCTTCCCTCTCCACAATTTGACCCTACTCTCGACGGCGTCCTTTTTCTTTTTTAACATACAGCAATACCGCCTTTCCGATTTTCCGCCGCCGGCGCCGCGCAAAAATCCGTATAATATTCCGCAGATGATTTTTCAAAAATCCATATTTCCGGCACAAAAGGCGCCAATTTCAACACAAACGGCGTCCCTTTGCACACTTTATTATTATACACTATGGCCGCCGATTTGTAAAGAGCTCCGCTGTAAATTATTTATTAATTTGAGGATAAATTATTAAGCACAAAAAAGCGCCGGAACAAAGACAGGCTTTGTTCCGGCGCGGTGGAGCGGAAGACGAGATTCGAACTCGCGACTTTCACCTTGGCAAGGTGACACTCTACCACTGAGTCACTCCCGCGTATGGTGCCTTCGACTGGAATCGAACCAGTGACACAGGGATTTTCAGTCCCTTGCTCTACCGACTGAGCTACAAAGG